>CAKSLF010000010.1 GCA_934466455.1 uncultured Oscillospiraceae bacterium | reverse complement strand
TAATTTCGATTTGTCAGTCTGCTCAAAAACCAACATCTCTCTTGCTCTGATAATATGATACGGTCGGAATGTGCGGACTTTGTGATGATACGGCTACGGTAAGGTTATAGTTCAAAACCGATTCGGTTAAACTTTTGCGGGTTCGGCTTTACCTTTTGTAAGAATTTCGTTTATGGCGGCGATTTCCGCCTCCGGAAGCTTGCAGACCGCTCTGTCGTAGGTCAAAATTCCGTTTTGCTCGTCCTCAACATCGGAAAGCTGGGTGTAAACCGCCGCACAAAGCCCCTGCGCCTTTGCGGGGATAATTTCCCGCCGGTAAAGGCGGCAAAACGCCTCGGAAAGCTTTTCCGCGGTAGGAAAACGGCGGTAGCCGTAATCTGCGTCGTTAAAGCAATGCCCCGCAATATGGCAGTTATATCCGCCGAATTCGCTTAAAACAACGGCTCGGCGGTCGTGCTTCATTTTGAACGGACGGAAGTAGACATGCAGGCTCAAAAGCTCGCCGCCGCCCTGGTCGTGCCAACCGCTTGCAATATCAACGGTGCGGGTTTTGTCAAGGGAGAGCAGCCGCTCATAGGCTTTCATGCTGTCAAACTGTCCCCAGCCCTCGTTAAAAATGCACCAGAGGGCTATGCAGGGGCAGTTGTAAAGGTGGCGAACCGTGCCCTCCATGTCCTCGATAAATTCTTTTCTGCCCGCCTCGTCAAGCCGCCCGAAAAAGCGGTAATTGTTGTCCCTAAGCTTTGTTATCCCAACGGTGGAGAGGGCTGATTTCAGCATAAAATGCTTCATCACGCCGCCGCTTACCATGTCCTGCCAAACAAGCATACCAAGCCTGTCGCAGTGATAGTACCACCGAAGCGGCTCGACTTTAATATGCTTTCGCAGCATATTAAAGCCAAGGCGTTTCATGGAAAGAATGTCTTTGACCATGGCTTCGTCGGAGGGTGCGGTATAAAGTCCGTCGCACCAATAGCCCTGGTCAAGAACCCCGCTGTGGAAAAGGGGAGCACCGTTAAGACAAAGGCGCATTATTCCGTGCTCATCGGGCTTTACGGAAAATTCCCGCATGGCAAAATAGCTTTTTATCCGGTCATCGCCAAGGGTGATTTCCGTATCGTAGAGGAATGGGTCGTCGGGCGTCCAAGGGTGTATTGGGCGAAAAGCGTTTATTTTGAGCACGGCTTTTCCGCTTTTGTCCGCCGCCCCTTCGGCAATAATATCTCCGTGCTCACGGATTACGATATTCGCATTTTCGGGATTTTTTGCGGAAATTTCAAACAAAACCTCGCCGCTTTTGAGCACCGGAGTGATTTTTATGCTTTCTATGTAGTTTTCCGCAGCTTCCTCAAGCCAAACCGTCTGCCAAATCCCGCTTTGGGCGGTGTACCAAATACCACCCCGCTTAATGGTCTGCTTGCCGTTTGCATGGTAGGAGCTGTCCGAATCGTCCCGGACGGATAGCGTAAGCACATTTTTCCCTTGTTTGAGCACGGGCGCAATGTCAAAGGAAAAGGGGAGATAGCCGCCCCGGTGTTCGCCGATTTTTTCTCCGTTGAGGAAAACCTCGCACCGCTCGTCAACCGCACCGAAGTGCAAAATTGCGTGGGGAGAGCTTCCTCTGTAATCAAAGCAAAGGCGGTAATGCAGATATTCTCCGGGCAAAAGGCTGCGCATTACGCCGGAAAGCGGAGCCTCCGGCGAAAATGGAACAAGGATTTTTCCGTCATAACGCTCCGGCTCCTCCGCCGTTTTTGTAATGGCGTAATCCCAATATCCGTTAAGGCAACGCCAATTTTCCCGAACAAGCTGCGGGCGGGGATATTCCGAAAGTACATTTGCGGGGTCGATTTTTTTGCCCCATTCCGTAAAAAGTATGTGGTTTTCCATAAGCTCTCCTGTAAAAAAAAGCCCCTTCGAAAAAAAGCGAAGGGGCATATTTTTGTCAAAGTCCGGCGGTGATTACAAGCGCAAGCACCCCAAGCCCAAGCGCAAGGATTATCCAAAGAGCTGCGCCGTGGGGCTTTTTTATTTTGAATTTTAAGATAAAAGCAGCGGCAGCCGCAAAAAGCGCAATCTGATAAACCGGCAAAAGGGCGTTTCCAAGCAGGTTTTTAAGCCCGAAGATAAGCGGAAAAAGCATTGCCGCCGCCGTTACGGGAAGCCCGTAATAGGTTTTTCTGCGCCCGGTTTCCTGCCGCTGGCGCATAATTTCGTCAACATTAAAATAGGCAAGGCGGATTATTGCGCAAATCAGATACAATATTGCGGAAACATAGAAAAATCCGCCGGAAAGCCCAAGCCCATACCCAATGGCAATGGGAAGAACGCCGAAGCTTATAAGGTCACAGAGAGAATCTATCTGTATCCCAAAGTTTTTTTCCGCCTCGGTCCTCTTCATGGTGGAGGCGATTTTTCCGTCGAACATATCCGTAAAGCCGGCAAAAAGCAGGCACATGACCCCCCAGAAGGGGTGACCGGCGGCGGAAAAGAAAATTCCGCAGACGGCTGCTGCCGCTCCCGCATATGTAAGCCAGACAGTATAGTTATAAAAACCGATAAGCTTCATAAAAATCCCCTTTCAGCGGTTGATTTGTTCACAAATATAAAATATAATAAAAATAAAATATAATCATATTTATATGGGTATTTTACGGCAAAAATCCGTCTGCCATATATAATAGCACAAGTTTTATGTTTTTACAATTTAATTTTTGTTTAAGAGAGGAGCAAAATTTTTCTTGAGCAGCTTTGTAAGTCTTAAAGATGTATGTAAACGCTATACAATGGGCGAGGTTACGATAACCGCCTCCGACCACGTAAGCTTTGATATAGAAAAAGGAGAATTTGTTGTAATAGTCGGTCCCTCCGGCGCAGGAAAAACAACAATTCTCAATATGCTCGGCGGAATGGATACCGTAACCGAGGGAGATATAATCGTAGACGGCAATAATATTGCAAAATATAATAACAAGGAGCTTATTACATACCGCCGCTATGACATCGGCTTTGTGTTCCAGTTCTATAATCTTATCCAAAACCTTACCGCAAAGGAAAATGTGGAGCTTGCCTCCCAGATATGCAAAAACCCCCTTGACCCGGATACGGTTTTGAAGCAGGTCGGGCTTGAAAACAGGGAAAATAACTTTCCGGCGCAGCTTTCCGGCGGCGAGCAGCAGCGTGTAGCCATCGCAAGAGCACTTGCAAAAAATCCGAAGATACTTCTTTGCGACGAGCCTACCGGCGCACTCGATTATGTAACGGGAAAACAGATACTAAAGCTTTTGCAGGATTGCTGCCGCCAAAACGGAATGACGGTAATAGTTATCACCCATAACCTTGCCCTTACCCCTATGGCGGATAAGGTCATACATATCAACAGCAGCAAGGTTATAGGAATAGAGATAAACAAAAACCCGACCCCCGTTGAAAATATTGAGTGGTAATTCGGGAAAGGAGCGTCTTTTTGAAATCGGCACTGCTTAAAGATATAATAAGAGAAATAAGGCGGTCAAAAAGCCGCTTTTTCTCCATTTTTGCAATTATAGCATTGGGAGCGGGCTTTTTTGCCGGGCTTAAATCCGCCTGCCCGGATATGCTTGAGACCCAAAAGGAATATTTTCACGATAATAACCTTATGGATATTCATCTGCTCTCCACCTACGGCTTTGACGATGGGGATATGGAGGCGATTCGTGCCGTTGACGGAATAAGGGGAATATATCCGACCTATTCCAAGGATGTTTTTGTTGAAAACGAAAATAACGCAAGCCTTATCGCAAAAATAATCGCCCTTCCGGATGTAACGACTGCGCCCTATGCGGATAAAACGATAGACGAGCCGGTTCTTCTCGAGGGCAGAATGCCAAAAAGCGCAAACGAATGTGTTGTGGAAGAGCACGCACAGCTACATACGGTCTTTAATATCGGAGATACTGTTTCCGTCTATACCACCGACAGCGACGACCCGCTTGAAAATTCCCTTGTCCGCAGCAGCTGGACGGTGGTCGGCGTTGTTATGAACCCTCGGTATATAAGCTACGAGCGGGGCAATACCACCATAGGCGACGGAAGAATAAATACATATATAATGGTTCCGGAGGGCAACTTTTGCTATGAGGTTTATACCGATGTTTTCCTGACCATGGAGGATACGGCGCAGTTCGGCGCATTCGACGACGAATACTGGACAGCCTTGGACGGCGACGCCGAAAGATTTGAGCAGGTTGCCGCCGTTCGTAAGGAAGAACGCTTTTCCGAAATAAAGGACGAGGCGGAACGCAGCCTTTCCGAAGCAAAGCAAAAGCTTGCGGACGGCGAAAAAGAGGCGGAGGAAAAGCTTTCCGAGGCGAAAAAGACCCTTGACGAAGCATACAAAAAGCTTTCCGACGGCGAAAAAAAGCTAAAGAGCGGTTGGGCGGAATACAATTCCGGCTGGAAGGAATATACCGAGGGAAAGCGGGAGTTTGAAGAGCAGATAGCCGATGCGGAAAAACAAATCGAAGAGGGCGAGGAACAGGTTCGCCAAGGCTATTACCAATATAACGAGGGCGTAAGACGCCTTGTTGCAGAGGTGGAAAACGGAGTAAAGGACGCCCTTAACGATATGTCGGCGGACGAGATACGGGCTAAGATTGAGGAAATACGAAAAGCAATCGACGCAGGCAAAGGCTCTCCGGAGATGGAAAAGCTTCTTGAGGATTTGGAAGCAAAGCTGAAGGAAATCGAGGACCTGCCGGATAAGGTGCAGCAGGCGATAGACGGCGCAAAGCAGCTTAAAGAAGCAAAGGCGCAGCTTGAGGCAGCCTCCGCAGAGCTAAAGCTTGCAAGGGAGCAGCTTGAACAGGCAAAGGCGGAGGGCTTGGAAAAGCTTTCCTCCGCAGAGGCAGAGCTTAAAAAAGCCTATAAACAGCTAAAGAACAGCGAAAAGCAGCTTTCCGACGGTTGGGAGGAGTATAATTCCGGGCTTGAGCAATACGAGCAGGCAAAGGAAAAAACGGAAAAAGAGCTTTCCGACGCAAGGCAGCAGATACTCGACGCAGAAAAAGAGGTCGCAAAGCTGAAAAAGCCCACATGGTATGTCTTTACAAGAAAAGATAACCCCGGCTTCAGCACATACGAAAGCGACGCCTACCGCATAGATAGCGTTGCAAAAATCTTTCCGGTGTTCTTCTTCCTTGTGGCAATGCTTGTCTGCCTTACAACAATGACCCGTATGGTGGAGGAGGAGCGTACCCAGATAGGTACGCTTAAAGCCCTCGGCTATTCAAAGGGAGCAATCGCCGCAAAGTTTATTATCTATTCCGCTTTGGCAAGCCTTTCCGGCTCCGTATTCGGAATAGCCTTCGGCTCGTTTTTGTTCCCGACGGTAATATACAGCGCATACGAAATGCTTTATAAAACCCCCTCGCTTAAATTTGAGCCTATGCCCGGTATGTGGGTGCTGGTGACGGTTTGCGCCCTTGTTTGCACAACGGCGTCTGCGCTTATGGCGTGCATGGCGGAGCTTCGCTCCCAGCCGGCGCAGCTTATGCGCCCAAAGGCACCGAAAGCGGGAAAAAGGGTGCTCCTCGAAAAAATTCCGTTTATCTGGAAAAAGCTGAGCTTTACAAAGAAAGTAACCGTGCGCAACCTTTTCCGTTATAAAAGGCGCATTTTTATGACAATAATCGGAATTGCGGGCTGCACCGCCCTAACCCTTACGGGCTTTGGACTGTATTCGTCGATCTCCGTAATTCTTGATAAGCAGTACAGCGATATTTTTACCTATGACCTGATAGTTGCGGTGGATTCCGATGCGGGAGAATACACGCTAGGCAATGTAAAAGCAGCCCTTGAGAATGACCCCACGGCGGCGGAAAATGTAAGCATCGACATGAAGGGCGTTAACTATAAGGGGATAGGGGATATTTCCCTTGTTGTCACCGATGATGCGGAAAAATTCGCCGATGTCGTAACGCTTAAAGACAGGGCTTCCGGAAAAAAATTTGCGCTTTCGGATGACGGCGTTATAATAACGGAAAGGCTTTCGGAGCTTGCGGGGCTTTCCGCAGGGGACGAGATGACCTTTACCGTGGGCGATAAAAAAATCACCGCAACGGTGGAGGATATTACGGAAAACTACGCCCTGCATTTTATCTATATGACGGAGGGGCTGTACGAAAAGCTCTGCGGAGAAAAGCCGGTGTATAACGCCTATTTTACGATAATGTCCGATACCGGGGACGAGGCGCAAAAAGCCCTTGGCGAAAAGCTTATGAGCATAGACGGCGTTCAGGCACTTTCTTTCGTAAAGGATACAAGGGAATCCTTCAGCAATACGGTAAAAAACCTAAACTATGTGGTAATCCTTGTAATTCTTTCCGCAGCGGCTCTTGCCTTTGTTGTGCTATATAACCTCACAAATATAAATATTACGGAGCGCATAAGAGAAATTGCAACAATAAAGGTGCTTGGCTTTTATGACAGGGAGGTTTCCTCCTATGTATTCCGGGAAAATATCCTGCTAACCCTTATGGGCGGCGCAGTCGGTCTTGTTGCGGGGATTTGGCTCCATAAGTTCGTAATGGAGGTGGCGCAGTCGGATTCCGTAATGTTCGGGCGGGGGCTTCCGCCCTGGTGCTTCTGCGCAGCCTTTGTGATGACGGTTGTTTTCGCTTTGCTTGTAAATTTCATTATGTTCTTCCGGCTAAAGAAAATAAGCATGGTGGAATCGCTTAAATCCGTTGAATAATGCGAAAAATTTTTTGAAAAAAACCGTTAACATCTTTCTTTTTCTAAAAATGCGTGGTATAATAATTTCATAGAAAATATAGGGAGGGCGTTTCCATGCTCAGAATAGAAGACCAAATCGAAAATTCTACCGCAATGATTAAAACCGCAGATTATATCGAATCCCAGATTCGCAAAATTAACAGCGACGGCGGCGTTGCCGACGAATTTGTAGAAATTGCAAAAGAAGCCGTTGAAAAAATGCGCGAGGCTATGAAAAAGGGCGGCATAATCAGATAATATATTTTGCAAACCAAAAAATAAGAAAAGCCACCGGTTTTGCCGGTGGCTTTTTGCTTTTCCGTATGCCGCCCTTTTTTGCCGGGAGGGGCTTTGCCTTCGTTCAAAAAATCTTAAAGAAAAAAGCCTCTCCGCTGCGTTTACAAAAACCCTGCGGAATGTTATAATATAACGTAATATCGTTTTTTTGAATTAAAGGAGGCGCAGAGTGCTTAAATTAAGAAAAGCAATACAAAAATACATAAAAACCGTCGATAAATGGCTTTTGGCATTTTGCATCTCCCTTTCAACCCTAAGTGTGCTGCTGCTTTTCAGCCTTTACCGCTCAGATCTTTCCGGAACGCTGCGCCTTTCGGAGCGAACCTGCCTTGTTCAGCTTCTTGCCATGGTCCTTGGGCTTGCTGCGGCGGTTATAATTTCAAATATAGACTATCACTTTATGGTAAAGCTTTGGAAGCTGTATATACCGGTTTCGCTTTTTCTTGTTATACTCACATTTTTTGTTGGCTTGCAGGTGGACGAAACCGTTGACGACAAAGCGTGGCTAAAGCTTCCCTTCGGGCTTACCTTTCAGCCGTCGGAGCTTCTTAAAATCTGCTTTATTATGAGCTTTGCCTATCACCTTTCAAAAGTAAAAAGCGAGATAAACAAGCCGCTTAATATGCTTTTGCTCTGCGTTCACGGGGCAATTCCCGTTTTGCTTATCCATTTTCAGGGCGACGACGGAACCGCAATGATTTTTGCGATTATCTTTGCGGTAATGCTTTTTGCCGCAGGGGTAAACTGGAAGTATATTCTTGCGGGCGTTGCCGCATTGGCGGCGGCGGTTCCCCTTGTGTGGCAATATCTTCTTACGGATGACCAGAGGGGGCGTTTTCTTGCCCTTTATTTTTCCGAATACAACGCCACCGCTGTCGATGACTATCAGCAAAGGCGGGGACTTATATCAATAGGCTTGGGTCAGCTTCTCGGAAAAGGGCTTTTTAAGGACGACTATTGGTATGTGCCGAAAATGCATAACGACTTTATCTTTTCCTTTATCGGTCAGGCTCTCGGCTTTGTCGGAACAATGATTGTGGTTGCGCTTCTCTGCGGAGTTTGCCTTCGCGCCGTAACAAATGCAAGAACGGCATACGATCCCCTCGGCACATATATCTGCTACGGATTTTTTGCAATGTTCTTTTCCCAATGTATAATAAATATCGGAATGTGCCTAAGCCTTTTGCCCGTTGTCGGAATAACCCTTCCGCTGATGAGCGCAGGCGGCACATCGGTCTGTATAACATATCTCGGGGTCGGGCTTGTTTTAAGCGTACAGGTCCACCGCCAGAAAAACATTTTCTTTGAGTAACGGAGTTGATTTTATGAGATTTTCCGCAGCAATCGACCTTGGCGGAACAAACATAGGCGCAGGAATAGTCGGGGAGGACGGCTCCCTTGTTTTTAATATCTCCGTGCCGGTAAAAGACAACTCCTCGCCCTCGGCTCTTATCGGGCAGATTGCCGAAGCGGTGCGCCTTGGCGCAGAGGGAGCGGGGCTTTGCCTTTCCGAGCTTTCGTATATCGGCGTAGGTATCCCCGGTATAAGCAGCGGCAGGGAGGGCAATGTGATTTTTGCGCCGAACATTTTTTGGCGCAATGTGGACATTTCTGCGGAGCTTAAAGAGCATACCGGGCTTCCGGTGCTTCTCGGAAACGACGCCGACTGCGCCGCCCTCGGCGAATATAATTTCGGAGCGGGCAGGGATTACGAAAGTATGCTTATGCTCACTCTCGGAACGGGGGTCGGCGGCGCAATAGTTGCCGGCGGAAGGCTCTTTAAGGGCTTTGGCAAGCACGCCGGGGAGTTCGGTCATGTTCCCCTTGTTCATAACGGAGTGCATTGCGGCTGCGGAAAAAACGGCTGCTTTGAGGCATATTGCTCCGCCACCGCATTAAAACGCCAGACGAGGGCGGCGGCTATGGAGCATCCGGAATCGCTTATATGGGAAATGTGCGGCGGCGACCTTAATAATGTCGGCGGAAGAACGGCTTTTGACGCCGCCGACCGGGGCGATATAACCGGCGCAGCCGTTGCCGACCAATACATAAGCTATCTTGCGGACGGAATTTCCGGCTTTGTTAATGTTTTAAGACCCTCCGTGGTGATAATCGGCGGCGGAGTAAGCAATCAGGGAGCCTCCCTTATCGACCCGCTTAACGAAAAGGTTGCCCGGCTTTGCTATTCCCACGAAAGCGTGGAGCCGCCAAGGATAATAAAAGCAGCCCTCGGCAATAAAGCCGGAATTATCGGAGCGGGTATGCTCGGCTTTTGGAAAGTTTGGAAAGAATGATTCCGTAAAAAAATGCGTTGCCGTTTGGCGGCGCATTTTTGCGTATTTGTCGCAAAGCGGAAGATTATACCCAAATTGTTCAAAGTTTTTTGGTGACAATTCTGTATTGTAAAAAGCTTTGATTTATGCTATCATATAAATTTAGAATATGGGGAAAAAGGGGGGCTGCGCCGTGGAAAGCTTTGTGTCACATTCCGAGGAGGAAACCGCCGGCTTTGCAAGAGAATTTGCAAAAACCCTCCGCCCCGGCGATGTCGTTGCCTTTTCCGGCGGGCTTGGCGCAGGAAAAACCACCTTTACCCGCTATATGTGCGAGGAGCTTGATTGCCGGGACGATGTTTCAAGCCCGACCTTTGCCCTTGTTCATTGCTACCGGGCAAAATTTCCGGTATATCACTTTGATATGTACCGCATAAGCGGCTTTGACGACCTTTATTCAACGGGCTTTTTCGATTATCTCGATGCGGGCGGCGTGCTTGTAATCGAATGGAGCGAAAATGTGCTTGAGTTTTTGCCAAAGGATATGATAAGGGTCGATATAGAACGCCTTGGCGATACGGAAAGAAAAATTACCGTAAAAAGGGGAGAGGAAAAATGAAGATACTCGGCTTTGATACCGCAGCAAAAACCGCTTCCGTCGCATTGACGGAAAACGGAAGCCTTGTTTCCGAATTTTATCTGGACAGCGGCTTTACCCATAGCGAAACCGTGCTCCCGATGGCAAAAGCACTTTTGGATAACGCCCGGATAAAGCCGGAGGATATTGATGTTTTTGCCGTAAACTGCGGTCCGGGTTCTTTCACCGGGCTGCGTATCGGCATTGCCGCAGTAAAGGCAATGGCTATGAGCCTTAATAAGCCCTGTGCCGCAGTTTCTACCCTCGAGGCACTTGCAAATAACCTTTATGGCAGCAAGGGTATTGTTTGCCCCGTTATGGACGCCCGCTGCAACCAAATGTATACAGCCTTTTTTAAGAGCGACGGAGAAAATTTTCTGCGCATTTGTGCGGACAGAACTGTTTCTACCGACGCTCTTTTTGAGGATATAAAAAAACTTGCCGCCGAAAGCGGCGAACGGATAATTCTTGTGGGGGACGGCGCAGAAATCTGCAAAAGCCGCTTTGGCGGCGAGCTTGTAACCGCCGCCCCGCCCCAGCTTGTAAAGGGTCATGCCCAAAGCGTTTGCCGCATTGCGGAAAAGCTTTCGGCAGAAAACGCCCTTGTTACGGCGGGGGAGCTTGCTCCGAATTATCTAAAGCTTGCCCAGGCGGAAAAAGAAAAGCTTGAGAAAGAAGGTAAAATATGATTGCTATCGGCTCCGACCACGGCGGCTATCTTCTTAAAGAAGAGATTAAAAAGCACCTTGACGCAGAGGGAATAGAGTATCGTGATTTCGGTACGGACAGCACCGCTTCCTGCGATTATCCCGTTTTTGCGGAAAAGGTCTGCCGCTCGATCCAGCAGGGCGAATGTGAAAAAGGAATCCTTGTTTGCGGAACGGGTATCGGAATGAGTATGTGCGCAAACAAATGCAAGGGAATCCGTGCTGCGGTTTGCGGCGACCATTTTTCCGCAGAGTTTACCCGCCGCCACAATAACGCCAATGTGCTTTGCCTCGGCGCAAGAGTAATCGGGCCCGGCGTTGCGCTTCAGCTTGTGGATGTTTTCCTCACAACCGAATATGAGGGCGGCAGGCACGAAAAGCGCATAGAAATGATGACGGAGCTTGAGAATAAGTGATACGCAATGCCCGTAATACCTAATTTCAGTTTTGATAAATTTTATAATATTTTTTTCAAGGAGGAACAGAATATGTCCAAACAGCCTATCGTACTTGAACACCCCCTTATCCAGCACAAGCTCTCCATTCTCCGCCGGGAGGATACCGACACAAAAACCTTCCGTGAGCTTATTACGGAAATCGCCATGCTTATGTGCTTTGAGGCGACCCGTGACCTCGAAACCGAGGATGTGGAGATAGAAACCCCCGTTGCAAAATGCGTTGCAAAACAGCTTAAAGGAAAACAGCCCGCCATTGTTCCGATTCTCCGTGCGGGTATCGGTATGGTTGACGGTATGCTCAACCTTCTTCCCCAGGCAAGAGTCGGTCATATCGGTCTTTACCGTGATCCGGAAACCTGCAAGCCCGTCGAATATTACTGCAAGCTCCCGGACGATATTGCCGAGCGTGAGGTTTTTGTGGTAGACCCCATGCTTGCAACCGGCGGAAGCGCAATCGACGCAATCGGTCAGATAAAAAAGCGCGGAGTTACAAGAATCCGCTTTATGTGCACAATCGCCGCTCCGGAGGGTCTTGCCGCTCTTCAGGCAGCACATCCCGATGTTCAGATCTACTGCGCAGCCTGCGACAGCCACCTCAACGAGCATAACTACATCGTTCCGGGTCTTGGCGATGCCGGCGACAGAATTTTCGGCACAAAATAATGAAGATAATGTCCGTTGATTTCGGCGACGCCAGAACAGGTCTTGCCATGTGCGACAAAACGGAATTTTTGGCTTCGCCGATAGGCGTTGTTCACGAAAAACGCTTTGAGCACGCAGTTGAAAAGGTCGCCGCCGCCGCAATCGAAAATAAGGCGGAGGCGGTTATCGTCGGGCTTCCGCTTAACATGAACGGCTCCGAGGGACCGAGGGCGGAGCTTTGCCGAACCTTTGCGGCGGAGCTTTCCGAAAAAATTTCCGTCCCCGTAAGAATGTGGGACGAGCGTCAGACAACCGTTTCCGCAGCGGGTTATCTTAATCAGACGGATACAAGAGGAAAAAAGCGCAAAGAGGTAATCGATGCGGTTGCGGCGGTTATCATTTTGGACAGCTACCTCCGGTGGCGCAAAAACCACCCCGGCGAGTTTTAATCGAATATACAAAAAAGCCCCGCCTTGGCGGGGTTTTTTGTATATTTGCTTTTCAGCCTTCGTGAATTTTCTTAAAGAGAGCTGCGGCGGAATTTCCTATTCCGAGGCTTTTTGCCGAAAAGCCCATTGCGCAAAGCTTTTCTTCGTCGGAAAGCAGCTCAAGACAAAGCTCGGAAAGCTCCGCCGGGGTTTGAGCCGTTGCGGCGGCTCCGTGCTCCGTAAAAAATTTAAGGTTCGGCTCCTCACAGCCGCCTACGGCGTTTACTAAAACCATGGGCAGCCCCTTTACCGCCGCCTCCGTGGTGCTTATGCCGCCGGGCTTTGTAAGATACAGGTCTGCGCTGTCCATAAGCAGGGATATGTTTTTGCAATAACCGAGGATGTTGATGTTGCCAAAGGCGGCATATTCGTCAAAAAGCCTGCGAAAAAGCCGCTTGTTCGTGCCGCAGACAACCGTTACCTCGCAATCCTCCAAAAGCTTTTCGGAAATATTGCGCAAAATCTTTTTTATCGGACCGCAGCCCATGCTGCCGCTCATTATAAGCAGGTGCTTTTTTTGCGGAGAGATCCCAAGGCTTTCCTTTGCGGCGGCTTTTTCCGTCCTTGAAAAAAACATCGGACGAACGGGAATACCGCTTGGCAAAAGGGTTTCCGCCGGAATACCAAGCTTTATAAATTCCTCGTTTATCGAGGGATAAGGCGTTACAAAAATATCGGTGCGCACATCCTGCGCAGTGGGGCTTGCGGTATAATCCGTTGTAATAAAGGCGGTTTTTACGGCAAGGGGATTGCGCCGCTGAATTTCCGTAATCATAAGAGCGGGAAAAAGGTGGGTGCAGATAACCGCATCAAAGCCGAGGGCGGAGATAAAGCGGCGCAGCTTTCGGCAGCCTATCTTAATAATACGCTGGGCGGCGGATTTTTCGTCAAGGGCAGAGGGGTGCTCCTCCGCAAAGGAATATCCCCGGCGAAAAACCTCCGGAAAATAGCGGTAGAGCCGAACGTGCCATTTGCTTATAAACTTTGATGTGCTGTGGGATATAAAATCAAGGGCGTCCATGGTAAGGCAGCTGTCGCCTCGGTGCTCAAATTCCGCCTCGATTGCTGCGGCGCAGGAATTGTGCCCCTCGCCGGTGTTGCAGCTCAAAATAAGAATACGCATTTGTTTACTCCTTTGCTGCGGCTTTTCTGCTGCGCATATAAAGCCGCAAAAGCCTCGGACGGTTGTATCTTTGGATTATTATAAACGGAAGATTGCCCAAAAGAACATATACGGCATAGACGATTGCGCCGCCAAGCCCCTGCCATATGTACATGCAGAAAAGCCCGGTTATGCAAAGCAAAAAATGCGTAAGCTCTGCGGCGCAGGTTTCCCTTATCATAACGATAAGCCGTGTTTCGTCAACCTTGCCGGAAAGGTTTTTTGCAGGCATAATTTTTTTGAAGAGCCTGCTCATATCCGGAACCTTGTTCTGCCATTTATGAACGCCGATTTTTGTATAGATTTTTCCGTCCTGTTCAAAAGAAAAGCTCTTGAACGGAAAAGCGTCGTACCTAAACAGCTCCTTCGGAAAAATTCTTCCGAGAAAGAAAAAAATCGTTCCGCTTAAAGCAAAATAAATTGCGCAATAAAGTAATTCCAAATTTTCCTCCGAAAAAAATCAGTCGTCGTTCACTTCAACATAGTCGCCGTCGTCATAGCCGTTGTCATCGGGAAGCTGGTGGTCGATTATCTTTACGGTAAGGAGGGCAACGATAAGGTTAAGTATTCCGTCCGCAAGAACGGAAATTCCGAGGAACACCGTAAGAACCTTTGCCGCCTGTGCGGGGCGGATTATAAGCAAAATTCCCGCCGCAACCGCAAGCACCGCAAAAAGAAGAATCACCCACCATGTTTTTATGCCAAAAGGCTTTGAGTCAATGGCGATTTGGATTTTGAAAAGCCCGTCGCAAAGAACGGCAATGCCCATAACTATGCAGAAAAAGCTTAAAAGACTCTCCGGGCTTGCAAGAACGATTATGCCGAGGGCAATCAGCAAGCCGCCAAAGGCAAGGTCGTATTGAAAAGCAAGGCGGAATAGATCCTTTGAAAAATATCCGATGATTTTTACGATTCCGAAAACAATCATTCCTACGCCGAGTATGATCCCGATTGCAGTAAGAGAAATGTCCGGCATGGTAAAAAGAAGTATGCCCAAAATGCAATAAAGAACAGAAAGAACGATATAGCCGATTTTTGCGGCTTTCATAGGTAAAACAGAACGCATAAAAAAAGACCTCCCAAAGTTTCTGTTATACATTATAGCCTTTGCAGAAAAAATTGGAATAGTCAAAAAAACAAAAATGCCCAAAAAACGGACTCGTGCCCAAAAAAACGGGCAAAGACGGCGGTATGCCTTGCAATTATAATAAATCGTGATAATATATAATAAAAAAGGAGGCGAACGCTTTGGGAAGAAAACTCTTTTGCGACATAAGCCCAACCTGCTATAAAATATCCGTTTGGAAGGAATGCTGCCTGCGCCGGATAAAGGATTTTTTCGGCAGCGAAAAAATCGCAAAACAAAAAAGCACGGTGCTCTTGCCGAATGTTGTAAAGGGGCATACCTCCGTGCTTATACGCCGCCTTGCAGGGGTGGATTTGCGCCTTCAGGAAAATAAGGTAACAAATATCTCCCTCGCCGCCGATAAGATAAACGGGATTGTAATAAATCCCGGCGAAACCTTTTCGTTTTGGCATACCGTGGGAAAAACAACGGAAAAACAGGGCTATAAAGAGGGTCTTGTCATTTACAGAGGGGGAAGGCTCGGAAGCGGAATCGGCGGAGGGCTTTGCCAAATGGCAAATATGGTGCATTGGCTTGTGCTCAACAGCCCCCTTACCGTTACGGAGCTGCACCACCATTCCGATGCGCTTTTTCCGGACGAACGCCGCCGGGTTCCTTTCGGAACCGGAACCTCCGTGCTCAATAACTATGTTGATTACCGATTTAAGAATACAACGGACCAAGCCGTCCAGCTTACCGCATGGATTGAGGACGGCAGCCTTTGCGGAGAGCTGCGCAGCGAAAAGCCGTTTCCCTTCCGCTATAAGCTTTATGAAGAAAACAACCGCTTTGTTTGCGAGGACGGAGTATGGTACCGTCTTTCAAAGGTTTTTAGAAGCGTAATAGACCGTACTACGGGCAAAGAGATAAGGCGGGAGCTTATTCTTGATAACCATTCGAGAGTTATGTACGATCCGTCGCTTATTCCGCCGGAACAAATAAGCAAGGAGTGATTTTTTCATGCCGAAAATTGAAAAGCCGAATCCTGCTTTTGCAAAAAGGACGGCATATGTCTGCGGTGCGGAAAGCATAAGCTATGCAAGGCTCTGCGAGCGGGCGGAAAAAGCAGCCGTCCTGCTCGGGCGGCAGGGAAAAGCTCCGGTAGCCCTTCTCGGAAACAAATCTCCGGAGATGTTTATATCGCTTTTAGCCTGCCTTATGGCTCGGCGGGCGTATGTGCCGCTGGAGGACGACCTCCCCCCGGTGCGCATTGCCTCCGCAATAGAGCAGGCGGGCTGCACCCTCGTGCTCAAAAACGGTGCGGCGGAATTTTGCGGGAATGTTCCGTGCTCAACCCTCGAACAGCTTGAGCACGCCCCGGCGGAGCCGCAAAAAACTGCGGCGGAAAATGATACCGCATATATTATTTTTACCTCCGGCAGCACGGGAAAGCCAAAGGGCGTGCCGATTTCTTACGAAAATCTCGAAAATTTTGTTCGCTGGATATGCTCGGACCCCGTCCTTTCAGAATATGACCCGCCGGTGGTTTTTAATCCCGCAAGCTTTGGCTTTGACCTTTCCGTCGCCGGGATTTACTATTCCCTTTCAATGGGAGGAACGATTGTTGCCGTAAGCAGGGAGGAACAGAAAAGCTTTGACGGAATTTTTGACGCAATCGAAAGAAACAAAGCGAACATTATCGTTGCGACCCCGACATTTATAAAGCTGTGCCTGCTCAACGGCGACTTTCGGGAGGAAAATTTCAAAAGCGTCGGCTGTTGCTGGTTCTGCGGAGAACGGCTTGAAAAAGCCCTTTGCGAAAAGCTTTTTGCCCGCTTTCCCCGCCTGCGGATAATAAACGCCTACGGTCCGACGGAGGCGACCTGCGCCGTCTGTTCCTCGGAGATAACCCCGGCGGATATGGAAGCGGGCGACCCGCTTCCTGCCGGAGATATTTCTTCGGCGGCTTGCGAGGTAAAAATCGAAAACGGAGAAATCGTACTTTCCGGAAAAAGCGTTTTTTGCGGTTATATCGGTTCCGCAGAAAAAAACGGGCACACCTTTTCAACCGGAGATTTGGGCAAAATCCAAAACGGAAAGCTATATTGCATCGGGCGCAGCGGAAGCAGGATAAAGTATAAGGGCTTTCGAATCGAGCTTGGCGATATTGAAGCAAATATACTTTCCGTTCCGGGCGTTACCGCCTGTGCCGCAGCAGCAAAGCCCGGCAAAAACGGCGAAACCGCATACATAAAGGCTTTTGTCGCTGCGGAGCCGGGGCTTTCCGCCGAGGCTTTGCGTGCGGAGCTTAAAAAACTTTTGCCGGAATATATGATTCCGAAGGTCATCGAATTTTTGCCGAAGCTCCCGGTAAACGAAAACGGAAAAATTGATAGGAGGCTTCTCGAACGGTTATGAAAGAAATTTATGATTTGCTTTACGAAATCTGCGGCGATAAGAGTGTTTACAGTCCCGATTGCGAGCTTATCGAAAGCGGGCTTCTTGATTCCTATGCGGTAATCGAGCTTTTTTCCCGCCTTGAGGACGACGGAATAGAAATAAACCCCGCCCGCATTGACCGCAGCCTGCTTAAAACCCCTGCGGGGATAGCAAAGCTGATTGAGGAACATCAAAACAACGCCGGTTGACAAAAAATAGGTTAAATAAATTTTACTGCAATTTGTGCTCCGTTTTCTTGCATTTCTCTATGGAGTGTAGTATAATATTGCGGTAAAAATATTATATAATGGAGGCATAATATGGATATTTTGAAAAGAAGCGAAGTTCCGGTAGAATATACATGGAACCTCGGCGATATGTTTGAAAGTGACGAAGCATGGCTCAAGGAGTTTGAAGCCATGAAGGAATATCCCGCAAAAATTGCGGAATATCAGGGCAAGCTTGGCGAATCCGCAGAAAAGCTCCTCGGGTTTATGAAGCTTTCCGATGAGATAAGCGTACGCATTTCCATGCTCCACGGTTATGCAAACTGCAAGGGCGACGAGGATACCGGAAACAGCAAATATCAGGATTTCCGCAGCAAGGCAACCGCCGCCCTCGTTTCCGTAATGAGCGCAATGGCTTTCTCCACCCCGGAGATTATGGAAATTCCCGACGAAACCATGGATAAATTCTATAAGGACGAGCCGGAGCTTGAAACCTATCGCCGCAGCATCTATCAGATTCGCCGCAAAAAAGAGCATATCCTTTCAAAAGAGGGCGAAACCCTTCTTGCAGCCGCCGGAGAAATGGCGGAGGGTCCGGAAACAATCGGCAGCACCTTCCGCAATGCGGAGCTTAGATTCCCCTCCGTTACGGATAAAGACGGCGTTGAGCACCAGCTTACAAACGGCTCTTTCGTCCCGCTTCTTGAAAGCGACGATGTAAACTTCCGCAAAAAGGTCTTTGAAACCTACTATAACCGCCTCGGCGAATATAAAAATACCATTGCGGCAACTCTTGACGCACAGTTCAAGCAGCTTTGCTTCTTCGCAAAGGCAAGAAAGTACCCAAGCACCCTTGCCGCATCTCTTGACGCAACAGAGGTTCCCACCGAGGTTTACCATAACCTTATCGAAGCGGTTCACGGTAACCTTGATAAAATGTATCACTATGTCGCCCTGCGCAAAAAGCTTATGGGGCTTGACGAGCTGCATATGTACGATGTATATACCCCCATTGTTGCCGACGCCGCAGAAAAGATAACCTTTGAAGAGGCAAAGGAAAATGTTCTCGAGGCTCTCCAGGTTCTCGGTCAGGACTATGTGGATATTCTTAAAGAGGGCTTTGCAAACCGCTGGATAGATGTTTATGAGAATGTCGGAAAACGCAGCGGAGCATATTCCTCCGGAAGCAGCCACCCGCACCCCTATGTTCTCCTCAACCACAAGGATAACCTCGACAGCCAGTTTACCCTTGTTCACGAGATGGGTCATGCCCTCCACAGCTATCACAGCACAAAGTATCAGCCCACCTGCACAAGCGACTATGTAATTTTCGTCGCAGAGGTTGCCTCAACCTGCAACGAGGTTTTGCTTATGCGCCACCTTCTTGCAAAAACAACCGATAAGCGTCAGCGTGCATACCTTATCAACCACTTCCTTGACCAGTTTAAGGGCACCGTTTACCGCCAGACAATGTTTGCGGAGTTCGAGCTTGCCATGGGCGAGATGGCGGAGCGGGGCGAAAGCCTTACCGCAGACGCTCTTTGCGCAAAATACCACGAGCTGAACAAGCTCTATTTCGGACCGGATATGGTTTCCGACGATGGCATTGCGCTTGAATGGGCAAGAATCCCGCATTTCTTCTATAACTACTATGTGTTCCAGTACGCAACTGGCTTCTCCGCCGCCGTTGCAATCGCAAACCGCATTCTGGAGCTTGGCGAGCCTGCGGTTAAGGACTATAAAAAGTTCCTTTCCGGCGGCAGCAGCACCGACCCGATTTCCCTTCTCAAGATTGCCGGCGTTGATATGAGCAGCCCGGAGCCCGTAAACTCCGCTCTCAAGCTCTTCGGCGAGCTTGTTGACGAGCTTGAGGAGCTTATGTAATCCGCTTTGAGCACCGTTTGAGCATAAAAAAAGAAGCCCGGAAAGGCCGGGCTTCTTTTTTTGCCCAAAATGAGAACGGGATAAAGAAAATTATAAAATAATGAACATTTGTTCTTAAAATTACGCAAAACCTATTGCCTTTGCCGAAAAAATGGGGTACAATATTATCATAAAAAAACGGCGGGAGGCGGCTTTTTTTATAATGAAAATTTTTCATGTTGATATGAATTCGTTTTTTGCCTCCTGCGAACAGGCGGAAAATCCCGAATATGCAAAAAAGCCGCTTGTCGTCTGCGGCGATCCGGAAAACCGTGCGGGAATAGTTCTTGCCGCAAGCTATGAGGCAAAGGCTTTCGGAATAAAAACAACAATGCTTTGCTATGAGGCAAAACGCCTTTGCCCGAATGCGATTTTTGTTCCCTGCCGCCATAAGCTCTATTCTGCGGTAAGCCGCCGGGTAATGTCGATTTTAAGCGACTTTACCCCGGTAAAGGAGCAGGCTTCGATAGACGAAGCTTATCTTGATATGACCGGTACGGAGATGCTTTTCGGCGACAGTGTTTCCGCCGCAAGGCTTATTCAAAAGCGGATTTTCGATGAGCTGCATATCGGCTGCTCCGTCGGGATTTCAACAAATAAGCTCCTTGCAAAAATGGCAAGCGATATGAAAAAGCCCATGGGCATAACCGAGCTTTACGAAAGCGATGTTCCGGAAAAGCTTTGGAGCCTTCCGGCTCGGGAGCTTTTCGGCGTCGGCGGAAAAACCGCCGAAAAGCTTGCGCATTACGGAATAAACACAATCGGCGACCTTGCAAAAACCGATGAGCAGTGGCTTTGCCGTGTTTTCGGACCCGCCTCGGCAAAATATCTGCATGAGGCGTCAAACGGAAAAGGCGCAGAGCACCTTGACCCGGACGGTACGGTGGAAAGCCGCTCCGTCGGAAACGAAAATACCTATTCCCACGACATTACAAACGCACAGGAGGCAAACCGAGAGCTGCTTTTCCTTTGCGACAGCGTGGGCTACCGCTTGCGTAAGGAGGGCAGGCAGGCGCGCTGCGTTACCATTAAAATAAAATATTATGATTTTAAGGTAGTTACCAGAAGCAAAACTCTGCATATGCCTTTTTGCGATACGGATACCCTCTACCGAACTGCGGCGGAGCTTTTTGCCGAAAACTGGAGCAAAAAGCCTCTGCGGTTGCTTGGAGTAACCGCATCCGGCTTTGACGATTGCGAGCAGATGACATTTTTTGAAAATCCCGTTGCGGAAAAGCACGGCGCAGTTGACGAAAGTATGGATAAGCTCCGCCAAAGATTTGGCTATAACAGCGTAACAAGAGCCTCCCTTATGGAAAAGAAGAACAGAAAAATGTAGAAAAAAAGCCTGCGGATAAGCTTTCCGCAGGCTTTTGAAAAGACTTTGTCACTGCTTTTCTTTTACGATAAAAATAGGGAAGGGCGGGTCGTTTTTGCGGTTAAGAAAATCACATTTCATAACGGCGTAGTACCGGGAGGGAAGATTTGTTACATAATCCACAATGGCGTCCCGCTCGGAATATCCGTTATTGCGCCCGTAATATACGCACAGAACAAGAAGTCCGCCGGGCTTTATTACGGAAAGAGCCTTTTCGATTGCGGGAACGCTTGTTTCCGCCCTCGTAAAAACATTGTGGTCGCCGCCGGGAAGCCAACCGAAATTAAAAACGATGCAGTCTGCGCTTTCCGGCTTTGCAACGGAATCCATATCGCTGTGGCTCATGCAAAAGACCTCGGCACGGCTTTCAAAGCCTGCTTCGGAAAGGCAGGCTTTTGTGTTGTTTACGGCGTCCTGCTGAATATCCATTGCGATTACTTTTCCGTCCTCTCCGACAAGGGAACAGAGAAATTCCGTATCGTGTCCGTTACCGGCGGTGGCGTCTATGCAAAGGTCGCCGGGCTTTACGGCAAGCTTTATCATTTTGTGAGCAATATCGAGTGCGCTCCATTCGTTAGGCATAAAAAATCCCTCCGCAAAAAATTCTTTTTCTATTGTAGCCGCAAAAAACGCCTTTGTCAAACCCGCAATTTGTGAATAAAGGTTCAATTTTAGTCGAAGAATACAAAAAATATTGCAATTTTTGCTGTATTATATTATAATACAGAACAGACCATTGAAAGGACGATTTGTATTATGAAAAAAATTTCCGCTTTGCTGCTTGCGCTTGTTATGATTCTTCTTTGCCTTTCCGGCTGTGCAGCAAACAAAAAAACAACCTATACCGATAAGGATAATTTTGAGATGAAGCTTTATCCAAACAGCGAAAACGGAGAAAAATTCGCCAGCGGAATAAACGCCGTTCAGGTTATTCTTAATACCCCGAATGTCGAGGCGGGAGCGGGCGAAATCGCAATTTACAGAGCCTCCGACGATGAGCTTATGGTAAAATACGATATGCGCCTTGACGGAAAAAAGATTTTCATCAATACAAGCAAAAATCCGGCTTTCTCCCAGATTATCGTAAATCTTCCGGAGAATGAATGCTTTGAGTCCGGCGAAAGCTACTATGTGACCATGGACGAGGATTTCATCTATGTGGATGATATAAAAGCCTCCACAAAAGCCGTGGAAAAAGGCGAATGGCAATTTACGATTGCGGATTACGGCTATGACGGAAATATTGCAGAAATGCCGGTAACCTATCTTGTCGGAAGCAAAATCTCCGTTCCGATAAAGCTTGGGGATAATGCCGCCCGTGCGGTTCTTCTCTATGACAATGTAAGCGTTGTAAAAAGCGATTTAAGAGAGATTTCCGAAAACGGAACCTTTGAGCTGGATACTCTCTCCGCCGGAACCGCAACAATTTCCGTGATGTTCCTTGACGAAAACGGAATGTATATCGAAACTCTCGGTTTTGCCGTAACGGTAAAATAAAAACAGAAAAAATTTTCCGGTGCTCTCCGCTTTATGCGGAGAGCATTTTTTTACCGATTTCTTAATTTTTGCGCCGCCCGCTTGATATAAGCGGCGTTTGGTATTATAATAAATTATAACTATCAACATAATGCGGAGCCTTGCCCTGTTCGGCGGCTTCGGGAAAATTCAAAATAAAGGTGGAATAAAAATGCCGAAAGTTACGCTTCTTTGCCATACTCCGCTTCCGGAAAAAACCGTTGCCGCCGCCGCAAGGCTGTGTTACAGCCATTCCGGCGCAGACGAGCTTTTTGACGGACTTACCGACGAAAAAGCCCGCTCCTATGTGGAGATGCTGGAACGCCTTGGGCACGAAAGTCCGCTTGAGCACGCAAGCTTCACCTTTGGGATAGAGGGCGTTTCCCGGGCTTTTCTTGCCCAAATGACCCGCCACAGAATAGCCTCCTTCAGCGTGCAGAGCCAGCGGTATGTCCGCCTTGAGGATTTTGAGTTTGTAACGCCGCCAAGCATTGCCGCCGATGAGGAGGCTCTTGCGGAGTATGATAAAATAATGCGGTCATGCGCCGAGGGATATTCCCGCCTTGCCCGGATTTTGCAGAAAAATGCGGCGGAAAAGCTTGTTGAGCAGGGAAAAACCCCGGAGGAAGCGGAAAAGCTTGCCGCAAAAATCGCAAATGAGGACGCCCGCTTTGTCCTTCCGAATGCCTGCGAAACAAAAATGGTCGTTACGATGAATGTCCGCAGTCTGCATAATTTCTTCCGTCTGCGCTGCTGCAACCGTGCCCAATGGGAGATTCGTGCCGTTGCGGACGAGATGCTTCGCCTTTGCCGAGAAGCCGCTCCTGCGCTTTTTGCAAACGCCGGACCCGCCTGCGTGACGGAGGGCAGGTGCTCCGAGGGAAAAATGACCTGCGGAAAGCCAAGGACGGAACTTGTTTTTGAAAAGAAAGGGTAAATTTTATGGTATATATTTTTCTTGCGGAGGGCTTTGAGGATATAGAGGCACTCCAAACCAGAGATTTGCTTTTGCGTGCCGGAATAAAGGTAAAAACCGTCGGCGTAGGCTCAAAAACCGTAAAAAGCGCATTCGGTCTTACCGTGGCGGCGGATATTGCGGAGGACGAATTTGACCCCGCAAGGGCAAAAGCCGTTGTTTTTCCCGGCGGAATGCCCGGTGCGGCAAACCTTGCCGCCTCCGCCGCCGTAAAAAACGCAATCGCCTTTGCTCTTGAGCACGATCTCGTAATCGGTGCAATTTGCGCCGCACCGGGAGTTGTGCTTGCGGGAACGGGTGCGCTTTTCGAAAAAAGGTATACCTGCTACCCGGGCTTTGAGGTTGCCGAGGGTATTTATACCGCAAAAAAGACGGAGCGGGACGGAAAGCTCGTTACCGCAAACGGTCCGGCGGCTTCGGCGGATTTTGCCGCACTTCTTGCGGGAGCGGTCGAATCAAAAGCTGCGGAGGATTTTATCCGGAATATGTACGCAAAATAAAAAGCCTTTGCCGCAAAAAAATACCCCGTGCAAAAGCACGGGGCGGGAGCTATGGAAGCCGGGAGGATCAGCCGCAGCCGCAGCCGTTTCCGCAGCCGCAGCCATTGTCGCAGCCGCAGCCGCCGCAGCCGTTTCCGCAGCCGCAGCCGTTGTTATAGCCATAGCCGCAGCCACAGCCGTTTCCGCAACAGGCAAAGAGAAGGATAAGAATGATTATCCACCAGCAGCAGTTGTTTCCGAACATGAAATTTCACCTCGCGAAATAAGTTTAATACGGGCTTTGGGCGGCTTTTTCCGTCCTCTTGCCGGTATGTTATATCATATGAAAAACCACCTGTATCGGTTACTTTTTATACCAAACGGAGGAGCTTTATGAACAATAAAGAATTTGAGGATTTCTTCAAAGGACTTGAAAACAATAACAATTCCGCCCAACAGCAGCCGGATGACGACGAATTTGTGTTTTCCTCCTTTTTTAATGACAACGCCCAAAGAAATAAGGATGGGGCGGAGCAACCGACAAAAAGCCGCACTCCGCTGAATTTTGACGATGACGACGCTTTTTCTCCGCCGCCCCCATCGGAGGAGGACACTTTTTCTCCGCCGCCGCCCTCCGATGAGGACGAGGATGAGGAAGAAACGGAGGCTCCGAAAAAGGTTCCGCAGAAAAAATCGGAGGGGTCGGAGCGGGAAAAGCTCTTCGGCGGAATTTTTGCAAAGCACGAAAAGGAAAAAGAAGAAAATATTCGGGAAATGCCCGACAAAGAATATTACGATGATTACAGCGACGAAGAAACGGTAGGCGAAATACAAAGCGAAAGAAAGAAAAAAACGCTTATAAATTGGCTCATCACGCTTATCTGGGTTTCCGGCGTCCTTGCTGCTTCTGTATTTATCGCATATTTTGCCCTCTCCAGCATAAACGACCTTGTCGGCTTCAGCAAACAGAGCTATGAAACCGAAGTCACAATTCCGGAGGGCGCAAGCCTCGGCGATATTGCCGATATTCTAAAGGATAAGGGAATTATCGACGAGCCGTTTGCTTTTGAGGTTTACGCATATGTAAAGAAAATGCAAAACCGTCTTTATGCCGGTACCTATACCCTGAATTCAAACCTTGGCTATGACCAAATTTTCCTTGCCCTCCGCAGCAGGGAGCTTGAGCGCAAGACCGTTACTATAACCTTCTATGAGGGCATGACGGCAACGCAGATTGCCAAAAAGCTTGAAGAAAACGGCGTTTGCGGCTACGATGAATTTATGGAGGTCGTTGATACTGCAAGCTTTGATTATGAGTTTGAGTCCATGATGGGCACAAGCGAGTATATCTATCATAAGTGGGAGGGCTACCTCTTCCCGGATACCTACGAATTCTACCTCGATATGAAGCCGAGAAGCGTACTTGCAAAATTTGTGGATAACTTCAACAATAAAATAACCGCAAGCTATTACGAGCGTATGCAGGAGCTTGGAATGAGCCTTGAGCAGGTTATAACCCTCGCTTCCGTAATCCAATCCGAGGCAGCGGATGTCGCCGATATGAGGGGCGTTTCCGCCGTATTCCACAACCGTCTTGCAAAGAATTCCGGACTTCCGTATCTCCAGTCCGATGTAACTTATTTCTATTACCGTGACGAAATCGAACCCTATGTCGGAAGCGACGAAGCCCTTGACGAAGCGTACCATACCTCTTATGATACCTATTACAAAAAGGGCTTGCCGGTCGGACCGGTTTCCAACCCCGGCGCAAATGCAATAGAAGCAGCCCTTAATCCGGATGTGGAAAACCACGGCAAGGATTATTACTTCCTTGCGGATTCCTCCGGAAAGTTCTATTGGGCAAAGACTCACGACGAGCACGAAGCAAATATGGCTGCTGCGGGTCTTGGCGGCTGATTTTTGATACAGGCAGAGATAAAAAAAGCGGCTTTCCGAAAGGAAAGCCGCTTTTGTCTTTGCAAAGGGCAAAAAAAGCTGCGGCTTTTTGCAAAGCGACAGTGTTTGCCGCAAAAAAAGCCGCCCCTCCATATAATAATACTGCCCCAAATAAAATAATTTTACCACGAATGGCGGTATGATATATGAAAGAATATTATTTTCTTGTAAGCTCCGTAACCACCGCAATGAAAGGGGAAAAACTGCTTTCCCAAAGGGGTTACAGAGCCTATGTTCTTCGGGACGGAACAATAAATCCCTATGGCTGCGGCTATGTAATAAGGGCTTTCGGAAACCTTGAGGAGATGTCGGACATTCTTAAAAAGAGGGGAGTTAGGGTAAACGAGATAAGGGAGGTGCGGTGATGCTCTATTTTGACAACGCCGCAACTTCGTTTCCGAAACCGGCGGAGGTAAAATCCGCCGTTTCCGACGCTCTTGCCTATTACGGCGCAAACCCGGGAAGAAGCGGACACAAAATGGCTATGGAAACCTCCGCAAGGGTGTTCGATTGCCGGGAGCGGATAGCGGAGCTTTTTGGCTGCCCGGAGCCGGAAAATGTTGTTTTTACGAAAAACTGTACCGAATCGCTTAACATTGCGATAAGAAGCGCAGCCCTCGGCGGGCATTGCATAATATCCGACCTTGAGCATAATTCCGTTTTGCGCCCGCTTTACGATATGCAAGCCTGCGGGGAGGGAAATTTTTCCGTTGCGGAGGTGGATTTGAATGACGAGGACAAAACTCTTGCAAATTTTAAGAGGGCGTTGCGCCCGGATACAAAGCTTATTGCGGTAACGGGTGCTTCCAATGTTATCGGAATAAAGCTTCCGACAGAGCGGCTTGCCGCCCTTGCCCACGAAAACGGCGCACTTTTTCTTTTGGACGCAGCCCAAACCGCAGGAACGGAAAAATACGATATGGCGGCGCAGAATATAGATTTTTTGTGTGCGCCGGGTCATAAAGGGCTGCTCGGTCCTATGGGCACGGGAATCCTTGCGGCAAGCCGTCCGGAAATTCTGCGCCCGATGCTTTTTGGCGGAACGGGAAGCTTTTCTTTGGATTTTACCCAGCCTGAGGATATGCCGGAGCGGCTTGAAAGCGGTACGCTTAATGTTCCGGGAATTTGCGGGCTTCTTGCCGGAGCAAAAAAGGTCGCAAAAGAGGGCGAAAAAAATATTGCAAGGCGGGAAATGCAGCTTGCAAAGATGATTTATGCGGAAATTTCCGGGATTAAGGGAGCAAAGCTCTTTGCGCCGCTGCCGGAGGAGCAAACCTCCGCCCCGGTAATCTCCTTTGTTCTCGGCGATCTTACCGGGGAGATGACGGCGGCTCTTTTGTCGGAAAAGGGCGTTGCCGTTCGGGGCGGATTTCATTGCTCCGCCCTTGCCCACAGAAAGCTCGGAACCCAAAACCGGGGAACCTGCCGGATAAGCGTCGGCTATATGAATACTTTTGACGAAGCGGTAAAGCTTTGCCGTATAATTCATTCGGCAGCGAAGGATGCTTGAAGTTAAAATTACGGCGGGCTGTAATTTGTTCACAAAATAGGGCTTGAAAAAGCATATAGATGTGATATTATATATATAGAAAAATCCGCTTTTTGATTTTTTTGAAAAGGCGGAAAAATTCGGGACGGCTCTTTTTTTGAGCATGGGGAAAAGAGGGGAAAAAGCTTTGACAACTCCGGATTTTGCACTTAACTGGAACAATATTTTGAATGTGCTTAAAACCTTTAGTTTAAGCGATTTTTTTGATATAATCATCGTTGCTTTTCTTTTGTATAAGGTGCTGCGCTTTGCTTCCAACAGCCGTGCGGGTCAGCTTATCAAGGGAATCTGCCTTCTTTTGGTTTTGTATTTCTTTGCCTCGGAGTTTACCTTAAAGAGCACCTCCTATATTTTGGAGCAGGTATTCAGCTTCGGTATGATAGCCATTATCGTTGTGTTTCAGCCGGAGCTTCGCCATGCGCTTGAGAGCATGGGCAAATCAAAAATATCAAATCTAAGCTTTTTTAACTTTAACAGCGAGCATCTTGACGACGAGGCTTTGATGAAAAGCTGTATAACAAAGGTTGTGGACGGCGTTTCGGAGCTTTCAAAGCACGATGTCGGTGCGCTTATTGTTTTTGAGAGGGAAACAAAGCTTGGCGAGATAATCGCAACCGGCACTATCGTAAACGCCGACCCAAGCAAGGAGATAATCGGAAATATATTCTTCCATAATGCTCCGATGCACGACGGCGCAACGATAATCCGGGGCGGAAGAATTTATGCGGCAGGTTGCTTTTTGCCGCTTTCGGAAAACTATGATATAAGCAATATGCTCGGAACACGCCACCGCGCCGCCCTTGGCATAAGCGAAAACAGCGACGCAGTCGCCGTCGTCGTTTCGGAAGAAACGGGAATAATCTCCATGGCGGTCAACGGTCAGCTTACAAGAGAGCTTGATCCCGTGACCCTAAAGCGCAAGCTTGAAGAGCTGCTTATAAACGAAAAAACCGAGCCGAAGGATAAAAAAACGGAGGAGGGGGGCAAAACCGATGAACAATAAGGACTCTCTTTTCAAAAACAAAAAGGTTTTGTGGGCACTTTCCGTTGCAATATCCGTTGTGATTTGGCTTGTTGTATCAACGGTTTTGCGTCCGACGGGAGAAACAACCGTTTCCGGCGTCGGAGTTAATATAAATACCCAGTCCGGAATACTCGGACAGATGAACCTTTCCACAATCGAGGGCGGCGAAACCACCGTTGATGTGGTAATAAGCGGGCGGCGTTCCGTAATAGGCGGCGTTACTGCGGAGGATATTTCCGTTTCGCCGTCGCTTTCCGGTGTTTCCGGAGCGGGAAAATACTCCCTTGAGCTTGTGGCAAGAAACACAAGCGGAAAGGATTTTGAAATCGTTTCCGTTTCGCCGGATACCATGACGGTAAAGTTTGATAAGTATGTTGAAAAAACTCTCCCCCTCGGCTATATTGTGCTTGGGGATTATACCGTGCCGGACGATTGCCTCCAGGAAGAAATTTTTACGGATCCGTTGGAAATAACAATAATCGGACCGGAAAAGGATCTTGAAAACATCTCCGCCGCAAAGGTAAGCGTTTCGCTTTCCGGTGAACACAGCGAAACTGTCGCCGTTGTCGGCGATGTTGTGCTTGTGGATAAGGACGGCGAGGTAATCGAATATAACAAAAAAGAGATTACCGTAAGCAGCAGCTCCGCAACGGTGTATGTTCCTATCTATCAGACAAAGAATATTCCCTTTGAGTTCGGCTACACCAATATGCCGGAAACATTCGACAAATATTCTCTGAAATATGTTCTTTCACAATATTCCGTATTTGCCGAGGGCAGCAAAAACGCAATAGATAAATACAGCACGATTTTCCTCGGATATGTTGATTTAAGGGAGCTTACCTTGGAAAATACCGGTTTTGAGTTCGATGTTTCGTTCCCGGCGGGAATAAGCGGAGTGAACAATATAGATTCCGTAAGGCTTGATTTTGACCTTGAGGGATATGAGGAAGCCACATTTAATGTAAAGCAGATCAATATAGTAAATGTGCCGGTTGGATACAAAGCAAACGCAAACGCCGGAAAGATAGCCGTAAAAATTGTCGGACCGAAGGAATTTGTGGATAGCCTTTCCGCCGGGGACATAATCGCCCAGGTTGATATGAGCACCAGAGAAATAAGCCAAGCCGGGCAATATAAAATACAGGCGGAAATACTTCTTCCCGATGGCAGCCCCGCATGGGCTGCGGGAAGCTATTCCGTAACCGTAAGCGTAAAAAAACAGTAAAATATGAAAAGGGTTCGGATTTTTTATAAAAAAGTTTGAACCCCTTTCTTTTGTAAAGGAAAGAAAAATGCCGATTATAGTTTCAGAGATAAAAATTTCTCCGACAGAGCCGAAGGAGAGAGCTTTTGAAAAAGCTCTCTCTCTGCTCGGCTTGCGCCGTGCTCAAAATTTGAGCACGAGCATAGCAAGAATTTCCGTGGACGCAAGGAATAAGGAAAATGTGCGCCTTGTATGCTCGGTTGCGGTTTCCTGCGAGGATGAGGAACGGATTTATGAAAAGCACCGTGCAAAAAACATCGCCCTTCGTAAAATTGCGCCGGCACATATACCTATGCTGAAAAGCGAGCCGAAAATCCGCCCGGTTATAATCGGCTTCGGCCCTGCGGGAATGTTTGCCGGGCTTTATCTTGCCCGCGCAGGTGCAAGACCGATTATTTTTGAGCGTGGAGCAAAGGTGGAGGAGCGTGCCGCCGCAGTTGAGGAATATTGGCGGGGCGGTGCTTTGAACAGAGAAGCAAATGTACAGTTCGGCGAGGGCGGAGCGGGCACCTTCAGCGACGGAAAGCTGACAACAAGAATAAACGACCCTCGGTGCGATTTTGTGCTCAGAGAGTTTGAAAAACACGGCGCACCGGGCGAGATATTGATAAAAGCAAAGCCGCATATAGGCACGGACAGGCTCCGAAGCGTGGTAAAAAGCATAAGGGAGGAGGTAATCTCCCTTGGCGGAGAGGTGCATTTTCTTTCGCAGGTGACGGATATTGAGGTCAAAAGCGGAAAGGTGCGCTCCGTAACCGTAAACGATGCTCAAATTCCGGCGGAAAATATTATCCTTGCCGCCGGTCACAGCGCAAGGGATACCTTTTCCGTGCTCAAAACAAAAGGCGTGCTCATGGAGGCAAAGCCCTTTTCCGTCGGCGTAAGAATCGAGCATCTTCAGGAGGATATAAACCGTGCCCAGTACGGTGATTTTGCGGAAAATCCCGCTCTTTGGGCTGCGGAATATCAGCTTTCGTATAAAACGGAAAACCGCTGTGCCTATACCTTTTGTATGTGCCCGGGCGGATATGTCGTGCCCGCCGCAGACCATGACGAGGCCGTTGTAACAAACGGCATGAGCTGCTTTGCAAGGGACGGAAAAAACGCAAATTCGGCTTTGGTATGCTCCGTTTCGGCGGAGGACTTTGACGGCGACCCTTTTAAGGCAATGGATTTTCAGGAAAAAATCGAGCACGCCGCCTTTGTCCTCGGCGGCGGAAAAGCTCCGGCGCAAACGGCGGGTGCTTTTCTCGGCGGCGGTGCTTCAAAATTCGGCAGGGTAGAGCCTACCTATGCAAGAGGCGTTGCGGAGGCGGATATTTCCTCTCTTTTTCCGGCGCAGATAATCTCCGTTCTGCGGCAGGGGCTGCTTAATTTTGATAAAAAGCTTGCGGGCTTTGCTGCGGCGGATTCCGTGCTCACTGCGCCGGAAACCCGCACAAGCTCACCGGTCCGCATCATAAGAAGCGAAGCTTCCCTCGAAGCAGTCGGCGCAGAGGGGCTTTTTCCCTGTGCGGAGGGCGCAGGTTATGCCGGCGGCATAATGAGCGCAGCCGCCGACGGAATCCGCTGTGCGGAAAAGGTGCTTGAAAAGCTTGGCGGGGGTACAGTATGAGATTTGTAAAATCGGATGGGATAAAGGTCGGCGTTTTTCCGGAGCAGGCGGAATTTGTCGGAACGCCGGATATGATAAGCACGGTGCTCGGACGGGAGGAAGTAATCGGCTTTGATATTTTTGACGACGACCTTCTTGTCGGCTTTGCAATGCTCCGCAAGTATAAGGATGAGGAAACCGGCGATAGCTGCTGGTTTCTTTGGGAATATGTAATAGATTCTTCGCTTCAGGGCAAGGGCTACGGAAAAAAAGCCCTCGGCGAGCTTTTAGGGCTTATGCAAAGAGAATACGGCGCAAGGGTTTTCACAACGACTTATATCTGGGGAAACGCCGTTGCAAAAGGTCTTTACGAGGGCTTCGGCTTTGTCGAAACCGATGTTGTGGACGAGCCGGACTGCCACGAGGTTAATATGATTTACCGGATTGAAGAATAAAAAAGGGAGAAAGCCGTTGCGGTCTTTCTCCCTTTTTTATTTATATGTTAACGGTTATACCCTGAGATAAAGTCTGGAATTTGCTTTAATAATTTTAAGAGCAGAGTCAAACTGTTCGGTGCCGTTCCAGCTGTTTGCTTCAAAAGCACGCACTCAAGCGGTTTTCGGGCATAGAAAAAGTCCACCGTAATTCTATCAAAATTACGGCGGACTTATGGCGGAGATGAAGAGATTCGAACTCTTGAGAGGCTTTTGACCCCTACGCGATTTCCAGTCGCGCGCCCTCGACCAATCTAGGCGACATCTCCAAAGATTGCTTAAGTAAGCTCGCTGTTTATCACAGCTTGTTTATTATACTAAATGCAAAGATAAAAATCAAGTATTTTTTCAAATTTTTTTGGAATTTTCTTAAAAAATTGCGCTGCGCCTTGATTTATGTTATTATATACTAAGTGACCCGTAAAAAAAGGAGGAAAGCTTTTCGTGCACGAGATACTTGCCCCGGTTGGGGGAAAAGAGCAGCTTATTGCTGCGGTTCGTGCGGGGGCAAACGCTGTTTACCTCGGCGCAAAGAATTTTAACGCCCGGCGCAATGCGGCAAATTTCGGAGATACGGAGCTTTCCGAAGCGGTGGCGTATTGCCACGCAAGAAATGTAAAGGTTCATGTAACGCTTAATACCCTTGTTATGGACAGCGAGCTTCCTCAGCTTGTTGACGAGATAAAATATATTGCGGAAAGCGGAGCGGACGCCGTTATTGTTCAGGACCTTGCCGTAGCAAGGCTTGTTCGGGAGCATTGTCCGGATATTGCTCTCCATGCCTCGACCCAGATGACCGTCCACGACCTTGCCGGGGTAAAAGCGGCGCAGAGCCTTGGCTTTTCCCGAGTCGTTTTGTCAAGAGAGCTTTCCCTTGAGGAAATAAAAACGATCGCAGCCGGAACAGATGCGGAGCTTGAGGTGTTCGTCCATGGTGCGCTTTGTATGTGTATGTCCGGCGCATGCTATCTTTCCTCCGTGCTTGGGGGAAGAAGCGGAAACAGGGGGCTTTGCGCCCAGCCGTGCCGCCTTGATTTTCGCTTTGGAGAAAAGGACCACGCTCTTTCGCTCAAGGATATGTCCTATGTTGAGCATATAAACGAGCTTTCCGCCGCCGGGGTCTGCTCTTTTAAGATAGAGGGCAGAATGAAACGCCCGGAGTATGTTGCCGCAGCCGTTGCTGCCTGCAAGGCAGCCCTCTCCGGCGAAAAACCGGATATGGAAGCTCTGCGTGCGGTTTTCTCCCGCCAAGGCTTTACCGACGGCTATTTTACCGGAAAGAGAACGGCGGATATGTTCGGCTTTCGTTCCCATGACGATGTAACGGCGGGGGAACGGGTCTTTAAGTCCCTCTCGGCACTTTATAAGGACGAGGCGCAGCGTGTGCCGGTAAATATGTCCCTTTTTATTTCGGAGAAGGCTCCTTCGGAGCTTTTTGCCGCCGACGGCAAAAACAAAGCCCGGATAAGCGGTTCCGTATGCCAAAGGGCGCAAAAAACCCCGACGGATTACGAGCTTGCCCGGCGTTACCTTTCAAAAACCGGCGGCACGCCTTTTTATCTCGAAAAACTTGATTTTTCCGCAGAGGGCGAGCCGATAATACCCGCAGGGGAGCTTAACGAAATGCGCCGCAGCGTGCTTTGCAGCCTTTTGGAGCAGCGGAGCAAAGTTGAGCCGCATAAATTTATCGAATCGTCTTTGCCGAAAATCGAAAAACACTTTAGCGAAAAAGCCGCCCTGCGTATACGGGCGGAAAAATACGGTCAGGTCTGCTTTGAAAATTCTGCCGAAGCAATAATTTTACCGATTGCGGAAATCGAAAAGCACCCGGAGGCGGCGGAACGCCTTGGCGGGCGGCTTTTTGCGGAGCTTCCTGCGTTGGTTTTTCCCGGAGATGAGGAAAAACTTAAAAAACGCCTTGCCGCACTTAAATCCGCCGGAATAAGCGATGTTGTCTGCGACAATATCGGAACCCTTGCCATTGCAAAAGAAGCCGGAATGACCCTTCACGGCGGGCATGGGCTTAATATACTAAACAGCATTGCGCTTTCGGAATACGAACGGCTCGGGCTTTCGGACGCAACCGTTTCCTTCGAGCTTTCCGCAGCAAAAATCCGCCGCCTTGGCGGAGAAATCCAAAGGGGCATTATCGGCTACGGCTATCTTCCGCTTATGCGAACAAGGGCTTGCCCGCTTAAAAAAGCGGGCGGCTGCGGAAAATGCCCCGGAGCGGGAAAGCTCACCGACCGTATGGGCAAGGAGTTTACCTATCTCTGCTTCGAGCGAAAATTCGGAACTCTGCTCAACAGCCTTCCGCTTTGGACAGCCGACCGGGATATACAGGGCGTTGATTTTATAACCCTTTGGTTTACTGTGGAGGAGCCCTCCCGCTGCAAAGAGGTTTTCCGCCTTTTTTCCGAGGGCGCACCCTTCGATTCCGACCGTACCGCCGGGCTTTATTTCAGAGAGCTGCTGTAAAAAGTGCAGAAAAGTTGATAGCAAAAACAACGAATATACAAAAGCGGACGCACATAAGAGCGTCCGCTTTTGTGATTTTTAGGCAGGAGTGTAAGGGGAATTGAATTATATAAACGCCGAAATAACGGCGGGATTATTTTTTAGCACCTTCAACGGCTGCGGTTTTTGCGGTAAGATCTTCGCAGAGGTTGCGTTTTGCAAACTCGGAATTTTGCGGAAGAGTAAGGTCAAAACGCTCGATTTTATTTATCTTAACGCTGATTTTGTCTGCGGAAAGCCCAAGAACATGACCGCCAAAGGATTTGTCGCCGCTGAGGTAGTGAAAGTGCCAACCGGGAAGATTTATTCCGTTTACATATTTAGGACAATACACGGCGATTATGTCGCCGCTTGTATTCTCGCGGTGGAATTCACGCTGATTTTTTGCAACCTCGGAGAGAGTCGGATAAGGTTGATAGTTTAATATGCAAAAAAAACAAGCACCCTTTTAGTGGGTGCTCGTTTTTTTCGTCCGGTGTAAAGCTTAAACCGTTCCGCTGATTTCCAAAACCGTTGTGCCGGGGGTTATGCTCCAAACGCCCGTGGTCGGGTTCTGAGCATAGGTTGCCGCCGGAACGGTAATAACGCCTGCGGTGGTGGTAAACAAACCGGTGGCGGCGTTATAGGTGTAGTTGCCCGCCTCGGGAAGAACAGTTCCGTTAAGGGTTACGGAGATGTTTTTCAAAATAGGGTCAAAGGTATCGCTGAAAACAATGCCTGCGGCGGCGTCCGCAGGGGTCGAGCCGGTATTAGTAATGGTAAAGGTATAGGCCAGAGTGCCGTTTTCGGTAACGGAGGTCGGGCTGAGTGCCTTGGTTATGGCAAGGCGGGCTCCGGTGCAGGCATCGACAGAAGCCTCTGCCGTAACCGGAGTGATAAGCCCTTCGCCGGTAAGGGCCACAGTATTGGTAATCGTTGCCTCTTCGCCAAGAGGGGCGGTTTCTCCCGCACGGACTCTGTAAACGATTGCGGCGTTGCCGCCCGCAGGTATGCTGATTCCGCTTATCGAAAGGGGCGGACCGGGTGTAACGGTGGGAGTGGGCTGAAGAACGCCGTTTACATAATAGAGAACAAGCCCGGCGTATTCAAGGGGAACAAGCCCGCCCTCGCCAAAAGCGTATCTCCCAAGGTTATCGGTAAGAGTAAGCCCGGTAAAGGCGGCTGCGCCGGTGTTGCGCAGGCTTATGACATAGGTGAGTGTGTCGCCTTGGCGATAGCACTCCTGTGCGGAGTCCTTTGTCATAACTATTGCCTGAGTAATTTCGCCGGTTACGATGTTGGAGGAAGCCTCACCGCCGGTATAGGAAATTGTCGCCTGGTTTGTAAATTGTGCCATAGAATTTTCTCCTTTCAAAAGAGGGAAAGCTTACGCTTTCCGCAATATAATTTTATGCGCAGGGCGTGGGTGCGGTTATCTTTGCAAAAAATCAGAAAAAATAAGCGCATAAAAACGGAATAAAGCGGAAAAATAACAGTAAAAATCTTTGGGGAGGCTTTTTACCGTGATAGAAAACGATACGATAAGACTTTTGCGGGAATGTGACGCAGGGGTTGATATGGGCGTTTCCGCCATTGCCGATGTTATGGATAAGGTAGGCGCACAAAATCTTAAAATGATTCTTAACCGCTGCAAATCGGAGCATGAAAAGCTAAAAACGAAAATCGAGCTGCTTTTGAACAGCTATCATGACGAGGGAAAGGAACCAAGCCCGGTAGCAAAGGGTATGTCTTGGATAAAAACCAATGTAAAAATGGCTGCGGACGATTCCGACGCAACCGCAGCCGACCTTTTGACGGACGGCTGCGATATGGGAACAAAATCTCTCTCAAAATACCTCAACCAATATAAGGCTGCGGACGAAAAATCAAAGGACATTGCAAAAAGGCTCATTAAAATCGAAGAGGATTTGAGAAGCGATTTGCGGCAGTATCTTTAACTTAAAAAAAGCGGGCGGATTTGATAAAAAATCCGCCCGCTTTTTCTTCCGAAAAAAATAAAAAAACAGTTTTTGATTAAGCTATTGATTAAGCTCAAAAAATATGATTTAATATATTCAAAAGAGAAATCTTTTACAAAGGACTGCAGCCTATAAAAGGAGGATACCCACGAAATGAAAAAGATTATAAGCCTTATTCTTGCGCTTGCAATGGTGCTTTCCCTCGGCGTTTCCGTATTTGCGGAGGGCGAAGCAAAACCGCTCTATGCTGTACTCGGCGCAGCGCAGACCGTAACGCTTCCGATGAAAACGGAGTATGAGCTTGGCTCGGAGGGACCGATTTCCGTTTCGGGCGGTGAAACATACGGCTTTGCGGTTAAGGTAAACCTTGAAGCAAACAGCCTTATAGAAATAAAATTCTATGATGCAAGCAGAAAAGTTGATACCAAAATTGATATGTACAGGGGCGACGGCGAAGCATATCAGGGCATATTTTCAAAAGATTTCGATAACTATTGCGGCAACGGCGAAAGACAAACATTCTTTACGGACACCGCAGGCGAATACTATATTCTTTTCAGAGGACTTGATACTGCTGATGTAGGTGTATGCGTCGCAGAAATCGACTACATTAAAGGAAAACTCGATGCTCCTCTTGATTTTACCGGAGAAACCGTTCCCACCCCCGGCGAGGGTGACCTCTGGCACTGGGACGCAGCGGGAAAGGTTCTTACACTTAAAGACGGCTTCAGCAATTACAGCATTGAAGAAGACAAAGCGAGCATAACCTTGCCCGCCGGCTCCACAATAATTGTCGAAGGCAATGCCGATGTACGCACTTATGAGGAAGGTCGAAACGGAATCAGCTGCGAGGGCGCACTTACAATAAAGGGCAACGGAGCAAATAGATCCGTCCTCAATATACAGGCAAATATGGACGGTGTATATGCGGACGGCGACCTGACCGTAGAAAATATTGCCGTAAATATCGAATCCGGCAGCGACGGATTTATAAGCTACGGCGATGCTTTTATCAAAAATACAAAGCTTGACTTTAGTACCGGCGATGAGAGCATTGATGTAAACTGGTCCGACGAATATCAGAGAGGCTCCCATCTTACCATAGAAAGCAGTACGGTAAAGCTTGTTTCCGATGAAGAATCCATGCAGGTCGAAGGAAATATAACTATCAAAAACTGCAATACGGATGTTTACAGCTCCGAAGAAGAGGGAATAGACTCCAACGGAAATATTGAAATTATCGGTGGAAGACTTGTTATTGTTTCCGATGAAGACGCTATTGAAGGAAAACAGGTAGCCCTTACCGATGTTGTTTTTGATATCAGAACCTTTAGGGATTATAAGCTTATAAGCATGAGCACCACCGATGGTTTCTCTCTTCCGGGAACCTTCCGCCTCTATGACCTTGACGGAAACCAGATTTATGAGGGCGAATGGACCGACGAGCTTTTGAACGGAAGACGCATTTATGTCGGCGAGGTTGAGGCTCTTCGTGCCGTTTCCGTAGAGCAGGAGCCGGAGAACCCCGACAGAATAATCGGAACAATCGTAAATGAATATACCGAAATCCATATCGGCGCAGAAGCAGCCAAAAAAGGCGAAGAAAACCCCAATACCGGCGCAGAGGTTATCGGCTGAATTTTATAATACGAAGAAAAAATTCCGTGCTTTTTGCACGGAATTTTTTTATGCTATTTTTTTGCAAGCATATTGCCTATTGCACGCTCGGCGGCGTGCGCCAAAGCGCAGATAACAAAATCTCCCGTCTGTTGGTAGGCAAAGCCAACGCCGACGGAGAATATAAACGAAGCGCAAAGCTCCGCAAAAAGTGCTTTTGAAATGTGCTCCCGTGCAATTATCGCCTGCGCAAAAATCCCAAGGCGCCAAACCGCCGCATTGCAGAATATCGCCCACACTGCGGCATTTGGAACGGAAAAATGCGAAAGAACCGCAAAAAGTGCTCCCTGCATAAACCGCCGCTGGGGAACCTCCATAAAAGCACTGCCGGCAATAAGCCAAAACGGCTCCTATCCAAAAAGGCGGCGGCGCAGAGTAAATAAATTTGCGGCTGCGGCAGATAAAAGGACCGCAGCCAACACTGCCGCAGCGCAGGGCAAAGTTTGAGTATGTTCGAATTTTTGCGGAATAAATCCCGCCGTTATTTTTAACGCCGCAACAAACGGAACGGAAGCCAAAAGCGGCGAAAGCTGCGCCGCCGCTCCGCTTTTTCTAAGCAGTGCAGAGAAAAGCGCACAAAGCCCAAACCATGCTCCGCAAAGGCAAAAACCGATTATAACGGATAAAATAATATATAAAAAGGTCATAGGTATACCGCCAAAAATATGATATAAGGCTATTATACAGCGGTTTTTGCCTTGTTTCAATAGCGGAAAAAGCCCCGTTTACAAAATGTGCTTGAATAAATACTGTTTTTTCGCTATAATGTAAAGGATTATGATGAAAGGCGGTGAAAGCCGTGATACTTGAAATAACAGGTCTTAGCAAAAGCTTCGGGGCAAAAACCGTTCTCTCAAACCTCGACCTAAAAATAGAGGACCACGACAGAATAGGACTTATCGGCGAAAACGGAGCGGGAAAATCAACTCTGCTCAATATAATCGTCGGCGATATGGAATACGACGAGGGGACCGTTGCAAAGGGTACGGGAAAACGCATCGGTTTTCTGCGCCAGGACAGCGGGCTTTCCCTTGGCGGAACAATAATTTCGGAGATGCGCTCCGTTTTCGGCTCCGTGCTCAAAACGGAGGAGCGTATGCGCTCTCTCGAGCACCGAATGGCGGAGCTTGAGCACGGCTCTGGCGAATATACGGAGCTTTCCGCAGAATATGAGCACGAAAAAAGCAGCTTTGAGGCTGCGGACGGATACAATGTAAATGTAAGGATAAACACCGTGCTCACGGGTATGGGCTTTAGCTCCTTTGACCCGGAAACGCCTGTGGAGCAGCTTTCCGGCGGCGAGCGCACCCGCCTTGCCCTCGCAAAGCTGCTGCTTGAAAACCCGGATTTGCTTATGCTTGACGAGCCGACAAACCATCTTGATTTCAAGACCCTCGGCTGGCTGGAGGATTACCTTTCCGCATACAAGGGCGCAATTTTAACCGTTTCTCACGATAGGTATTTCCTTGATAAAATCGTAAATGTCGTTTGCGAGATGGAAAACAAAACCCTCGTGCGCTATAATGCCGGGTATACAAAATATCTTGACCTAAAAGCAGCCCGCATTGCAAGAATGCAAAAGGAATACGACCGCCAGATGCGGGAAATTGCGGAGCTTGAGGACTTTATTGCCCGAAACAAGGTGCGTGCTTCCACAACAAAACGTGCCCATAGCCGGGAAATGGAGCTTGAGCGTATGGAGCTTAAAGAACGCCCGGTTCCGCCGCCAAAGCCGCCGAAATTCCGTTTTTCCTACGAGCGGGAGCCGGTAAAGGATGTCCTTACGGTAGAGGGACTTCGCCTTGAGGTGGGAGAGGGCGAGGATAAAAAGCTCCTCTGCAAAAGCGTTGACCTTGCGGTTCGCCGGGGCGAAAAAATCGCCCTCGTCGGCATGAACGGAGTCGGAAAAAGCACCTTTATAAAAACAATTCTCGGAATTTTGCCCCATACTAAGGGGATAATCGAATGGGGGCGCAATGTCCGTGCGGGATATTACGACCAGCACAACAGCTACCTCCACCCGAACAAAACGGTTTTGGACGAGCTATGGGATATGTTTCCCCGCTCCGACGAGCTTACGCTGCGCTCCGCCCTCGGAAGAGCAAGAATAACCGGCGATAATGTTTTCAAAAAGGTTGCCGTCCTTTCCGGCGGGGAAAAGGCAAGGCTTAGCTTTGCCGCTCTTACGCTAAAGGATTCCAATGTTCTTGTTTTGGACGAGCCGACAAACCATATGGATATACCTTGTAAGGAGGCTCTTGACGAGGCTTTGCGGGAATACACCGGCACAATAATTATGGTAAGCCACGACCGCTATCTCCTTAACCGTGTGCCGACAAAAATAATCGAGATGTTCCCCGATAGGCTTGTAAGCTACAACGGAGTTTATGACGACTATATTCAGCTTAAAGAGGAAGCAGTACCTGCGGTGCGTGAGGAAAAAAAGACCACCCAAAGCGAGGCGGCATATCACCGCACAAAGCAGCAAAAAAGCGAGGACGCAAAACGCCGCAGCCGCATAAAGGCGGTGGAGGCGGAGATTTCCTCCGCAGACGAACGCCTTGCGGAGATAGAAAAAGAGATGACCCTTCCGGAGATTTGCGCCGATTATGAAAAAATGTCCGCCCTTTGCGCAGAAATGGAGCAGCTTAAGGACAAACAAAATGCGCTTATGGACGAATGGGCGGAGCTTACGGAGGAGTGACTGTGGAAAAGATCGTGCTTATAATAGCCCTCTGTGCGTCTTTTATTTTTGCTGCGGCAGCAGGATACCTTCGCTTTCGCTATGAGAGAAAAAAAGACAGAATAATCGCAGCAATATTTTCACTGATTTTTGCTTTGCTCTGCTTGGTTGGAATAATCATAAGCAAGATAAACCGGCAGGAAAACTACCGCAGCGATTACGAAAAAACGGTTTCAATTTATGAGGAAACGGAACGGGCAAAGGACAAATAAAACGCCCCTGTTGATAAATTGGCGGGAATTACGGAGGAATAACCATGGAAAATATGGACATAAGAACCCTTGCACTTCTTTGCGGCTCGCTTTTGGCTGCGCTTTTCGGCGGCTTTTTTGCGCATAAAGCAAAAAAGACAGAAAAGTTTGCTTTTCTTGGAGTATCGGTGGCTTTTGCCGCAATCTGCCTTGTGGGAATAATTCTTTCCGTGCTGTCGATGATATTCAGATAATAAAAGCAAAAAAACGGTCCGTGCTTTTTTTTGAGCACGGACCTTCGTCTTTATAAAAAATCTCGGTATCTGCGGTATTTGAAAAATGTATCTGCCGGTGATATAATTTATACAGCTTTTAATATTTGCGGAGGATTTATGAAGAAAAAATATATGCTGATTACATCCGCCGTTGCTGCCGTCGCCGTGGTTGCGGTAATTACGGCTGCTTTGCTGATGAACCCAAAAAATCACAAAATAAAAATTATCGTTGCGACAGATACGCATTACCTTTCCCCAAGGATAAACGATAAAGGCGCAGTGTTTACCAATATGGTGAATAATTCCGACGGAAAGCTTGTTCAGTATTGCGAGGAGATTTTCTCCGCTTTTAGCGGCGAGGTTATAAAATCAAAGCCCGATGTGCTGATTTTAAGCGGCGACCTTACCCTTAGCGGCGAAAAGGCAAGCCACGAGGATTTTGCGGAAAAGCTTCAAAAAATACAGGACAGCGGAGTGCAGGTCCTTACAATACCGGGAAATCACGATATATCTTCGGAATATGCCTATGCTTTTTTCGGCGATGAATATGAAAAAACGGAAAACATAACTGCGAAGGAATACCGCAAGCTGTATTATAATTTCGGAATAAAACAGGCGGAAAGCGTTGACGAAAATTCCTTTAGCTATCTTTATAAGGTAAACGACGGTCTGTATATTATGATGATTGACACAAACGCTTTCGGCAGGGGCTTTGTGCAGGAGGAATCCCTCCGATGGATAGAGGAATGTCTTTCAAAGGCGCAGCAAAGCGGCGCAGAGGTAATTACTGTCACGCACCAGAATGTGCTTGCGCACAATAAGCTGCTTTCCTTCGGCTATCAGCTCTATAATTACCAAAGCCTGCTGGATTTGCTCAATGAATACGGCGTAAGGTGCAATTTAAGCGGGCATATACATATGCAGCATATTGCGGCGGAGGGCGGCTTTACCGAGATAGTAACTTCGTCGCTGCTTGTGGCTCCGGTTCAATATGGCGTAATAACCTATAACGGAAGCATAGATTACCGAACAAAGGCGGTCGATGTTTCCGCTTGGGCAAAAAATAATAATGCAAAGGACGAAAACTTGCTTGATTTTGAAAGCTATGCCGATGAATTTTTCAAAAGCAGCGGCTATAAAAAATCCCTGCTCCAGCTTTCCGCTTCGGAAGCTCCCGAGCGGGAAAAAAAGCTTATAGCGAGGGCTTTTGCCGATATAAATGCAGGGTATTTTTCCGGAAGGGTCTATGATATTTCTCAATACGAAGAGGGGATAAGCCTTTGCCGGGAACAGGGCGGATTTTTAAGCAGGTATATTGATACCTTGGTCGAGGAAGCACCAATCGACAACACCTCTGTAATAATAGAATAACCGAAAGAAAAGCAGCCCACGCTCAAAAAAATGAGCGGGGCTGCTTTTTTATGTGCGTTTTTCGTTAAGCTTTGCGCTTATTCCTTTACCGCATAGCAGCAGCGAACGGGTGAATACACCTTTTCCTCGGCTTTAAGCTCTTTTATTGCCTTAGAAACCTCGTCCTTGTCTGCGCCGAGGGCTGCGGCGATTTCGCCGGGGCGAAGGGGCTTTTCGGAATTTTTAAGCAGCTCTATAATTTGCTCTTTCATTTAATTGTCCTCCCGGAAAAAAATCAAAAACAGTGGTAAAATGATTTTTCGTGGTTTTCAATTCCTCGAAAACCCTTTATTTATGGGCTTTTTACTTATCCAACGGTTTCATTGTGGGGAAGAGGAGTACATCTCTGATGGAATAGTTTCCGGTGAGAAGCTGAACCATACGGTCTATGCCCACGCCGAGGCCGCCCGTTGGGGGCATACCGTATTCCATGGCGGTAAGGAAGTCCTCGTCAAGGTGCTCCGCCTCGTCGTCGCCCGCTTCACGAAGGGCGACCTGCGCCATAAAACGCTCTCTCTGGTCAATAGGATCGTTAAGCTCGGAATAAGCGTTTGCGTGCTCTCTGCCCGCAATAAACAGTTCAAAACGCTGGGTCATACCGGGCTTTTCGGGGTCTTTTTTGGTAAGAGGGCTTACCTCGATGGGATATTCTGTGATAAAAGTAGGCTGAATAAGGTTTTCTTCAACAAATTCATCGAAGAATGCCGCAAGAATGTCGCCTTTCTTGTGGCGTTCCTCAAATTCAACTCCGTGCTCCTTTGCAACCCTTCTTGCGGCTTCAAGGTCGTGAATCTCATCAAAGTCAACGCCGGAATATTTCTTTACGGCGTCGGTCATGGTAATGCGTTCAAAGGGCTTTCCAAGGTCGATTTCGTGCCCGTCAAACTCAACGGTGGTGCTGCCGTTTACTTTTTCTGCACAGCGGCGGAACATCTTTTCGGTAATGTCCATCATTCCGTCAAGGTTGGTGTATGCCTGATAAAGCTCAAGAAGCGTAAATTCGGGGTTGTGGCGGGGGTCCATACCCTCGTTGCGGAAAACCCTTCCGATTTCATAAACTCTGTCAAAGCCGCCGATTATAAGCCGCTTGAGATAAAGCTCAAGGGCTATGCGCATATACATATCAATGTTAAGCGCATTGTGGTGGGTAACAAAGGGTCTTGCGGAGGCACCGCCCGCAATGGTGTTGAGCATGGGAGTTTCCACCTCAAGGAAGTCCTCTTCGTCAAGAAGGGAGCGGATTTCCTTAATAATCATGCTGCGCTTTACAAAGGTATCCTTAACCTCCGGGTTTACGATAAGGTCAACATAACGCTGGCGATAGCGAAGCTCCGGGTCTTTAAGTCCGTGGAATTTTTCCGGAAGGGGAAGAAGGGACTTTGCAAGAAGGACAACGGAGGTTGCCCTTACGGAGATTTCGCCCATATGGGTGCGGAAAACAATGCCCTCAACGCCGATTATATCGCCGATGTCCCACTTTTTGAAGTCGGAGTAGGCGTCCTCGCCGACCATATCCTTGCGCACATAAAGCTGGATGCGTCCCTGCTTATCCTGAAGATCCGCAAAGGAGGCTTTTCCCATTCCGCGCTTGCTCATAATGCGCCCGGCGATGGAAACAACGGTTGTGCTTTCCTCGCCCTCCGGCGGGTCAACAAAGCTTGCCTTTATGTCGCCGGAATATGCGGTAACATTGTATTTGGTTATTTCAAAAGGATCCTTGCCCGCCTCACGCAATGCGTCAAGCTTATCCCGTCTTATTTGCAGAAGCTCGGAAAGCTGCTGTGCCGAAAGCTCCTGTTCCTGAATGTTTTCGTCCATTATAAACTTCCTTTCAAAAGGGAATAGTAATCTAAAGATAGATTTATTTTAACATATAAATAGATAAATAACAACAGCAAAATTGAATAAAAACAAAAAAAGCCCTCGAATAGAGGGCTTTTTGCTTGATTTTTTGCTTATCTGGTGATGTGAAGAACCTTGAATTTTGCAACATCGCCGGTGGGGAGCTGCGCTTCCGCAACTTCGCCGACTTTTTTACCGAGAAGGGCTTTTCCGATAGGGGATTCGTCGGAGATAATGTTCTCATCGGGGTTTGCTTCGGTGGAACCGACAACGGTAAAAGTGGTTTCCTCTTCAAAATCCTCGTCATAAACCTTTACGGTTGCGCCAAGGGAAACTTTGTCGGTGCCAAGCTCGTCTTCGTCAAGGATAACAACATTTTTAAGCATTACTTCAAGGTCGGCAATGCGTGCTTCAACAATGGCTTGCTCGTTTTTTGCTTCATCATATTCGCTGTTTTCCGAAAGGTCGCCAAAGGAACGGGCAACACGAATTTTATCGGAAACCTCCTTGCGGCGAACGGTTTTAAGCTGAACAAGCTCATTTTCCAGTGCTTTAAGACCGCTTTCGGTAACAACTATCTTTTTTTCCATATAAGACAACTCCTTATTCTGAACGGCAATACTATGATTATATGCGTGTTTCCATTTGATGTCAAGCAAAAAATTGCGGCAAAAGCCGCAATTTTTCTTCTTTTAACCGTTGCTGCTTTCGCTTTCGCCGCTTTCTACGGAGGAAGAGCCGTCGACGGAATCTGCGCCGGAATCTACCGCTGCGGAAGCAACCTCAATCGCTTTTGCAAGCTGAGGGTCAATATCCGGGTTGATGGTAGCAAGGCTGGTAAAGTCGGCTGAATAGCCAAGAACTACGGAATGGTCGGGCGCAATGCCTGTTCCTTCCCAAGCGGTATCGGAATTTGCAAGATAATATTTTCCGATTGTAAGCTGAATTGCGGAACCGTCGTCGAGCTTATATATTTTTTGGAGAGAGCCGACGCCGGCGGTTTGGGTGCCGACAATTTTTGCTTTTCCGAAATCACGAAGACCCGCTGCAAAAAATTCCGCTGCGCCGGCGGTGCCGTCGTTAACAAGAACCGCCATGGGTATGTCGGTTTCTCTGGAATTTGAGGTATAGAGCGTTTCTTTTGTTCCGTCGCTGTATTCAACATAAAGCATATCGCCGGAACCAACAAGGCGGTCAAGAACCGTTGCTGCGGAGGAAACAAGCCCGGAGCTTACGGAGCGCACATCAAAGATAAGATATTTTGCTCCGGCAGAAATAGCTTTTTCAACCGCTTTGCTAAACTGATCCGGGGTGCTTTCGGTAAAATCGTCCACCCGAATGTAGTAATAATCCTCAAAAGCAACCGCAGTTACATTTGTTGGGGTAATAACACGGCGTGTGATTTCCATTTCCGTGTCATCGCCGCCGCGGCGTACTTTAAGAGTGACCTTTGTGCCCGCTTCGCCGATAAGAAGGGCTTCCGCCTGCTCATAGGTTTCTGCGGAAAGGTTTATGTCATCCACCTTGATTATAAGGTCGCCCGCAAGAATACCTGCGCCGGCGGCTGTGGAGCCTTCGTATACCTTGTTTACAAGCATATAGCCGTCGCTATCCATACTTGAAGAAATGCCGACCCCGGCAACGGTTTGGGAGGAAGCGGCAACATATGCCGCATATGCTTCCGTATTCATATAAAGAGCATAGGGGTCGTCAATTCCGTCAAGATAGCCTTTTGCAACGCTGTCCATAAGCTCTTCTTCGTCAATATCGTCCTTGCGGTTTTGGCGAACATAGTTGTCGATTTCGGTAAATTTTGCAAACATATTTTCCCGTTCGGTAATGCTGCTTACCTTTTCGTTAAAGCTCCTCAAAGCCAAAACCATGGTAAGAGAAACGGTTATTGCGATTGCGATGATAATAAGGGTGATTGCGGTGCCGAGAGTAATTTTTTTTCCCATTGTTATCTCCTTAAAATTTAATCAGCCTGTAACATAGGGGAGGGGGTTTGTGGATTTTCCGTCCTTGCGCACCTCAAAATGGAGGTGTGCACCGGTGCTCCAGCCGGTATTGCCCACATTTCCGATTTGCTCGCCCATAGCCACAACATCGCCGACGCTGACGGTTATTGCGCTCATATGAGCATAAAGGGTGGTGATGCCGCCGCCGTGGTCGATGATTACATATGTGCCGTAGCCGTAGGAATATCCGTTATAGGGGCAGTATTTTGTAAAGATGACCGTGCCGGTGTTTGCCGCAACAACCTTTGCCCCATGGATACCGCCGCCGGAAATGTCTATGCCGGTGTGGAAATCGGTGTTGTTAAAACGCCAACCGTAATTGCAGGTTATTTTTGAATAACCCGGCGCAGGCCACATCATTTCGCCGCCGACATAAGCTTCCGTTGATGTTGTAAGGTTCTTATAAATGTCCGCAATTTCATTTTGTATCTGCTTTGAATAAGCGGATAGCTCCTCATAATCCTCTTCCCATTCGCTTTGCATGGCGTCAAGGTCCTGAATGCTGCTGCGTGCCTCGATAAGGCTGTCCTGAAGGCTGTCCCTCGTTGCGGCAAGCTCCTCTTTTTCCGCCTCAAGCTCCGCCTTTGTTGCGGAAAGCTCCTCACGCTCCTCGTTAAGAGCGGAAAGCTCCTCCTCAAGCCCGTCCATAAGGATACGGTCGTGCTCGTTTATGCGCTGAAGATATACCGCACGGGTCAAAAATTCGGAAACGCTTTCGGAAGAAAGCAGCATAATAAGGGAATTTGCCTTGTCGGAATAACCGCCGGTCATATAAATCGCCCGAACCCTATCCCTAAAAAGCTGCATACTCTCGTCAATATCGTCCTGTTTGCTGTTTATTTCCGCAGTTTTTTTGGAAATATAGTTTTGAGTGACGGTAATCTTGTCCTCACAAAGCTTCATCTGGTCTTTTGTAATGGAAATCTGCTCGTCAAGGCTGTTTGCCTTTGCCTTAAGAGCCTTTTTTTCACTCTTTGCGTTCTTAATCTTGTCATTAAGAGCGTTTTGTCGTTTGGTGATGTCTTTCTGCTGGTTTTGCAGGTCGGCAAGCTGGTTCTTATATTCCTGTTCCGCTGCGGAATCCACCTTTTTTGTGGATTTTGAAGCGGAGGAATCCGCCTTTGTAAGATTGGTGGCATATGCAAGGGGGGATGACATGGAAACCATTAAAAAGCACAAGCCGCAGCACACCGCAGAAAGCAAAGTGTGCTTTACCTTTTTATTGTTCATTTTTTACCTCCGTAAAAGGGAATATGGTGAACAGCCGTCAGACTTTAAGGTGTTTTCCGATAAAGGCCGCACAGCCGAAAACGCCGATAAGTGCGCCGCCGCACAAAAATCCGATTAAGAGCTGACTTGATATTGCGGAAAAAGGAACCATGCCGGAAACTATCATGGAGAACCAATCGGATTTTTGAGAGAGAACCCAGTTTGTAAGGTAGTCATAGCCGAAATAGATAAGCCCATAGGCTATTGCGCCGGAGATAATGCCAAGGCTCATGCCCTCGACTACAAAAGGAAGGCGGATAAATCCGTTTGTTGCTCCGACATATTTCATAATGCTGATTTCTCTTCTGCGGCTGAAAACGGTGATTTTTATGGTGTTGCCGACTATCATAAGAGAAACCGCAATCAAAAGCCCGATTATAACAATGCCGCCTATGTAAGCCATTTTTTTAATTCCGGTGATGACATTTGCCACCTCCGTCATTGCGGAAACGGAAAAAACGCCGTCGATTTTTTCGATTGCCGCAACGGTATTCTCAAGTTGAGAAACATCGTCAAAGGTGATTCGGTAGGAATCCGGGAGGTTGTTGTTGTCCTTATAGGCGTCGAACAAAAGCCCTTCGTTGCCCATGGATTCCATCATAGAGGAAAGAGCTTCTTCCTTGGAGATAAACTCAACGGTGGAAATTTTTCCGGTGGCGATAATGTCTTTTCTTATGCGCTCCCGGTCCGCATCGGAGGTGCCGTCGTCAAGATAAACTATTGCTTCGCTTTGGTCCTCAAGCTCGTCAACAACATTTGAAACATTAACAGAAAGAAGAGCGGCTGCACCGATAAGCAGCATACAGGAAACAAGAACGCCGATTGAGGCAAGGGACATAAGCCGGTTGTTCCAGAGGTTCTTAAAGCCCTGCTTTACAAGATAGAAAAAGCTGTTCAGCATACGGGTGCCTCCGTTCCTTCAACATCACGGACAACCTCGCCCTTTTCGATTGTTATAACTCTGCGGTTAAACTGCTGAACAAGGTCGTGCTCGTGGGTGACCATAACAATGGTAACGCCAAGCTTGTTTATTTCGTTAAGCAGGTCAACTATCTCAAAAGAAAGCTCCGGGTCGATGTTGCCGGTAGGCTCGTCCGCTATGATAAGAGAGGGTGAATTAACAAGCGCACGGGCAAGGGCGACACGCTGCTGTTCGCCGCCGGAAAGCTCCTCCGGCTTGCATTTTGCCTTGTTTGCAAGCCCGACAAGGGAGAGCATATACGGAACCTTTCGCTTGATTTCCTTTGCGGAAACATTGGTCACACGAAGAGCAAAAGCCACATTATCGTATGCGCTCATATTGGGGATAAGGCGAAAATCCTGGAACACAACGCCGATAGAGCGGCGAAACTTTGGGATTTTATATCTCGGCATTTTTCCAAGATTTTTGCCGTTTACCTTGATAACGCCGGAGGTTGCCCGCTCCTCACGCAGCATAAGCTTTATAAGGGTGCTTTTGCCTGCGCCGGAGGAACCGACGATAAAGACAAATTCTCCGTCGGCAATGCGCAGGCTTACATCGTTAAGAGCAAGCGTGCCGTTTGGATATTTTTTTGTTACATTCTGAAATTCAATCAATTTGAAACCTCACAATAAACAATGATAAAAAACAAAAAACGCAAAATCAGTATTTTACGGGGTTTGCGGAGAGGTACTTCTTGACCATAAGCGCAACCTTGAACACAATGGCATGGTCAAATTCACGAAGGTCAAGCCCGGTAAGCTTTTTGATTTTCTCAAGGCGGTAAACAAGAGTGTTTCTGTGAACAAAGAGCTTACGGCTTGTTTCGGAAACATTAAGATTGTTCTCAAAGAATTTTTGAATTGTAAAAAGAGTTTCCTGGTCAAGACTTTCGATAGAGCCTCTCTTAAAAACTTCCCGCAGGAACATTTCGCAAAGAGTGGTGGGAAGCTGATAAATAAGCCTTGCAATGCCGAGATTGTCATAGTTTACAATGGCTTTATCCGTATCGAAAACTTTGCCGACCTCAAGAGCGACCTGTGCTTCCTTAAAGCTCTTTGCAAGGTCCTTGATTCCGGTTGCGGTTGTGCCTATGCCGACATTAACTCTGGTAAAAAATTCTCCGCTGAGGGTTTCGATAATGGAGCTTGCAAGCTTTTCAATATCGGAACTTTCGATTCCGGGCTTAATTTCTTTTACAAGAACAACATCGGATTCGCTTACGCTGAAAACAAAATCCTTGTTTTTGTCCGGAAAAAGGTTTTGCACAACATCAAAAACGGAAATATCGTTGACCGTAAGCACACGAATAAAGAGAACGACCCTCGAAACATCGGTGGGAAAGCGAAGCTCCCTTGCTTTTATGTATATATCGCCGGGAAGAATGTTATCGAGAATAACATTCTTAATAAAGTTTGCACGGTCGTATTTTTCGTCGTAATATTGCTTTATTCCCGCAAGAGAAACTGCCATAAGGGAACAGAACTGCGCCGCAAGACCGTCTGTTCCGGCGACGAACACGGCAAACTCCGGACGGTCGTCAACGCCGAAGACCTTGTATGTAAAACCGTCGCAGATTTTGCATTCCCCGTCCCCGGCAAAGTCGGAAACAAGAAAATCGTTGCGCTCGCCGACTCTGGCAAGGTCGCTGCAAGCGACAACGGTGGAGGTATCGTCAACGATACCGACCGTTCTGCCGATGCTGTCATGCATCTGATGTATTATACCCTGAAATAATCTGTTTGACATTAAAACCCCTCTTTCGCACGGCATAAACTTAAAAATGCCCTATCCTTATTTTAAGTTAAAACGCACGAATTTTCAAGACAATTTTGTAAAAAATCCATAAAAATTTTCATTTGCTTTTATGACCTTTCAATAATCGACAGGTATTATTGCATAAAAATCAAACCGAATTTTTGTGCAAAACGCTCTTTTTTTGAAATATGCCGAATTTGACTAAAATATTAAAGCCCGGTGATAAAGCAGCCGGGCTTTTGTGCATTTTTATGATGACTTTGTGAGTTGCCCCTCAGCCTGCGCCGGCGGTTCGCCGTCAAAAAAATCGTCTACTTTGTATTTTGCAATTTCTCTGCGCTGTCCTGCGCAAAATTCCTCAAGGTAATCTTTACATTCTCTCCCCCTGATTTCGTCGGAGGAAAAAACATCTTTTTGCCGCACCGAAAATCGCCTCCCGCTAAAAAAATCCGTCGCAATATTATATGAAAAATTCCCCGGTAAGTGTTTCGACTTAAAAACCACGCCGCCGGGCGGTATAATTTTCTCAAAGGCGGAGGCGATTACTTTGCGTGTAATATATGCGGATATTTTGGTGACGATAAACCTTGCCGTCGATTATCTTGTTCTTTTCGGAACGGCAAGGCTTGCGGGCGCAAGGTTTGTAAGGCTGCGGGGGCTTTTTGCTGCGGCTGTCGGTGCGGTTTATTCCCTCTGCGTAATTTTTCCCCTTGAAAGGGCGGTCCTTTGGATAAGCCGCTTTGCGGTTTCCGCAATAATGGTGCTCATTTGTTTTGGAAGAAGAAAGCCGCTTGAGCTTTTGCGGCTTTTGGCGGTATTTTATGCCTGCGGCTTTGTATTTTCCGGCTTTATGCTGCTTATCGGAACGGCGGCGCAGCCAAAGGAATTTCTTTTGAAAAACGGTGTTGTATATTTTGAATTTTCCGCTTTGGAAATAGTGCTTGCGGCTTGCGCCGCCTTTGCCGTAACGGAGCTTTTGCGCCGCCTTTTCCGCCATGGAGAGTCGGAGGGAGCCTGCATTGCAAAGATATATTACGGCGGAGGCTGCGCCGTGCTCAAGGGCTTTACCGATACGGGAAATTCCCTTACGGAGCCGCTTTCCGGCGCACCGGTTGTGGTTTGCCGTGCTGCGGAGTTAAAAAAACTGCTTCCGCCGGATATGCTTGAGCAGCTTTTGGAACGCAATTTGAGCACGAAGTATGGGATAAGGCTTGTTCCGTGCTCAACGGTATCCGGAAGCGTGCTCATTCCGGCAATACGCCCGGAAAAGCTTGTGCTCGAAAAAGGCGGAAGCGTTTTTCAAGCGGAGGAAGTATTGATAGGATTTTCGGATTTTGCCCCGGAGGGCACGCTTCTTCTCGGCGGCAATCTAATTCTTAAACAAGCGAATAAAAGCTTTACGGAGGTAAGATAAAATGAATGTAAAAAACTTGATAAACGCTGTAACAATGCGGATTTCGCTGCTTTTTACAAGGCTTTTTCCCGGGAAAATATTTTACATAAACGGACCGGAAAGCCTTCCCCCGCCTCTTTCAAAGGAGGAGGAGGCAGAGGCTTTTGAACGGCTTGAGCACGGGAGCAAGGAAGCAAAAAACCTGCTTATAGAGCGCAACCTTCGCCTTGTGGTTTATATAGCAAAAAAGTTTGAATCAACCGGGATAGGAGTGGAGGATTTAACCTCAATCGGAACGATAGGGCTTATAAAAGCGGTAAATACCTTTGAGCACCGAAAAGGCATAAAGCTTGCTACCTATGCTTCCCGGTGTATAGAAAACGAGATACTTATGTTTATCCGCAAAACCCAGCCGCTTAAAAACGAGGTTTCCATAGATGAACCGCTTAATGTGGATTGGGACGGAAACGAGCTTTTGCTCTCCGATGTTCTCGGAACGGACAGTGACTGCGTAAATCGGGGGATAGAGCAGGACGCCGAGCGGCGGGTGTTGAACGAAGCCGTAGCCCGCCTTGGCGAACGGGAGCACAAAATTATGGTGCTGCGTTTTGGGCTTTCCGGCGAAAAGGAGCATACCCAAAAGGAGGTTGCCGATATAATCGGGATAAGTCAGTCATACATTTCCCGCCTTGAAAAAAAGATAATTGCCCGGCTTCGGCGGGATCTTGAAAAAACCGCACTTTTCTGAAAAAAACGCATAGCTGCGCCGCCTTGGGAAAAGAATAAGCTTGGGGTGATATAAATATGTATATAAAAAGAAATAAAATAAGCAAGGACGAGAACAAGGCGGCGCAAACGCCGCTCTATAAAACAAATCCTTTTCCCCTTGGGGAAGAAACCTCCGAAAAGGCAGAGGAGCTTGCGGTGCGCCTTGCAAAAAAATGGGTGGACGAAAATCACCTTTGAGGGCGGTTTTAATAAAAAAAATTGTGCAAAAGCGTTCCGTTTGACCTTATAAACGGAACGCTTTCCGTCATATAATCGAATTTTTACGGAATTTGAAAAAATAAGTATTCCCTTTGCGGATTTTGTGCTATAATATGTTTTATCAATGTGTTCTGGAAGGAGTGGTTGGTACATGGACGAAATCTGCAAAGAGATTCGCAGAATGACTCTCGAATGTATCGGTAGCATAGGAAGCGGTCATATCGGCGGTTCAATGTCGATTGTGGAGCTGCTTCGGGTGCTCTATTTTGATAAAATGAATGTTGACCCCAAAAACCCGAAAATGGAGGGCAGGGACAGGCTTATCGTTTCAAAGGGTCACGCAGGTCCCGCAGTTTATGCAACTCTTGCGCTTAAGGGATTTTTTCCGAGAGAATGGCTCTATACCCTCAACAGATTCGGAACCAACCTTCCAAGTCACTGTGATATGAACAAAACCCCCGGCGTGGATATGACTGCTGGTTCTCTCGGTCAGGGATTTTCCTGTGCCGTGGGCGTGGCTATCGGTTCAAAGATAAAGAAAGACGGCGCAACGATTTATGCAATCGTCGGCGACGGCGAAAGCCAGGAGGGACAGATTTGGGAAGCGGCAATGCTTGCCGCACAAAAAAAGCTGGATAACTTTATCGCATTCACCGATAAGAACAATATGCAGCTTGACGGATATACCGATGATATAAACTCCCTCGGCGACCTTAAAGCAAAGTGGAGAGCCTTTGGCTGGTACACCCAGGAAATCAACGGTCACGACTGCGAAGCAATCTCCGCAGCAATCGACCGTGCCAAGGCAAAAAAGGGCAAGCCCTCTATGATAATTCTTGATACAATAAAGGGCAAGGGCGTAAGCTTTGCCGAAAACGCAGGTCCTTCCTGCCACAGTATGTCTTTGCCGAAAGAAAAAGTGGAAGCCGCTCTTGCGGAGCTTCAGTAAGGGGGTGTGCGCTATGATGATGAGAGAAGTTTTCGGAAATACCCTTGCGGAGATTATGGAGCACGACGACCGAATTTGTGTTTTGGACGCAGACCTTGCAAACTGCAACGGCACAAAAAAGCTTCAGCAGCTTTTCCCGGAAAGAGCTTTTGAGGTGGGTATTGCGGAGCAAAATATGGCTTCCGTTGCCGCCGGTCTTTCCTCCTATGGATTTATTCCGTTTATAAGCTCCTTTACTCCGTTTGCAACAAGAAGAATTTGCGACCAAATAGCCGTTTCAATAGCATATGCAAAGCAAAATGTAAAGATAGTCGGAACCGACCCCGGAATTTCCGCCCAGCTTAACGGCGGCACCCATATGAGCCTTGAAGACATAGGCGTTCTTCGCTCCATTCCGACAATGGTTATTTTCGAACCGGCGGATAACGCCCAGCTAAAGCAGGCTTTGCCGCAGATTATAAATCATTACGGTCCGGTTTATATTCGTATGTTCAGAAAAGAAACTCCGGATATTTTTGAGGACGAAAATTATAAATTCGACCTGTTCAAGGCGGATAAAATTTACGACGGCAAGGATGTAACGATTTTTGCAAGCGGGATTATGGTAAAAAGAGCTATGGAAGCAGCCGAGATTCTTAAAGAAGAGGGCGTTGACGCAGAAGTCATCAATATCCATACAATAAAACCCATTGATGCCGAAGCGGTTGTAAGCTCCGTAAAAAAGACCCGCTGCGCCGTTGTTGCGGAAAATCACAACATAATCGGCGGGCTTTTCTCCGCAGTTGCCGAGGTTGCCGCCCAAAACTGCCCGGTGCCGATGGTGCCTGTAGGCACAAAGGATGTGTTCGGCGAGGTTGGAAAAATGCCGGAGCTTTCCGAAAAATTCGGAATGACCGAAAATGACATTGTTGAAGCGGCAAGAAAAGCCGTTTCCATGAAATAAAGGGGATATATCAATGAAAAAGAAAACCAAAAAGCCGATTTTCGACAGCCGTGCTCCGGGCGGAAGACTTATCGTTTACGGTGCCGTGCTTGTTATTATCGGCGGCGTTATAAATTCTTATATGGCGTGGCTTTTTGCAACGGGCGTACTCTTCGGTGCGGCACAGACAAGCGATGTTCTCGGATATACGGTTTCTCTGTGTCTGCAAACCGCTCTGTCGCTGCTTGTTGCACTTGACGGAATAAATAACCGCAACCGCCCAAGCAAGGGGCGTAAGGTTATGATAAATGCAATCTGCGTTTTTGCTCTTGCGGTTGTGCTGCTTATCCAAAACGGTTCCGCAGAGGGAACAGGACTTATAATTGCCGCAGTATCTGCCGGCGGAGCCATTACAATGTTCCTCGGCGGACTTAAAAACAGAAAAGTTTTCGGAAACGGAAAATAAAACAGCAAAAATCCTCCGGAATGACTCCGGAGGATTTTTCGGCGCAAGGAGAAAGATGAATAAATTTATAAAAAGGCAGTCTCCGGCACGCATAATAGCTTTGGGCTTTGCGGTTACGCTGCTTATCGGGTCGGCACTGTTGTGTTTGCCGTGCAGTGTAAAAAGCGGAATAACGTTGAGGTATATTGACGCGCTTTATACTGCGGCAAGTGCCGTTTGTGTAACAGGGCTTACAACGGTTGATCCAGGCAGCACTTTTACCGCATTCGGGCAGGTTATAATAGCACTGCTTATACAGATAGGCGGCCTTGGGCTTACATCTATCGGTGCGGGAGTAATTCTTGCCATGCGCAAACGCATGAATATTAAAGAGAGAAATATAATTCGTGATGCCATGAATCTTGATTCGGGAAAAGGAATAGTTCGCTTTTTGAAAAGCGTCTTTCTTACCACCGTAACCTGCGAGCTTATAGGTGCGGTGCTGAGCTTTGTGACCTTTGCGAGGGATTATCCCTTTATAAAGGCGGTGGGACTGAGCCTTTTTCACTCGATATCTGCGTTCAACAATGCAGGCTTTGACGTGCTCGGTAACGGAACGAGCCTTATGCCATATAAAAACGATGTGTGGCTTAATATTGTAACCTGCGCAATTATATTTTTTGGTGGAATCGGATTCCTTGCTATAAGGGAATTGATTGAAAAGAAGTTACACTGGAAAAAGCTTTCTGTGCATTCAAAGGTTGTGCTTTCCACCAGTGCAGCACTTATTTTTGCAGGCACACTGCTTTTTAAGCTTACGGAGAACATAAGCTGGCTCGGAGCACTGTTCCAAAGTGTTTCCGCAAGAACTGCGGGATTCTGTACATACCCGCTCGGAGGATTTACAGATGCAGGACTTGTGGTTATGATGGCACTTATGTTCATTGGTGCTTCGCCCGGTTCAACCGGCGGCGGTATAAAGACCACCACGTTTTTCGTTTTGCTCAAGGGCGTGAGATCTGCGGCAACGAATGAATCCGAGAAGGCGTTTAAGTATTCAATACCGCAGGATGCATTCCGCAAAGCGGCAATTATAGTGATTATGAGCATTTCAGTGGTGCTTACGGGTATATATTTTATGTGTGTGATGGAACCGGAAATTCCGCTTCGGGATATCGCCTTTGAAATGGTGAGTGCCTTTGGCACGGCGGGGCTTTCCACCGGAATAACCGGCGACCTTTGCGATGGCAGCAAGCTGCTTTCGATTTTGATTATGTTTATAGGAAGGCTCGGTCCGCTTACCATAGCTACTTTGTGGCATTTTACAAATGGTGAACGTGCTGTTTATCCAGAAGGAAACATTTCCATCGGATGATTGGGAGGATTTTATGTTTGGAAAAAATAAAAAAGAGGATACAACCTACGGAATAATCGGTCTCGGACGCTTCGGAAGTGCCCTTGCAAGGGAACTTGCGGAAAGCGGTGCGGATTTGATAGTCCTTGACAAGGACGAGGAAAAGGTGCGGGAAATGCGCGACCTTACGGAGAACGCCTTTGTGGTGAGGAACCTCGATAAGAAAACCCTGCTCGAAACCGGCATACAGAACAGCAGCGTTGCGGTTGTGTGCATCGGCGAGGCTCTGGATACCTCGATTCTCGTTACGCTGAATCTTGTGGGCTTCGGAATACCCACGGTAATTTCAAAGGCAACCAGTGCCGAGCATGGCGAAATTCTTGAAAAGCTCGGCGCAGAGGTGGTTTATCCGGAGCGTGATATGGCGATCCGACTTGCGCACAGGCTTGAAGCTTCACGTACGCTTGATTTTATCCAGCTCAGCGAAAAGCTCAATATTTCAAAGATACTCATTCCGGAAAAGGCGGTGGGCAAAACCGTAAAGGAAACAAACTTCCGCGGAAAATTTGGTGTAAATATTATTGCAATAGAAAGCGGAAGCACACTTATTGAAACCGTACATCCGGATTATTCCTTCAAAACCGGAGATAAAATCTTTGTTTCCGGCAGCAAAGAGGGCCTTGACCGCCTTTCAGATTGGGCAGAAAAGTAATAAAAGCGGCTCGTGCTCAAATGAAGCACACAGAATGTAAAATAAAAAAACGTGCTCATTTTTAGCATAAGATTATTGCGTACAAAAAAACTCGGTGCTCAAATTTGAGCACCGAGTTTTTTTATTTAAGCTTGCCGTTAATTCTGGAGTTGCGGCGTTTTACCTGAAGATTGTTCATTGCGTCTGCCAAAGAAAGCTTTGACATAACATATTCGTGGTGGTTCTGAATGTTTTTCAGGCGTTCCTCCGCCTTTTGAACAAATTGCATTTCCCGTTCCACATCAATTTCATCCGGAAGGATAACCTCGCCGCAAAGGGCGGTTGCGTTTCCGCCGGAAACATCAAGCATTCCTCTTGTAACTGCGCAAACAACGGTTTCGCCGTCCGGCTTTGTAAAAGAAAGCTGACCTTCAAAAATCGCCGCAGTCATAGGCGAACGGTTCGCCATAATTCCCATCATGCCGTCGCTTACCGGAACAATCAGGGAAGTACACTCGCCGGAATAAAAAGCCCGTTCCGGCGAAAGAAGGTCAAGATGAAAGGTAGAAGCCAAAAGAACCCGCTCCTTTCATCAAAGCGTTGCCGCTTTTTTCGGAACATCATCGATTACGCCGACATTAAAGAACGCCGCCTCCGGATATTCGTCCATTTCTCCGTCAACAATGGCTTTGAAGCCGCGGATTGTTTCGGAAAGCGGAACATAAACTCCGGGAACACCGGTAAACTTTTCCGCAACGCTGAACGGCTGGGAGAGAAAACGCTGGATCTTTCTTGCCCGGTGAACGGTAAGCTTATCCTCATCGCCAAGTTCATCCATACCGAGAATTGCTATAATATCCTGAAGCTCCTTGTAATGCTCAAGAACCTCCTGAACACGGCGGGCGGTTTCGTAATGCTCCTCGCCGACAATGCCCGGTTCAAGAATACGGGAAGCGGATTCAAGCGGGTCAACGGCAGGGTAAATACCAAGCTCGGCAATTTTTCTGCTCAAAACGGTTGTTGCGTCAAGGTGAGAGAAGGTCGTTGCCGGGGCAGGGTCCGTAAGGTCGTCCGCAGGGACATAAATCGCCTGAACGGAGGTGATGGAACCGCTCTTTGTGGAGGCAATTCGCTCCTCAAGCTCGCCAAGGTCGTTGGCGAGGGTCGGCTGATAGCCGACTGCGCTGGGCATTCTTCCGAGAAGGGTGGAAACCTCGGAGCCTGCCTGAATAAATCTGAAAATATTGTCGATAAAGAGCAGAACATCTTTATGACATTCGTCACGGAAATATTCCGCAACGGAAAGTCCGGAAAGGGCTACTCTCATACGAACGCCGGGAGCCTCGTTCATCTGACCGAATACAAGCGCAGTTTTATCAAGAACGCCGCTTGCACGCATCTCCGTCCAAAGGTCGTTGCCCTCGCGGCTGCGTTCGCCGACGCCGGTGAATACGGAGTATCCGCCGTGCTCGGTTGCAATATTATGGATAAGCTCCTGGATAAGTACGGTTTTTCCGACTCCTGCGCCGCCGAAAAGACCGATTTTTCCGCCTTTGACATATGGGGCAAGAAGGTCGATTACCTTAATGCCGGTTTCCATGATTTCTTCGGCGTTTTTGCGTTCGGAATAGGGCGGGGCGGGTTTATAAATACATCTTCTCTGGGAATCGTCGAGCAGCGGTCCGCCGCCGTCTATCGGTTCGCCGAGAACATTAAAAAGCCTGCCGAGAACCTGCTCGCCAACGGGAACGGAGATTGGTGCGCCGGTTGAAAAAACCTCCATTCCACGGAAAAGCCCCTCGCTTGGTCCAAGCATTATGCAGCGGACAAAGCCGTCGCCTATATGCTGAGAAACCTCCATAATGCGCTTTTCCTTGCCGACATAAAGATAAAGCTCTTCTCTTATCCTCGGCAGTGTGCCTTTATCAAAGGCAATATCCACAACGGGTCCGTTAATTCCGGCAATTCTGCCCGTGTGTTTTATATCACTGGTTTGATTGTTCAAGTCTGTGTCCCTCGCTTTGCATCTTTTGACGCTTGTTTTTAAGTGCTCTTGCGCCGGAGGCTATCTCCACCATTTCTCTGGTGATTTTTGCCTGACGAACACGGTTATACTCGATTTTAAGCTGCTTTATCATATCCTCGGCGTTTTTTCCGGCAACGCTCATTGCGGACATACGGGCTTCCTGCTCGTCAAAATAGCTGTCGATGAGGGAGCTGTATATGTAACCGGCAAGATAGCTTGGAACAACGCAGTCAAGAACGGTGTTCGGGTCGGGATAAAACTCCTTTGCGTTCCAATCGTCCTTTGTCGCCTGCTCGGAAACGCCTTCCTCCGGGCGAAAGCTGCTTCGCTCAAGAGGGAGGAGGCATTGAAGCTGACATTCGCTGCCGTTGCCCGCTTCCGGGTCGCTGTAAATGATGCTTATGTCATCAAGCTTGCCTGTATTAAAATACTCAAGGATATAAAGACAAATGCGCCTTGCCTGCCACATAGTGGCGGTGGCTGCCGAAAATTCAAAGTCTGCGTCATATGGGATATTTTTGCTTGCGAAATGCTGCCGACCGTATTCTCCGACAATAAAGAAAGTTGTGCCGGGGTTTTGCCTTGCAAAATCCTCCGCCATGCTTATGGCGTTTTGGTTATATCCGCCCGCAAGCCCTTTGTCGGAGGTTACAAGCAAAAGTCCGTGGCGTATACCGTCCGTTTTTTGCTTTGTGCGGAAATAGCGGTTCTGTGTTTCCGGAATATAACGCAAGAGCTCGGTGATTTCTTTTTTCAATGCGGTAAAATAGGGGTGGGTTTCAAGCATATCGCATTTTGCCCGGCGCATTTTGACGGAAGAAATCATATACATTGCATTGGTGACCTTTTTGGTTTCACTAATGCTGCTCATTCTTGATTTCAATTCGCTTGAAGTCGCCATGATTTCATCTCCCTTCCGTCAATTAAAAGCGGTAGGCGGAAAGAAACGCCTTTGCCTCATCGACTATGCCGCTTTTTATCTCATCGGTAAGGGTTTTGCTTTGGTCAATTTTAAGGCAAAGGGTAGTGCAGCCGTGCTCAAAATGCTCAAGAAGCTCACGCTGGAAGGCTTTGATTTTCTTTGCGGGAATGTTCACAAACAGCTTTTCCTGCGCACAGATAAGGGTGATTACCTGCTCACGCATGGTCATGGAGGTGCCGTTCGGCTGGCAGAGAAGCTGCATAAGGCTTTCGCCGTATTTAAGTTCACGCAGAGTCTGCTCGTCAAGGTCGCCGCCAAACTGGGCAAATACCTTCATTTCACGGTACTGCGCAAGGTCAAGACGGATTGTGCCGACGGATTTTTTCATAATCTTTGTTTGCGCTGCGCCGCCGACACGGGAAACGGAAAGTCCTATGTTGACTGCGGGACGCTGACCGGCAAAGAACAGCTCGCTTTCAAGGAAAATCTGTCCGTCGGTTATGGAGATTATGTTTGTGGGAATGTATGCGGAAACATCGCCCGCCTGGGTTTCTACTATTGGCAGAGCGGTCATGCTTCCGCCGCCAAGCTCATCGGAAAGCTGTGCGGAACGCTCCAAAAGTCTGGAATGGAGATAGAAAACATCGCCGGGGTATGCTTCACGACCGGGAGCACGCTCAAGAAGAAGGCTCAGGGTACGGTAGGCAACGGCGTGCTTGGAAAGGTCATCGTAAACAACAAGGGTATCTCTTCCGTGATACATAAAGTATTCGGCAACGGCGCAGCCCGCATACGGAGCAATATACTGCAAAGAAGCGGGGTCGCTTGCCGGGGAGGAGATAATAACGGTGTAATCCATTGCGCCGGCTTTTTCAAGAGTTGCGGCAACTCTTGCGATGGTGCTTGCCTTTTGACCGATTGCAACATAGACACAGACAACATTTTTGCCCTTTTGGTTCATAATGGTGTCTATGGCAATGGAGGTTTTACCGGTTTGGTGGTCGCCGATTATAAGCTCACGCTGACCACGACCGATAGGGAACATGGAGTCGATTACAAGAACGCCGGTTTCAAGCGGACGGTCAACACCTTTGCGCTCAACAATTCCGGGAGCGGGACGCTCGATAGGAAAATATTCCTTTGCGCCGATAGGCTCTCCGCCGTCAACAGGGCTGCCAAGGGGGTCTATCATTCTTCCGAGGACGCGGTTGCTTATCGGAATACCTGCGGTGCGGCGGGTGCGAAGAACACGGGTGCCCTCGACAATGTCGCTGTCGTCGCCGAAAAGAACAATACCGGTTGTGCCGTCGGTACGAATATCCTGCGCCATGCCCTTAATTCCGCAGTCAAAGAGGACAATCTCGCCGTATTCAAGGTCGTGCAGACCTTCAATAACGGCAATTCCGTCGCCGACGGTGAGAACAAAGCCCACCTGCTGCTGACCGGCGTCAAGGTCAAAGCTGTTTATATCCTCCCGCAAAAGGGAGATGATTTTATCGGGTTCCTTTTCTTTTGTAAGGGACTGAAAGGATTTGCGAAGCTGGCGTATACGCCCAAGGGTAGTCCAGTCGTAGTTGTCGTCGCCCGCAAAAATGCGGAATCCGCCGACAACGGAAGGGTCTATCTTTATAATAAAGTCGACTTCGTCAACCTTGTACTGCTCAAGCATAAAGCTGCGTATTTTTTCCTTTTGCTCGTCGCTTGGGGGAGTAATGCAGTCGATTTCAACCTGAAGAACCTTTTTCGCAGAATCCTTGTCAGGAATGAAAATATCGTTATTATGCTTCATCAGGATTTCCTCTTGTCTGCCACGGTTTTATCTGTGCGGCGGATAAATTCATCATAAAGAGCACTGTTGCGCTCCGGGGTAACGGTATCGCTCAAAAGCTTTTGCGTTGCGGAAAGAACAAGCTCGCTTATTTCCGCCTGTGCAGAATCGAGAATGCTTTCCTTGCGCTTTTCCGCCTCGGCTTCCGCTGCGGCGATTATGGTGTTTGCTTTTTGATGAGCTTCGTCTATGTATTCGTTTGCGGATTTTGCGGCTTCCTTTTCGGCGTTGCGGCGCATATCCGCAATTTCGGTTTTTGCGGCTTCAAGCTTTTGCTCATATTCCGCTTTCATATCTTCGTTTGCCTTTGCGACTGCCTCGTTCGCTCTTGCGGTTTCCTCAAAATGCTTTTGGCGGTCGTCCATAAATTTTGCAACCGGCTTAAAGAGGAAAAATCCAAGCGCACCCGCAAGAATAACAAAGTTGAGCATGTGCAGAAGCACCTGCGTAAAATCAATGTTTAACGGCATATTATGCACCTCTGATTAAAGAACGAATATGATGAGGATTGCGATGATAAGGGCGTAAATGATTGCGGTTTCGATAAATACAAGACCAAGCATCATTGCGGAGTTGATTTTTCCGGCTGCTTCGGGCTGGCGAGCCATGCTCTCTGCGGTTTTTGCGATGGAAACCGCCATGCCGATTGCGCCTGCGGTTGCAACAACGCCGACGATCGCTGCGGAGGCGATTGCTTTTGTGCTTGTGGTGTTATCTTCGGAAACTTCGGTTGCGGCTTCTGTGGCAACGGCGGTTTCGTCGGCGGGAGCTTCTTCGGCAAAGGCGGTTACGCTCATTGCAAAAACAAGGGTAAGAGCAACGATAAGTGCAAGTGCAACAGAGAATATTTTAGAATGTTTCATAATAAATCAAGCCTTCTTTTCTTTGATTTTTTTGGGCTTTGGCTCAACGGCCTCGCCATAGAATATCGAAACAAGTGTTGTAAGAACATAGGTCTGTATTGCGGCGTGGAGCAATGTAAACATAACGCCGACAAATACCGGAAGAACGAAGCTTAGCGATACATAGTAATAAACAAGCTCCGTTACAAGAAGTCCGCTGAGCAATGCGCCGAAAAGACGGAAGCTCATGGAAATCGGAAGGGAAAAATCCTTCAGCACGCCAAGAACGCCCTTTGCGCCGTTGCAAACCGCACCGGCAATAAGAATAAACAGATAAGATGTAACGCCCATGGCGATTGCGCCGTTAATGTCCGCAATGGGAGCGGGAAGCGCAATGGAATGTCCCTTTGTCGTTACAGCCTGAATACCGAGCAGCTCAAATATTGTGCTGAAAAAGATATAGCAGCCTGCGCCGAATATGTATGCGCCTACAATAGGCGTTTTGTGCGGGCTGTTCGATTTTGCCATGCCGGAGAAAAAGCCGACAAGCTCCTCGATGATAAGCTGGGCTTTTCCCGGAACGGTTTTGAAATGCGGAATAACAAAAATCCTTATAATTACAGCGGCAAGAATAAGCACTGCGCTTACTATGTATGCGGAAATAAGCGCAGGGTTTACCAAAAGACCAAACAGACTTATTTTATTATCCTCATGAAGAACTCCGTCGCGCATTACTTCCTTTATGGTTTCCGCCTTTTCGCCGGAGGGAAGACCGATAATGAAAATACTTGCAAGGATAACTAAAATAAGTGCCGCCCAAACAATAAGATAAATCGTTTTTCCGTTGAGTTTTTTGGGGCTCATCAGATAAAAACTCACCTCGATTGATTTATTTTTGGCAAAAAACATCAGGCTTCTTTAACGGCATAATAAAAGCCCCCGGACTTCCCAAAAAAGAACCGTGAAGCTGTTTTTGCGTATAGCCGTATGCTTTGCCCCGGCAGTTGATGCGCATTTTTGAGAAAAAAAGAAATTGCCTTTTTGCCTTGGAAAAAACACCATCCTCCTTTTTTATTCACCGCTGTTTGCAAAAAAACATTGTGCTTTCTTCTTTTGGCAAGAAAAGAACGGGTTCTTTTCATCAAAAAAATACGCGCCCCTCCGTTTTTATATCGCAAGATACAAAAGCAAAGCCGTGAAATGTATATTTTTCACAAAAAACCTTTAAGGACCGCCTGCGTTTACGCAGATACGATCCCTATGGCTGCAATTATAGCAGAACTTGCAGCTACTGTCAACGCAAATCTGTTTACTATTTAACCTATTTATATAGAATCGTTCATATTTCGGTAAAATTTGCTTAAAAAGACGAAGGGCGTATTTCCTTTTTCAAAAAACATTTCCAAAACGGCTTTTTTGCTTCCGAAATTGCTCTCTTTGCCGGATTCTATTGAAAAAGCTTTCGGCAAGGTTTAACATAAATACAGCGGAGGGCGCAAAGCGAGGGAGCTGCGCATAAAAACCGCTGTGACGCTTTGAAAAGGCGCACACAAAAGTAACAAACATTCTATTCTCCTGTATTTTGCCAAAAGCCCGGCAGGCGGTTTCCGCTTGCCGGGTTTTTGCCGTCGTAAAATAAAAAATATGACCGTTTTTGCGATGTTTGGTCCCGGCTATTGAAAAAAATACCGTGCTGCCGTAAAATATTTTTTGGACGGATCTGCGTATATCACAGGATACGCAATCGGTTTTAACTCCGCCCGCTTTTTCAGGTACCAAAAGGTTGAAGCAGCCGAAGCGGAAAAAGCCGCTTCGGTTGTTTTCATATGGGAAAAAGAGATTTTTTAATGCGATAAAACGGCTTTATAAAGCCGAATATCCACAGACGCTAAAGCCCAAAACCTATACTCGAGGCTTGAAAAATATATCTGCCTATGATAAAATTATGTCAACTGTTTTTGAAAGAATATTGCACCGGCAATAAACGAAAAACGGTAAAAAGAGGAGGGGATAAGAGCAATGAAAGTAATAAAAAGGAACGGCTCCGAGGTGGCGTTTGATATAACAAAAATCATCGCCGCAATAACAAAGGCAAACGATACCGTTGACGAAAAAATAAGAATGACCCAAATTCAGATTATGCGCATTGCGGAATCCGTCGAGATGTCCTGTAAGGAGATGAACCGTGCGCCTTCCGTGGAGGAAATCCAGGATATGGTTGAGCACCAGATTATGGCTCACGGCGCATTTGAGGTTGCAAAAAATTATATTACATACCGCTATACCCGCTCTCTTGTAAGAAGAAGCAACACTACGGACGACAGGATTTTAAGCCTTATCGAATGCAGCAACGAGGAAGCAAAGCAGGAAAACGCCAATAAAAACCCCGTAGTAAACTCAACCCAAAGGGATTATATGGCGGGCGAGGTATCCCGTGATATAAGCGAGCGCATCTTGCTTCCGCAGGACATTGTTGAGGCGCACAGAGAGGGCATAATCCATTTTCACGATTCCGATTATTATGCCCAGCATATGCACAACTGCGACCTTGTAAACCTTGAGGATATGCTCCAAAACGGTACCGTAATAACCGGCACTATGATAGAGCGTCCCCACAGCTTTTCAACTGCCTGCAATATTGCGACCCAGATAATCGCACAGGTTGCCTCCAACCAGTATGGCGGACAAAGCATTTCTCTTACTCATCTTGCGCCTTTTGTTGATGTAAGCAGAAAGAAAATCAGAAAAACCGTGGAGAAGGAGTTGCTTGAGGTCGGCGTAGAGGCTTCTCCGGAAAAAATAAACGAAATGGCGGAAATCCGCCTTAAAGACGAGGTTTGCCGGGGAGTGCAGACGATCCAGTACCAGGTGCTTACTCTTCTTACCACAAACGGACAGGCACCCTTTGTAACCGTATTTATGTACCTTGGCGAAGCAAAGGACCCCCAGGAAAAGCACGACCTTGCAATGATAATCGAAGAAACGCTTAAACAGCGTTATCAGGGCGTAAAAAACGAGGACGGCGTTTGGATAACTCCCGCTTTCCCAAAGCTTATATATGTTCTTGAGGAGGATAATATCCACAGCGATTCCCCATATTATTATCTTACGGAGCTTGCGGCAAAATGCACTGCCCGCCGTATGGTTCCGGACTATATCTCCGAAAAGAAAATGCTTGAGCTTAAAGTCGATAAAAACGGACAGGGGCATTGCTATCCCTGCATGGGCTGCCGCAGCTTCCTGACTCCTTATGTAGACCCGGAAACAAACGAGCCTAAATATTACGGCAGATTTAACCAAGGCGTTGTTACAATAAATCTGCCGGATGTTGCTCTTTCCTCCGGCGGAAATCTTGAAAAATTCTGGAAGATTTTTGACGAGCGGCTGGAGCTTTGCCACCGTGCGCTTATGTGCCGCCACGAAAGGCTTAAAGGAACTCTTTCCGACGCCGCACCGATTCTTTGGCAGTGCGGAGCCTGCGCCCGCCTAAAGAAAGGCGAACCGATAGACAAGCTTCTCTATGGCGGATATTCCACTATCTCCCTCGGCTATGCGGGTCTGTACGAGTGTGTAAAGTATATGACCGGCAAGAGCCATACCGATCCAACCGCAACGCCGTTTGCCCTCGAGATTATGGAGCATATGAATGCTGCCTGCCGTGAGTGGAAGGCAAAGCACAATATAGACTTCAGCCTTTACGGAACTCCCTTGGAGTCCACTACATATAAATTTGCAAAGTGCCTCCAGCGTCGCTTTGGCGTAATAGAGGGCATTACCGATAAAGGATATATTACAAACAGCTATCATGTTCATGTAACGGAAAAGATAGACGCTTTTACAAAGCTGAAATTCGAGGCACAGTTCCAGGCACTTTCGCCCGGCGGCGCAATCAGCTATGTTGAGGTTCCGGATATGCAGAACAACATAGAGGCGGTTCTCCAGGTAATGAAATTTATTTACGAGAACATAATCTATGCGGAGCTAAACACAAAGAGCGATTACTGCCAGGCTTGCGGCTGGGACGGAGAAATAGAAATCGTGGAGGAAAACGGAAAGCTTATCTGGCGTTGCCCTCGCTGCGGAAATACCGACCAAAGCAAGATGAATGTTGCACGGCGCACCTGCGGCTATATCGGAACCCAGTTCTGGAACCAGGGCAGAACTCAGGAAATACGCGACAGAGTGCTTCACCTATAACTTAATGTATTACGGAGAAATAAAAAACTGCGATATTGCAAACGGAGAAGGCGTTCGCATAAGCCTTTTTGTTTCCGGCTGCACTAATCACTGCAAAAATTGCTTTCAGCCGCAAACATGGGATTTTTGTTACGGAAGCCCATTTGATGACAAAGCGGAGAAAGCGGTGCTTGCTCTTCTTGCGCCGGACTATATAAGCGGGCTTACCGTTCTCGGCGGCGAACCTTTTGAACCGGAAAATCAGCGTGCGCTGCTGCCCTTTATTAAAAAGGTAAAAATGGCGTATCCGAAGAAGAATATCTGGGCATACAGCGGATTTACATACGAAGAGCTGCTTGCTCCCGGTTCTCACCCGAATTGCGAGGCAACGGAGGAGTTGCTCTCGCTTATGGATGTTCTTGTTGACGGAAGATTTGTGGACGAGCTTAAAGACATTTCTCTGCGCTTCAGAGGCAGCAGAAATCAGAGGGTAATAGACATTAACGAAACCCGAAAAAAAGGCGTTCTCACGCTTCTTTATCAAAACGAAGAGCGGGCGTCCCGCCTTTCTCCAAAGGAGTAGAACAGGATTATGAAGTGGTTTATTGCTTCCGACATTCACGGTTCGGAATATTATTGCAAAAAAATGCTTGAAGCATTTGAAAGGGAAAAGGCGGACAGAATTTTGCTTCTCGGCGACCTGCTTTATCACGGACCGAGAAACGATTTGCCAAAGGATTACTCGCCGAAAGCCGTCGCAGCAATGCTTAACGAAGTAAAGGAAAAAATCCTTTGCGTTCGGGGAAATTGCGAGGCGGAGGTTGACCAAATGCTTTTGGAATTTCCCGTAATGGCGGATTATGCCCTTATCTCCGCAGGAAAAAGGCTTGTTTTTGCAACTCATGGGCATAAGTACAACGAAAACAGCCTTCCGCCGCTTTCAAAGGGCGATATTCTGCTCCATGGGCATACGCATATTCCGAAATGCGCCGAGCACGAAAGCTATGTTTGCATGAATCCCGGCTCCGTTTCCATCCCGAAGGCGGAAAGCAGCCATGGGTATATGATTTTTTCCGATGATTGCGGAATTTTTGAATGGTACACTCTTGACGGAGAAAAATTCTGCGAATACCGGCTGTAACGCCGACCAAAACGGCTTTTTTGTTTCCGAAATTGCTTTGTTTTGTGAATTTCGTTGATTTTTTACCGAATACAAGTAAAATAAAAAGCGCAGGGCACTTTGCTTAAAGGGAGAAGGCACTGCGCTTTGCAAAAAAATCTATCCAAGCGATGATAAAGGAAAACCGCCCGCACTCATTTGAGCACGGGCGGTTTTCCTTTATTGAGTACTAAAGCGGTTTCGTGCCTTGACACTTTGGGAAGCAAACAATATAATTGTAATCGGATCACGGTATTTTGAGGAGGGCAACATGAACAGAAAAAAACTTACAATTCTCCATTCAAACGACCTTCACGGAGATTTTTTTGCGGATAGAGTAGATGAAAAGCTTGTAGGCGGTGTTTCCATGCTTTCCGGGTATGTAAGCAAGGTTCGGCGTGAGGAAAAGAATGTTATCTATGCCATTGCCGGCGATATGTTCAGAGGCTCGATAATAGATTCCGAATACCACGGTATTTCTACGATTGAGATTATGAATATGATTTCGCCGGATATAGTTACAATCGGAAACCACGAAACGGATTACGGCGTCGGTCAGCTCCTCTTCCTTGAAAAATGCGCAAAGTTCCCAATCGTAAATGCCAATCTTCATATAAAAACAAATAACGCCCGCCTTTTTAAGCCCTGCCATATATTTAATATGGACGGAATGAAAATTCTTTTTATCGGAATACTTACAAACGAGGTTATATCCCAAACAAAAAACGACGGAATGATAGGTTCGCTTATTGATGTTGAGGACGCCGCCGAGGCGGTTCGCAAGATATGCAACGCATATCACTCCATAGATATAGATTTTACCGTGCTTCTTACCCATATCGGATTTGAGGAGGACAAAAAGCTTGCGGAGATGCTCGACCCGGCTTGCGGAGTTGATGTGATTATCGGCGGGCACAGCCATACATTTATTGACGAACCGGCAATAGTAAACGGAATCCCGATTGTGCAGGCGGGAACCGGTACCGACCAGGTGGGCAGGCTTGACATTATTGTGGATACCGACAACAACTGCATAGATGCCTTTGAATGGAAGGCTGTGCCGATAGACAGCAGCCATTGCCCGGTGGACGAGGAGATAAGAAAGCTTATCTTCAGCTATAAAGATAAGACGGATGTTAAATATCAAAGGGTCGTTTCCCGTCTTAAACGCCGGCTTACCCACCCAAAAAGGGAACAGGAAACGGAGCTTGGCAACCTTATGGCAGATATTATGAAGGAAAGCCTTGGGGTTGATGTTTTTCTTTTCGGTTCCGGCGCAATCAGAAATACGGAGATAGGTCCGATAATTATGTATAAGGATATTGCGGAATGTTTTCCCTATGACGACCAGGTTTATGAGGTCGAGGTTACCGGCGGGGAGTTTAGGGAGATGATACGGCATATGCTGCGGGAAGGAGTGTGGCAGGGCGAGCATTGCGAGTTCTACCAGCTTTCGGAGGGAACCGAAATTGTGTACGACAGAAAAAGCAGAGAGTTCAAAAAATTCTGCCTTAACGGCGAACCAATCGAGGAAGAACGGATTTACAGAATCGGTCTTACAAAATACCATTTTTCCAACTTTGATGAATTTTTCAATGTGCCGATAGAGAAAATAAAGCGTCGCCGCAAGCCAAAAATGGTTGCAACATCGGCAAATGATATTATAGAGGAATATTTAAGCAGCCACAACCAACTTGACAGAGAGGTTGAGGGCAGGCTTACCGTTATATAAACGCCGGAAGAATAAAAAAGCAATCCGTTCTCGTTTGAGCACGGATTGCTTTTTTGTTTTGAGCACGGGGAAAAAGCTTGTGCTCAAAATAATCGAACACAAAAACGCCGGCAAAAGTATAGAATAAAACAGAAGGGCCGATTACAGGAAGGAGATTGCTATGCAAAGACTTGTTTTGCCGATAAATAATTTCAAACCAACGGCGGGGTATAAAAGCAAAAAATATAAGGCTAATTGGGGCTTTAGTCATTTTGGGGTGGACTGCGTAGGAAGCGACAAGGTTTATGCCCTCGGAAACGGAACGGTAAAGCTTGTCGGCTGCGACGGAAAGGACGGTGTAACAACAGGAAAATACAGCGGCTGCGGCTTTGTCGCAATCGTCGTATATGAGGATTGTGAAAACAACAGAACCGGAAAGCCCGCCGACCTTACCGTAACATATATGCACCTTAAAAAGATGCCCAAGGTGAGGGCGGGGCAGAGGGTAACGAAGGACACGGTTATCGGGTATATGGGCAACACGGGCGCAAATACGACCGGCAAGCACCTGCATTTTCAAATGGACAGCGACACAAAATACTGGCAATACTGCGCCGGGCTTAAACGCCGCAGCTACGGAGTATTCAAATTTGCGGGCGGCGGAAATGTTGACAGCACCGTAAACCCGACGGAATATCTTTGGATTGATTATAACCAAAAAATCACCGCAAAATCCTCCGCATGGTACGATAAAGCGGAGTTTGAAAAAATTCCGGGCGTAAAAGAGCAGCCTCAGCGACAATCGGCTGCGGCAGAGTTTATCGGGGCGGAAAAGCCCGTATAAAAAGCCGCCGGGGGTTCCTCCGGCGGCTTTTTATACAATCGCTATATCTTCCACTGAAAACGCTTCATATCAACGCAGCCGTTTTCTTTGAACTCCACGCCCTCGGACAAAAGAAGGGCACGCTGTTCATGCCAAGAGGGCGCAGTGCGCCCGGCGGAATTTACAACCCGGTGGCATGGAAAGCTGCCGTAGTATTCGGCACGGCTCAGCACGGCTCCGACAAGTCTGGCGTTATTTTCTCGCCCGATAAGCCGTGCAATCTGACCATAAGAAGCAACGCACCCCTCCGGAATTTCTTCAACGACGGAGAGAATCTCGTATATAAGCTGTTCCGTAAGAACACGGTTCATAAAAAAAGCCTCCGAAAGCGTTTTGTACATTATAGCACCTAAAAATATATGGGTAAAGGCATTCCGGAACATTTTTGCCGAATGCCGCCGCGGGCGGCGCAAAAACCAAAGCCGCATACAAAAAAATATGAGCACCCGAAAAGGGCACTCATATAATATTATTTACCCAAGCGTTGGCGTATATCGTTAAGCCATTCGCCGTTATACTTAAAATAACGGGGGCCGGATAAAGCACTTTTAGATTTTGTGAAATACTTTGCTAAAGCGGTAAGCGACCAGATTTCGCCGTGTAAAGCAGGGGAGCGGATATATAGCAAAAAAGCCCATTGGAAAGCCAATTTCCGATGGGCTTTAATGTTGGTGCGAGTGGCGATACAGAACTTTTTGAAAAACATAGTAATATCAATGGTTTCTGGCTTTCGGACAACAAAATTTCTTGCTTGTAACTTCATATTCAGTCCTCAAATTCAAGGCGATTGTTGAAAAACAGTCGCCTTTTTCTATACCCAAGTGAACCCCATCAAAGATGTTGAGATTAGGGTGGAAAAACCGCTGTTTTATCCGCTGTGGTTTGCGTTCCAAAGCGAGCATGAGTGTTTTCCTATGTGGTAGCCTGCGGAGGCATACAGGCGGAGAAACCACCCAAAATCAACACTTTTTATCTTCACAGAAAGGAGGTGTCGGAGATGGCAGTTTTTCGCATTGAAAAGACCAGAGATTACACGGTCATGTCAAACCATCATCTGCGGGATATGTCCCTGTC
>CAKSLF010000009.1 GCA_934466455.1 uncultured Oscillospiraceae bacterium | reverse complement strand
TGGTCGAGGACTTGACCTTTTGCTTTCTCTCTCTTCGTTATTCTTTCTGCGTCTTCTTCAGTTTTCAGGGTTTTACCTGATACAATTTGCACCTTTAGCTCAGTTGGTAGAGCAGCTGACTCTTAATCAGCGGGCCCTGGGTTCGAGTCCCTGAAGGTGCACCAATACGGCCCGATGGTCAAGTGGCCTAAGACTTCGGCCTCTCACGCCGACAACGGGGGTTCGAATCCCCCTCGGGTCACCATTATGCGGTGTTGATTACGACGAGGATCCACCTGTTCCCATTCCGAACACAGAAGTTAAGCTCGTTCGTGCCGACAATACTTGGAGGGCAGCCTCCCGGAAAGATAGGTCGATGCCGCTACAAAAAAAGACGGTTTTCTTATGAAAGCCGTCTTTTTTATTGTAAAAAGCAGATTTGTTTGATAAAAAACGCCGTTTCAGGGAAAAACTTCTCAAAAAAAATCATGAAAAACTGCACTTTAGTATAGTGTGAAGCTTACTTAAATGCTGTATTATAATATTGGACGGCCAATAAGTGTTTGCAAGAAAATTTGGCGGTTCGTTCGTAAAGGATAAACCCTGCGCCGCAGCAGCGCAAAGGGAAATTTGGTTTATAGGAGGAAAAACACATGACTAAACGAATTTTAAGCTTTCTGCTTTCCCTCATTATGATGGTGGGAGTTTTTTCCTTGGCGGCTTTTGCTGACCCTACAAGCTACGACTTGTATGTGAACGGCGAGCTTATCACAAGCGAAAAACTCACTGTTAAATGCGGAGAGGGCACGGCGACCTATGATCCTGCGGAAAAAACGCTTACGCTGAACAATGCCGAAATTACCGAAAGCAATTCAGATGCGGATAATTACGGCATTCGTGCAAAAAGCAGTGATGTTTTGAACATCAAGCTCATCGGAAACAACAAAATTAACCTGCCTGAAAATGGCGGAATTACGGTAAACAACGATGTTAATATTTATGGCGACGGCAAGCTCACCATGGAAGTCCTTTGGGATGGCATCAGCGCCTCTGGGAATGTAGGCGTTTATGAAAAAGCGGGGCTTGATATAGAGGCCAAGGAAGGAATTGCCATTGCTTCTAAAAGGGTCTCCATATATGATTCAACGGTAAAAGCCGTAGGTTTAAATGCAGGTATAGACGCCGTTACACTGGCGATTGTAAACAGCGAAGCGGTGCTTGAAGCGACAGAGAATGAGCGTAACGCAGCATTTATGAGAGAAGAAGACGGGATAACAAACTATAATATAAATATTGTCAATTCCAAGGTTAAGGCAAAGAGCCATTATCCGGCGCTGTACACCCCGGGCAGCATAATCTTTGACGGCGGCGAGGCGGAGTGCATTTCCACTGATAACAGCTCGATTTTTGCAGAAGGAAACATTGATTTCAGAGGCGGCGCAAAGGTAAACCTTGAAGGCAAATATCCCGCAGGCTGCAAAGGTAACTTTTATATGGACGCCGCAGAGGTTATTGCGAAGAACACCAGTCAGGAAAACATTCCGGCGATAGATTACGAAAGAGAAATTACGGTTTTTGGGGACTATCATTTCACATACGCCATGGCGGAGGATATTGAGGGAACCAAAATAGATCTCCTTGAACGGAATGAAACCGAGTTCCTGAATTTGTATAAGAACGTTCACTTCAAAACAGAGCCGATTATGCTCGTATATGAAATCCCCTTCGTCAAGGAGGTCAAGCTCGGCGGAAACACCGCACCCGGCAAAGAGATTTTTGAGCTTGAGATTTTTGACATCGGCAACGGCAACGCCGAGGCATACAAGGATGTAACCGTTATGGCAGAGGTGGAAACCAACGGTGCGAAAAAGTACATGGGCAAAATTGTTTTCTCCGGACCGAAATATCAGTTCAGAGAGCTTGTCTGCGAGGGCTTCTATGTTCGTGAGAAGAACGGCGGCAAAGCCGGATGGAAATATTCCGATCAGGCTTATCATATCCTTATGGAAAGCGGAGAAAACGGGGATTACTCGGAGAATATAATTCAGCCCGTCAAAGCCGTAATGACTCCCAACGGAATCTTCTATGAGCCTTTTGGTGAGGCTGTCAAGGAAATGAACTTTGTGAACATCTACACCGTAAACAGAGATTTCACAACCATACATATTGAAAATCCGAACAGAAAGCCCGATGAAAAGAATCCAAACACCGGCGCAGAGGTCAGTATTGCCCCTGCAGTACTCGTGCCTAAAAAGCACAGATAATTAAGAGCTTTTCTCCCCCTCTTGGGATTTTTATTTGTAAACAGCAAAAGCACCCCGGCGCAGTTAGGCGAAGGGGTGCTTTTATTGTTTTGAGCACAGCATTTTTTACTTTGAGCACGGGAAGACGAATTTTGAACACGAGAATTTCTGCTTTAAGCACGGTTGAGCACGGATTTGAGCACAGTGGTTTTGGCGAGCATTATCATGCTGCGTTCGCAAAAAAAAGACAAAATTATTCCGAAACGGAATAATCATTGGAAAATTAACAAATTGTTCACGATAAAAACTATTCAAAAACAAGCAGTTCACGGATATAATATATTTATGCCGAAAAAGCTTTTGGCTTTTAATAAAAAAATTCGCTTTGGGCGCAATAAATTGCCTCCAAAGCTGCACTAATATTACGGTAGCCATGATTGGTGGTGTGGTTATGAAAGTTGATATAAGCCTGGTTTCAAAGGCGTCTGCGGGCGATAAGGACGCTTTTAGCGAGCTTTATTCTTCCTGCTATAAGGATTTGTATAAATTTGCTCTTTATACCCTCGGCAGTGCGGAGGACGCAGCCGACGCAGTTTCCGATACCTTTGTCGATATTTGGAGAGGTATTTCGAGGCTGCGGGAGCCGGAGGCTTTTTCCTCATGGGCTTTTCGGATTTTGAGCATACGCTGCAAGCACGAGATAGGCGTTATTATGAAAAGGCGGGGAACCTTTAATATTGACGATCTTATCGAAACGCCCTCCGACGAAAGCGGAAATGTGGAAGAAGATATTTCCGAATCCGCTGCTCTTGCCGACGCAATGGCAAAGCTGGAGCCGGAGGAAAGAATGATTGTGGTGCTTTCTGTTTTGCACGGTTATACAAATAAGGAAATAGCGGATATGATGGGCAAGCCCCAGGGTACGATAAGCTCCAAGCTTCATCGTACATACGCCAAATTAAGAGAGATGTTAGGAGGTGAGAGCAATGCCTGAGGACGGTCGAACAAGCTTTGAGTACGAGCTTGAGAAAAAACTAAAAGTGCTTGATGCAAACATAAAGGTGCCGGAAATTCCTGATGCTCAAGCGATTTTTGAGCGAGCTGAGGTTAGGAAAAGAAAGATTGAGCCTTTGCACATAATGCGTTTTGTGGCTGCTGCTGCGGCGGTAGTTCTCATCTGTGTAAGTATTCCGGCAGAAAAATATTTTGCGCCGAAGGCGCAAAGCAGCGATATGGCTGCATTTTCAAAGGAGTATAACGAAGCGGCTCCGGAAAGTGGGGAAGCACCCGGAGAAATGGAAACAGCGTCCGAAAGCGAATATTACGGAGTGGTTTCCTCGCCGCAGCTCGGCTCCGGCAATGGCGGCTCCAACAACGAAAACGGCAGCGGCGAAGGCTCTGCGCTTACGGTGCAGGCTGCGCTTGAAGAATATTTTTCCGAGCGCAGCGATGCGGGAGAAAACAAAAATGAGAGAGCCGATACCGATAAAGCCTCCGGTTCCTTCAGCAGCAGCCTTAACAAAAAGCGTACCGCCGATATTGAAATAAACGATGATTCCGTTTCGATAATGCTTTATGATGTTTCCGGTCAAAGCGAAATACTTTCCGCACTTTGGGTGGAGGGCAGCTTTGAAAGCGCAGAAATTATAGAGGGCTACTATGTTATTACCGTTTCAAAAGCCGTAACCGAGGAAGATTTTGAAAGCGGCTATTATATGCCGATGGTGGGAAGCCAGGAAGGCGGCGCAGGATATATTTCAGAGAGCGAGGTCTATATTGACGGTCCGCTTACCGAAGGAAAATTTACAATTACGGTTTCAATAAACATAGAAAACGGCGGATACGAAGTTTACGCAACACTTGTTTAATGAAAAAAAGCCGCCTGCGGGCGGCTTTTTTTCTTATATAACCGCAGCATAAGGAGGTATTCTTCAGATGTTAAAACGGATTTTTGCATTGATTTTGGCGGTGCTTTTGCTGCTTTCCGGCTGCAACGGTACAAAAGAGCCTTTGGAAAGCTCCGAACCGGAAAGCAAATCGCAGGAGAGCGTGCAGCAGGAAAACACACAGAGGGAGGACACGCCCTCCCCGGCGCAAAGCGAGCTTTACACCTATCTTGCGGAAAATTTTCCGGCAACCGACGGTTCAACCTCGCTTATTCCGTTGGATGCGGGTATTCGCGCGGAGATTTTCGGTATAAGCATTGAGGAAGCGCAAAAAACGGTTGCCCATTCCACCACATGGGGCAGCTTTGACAACCTCCTTAAAGGGGAAGCGGACATAATTTTTTCCACGCCGATTTCCGAAGAACAACAAAAGGCAGCCGAGGAAGCCGAAATCAAGCTTGAGCAGGTTCCTGTGGTACGGGAGGCGTTTGTGTTCCTCGTAAATGCCGAAAACCCTGTTGATACCCTTTCGCAGCAGCAGCTGAAGGACATATATTCGGGAAAAATCACTAACTGGAGCGAGCTTGGCGGAAACGACGAACCCATTACGGCGTTCCAACGGAACAACGATTCCGGAAGCCAAAACTATATGATTGATTTTATGGGCGAAACAAAGCTTATGGATGCACCGACGGAGCTGCGGCCGGGCAGCATGGGCGGGCTTGTTGACGCTATTGCGCCGAACGACGGAGCGGAAGGCTCGATCGGCTATTCCGTATATGCCTATGCGGCGGATATGCACGGCGGCAACGGGAACATAAAATTTATAAAGGTGGACGGCGTTGCGCCGACAAAGGAAACTATAATTTCCGGGGAATATCCGCTTTCAAGCTATAACTATGCGATTTTTAGGGCAGACGAGCCGAAGGACGGCGCAGTCCGCCGTCTTGCGGAATTTATGACCTCCTACGACGGGCAGCTTGCTGCGGCAAAGGCGGGCTATGCTACGCTTAATGACATCGGATTTGATTACAGCGGGAGCACGCTTAAAAAATATGAAGCAGGCGGAACGGGTATGAAATACCCGGGAAGCGTGCCCTCGTATGAATACAAAACAAGCTTTTATGAAAAATGGGATTACGGCGATACTTTCTTTACCGTGTTAAACGGCGAGCCGAGGCAAAACGAGGACGGAAGCTATGACGCATATTTTATCTGCAACAAAGAGCTGCGCAGAGAGGTGAGCGAATTTATTACGGATGCCGCAAAGACGGTTTCCGCAGAAGAGGAGAATATGAATAAGCTCATCGAGGAAGAAAACAAGCTCTATAACTACTATGGCGAAAGCGATTTCGGAAGATTTGTTTCTCAGGGAGTAAGGACCTATATAACCGCAAAAAACGGCTATCTTTCCGTATCGGTAAGCCTTATGTACATGGACAATGTTCAGGACTGCTACGACAGATATTATAAATCGGAAACCGCCGTTTGGGACCTTGTTACGGGAAAACGGCTTTCGCCAGAGGAGCTTTTCTATGAGGGCGTTGACATTGCGGAGGAGCTCAATAAGCTTATAAGCGAGCGTTCGAGCAGGGCAGAGGATTACTTTATCGGCGAATATAAGGTAAAGAGGAATTTTGACGGGCTTACGGAAAAGGGCTGGCACATTACGGCGGACAGCATTTATTTTGACAGGGATAACCCTTATTTTGAGCACGGATATGAATTTTCCCTTAAAGATTTGCCGGAGGGCGTAATGGTTACGGAGCAGCCCCGCCCGGCGGGGCAGACCCTTAGGATGACGGAAGAGATCCGCAATTTAAGAGAAATACAAACGACCGTATACCACGCAAGGGATACAAAGGACGATTTTTATGTCTATGAGCTTTTGTATGAGGACAGCTATCCCGGCGCAAAGAAAATAAACGAGGCGGTTGAAAGCTATCTTTCCGAATATGCAAGCAAGGACGCAGTGAGAAAATATTATGCGGAAAAGGGCGTTGATATAGACGATACGGAATCCGTAAGCTTTGAAATGGGAAGCGGAGATTGCTACCTTTCCGATTACGGCGGGAAGTATATATACTTCAGCGGCGGATATTATTACCTCTATTCCGATAAAACCGAGAGCGAATATCAATATCCGTATTCACGCAGTATGTTCTTTGACGCACAAACCGGCGAGGAAATCGGCTTTGAGGGGCTGCTTTCCGAGGATTGGCGCAAATATGCGGAATTTGACGGAAGCTTTGACGAGAACACAAAATATTCCTTCGGCAACCTTTATGCAAGCATGGGAAAGGCTCATCTTTCCCTTTACGGAAACGACGAATTCTGCGAGATTATTCTGCCGGAAAGCTGCGTTAAATGGTAAAACAAAAAAAGCTTTGGGTGCGTTCTGCTTTTTTAAGCGGGCGCACCCAAAGCTTTTTTTATTATTGAAAAAAACTGCGCTGTGTTGTATAATATATTTTGGAATTTTATGTACCGGAGGAAAGTATGACGAAAAAAAGAGAGGAATACGGCAACGAAAGTATACAGGCATTAAAGGGCGCAGACAGAGTAAGAAAACGCCCTGCGGTTATATTCGGTTCCGACGGAATAGAGGGCTGCGAGCACGCAGTTTTTGAGATTATCTCAAACGCCATAGACGAGGCAAGAGCGGGCTATGGCGACAAGGTTATTGTTACCCGCTATAAGGACGGCTCTATCGAGGTCGAGGACTTCGGCAGAGGCTGTCCGGTGGATTGGAACAATAACGAGCAGCGTTATAACTGGGAGCTTATTTTCTGCGAGCTGTATGCCGGGGGAAAATACGATGCAGACGGCGACTATGAATATTCCCTCGGTCTTAACGGGCTTGGTCTTTGCTCTACCCAGTATTCCTCCGAATGGATGGATGTTGAGATTTGCCGGGACGGATTTTTGTATAATTTGCATTTTGAGCACGGCGAAAATGTCGGCGGACTTAAAAAAGAAGCAACAACAAGAAAAAAGACCGGCTCCAAAATCCGTTGGAAGCCGGACGACCAGGTTTTTACCGATGTAAATGTGCCTCTTGATTGGTTCCGGGATGTGATAAAACGCCAGGCAGTGGTAAATGCCGGGCTGCTTTTTGTGCTCCGTGACCAAAAACAAACCGGCGGCTTTGAAAATTACGAATATGTTTATCAAAACGGAATCTCCGACTATGTAAAAGAGATCATCGGAAGCGAACCGGCACTTACCGGAGTTCAGTTTTGGCAGGGAGAACGCATAGGCAGAGATAGGGAGGACAAAGCGGAATATAAGGTAAAAATGCAGTTTGCCTGCTGTTTTTCCAACAGAGTAAAGCTTATTGAATATTATCATAACTCAAGCCACCTTGAGCACGGCGGCTCGCCGGAAAAGGCGGTGAAATCCGCCTTTGTAAGCCAAATCGACGCATATATAAAAAGTGCGGGAAAATACCTGAAGAACGAAAGCAAAATCAGCTTTCAGGATGTTGAGGAATGTCTGGTTTTGGTTTCCTCCTCCTTCTCCAGCCAAACTTCCTATGAAAACCAAACCAAAAAGGCTATTACAAATAAATTTGTTGCGGAAGCAATGACGGATTTTCTTAAACACCAGCTTGAGGTTTTCTTTATTGAAAATCCCGACGACGCCGCAAGGGTTGCGGAGCAGGTCCTTGTTAACAAACGCAGCCGGGAAAATGCGGAAAAAACCCGCCTTAACCTAAAAAAGAAGCTTACGGCGAATATGGACATGACAAACCGTGTTCAAAAATTTGTCGATTGCCGTACAAAGGATGTTTCCCGCCGGGAAATATATATAGTGGAGGGCGATTCCGCCTTGGGTGCCTGTAAGCAGGGGAGAGATTCCGAATTTCAGGCGATTATGCCCGTAAGAGGAAAAATTCTAAACTGCCTAAAGGCGGATTACGATAAAATCTTCAAAAACGATATTATTACGGACCTGTTAAAGGTGCTTGGCTGCGGAGTTGAGGTAAAAAGCAAGGCGAACAAGGAGCTTTCCTCCTTTGACCTTGAAAATCTCCGTTGGAACAAGGTTGTAATCTGTACCGATGCCGATGTTGACGGTTACCAGATAAGAACCCTTATTCTTACAATGCTCTACCGCCTTACTCCTACGCTTATCGAAAAAGGCTATGTGTTTATTGCGGAATCTCCGCTTTATGAAATAAACTGCAAGGACGAAACATATTTTGCCTATACCGAAGAGGAAAAAACACGCATTATCGCAAAGCTCGGCAAGGCAAAATATACGGTGCAGCGGTCAAAGGGACTTGGTGAAAACGAGCCGGATATGATGTGGCTTACCACAATGAATCCGGAAACCCGCCGCCTTATAAAGATAACCCCAAGCGACGCCGCCGCAACGGAGGAAAAATTCGATATGCTCCTCGGAGATAACCTCCAGGGAAGAAAAGAGCACATTGCAACAAACGGTTATCTATATCTTGACGATATGGATGTTTCCTAATCGGCACGAAAGGACAGGTGCGGCTTTGATAGCAAAAATAGCAGTGGACAAAGCCGCATTCGGCTTTGATAAGCTTTTTGATTATTCCGTTCCGCCGGAGCTTGACCGGCGGGCAAAGCCCGGCTGCCGGGTTTTGGTTTCCTTTGGTGCGGGGGCGCAAAAACGGCAGGGAATGATTTTTGAAATTGCCGCAGAGCCGGAAAACCCCGAGGCAAAGATAAAAAATATTTCCTTTGTTCTTGACAGAGAGCCGGTTCTTTCGCCGGAGCTTATGCTTCTTGCAAGGCACCTTGCAAAGCGCACCTTTTGCCCGCTTTTTGAGGCGGTAAAGGCAATGCTTCCTCCGGGGCTTAACTATAAGCCCGCATACAGATATTTTGCTGCGGAAAAAGAGGGCGCAACGGACGAGGAGCAGCGGGTCATAAACTGGCTGTTAAAGAAAAAGGAAGGCGCAGAGGGCGCAGCGATAAACAAAGCCTTTGGCTATTCGGACAGCGGGCTTATAAATTCCATGGCGCAGAGGGGACTTTTGCGCAGGGAGGAAGCCGCCCGCCGCAGAGTCGGCGACGAAACGCAAAAAATGGTGCGTATTTCCGAAAAGCAGCGGGAGCTTTTGGCGCAGGGAAAAACCCTGCTTAAAAAGCCCACGGAAAAACAGGCGGAGGTTATGGATTTTCTTGAACAGGCGGATTCCGTCTGCATAAAGGAGATAAGCTATTTTACAAGCGCAACAAAAGCCGTCGTGGACGGGCTTTTGAAAAAAGGAGCGGTTGAATATTACGAGGCGGAGGCTCTCCGCACGCCGTATAAGGAAGCGGTAAAGAGCCTTGATATAAACGACATTGTTCTTTCGCCGGAGCAGCAGGCGGCCTTTGACGGGATTGCCGCACTATGTGACGGCAAAAAAGCCGAAACAGCCTTGCTTTTCGGCGTTACGGGAAGCGGAAAGACCCAGGTCTTTATAAAGCTTATCGCCGAGCTTACCGAAAGGGGAAAGCAGGTTATCCTTATGGTGCCGGAAATTTCCCTTACCCCGCAGATGATAGGAAAATTTACCGCATATTTCGGCGGCGAGGTTGCGGTAGTTCACAGTTCCCTTTCCGCCGGGGAGCGCATTGACGAATGGAAAAGAATAAATTCCGGAAAAGCAAAAATTATTATAGGAACCCGCTCGGCGGTTTTTGCCCCGGCAAAAAACCTTGGGCTTATCATAATGGACGAGGAGCAGGAGCAAAGCTATAAATCCGACCGTACCCCGAGATTCCACGCAAGAGATGCGGCTGCTTTTCGGTGCTCAAAGCTTGGTATTCCGCTTGTGCTCGCCTCCGCAACACCCTCGATAGACACATTTTACCGTGCTCAAACGGGAAAATACCGCCTTTTTGAGATGAAGGAACGCTATGGCGGAGCAAGGCTTCCGGAAACGGTAATCGTTGATATGCGGGACGAAACCATGAGGGGAAACCTCGGCGTGCTCAGCGAGCCGCTTGCCGAGGAAATAAAATATAATCTTGAGCACGGCGAGCAATCAATTCTTCTTATGAACCGCAGGGGATACAATACCGTTGCACGGTGCGCAAAATGCGGCAAGGTTAAAGAATGTCCCCGGTGCAGTATTCCGCTTATTTACCACAAGGCAAACGGAAGACTTATGTGCCATTATTGCGGTCATACCGAGCCTGCGACCCTTACCTGCGAAGCTTGCGGAAGCGAATATGTTATGTATTCCGGCTGCGGGACCCAAAAGGTGGAGGACGAGCTTTCCGCACTCTTTCCGGAGGCGAGGATACTCCGAATGGACCTTGATACAACAATGGCAAAATACAGCCATGACAGGCACTTTGCGGACTTTGCCGAGGGAAAATACGATATTATGGTCGGAACTCAGATGGTGGCAAAGGGGCTTGATTTTCCGAATGTTACCCTTGTCGGCGTGCTTGCGGCGGATATGTCCCTTTACGGAAGCGATTACCGCAGCTATGAGCGAACCTTTGGCTTGCTTACTCAGGTAATAGGTCGCTGCGGAAGAGCAAAGCTTTCCGGAAGGGCGTATATCCAGACCTATTCGCCGGAGCACAGCGTAATCGAGCGTGCCTGCGCACAGGATTATCCGCTTTTTTATGCGGATGAAATTTTGAACCGCAAAATTATGCTCTATCCTCCGTATTGCGGAATGGGCTCGGTGCTTTTTGCGGGGCAGAACGAGCGGCTTACCCAAAGGGCTGCGGCGGAATTTCTAAAGCTTTTGGAGAAAAAGATAAACGGCGGTATGCCGATACGGCTGCTTGGACCGACTCCCTCCGCAACGCCGAAAATTGCGGATAAATACCGCTGGAAGCTGATTGTAAAATACCGCCCGGACAACGCTTTTTTTGAAACTATGGGCGAAGCCCTCAAAGAATTTTCAAAAAATAAAGAATTCGTTAAAATTGAGGTCACGGCTGACCCTTATGATATAAACTGAAAAGAAAGGTGAAAAAATAATGGCACTGAGAAATATAGTAAAAGACGGAGATCCGATTCTCCGCAAGGTTTGCAGACCCGTTGAAAAATTTGACGAACGCCTTTGGACGCTTCTTGACGATATGGCTGAAACCATGCACGAGGCGGACGGCGCGGGTATTGCCGGTCCGCAGGTCGGTATGATGCGCCGTCTTTGCGTTGTGGACTGCTATGACGACGACGGCGTAATCGAGCTTATCAACCCCGAGATTATAAAAACCGAGGGCGAACAGACCGGCAGCGAAGGCTGCCTCTCTTTCCCGGGAAAATTCGGCACCGTGACCCGCCCGATGTTTGTTACCGTCCGCGCACAGGACAGAAACGGAAACTGGTTTGAAAAAAGCGGCAAGGGACTTAAAGCAAGAGCGTTCTGCCACGAGATAGACCACCTTAACGGCGTTTGCTTTGTTGACCTTGCTACGGACATTCACTATAACAGCGACGAGAAAGCCGAGCCGGAGGACATTGAAGAATGAAGGATATGAGAATCGTCTTTATGGGAACGCCGGATTTTGCCGCCGCCATCCTTGAAAGGCTTATTTCTACCGGAAGAAATGTTGTGGGCGTTTTTTCCCAGCCGGATAAACCCGTTGGAAGAAAACAAATAATTGAGCCGACGCCGGTAAAAAAACTTGCGCTTGAGCACGGTATCCCCGTGTTCCAGCCGGCAAAAATGAAGGACGGAACGGCTCTTGAAATGATGAAGAGCCTCTCGCCCGACCTTGTTGTTGTTGCCGCATACGGAAGAATTTTGCCGAAGGAGCTTCTTGATGTTCCGCCCTTGGGCTGCGTAAATGTTCACGGAAGCCTTCTTCCGAAGTATCGGGGAGCCGCCCCCATACAGTGGTCGGTAATAAACGGCGACCCGGTTACCGGCGTTACGACCATGTATATGGCGGAGGGCATGGATACCGGAGATATGATACTGAAGCTTGAAACCGAAATCGGCGGCGACGAAACCGCAGGAGAGCTTTTTGAGCGGCTTTCGGTGCTTGGGGCGGATTCTATCGAAAAAACGCTTGAGCTTTTTGACAGGGAAAGCGTTCCGAGAGAGCCGCAGAATGATGCGGAGGCAACGCTTGCTCCGATGCTCAAAAAAGAGATGGGGGAAATCGACTTTGAAAAATCCCCGGAGGAAATCCATAACCTTGTGCGGGGGCTTTGCCCCTGGCCGGTTGCTTTTACCTTTGTTGACGGAAAAACCGTAAAGGTTTATAAAGCGGAAAAGGCGGAGGGATTTTTCGGAAAGGCGGGGACCCTCCTTGATGAAAAACGCTTTATCGTCGGCTGCGGCGACGGTGCGCTTGAGCTTGTAACCGTTCAGCTGGAGGGGAAAAAACAGATGAGCGGCGGAGATTTTATAAGAGGAAAACGCCTTGAAAAAGGCGTTCGCATAGGCAGATAAAGGAGAGATTTTTAATGCCATATTTCTACGGAATTGATATAACCTATATTATATTTATAATTCCTGCGCTTATTTTCGGACTTTGGGCGCAGCTTTCGGTAAAATCCGCTTTTTCAAAGTACAGCAGGGTTTCCACCGCAAGAGGATACACCGGCGCAGAGGTTGCAAAGCTTATCCTTGAGCAAAACGGAATTTATGATGTTACAATACGGCATATTTCCGGAAGCCTTACGGATAACTTTAACCCAAGTGAAAAGACGATAAATCTCTCGGACGATGTTTATAACAGCACCTCCGTTGCGGCAATCGGCGTTGCGGCGCACGAAACGGGTCATGCTATCCAGCACGCAGTCGGCTATCGCCCGATTAAATGGAGAGAAGCGATAATCCCCGTTACCCAAATAGGCTCTTGGGCTTATTTTCCGATTATTATCCTCGGACTTATCTTTTCTTCCCAGTCCCTTGTTAATGCGGGAATAATTCTTTTTGCGACCATTGCGCTGTTTCAGCTTGTAACGCTTCCGGTGGAATTCAACGCTTCCAACAGAGCCATTGCAACCTTGCAAAATAACGAAATTCTTTACGGAAACGAAATAACCGGCGCAAAAGCGGTTCTCCGTGCGGCGGCACTTACCTATGTTGCGGCTTTGGTTTCCTCCTTGGCGCAGCTTTTGCGGCTTATTGTGCTTTTTGGCGGAAGAAGAAGAGATTAAAACAAACGATTTGATTTTTTTTAAGGAGATTTTATGGCGGACAGGGCAAGACTTATTGCGGCAAAGGCACTTATAAGGGTTTCCTCCGGCGGCTTTTCAAACATAGTTTTGGATTCCCAGCTTGAGGAGGCAAAGGACCTTGACAAAAGGGACAAGGCTTTTGCTTCTGCGCTGTTTTACGGAGTATTGGAGCGCAGGATAACCATTGATATTCTCATAAAGCGGTATTCCTCAACCCCGCTTGAAAAGCTTTCGCCGGAGGTAATCGAGGTGCTGCGCATGGGGTTTTATCAGCTTCTCTATATGCGCTCCGTGCCGGATAACGCCGCCGTAAACGAATCCGTCGAGCTTATAAAGGAACTGGACTGTGCAAAAGCCTCCGGCTTTATAAACGGAATTTTGCGGGCGTTTATCCGCAACGGAAAAAACGCCGATTTCAGCAGGCTTTCCGGAATAGAGCGGCTTTCTGCGGAATATTCCGCACCGCTTTGGCTTTGCAAAAAATGGTGCCTTGAGTTTGGACCGCAAAGGACGCAAAAGGCTCTCAGGGCTTGCCTCGGTGCGCCGCCTATATATGCAAGGGCAAACACGGTAAAGCTTAGCGCAAAGGAGCTTTGTGAAGCTTTGGCGGAGGAAGGGGCTGCGGCGCACCCTCTTGAGGAAATTTTCGGCGGGATAGTTACGGAGCTTGCCGCACCGCAGAATACAAAAGCGTATAAGCGGGGGCTTTTTCATATTCAGGATATTTCAAGCCAGCTTTGCGCCGCAGCGGTTGGAGCAAAGCCGGGAGAGCGGGTGCTTGATGTTTGTGCGGCACCCGGCGGAAAGACCTTTACCCTTGCCGAAATTATGGAGAACCGGGGCGAAATTGTCGCCTGCGACCTCCATGCAAAGCGTGCCGGGCTTGTTAAAGCCGGAGGCGCACGCCTTGGGCTTGATATAATCACCGCAAAGCAGAACGACGCAACGGTTTTTTCCGAGGAGATGGGAAAATTCGACCGAGTGCTCTGCGATGTTCCCTGCTCCGGGCTTGGCGTTATCCGAAGAAAGCCGGAAATCCGCTTCAAAAACCCGGGCGACCTTGCCTCTCTTCCGAAAATACAGTATAGAATTGCGGCAACCTCCGCAAAATATCTCAGGGACGGCGGAACGCTTATCTATTCGACCTGCACCCTTTCAAAAGCCGAAAACGAAAATGTTGTAAAGCTCCTTTTGGAAAGGGACGGGCTTTTTCCGGAAAAGCTTCCGGAGGAACTTCAAAAATACTCCGAGGACGGATTTTCTGTAACGCTTTTGCCGGGAGAAATAAATTCCGACGGTTTTTATTTTGCAAGACTGAGAAAGGGGAAAGGCAATGACTGACCTTCGCTCTCTTACATACGAAAAGCTTTGCGAAGAGATAAAGGCAATGGGTCTTCCCGCTTTTAGGGCAAAGCAGATATACGAATGGCTGCACCAAAAAAGAGCGGGCAGCTATGACGAGATGACAAATTTGCCGGCAGCCCTAAGGGAGCGGCTGAAAAGCGAATATCCCCTTGCCGCCGTTTCCGTTGAGCAAAAGCTTGTTTCAAAAATTGACGGAACGGTAAAATATCTTTTCCGCCTTGGCGACGGCGAGCATGTTGAGGGAGTTCGTATGGCATATAAGAGGGGCGGAAGCCTTTGTATTTCCACCCAATGCGGCTGCCGAATGGGCTGCACCTTCTGCGCCTCCACTCTTACGGGGCTTTGCCGCAACCTGACCCCGTCGGAGATGCTTTCCGAGGTTTATCTTGCGGCAAAGGACGCCGAGGAAAACGGCGAAAAAATCGCCTCCATTGTGCTTATGGGCATTGGCGAGCCCCTTGATAATTTCGACAATGTAATGGATTTTCTTACAATAGTGACCTCCGAGCAGGGCTTTAATATGGGAATGAGGCATATTTCCCTTTCCACCTGTGGGCTTGTTGATAAAATATATAAGCTTGCGGAAAAAAAGCTTCAGCTTACGCTTTCGGTTTCGCTTCATGCACCGAACGACGAAATACGCCGCAGAACAATGCCCATTGCAAGAAGATACCCCATAGACGAGCTTATAAAAGCCTGCCGGGATTACTTTGATACAACCGGGCGGCGGATTTCCTTCGAATACGCCCTTATCGACGGGGTAAACGACCAACCGGAGCACGCCATGGAGCTTATCGCTCTGCTGAAAGGAATGGGCGCACATGTAAACCTTATTCCGGTAAATAAGGTGAACGAAACCGGCTATCGCCGGGGAAAACGGGAAACGGTTGAGGCTTTCTGCAAGCTGCTTAACGACTACGGACAGAACGCAACAATCCGCCGGGAGCTTGGAAGCGACATAAACGCAGCCTGCGGTCAGCTTAGGAGAAGCGTTATGGATAAAGAGCACGGGGGAACTTTTTCCGGCTGATATGAGCAAAATATTTGACATACGGCAAAATAAGATATAAAATTGTACAATAAGATATAATACAAAACAAAGGCGACGCAAACAGACCGTTTTTGACAAGAGGTGAATGATATGTTAAAAGCAGTGGGCAAAACGGATATAGGCAACGCAAGAGAAATCAACCAGGACGATTTCAACTGCGGGGTTCTTGGGGACGACGCAGTATTTGCGGTTGTGTGCGACGGTATGGGCGGCGAAAAGGGCGGTCATATCGCAAGCCGCACGGCGGCGGATATAGTTACGGACAGTGTAACCGCCGCTTACGGAAGCGGCTTTGGCGATAATTCAATAAGAAGTATTCTTCAAACAGCGGTTACTGCGGCAAATGTTTCGGTTTTTGACCGTTCCCAGCGCGACCCGGATTTAAGAGGAATGGGAACCACTATTGTTGCCTGTATTGTTTGCGACGGAATTGCGCATATTGTTCATGCGGGGGACAGCAGAGCCTATCATGTTACGGCGGAGGGTATCGAACAGATGACGAAGGACCACTCCGTTGTTCAGCTTCTTGTTGACAGAGGCGAAATTACTCAGGACGAGGCACGCTTTCATCCGAAAAAGCACTTTATCACCCGTGCCCTTGGGGTCATGTCGATAATAGATTTGGATTACTGCGAATTTGCCCTTAATGAGGGCGAAGCCATCATCATCTGCACAGACGGACTTTCCAACTATTTTACAAAAGGCGAGCTGCTTGATATGATAAAATCGGCAGGGTACGGAAAATGCGTTGATAAGCTTATAAACGCCGCAAAAAAAGCCGGCGGGGCGGATAATGTCACCGTTGTTTGCATTACAAGATAATTTTCTATCGAAAAAAGCCGGAGGAGCTTAATGGACAGATATATCGGAAAAAAACTTGACGGGCGTTACGAAATAAAAGAGATAATCGGCGTCGGCGGTATGGCGAATGTATACCGTGCTTATGACAGCATTGACGACCGCACCGTTGCGGTAAAAATTCTTCGGGACGAGCATATGCAGAACGACGAGCTTTTGCGCCGCTTTCGGAACGAATCAAAGGCTATTGCCGTACTATCCCACCCGAACATAGTAAAGGTTTATGATGTCAGCTTTAACGAGGATATTCAGTATATCGTTATGGAATACATCGACGGAATAACTCTTAAAGAATATATAGAGCAGCAAAAGGTTCTGCGCTGGAAAGAGGCTGTGCATTTTACCGTGCAGATTTTGCGTGCTCTTCAGCACGCCCACGATAAGGGAATAGTTCACCGGGATATAAAGCCCCAGAACATAATGCTTCTTGCGGACGGAACAATAAAGGTTGCGGATTTCGGCATCGCCCGCTTTGCAAGGGCAAGCCAGCAAACCGTTACGGATAAAGCAATAGGCTCCGTCCATTATATAAGCCCGGAGCAGGCAAAGGGCGATGTTACCGACGAAAAAAGCGACATTTATTCCGTCGGCGTTATGCTTTACGAGATGACAACGGGAAAGCTGCCCTTCGATGCGGAAAGCCCGGTTTCCGTTGCATTGCAGCAGATTCAGAGCCAGCCAAAGCTGCCCCGCAGCATAAATCCGGATATTCCGGAGGGGCTTGAGGATATAATCGTAAGAGCAATGCAGAAGGATCCCGCAAGGCGGTATCAGTCTGCGGCGGAAATGCTTAGGGATATAGATGAATTTAAGCGCGACCCCACCGTAAGCTTTGAGTATAAATACACCGAGCCGGAGGAAATGAGCATTACCGAAAACTTTACAAAAACAGCGAAGAAAACAAAGAAAATCAAGGACGAGCAGGTGCGCTCCGCCCCGGTCGTTCCGGTGCTTACGGGAATTACGGTGGCTTTTATCGTAATTGCGATAATCTTCCTTATCGGAATTATGGCGATGGTCCGCCCTTTTGAGGAGGTCCCCGATACAACCGCCCCGAACCTTATCGGAATGGACATTACAGAGGCAAAAAAGCAATATCCGGGATTTAAGATAGAGGTGGAATCCTCTGCGTTTCATGAACACTATGATAAAGATGTTATCTATTATCAGGATATAAAGCCCGGTATGAATGTAAAGGAAAAAAGCCGCATAAGAGTTAAAATTTCAAGCGGCGTGCAATCCTTCAGCCTTTCGGACTATACAAATTTTGAGGAAAACCAGGTTTATGCCATACTTACGGAAAACGGAATTGAGTTTACGACAATTACCGAATATAACGACGATATTGCGGAGGGATATGTTATCCGCACGGAACCGGGAGTTGATACCGTTGTTGACAGCGGGACCGTAGTGATTATATATGTAAGCATGGGTCCGAAAACAACATATGCGGAGGTTCCGAATGTACTCGGCTATCGCCTTGGCGACGCAAAGCTTATGCTTAACGCTGCGGGAATAAAAATCGGAAGCGTAACAAGAGTTGACAGCACCCAGGCGGGAACGGTGGTTCTTGACCAAAGCATAGCTGCGGGAACGCAGGTGCAAAAGGGCACGACAATCGACCTTGTTATCGCTATGGAGCGGGAAAACGAAACAAATTCCATAAATCTTGATATTCCGCTTCCCTCCGAAAACAAAGAGGTTATGCTCGAGGCTTTTGTGAACGGAAGCCCCGCTGCGGCGGAAACCGTTAATCCCTCAATTGCGGGAAGCTGGCTTGTAACCCTCAGCGGCGAGGGAATTTCCACCGTGAGCATTTATTATGACGATAAGCTTTATCAGGCATATTCCGTCAACTTTACCGACGGTACGGCAATGCTTGTAAGCGACAATTCTTCCGATTTCGGCGGCTGATTTTTTACGGAGGCTTGATGACTGAACGAAAACACAGCCCGGAAACCGATGATAAGTCCCTTCCGAAAGCGGAGGGACTTATTGTTAAGGCGACCGGAGGATTTTACTATGTCCTTTGCGGAAAAACGGTTTACGAATGCAGGGCAAGGGGAATTTTCAGAAAGCGGGAGCTTTCTCCTCTTGTCGGCGACAGAGTTACGATTTCCGTTTTGCCAAAGGAAAAGGGCTATATCCATGCGGTACACGAGAGGAAAAATTCCCTTGTTCGCCCGCCCCTTGCAAATATAGACAGGCTTGTTTTGGTGGTTTCTCTGGCGGAGCCTGCGCCAAACCTTTTGGTGATAGACAAGCTTATTGCCGTTGCCGAGCACCAGGATGTGGAGCCGGTGCTCGTCTTTACAAAATGCGACCTTGCCGACCCTGCGCCCTATGCTCAAATTTACCGCAAGGCGGGCTTTGAGGTATACGAGGTGTGCTCGACCGAGCACCGGGGAACAGAAGCGGTGCTCAAAATGCTTGAGGGAAAAATAAGCGCATTTTGCGGAAATTCGGGAGCGGGAAAATCAACCCTGCTTAATGAAATTTTGCCGGAGCTTTCTCTCTCAACTGCGGAAATAAGCAAAAAGCTTGGGCGTGGGCGGCACACAACCCGCCATACGGAGCTTTTTGTCGCTCCGGGCGGCGGCTTTGTGGCGGATACTCCCGGCTTTTCCGCAATAGAAATGGAAAGAATGGAGATAATCCGAAAGGACGCCTTACAATACTGCTTTAGGGAATTTGAACCTTATATTATGAAATGCAAATTTGTCGGATGCAGCCATGTTTCCGAAAAAGGCTGCGCCGTTCTTGCGGCAAAGGAAGAAGGGATTATTCCGGAAAGCCGCCATAAAAATTACTGCATAATGTATGAGGAAGCAAAGCAGATAAAGGAATGGGAGCTTGGTAAATAGCTCCGTGAAGGAGGACGGCTTTTTTTTGAGCACGCAGCCGTGCTCAAAAAAAGCAATCTGCCGCAGACAATGCTCAAAAAAGGAGGAGCAAAAAATGACAAACGAGGTTCTTGAAATTATCAAAAAGCGCAGGAGCGTTCGTTCCTATAAGCAGGAGGCGGTTCCCGAGGAGCTGCTTGACGCAGTTTTGGAGGCGGGAACCTTTGCACCCACCGGAATGAACAGGCAATCTCCGGTTATTATCTCCGTAACATCGGAAAAATACCGCAAGGAGCTTTCAAGGCTCAATGCGGAGGTTTTGGGCAAAGAAACCGACCCGTATTACGGCGCACCGGCGATTGTTCTTGTTTTGGCAAATCCGGAGATCGGCACCTTTGTTGAGGACGCAAGCTGCGTTTTGGAAAATATGATGCTTGCGGCGGCTTCCCTTGGGCTTGGCTCCGTTTGGGTCAACAGAGAACGCCAGATTTTTGACAGCGAAAGAGGCAAGGAGCTTCTCAGAGAATGGGGACTTCCCGAAAGGCTGAGAGGAGTAGGGAGCATTGCCCTCGGCTATGCGGCTGCGCCTCTTTCGGAAGCGGCAAAGAGAAAAGAAAACTACATCGTAAAGGTGTAAAAGAATAATGCAGAAAAAACCGGGGCAGCTTGCGGCTGCCCCGGTTTTTTTGTATGTTATGCGCCGTCGTCTTCTTCTTTGCCTATTTTGAAAAACATACGCAAAAAGGGCGCAAGAAATTTTGGGCTGCTCCAAACGACTATTTTCATAAAAAAACACCTCCGGCAAAATTTTTTTCAGCGGCAGCGGGAAAAAACAATAAGTAAAACGGCAATTAAAAATAAAATCGGACAAAGCGGGAACAAAAGCCCGATTAAAAGCCCGGCGGCAAACCAAAGCGCAGTTTTTTGGATAAAACACAAACACCATTGCCGCCTTTTCATAGAATTGCGCCTCCGAAACAGTTTGTTATATTCTATGCAGAGGGCTGTTTTTGGGTTACCGGGGGAATTTTTTTAAGCCTGCGGGCATAGCCTTTTAATAATCTAAGCGCAGATGTTCTCCGCCGCTCTGCGGCGGGCTTCGTCCGGCTTTTTAGGCAGGGAATGTAAATGCCCCTTCGCCGAAGCTCCGAGGAGCCTGTGCTCATTTGCGCTGCCGGAAATCGTTTGCCGCTATGCCGCCCGCAGAAAAGGCATAGCGTGCTCCGATTAAAATAAAGCGAGGTGTGACGGTATGAAAAAAATAATTTCCCTTGCGGCGGCGATAATAATTATTCTTGCGGCGGCTTTGCCCGCTGCGGGAGAAAAACTTGCCACGCCGGAGGAACTTTCGAAAATTCAAAAAGCGGCGGAGATTGACCCAAACCTCACCATATCCGCAAAGTCGGCGATCCTTATCGAACGCTCCACGGGCACGGTGCTTTTTGAGCACGACGCCGACAAGCAGATGCCGCCGGCTTCCATAACAAAGGTGATGACGCTTTTGCTTGTGTTCGAGGCAATGGACGAGGGTAAATTCGGTATGGAAACGGAGATTTCCGCAAGCGAGCACGCCTGCTCCATGGGCGGAAGCCAAATTTGGCTTGAACCGGGAGAAACCTTTACGGTAAACGAGCTTTTGAAGGCGGCGGCGATAAGCTCGGCAAACGACGCCTGCGTCGCCTTGGGCGAAGCGGTTTCCGGAAGTGAAGAAACCTTTGTGGAGCTTATGAATACCCGTGCGGCGGAGCTTGGCATGAAGAATACGGTTTTTAAGAACTGCACCGGGCTTGACGCAGAGGGGCATCTTTCTACGGCAAGGGATATTGCGATTATGTCGGCGGAGCTTCTTAAACATCCGGAGATAAAGAACTATTCCACCGTTTGGATGGACAGCCTGCGGAACGGCGCAACGGAGCTTACCAATACAAACCGCCTTGTGCGGTTTTATAAGGGCTGCACCGGGCTTAAAACCGGCTCTACGGACGAGGCGGGCTGCTGTCTTTCCGCCTCTGCGGAACGGGACGGGATGGAGCTTATTTCCGTAACTCTCGGCTCACCGAATACGGACGAACGCTTTGCCGCAGGGCGAAAGCTTTTGGACTACGGCTTTGCAAACTTTGCTCTTGTAAAAATGCAGCCGCCGGAGGAATATCTTTTGCCGGTTCCGGTAACCCACGGAACGGCGGACAGCGTTATGCCGGTTTGCGGCGAAACGGCGGCTTTTTTGCTTAAAAAGGGGCAAAAGGACGGAGTTGAACAATCCGTTTATCTTCCGACGGAGCTTGAGGCACCGATAAAAGCCGGCGATGCCATAGGCAGGGTTACGGTTACGCTTAACGGCGGCGAAATAGGCGGCTATGACATAGTTGCGGCGGAGGATGTTCCGAGGATGGGCTTTTTTGCCGCCCTCAAAAAACTGTTTTTTGAAGCGGTCGGCACAAAGCCATAAAATAAAATTTGCCTAAAAAAGAATTTTAACGGAAAGTTTACTTGCAAAAAGCCGTGGTTTAGGTTATTATATAAATAGGAAAATATCAGCTTCAAGAGGTGTTGGCAATGCCGAAGGTAAACCTTGACTATCTTAAAGGCTTTGTTTCCGAAGAGGAGCTTTTTGCAAAAAAAGCTTTTGCAGAAAAAGCACTTTCCGCTCTTATTGAAAAAACGGGAACGGGTGCGGAATTTACCGGCTTCGTCGGGCTTCCGAAGAATTACGACAGAGAAGAGCTTTTCCGCATAGAGCGGGCTGCGGAAAAAATCCGCAGCCAAAGCGATATTCTTATCGTAATCGGAATAGGAGGTTCCTATCTTGGCGCAAGGGCGGTTATCGAGCTTTTGCAGTCGCCGCTTCGTAACAGCCTTCCCCATAGCGGACCGGAAATTTACTTTGCCGGGTGCGGTCTTTCGCCGGATTATATGTGCGATATTGCTGCGCTTTGCGAGGGAAAGGACATTTCCGTAAATGTTATTTCAAAATCCGGCACAACGACGGAACCGGCGGTTGCCTTCCGCTTTTTCCGGGAGCTGCTTGAAAAACGCTATGGAAAAGCCGGCGCAAAGGAGCGTATTTTCTGCACAACGGATAGGGAAAAAGGCACGCTGAAGGCTCTTGCGGACAAAGAGGGCTATGAGTGCTTTGTTGTTCCGGACGACATCGGCGGAAGATTTTCCGTTCTTACCCCGGTTGGGCTTTTGCCGATAGCCGCCGCAGGAATTGACCCGAAAGAGCTTCTTTTGGGTGCGGCGGACGGAATGGACGAGTATCTTTCTGCGGATTTTGAGCGGAACGACGCAATGCGCTACGCCGCAGCAAGAAGCGTGCTTGGCGAAAGCAAGGCACTTGAGCTTTTGGTAAGCTACGACCCGGATTTCGGTCAGATGGCGGAATGGTGGAAGCAGCTTTTCGGCGAAAGCGAGGGCAAGGAGCATAAGGGGATTTTCCCATGCTCTGCGGTTTTTTCCACCGACCTTCATTCTCTCGGTCAGTTTGTACAGGACGGCAGCAGAGTCCTTTTTGAAACGACGGTTCGCTTTGAAAAGGCAAAGCACCGCTTTGCCGTTCCGAACGACGAAGAAAATTCCGACGGGCTGAACTTCCTTTCCGGCACGGATATGGGCGAAATTAACGAAAAAGCCCGCCTTGGCACTCTTATTGCCCATACGGAGGGCGGAGTTCCGAACATCATAATCACCTCAAGGGAGAAAACCCCATATGAGGTGGGCAAGCTGATTTATTTCTTTGAGATAGCTGTTGCCGTTTCCGGCTATATGCTCGGCGTTAATCCGTTTAATCAGCCGGGGGTGGAAAGCTATAAGAAAAATATGTTTGCATTGCTTGGAAAACCCGGCTATGAGGACATGAAAGAGGCTTTGGAAGCAAAGCTTTGAAACCGACTTCGGTCAAACTGCGTTTGCGCAATGATAATAAAAGAACAGAGGGAGACATAAAAAATGATTAAACTTATCCTTGGCCTTAAAGGCTCCGGCAAAACAAAATACCTTATCGACAGCATTGAAGAAGCGGTAAAAACCACCGGCGGCTGCGTTGTGGCAATCGAACGCGGCGATACTCTTCGCTTTGACCTTACCCATAAGGTTCGCCTTATCGACATTGATGAATACGATATTTCCGATTTCAACTCTTTTTATGGTTTCCTTTCCGGTCTTATTGCAGGCAACTACGATATAAGCCATATTTTTGTTGACGCCACCTTCAAAATCGGCGGCCGTGACTACGACGCCTTCGCAAAGATGACCGATAAGCTTCGCCGCCTTTGCGACGAGTTTAATGTGGAGATGACCTTTGCCGCCTCCTGCGAGAAGGAAGACCTCCCCGAGAGAGTTCACAAATATATTGTCGAAAGATAAAATTCGAGCATAAAGAAAAATTCGCCCGCATATCCTAAAGGGATATGGGGGCGATTTTTTTATGAAGAACATTGCGGTTATGGGCACGGGAAATGTCGGAATATATGCGGCAAAAGCCATTTTGGAAGCGGCGGATATGCGCCTCTGCGGATTTATCCGCAGGGAAGAGGGGACGGTTTTGGGCTTTGACGGGGTGCAGACTGCCTCCTGCGCAGAAAAGCTTTTGCAAAAGCCGGACGGAGTGCTTGTCTGCGTGCCGTCCCGGAGGGCTGCCGCTGCGGCAAAGTACCTGCTTTCCCTCGGAATAAATACGGTGGACGCCTGCGACCTCCACGGCGAGCTTTTGAGCATAAAGAAAGAGCTTTCGGCTGCGGCGGTAAAGGGCGGAGCCTTTGCCGTGGTGGGAGCGGGGTGGGACCCAGGCTTGGATTCCTCCGTTCGTGCGCTTTTTGCCGCTGCGCTGCCCTGCGGGGTGACGCACACGCAGTTCGGACCGGGGATAAGCATGGGGCATACGGCGGCGGTAAAGGCAATAGAGGGCGTTGCGGACGCCGTTGCGGTAACTCTTCCGGCGGGGGGCGACAGCCACCGCAGACAGGTTTTTGCGGTGCTCAAGCCGGGGGCGGACCCGGCGGCGGTTGAGCACGCAATCCGCTCCGACGGCTATTTTGAGCACGACGAAACCGAGGTTGTGTTTACGGATGACCTTGCACCGCACAAAAGCCGTGCTCACGGCGTAAAAATAGAGCGCAGCGGCTATGCCTTCGGCGAGGGAGAACAGCGCATTGCCTTTGAAATGAGCATAAACAATCCGGCATTAACCGCAAGGCTTATGCTTGCGGCAATGCGGGCGGGATTTTTGCACAGACCGGGATGCAGGCTTTTTCCGGAGCTTTCTCCGGCGGAGCTTTTTCCCGAATTTTGTTCGGGAAACATTCTCTGAGCAAAAAAGGCACAAAAAGTCCGCCGAAAAGCCTTTCGGCGGACTTTTTGAATGGAAAGATAAAAAAGAAAAAAAGGAGTTTGAATTTATCTCAGGGAGCGGACATTTTTTTCGGCGGGGCTTATTTTTGCCCGCTGCGGAAGCTTTCGCTTTGGCGGTAAAGCCCACGGACAAGCTCGTCAACGGAAATTCCGAAAAAATCCGCCATGGCTATAACAACGGAAAGATCCGGTTCGCAAACGCCTCTTTCGTACTTACTGACGGCGGTTTGGGATATGTTAAGAGCCTCCGCAAGCTCAAGCTGTGTCATCTGCTTTTGTTTTCGTAAACGCTTCAAAACACTTGTCAAAAAATGTCACCTCTTATAATATGGAAAGGTGGCGTTTATTAAAAAAACGCCGCCGCAATCTCTTGAATAAACTTTTCATATATAAGGTGTGTTTTTTGACCTTATGTGTTGCAGAAAAAAAGATTTTTTGCCGAAAAGGGCAAAAAATCTTTTTCCTCGCAAAAGAAAACAGACCTTTTTTGCCCGTGAAAAATTTAATTTTATGCGTAATAAAGGATTTTTTTCTTAGGCGGGAACTTTTTTTATGAATTATATTGCAAAAGGCAGTAATATTCTGCTATAATAAACCCGTACGACACATCGTGAAAGGGGATTATTTGCTTTGAAACAGTACACAGCAGAAAATATCAGAAACATTGCCCTTGCGGGTCACGGTTCTGATGGTAAAACTTCTTTGGCGGAGGCGATGCTTTACATAGCCGGAGCCACCGACCGTCTTGGCACTATTGCCGACGGAAATACCGTATGCGACTTTGACCCGGAAGAAATCAGAAGAAAAATTTCCGTATCCTCCGCAGTTGCTCCCTTTGAGCATGACGGAGTTAAAGTCAATGTAATCGACACTCCCGGACTGTTTGACTTTGCCGGCGGATTCCACGAAGGAGTACGCGCAGCAGACGCAGTAATCATTACTCTTTCCGCAAAATCCGGCGTGCTTGTCGGAACAGAAAAAGCATGGAAGCTTGCAACAAAAACCAAAAAAGCAAAAGCGTTCTTCATCTCCAAAATGGACCAGGAAAACGCAGATTTCTATAAAGCATTCGAGAGCCTTAAAGCAAAATTCGGCGATTGCGTTTGCCCCGTTACCGTTCCCGTCGGCGACATTTATGTAAATATGATTACCGAAAAAGCATTTAAGTTTGACGCAAAGGGCAAGGCAACCGAGGTTGATGTTCCCTCCGACGACCGCCTTGAAGAGATCCGCATGGCAATGAACGAAGCAATCGCCAACACCGACGATGAGCTTATGGAAAAGTTCTTTGCGGACGAGCCGTTTACCGAAGAAGAAAGAATAAAAGGTCTTAAAGCCGGTCTTAAAGACGGAACTATCGCCCCCGTTTATTGCGGCGACGCAATCACCCTTAAAGGCGTAGAGCTCTTTATGACCTCCCTTAAAAAAGTATTCCCCTCCGCAGCGGAAGCAGCCTCCGAGGTTGCCACCGACGCAGACGGCAAGGAAGTTTTTATTAAATGCGACGCCAATGCTCCGGTTGCGGCGTATGTATTCAAAACCGTTGCGGACCCCTTTGTCGGAAAGCTTTCCTTTGTTAAGGTAATCGCCGGCACAATCGCAACCGCAGCAACTCCGGTTGATTCCAGAACCGGCAGCCAGGAGCGTCTTGGCAAGATGGTAATTATGCACGGAAAAACTCAGGAGCCTGTTGACAGCATCAGCGCAGGCGACATCGGCGCAATCACAAAGCTTGCCGAAGCAGCCACCGGCGATACCCTTTGCGACCCCTCCCGTGTTGTTTCCTTTAAGAAGACCGAGTTCCCGGCTCCCTGCTTCAGAATGGCTACATACACAAAGGGCAAGGGCGACGACAGCAAGACCGCTTCCTCCATCGCCCGCCTTATGGAAGAGGATTCCACCCTTAACTTTGAGATGAACCCCGAAACCAAGCAGCAGATACTCTCCGGTCTTGGCGAACAGCACCTTGATGTTGTTATCAGCAAGCTTAAATCCAAATTCGGCGTAGAGCTTGGACTTGAAAAGCCCCGTGTTGCATACAGAGAAACCATTCGCAAGAAGGTTAAGGTTCAGGGTAAACATAAGAAACAGTCCGGCGGTCACGGTCAGTACGGCGATGTTTGGGTAGAGTTTGAGCCGACCGACAGCGAGGAAATGGTATTTGAGGAAGCCGTATTCGGCGGCTCTGTTCCGAGAAACTTCTTCCCGGCAGTTGAAAAAGGTCTGCGCGAAGCCTGCAAGGTCGGTATGCTTGCCGGTTATCCCATGGTAGGCGTTCTTGCAAGACTTGTTGACGGTTCCTATCACCCCGTTGACTCCAACGATATGTCTTTCCAGATGGCAGCAAGACTTGCTTATAAAGCAGGTATTGTTCAGGCGGGTCCCGTCCTTCTCGAGCCTATCGGCACTCTTAAAGTTCTTGTTCCCGATACCAACACCGGCGATATTCTCGGCGAAGTAAACAAACGCCGCGGCCGTGTTCTCGGTATGGCTCCCTCCGAAGAGGAAGAGGGCTACTCCGTTGTTGAAGCGGAAGTCCCGATGAGCGAAATGTCCGACTTTACAACCGTTATGCGCTCCATGACCCAGGGCAGAGGTTCCTTCAGCCTTGAGTTTGCACGCTATGAAGAGCTTCCTAAGATGCTCGAGCCTGCTGTTATTGAAGAAGCAAAACAGTGGATGACCGAGGATAAGGAATAATCTTTTCCGAATAGAATACAAAGCCCCGTAATATATTTTACGGGGCTTTTATTTATTATCGGAGGTGATTTTTTGTGATGACAGCTTCTTTTCATACCGCAAAAGCAAGGATAATCGGTATATGCTGCGTTGTTCTTGCGGTGGTTATCGGTATAATTATGTTTGTTTTCGGCGGAAAGGAGCAGCCGGCGGCGCAGGAGGCGATTTCCCGCCGGGTTACGGATAACAAAAGCCGGGTGGAATTTATTTCGTCCTTTGGCTGGACGCCGGAGGAGGAGCCTTGCTCTGTGGGAGAGGCGCTTATCCCTGCGGAGTTTGACGAGGTGCTTTCGGAATACAACGAGCTGCAAAAGGCGGCGGGAATGGACCTTACTCCGTATCTCGGCAAAACCGTTAAAAAATACAGCTATGCCGTAAATGATTATCCCGGCGGGGGCGAGGCTTTTGCCACAATATATGTTTATGAGGGAACGGTTATTGCGGCGGATGTTTCTTCCCATACCGGCGGCGGGCAAAGCAGCATTGACGGAAAGTAAAATACAGGCTATAATGATAAAAATAAAAATGTAAAAGGAGCGGCGCAGGTGAAATACAGGGAGATAACGGCGGTAGACACTCAAGAGCTTGCAAGGATATTTGCGGAGGCATTTAATTCCGAGCCGTGGTTTGAGAAATGGACCCAAAAAACAGCCGAAAGAAGAATAGGACACTATATAAATAACGAGGGCTTCTTTGGTCTTGCCGCCATTGAGGACGGAAAAATCATCGGAATGGTTATCGGCGAGGAAGAGCAGTATTTTGACGGAATTGTCTGCATGATAAAGGAGTTTTGCGTAAGAAAAGCCTTTAGAGGCAAGGGTATAGGCACGGAGCTTTTGCATGAGTATGAAAAAAGAGAGGTTGCAAGAGGAATCCGCAGCATAAGCCTTGATACTACCGTAGAGGACGAGGATTTTTACGCAAGGCGAGGGTATTTACGAAGCGAGGACATGATTTTAATGGGAAAAGAGCTTTGATAAAGGCTTAAAAAAAGCTTATTCCGCATAAAAAAACAGCCGAAAAAAACTTCCCGTGCATAGGACACAGGAAGTTTTTTGTCTTAATTACTGTATTTTTTTATGAGGAGTCTTTCGGCGGCTTTTGATTATTTCTCGGCGGGCTTATCCTCGGCGGGAGCGGGAGCCTCCGCCGGCTCTGCGCCGTTTTTCTTTGCAAGCTTTTCGGCTTTTTTGCGGGCTTTTTCGGCTTTCTTCCAAGCGACCCTTGCCTGATGGCGGGGGTTATTTTTAAGGCAGGCTTTTACTATAAGCACGATTATAAGCGCAATAACCGCAAGAACGGCAAAATAGGGCGTTGCCGAAACGAACCATACAAAGAAATCCACAAGACCGGTGCCGACATCGTAGAGGTTATCGGAAAAATCGGTGGATATTCTTGCCCAAACGGATTTTTCCTCCGGAGAGGTCACTCGCTGAACTTCGCTTGCGCTGATTGTAACGGTGCTGTAATCAACAAGATTATCGTAGGTGCGGAGCTGGCTTTTATAGCTTTCAAGCTGATAGCGTACATCGGAAAGACGCTGCTCCAGGGCTATTACGGAATCAATGTTTTCCGCCTTTGAAAGAAGCTCGAGAAGACGGTCGTATTCGGTTTGGAGGGAGGCGACCCTTGCTTCCGTATCAACATAGGAGAGGGTCACATCGTCCTGGTTTTCATAGCTTGAGGTAACATTGCCTATTCCGCCGACAGTGCCGAGAAAGCCGTCCAGCTTTGCGGAGGGAATGCGGCAGGTAAAGCTTGCATAGCGGTTGCGGCTGTAATTATAGCTGTTTCCGCTTATATCTGAGCTTTCGATATATCCGCCGGTTTCCGCAACGGCTTTTTGGAGGGCGGAAACAAAGCTTTCAAACTCAAGGGTTTCCATAGAAAGGCTTACGGTGCGGATAAGCTTTCTTCCGCTTGCGGAGGTGTTTTCGCCGATTGCGGCTTCGGAAGCATAGTCGGAATCGAGAAATTCCTGTTCGCTTGCGGAGGGCTCCGCCTCCGGGGCGGAGCTTTCGTAATAGCCGTTATATGCGCCGTCAAAAGCCATATTCGGTGCGGATTTGCTGCACCCGACAAGGGAAAGCGCAATTATAAGGGCAAGAATTATTGCAAATGTCTTTTTCATCTTATGTCCTCCTTTTTGTCATAAAGGTTTACGGCATTTTTTTCAAAAGGGTTTCGCATATATAGTGCGGATTTTATGATGATTTGTTGCAGAGAATTACAAATCGGGGTAGATTTTAGGGTCGGGACCCTCATATTCGGTATAGGGCGGGGTATCCTCCGGCTTGCGAATTACCGTAAGGTCTTCTTCCGGAGGAAGATCCGGTTCGTCCTCGGCTTCCTCGTCCTCCTCACGCCGCTCGTAATATTCGCTTATGGCGGCTGCGTCGCTTTGGAGCCTGTTTATACGGACAAAATAGAGGATATAGCAGGCGGAAAGCAAAAGTGCCGCTGCGCTGATTATAATTCCGGTTTTAAGACCGGGAGTATGATATACAAAGACGATTTCGTTATCGCCCTTTTCCGCAAATACAGCCATAAAGCCGGTATCCACCCGCTCAATTTCGGTTTCGGTTCCGTTTACATATGCCGTCCAGCCCTCGTCGTAGGGAACGGAGAAGAAAACAAGATTATCCCTTGTAAGATTTATTTTTGCTGTAAAGCCGCTTGCGTCGTAGTTAAATTCATAGGCGGAGCTGCGGCGGCGCAGGGCAGCCTGGAGCTGAAAATCGGAATAGCTCATATAGCTTCTCGGGCCGTCGGGAAGATGAGGTATATTGCTGCTGTAACGCATAATTTGGCTGTTGGAAAGGACGATTGCGGAGCAGAGCACCTTATCCCTTTGATTGGAAGGGATTTCTTCAAACTCCTCCTCGGTTATATAATAGTCGAAGGTAAAGCCCATAGGAATATAATTTGTGTTTTTGAAGATAAGGTATCCGTTTTCCTCCTTATAGAACTCAAAGCCGTTGCAGAGGACGGAATCCGGCGTTACCTCGCTTGACTGTGCATAGAGGTATTTTACGGAAAGCAGAGAGCGCAGGGCAAAATAGCTGTATTCCGGCTTGCTGGAAACATCCCGCTTTACATCTACCTTTGGATAGAACTCCATTACGGAGGCGGGTATAATGCTGTGGAAGCAGCGGATAGACGGGATTTCCCAATAAAGCCCAAGGTTTTCAAAGCATTCGTAAAAGTCCGCACGGGCAAAGGTCTGACCTTCTTCAACGGGAAGCTGCATTTCCTCGGAAAGACCGACTGCCTCGTCGATTATCTCCTCGTGGTCGCCGGCAAAGCCATAGCCGAAATTTATAAAGGCAAAGCCGTATGCGGCGCAGACGACCGCCGTGGCAATCACAAGAATGTTCTTATAATGCTTTTTTTTGCGCATAAACCAAAGCGCAGTTGCAATAAGCAGCGAAGCAACCGCAAAGGAAGCGGTAAGCAGGAACCAAAGATTATCATAAAGCAAACCGACCGTCCAGCCGGTATCGCTGTAATAAACCGGAGAAAGGGTAAGGATAAGAATAAGCCCGACGGTTATTGCATAGCAGGGAAGAAGCCCCTTTTTATAATCAACATGGGCGTGCTTCGGCTGCTCCTCGCCGTCCTCCGGGTCGTGGCGGGAAGCCTCCAACGCCTTTACCGTGGCAAGGACGAGGATAAGCTCGAACATATAGAACCAACGGGCATAATAGGAGTTGTTAAAGAGGATAAAAACCGCATTAAGAGCCGGAACAAGGGCGCAAACGGTGCAGGCGATTATCATTTTTTTAAGCCAGTCGCGCTTTACGCAGCGGACCCACGCAACTGCGCCGGTCATTCCGAAAAGCGGAAGCCAGCCCGCCATGGAAGCCCACTGCGCCCCCTGACCGGAGAACATATTCTGCTTTGCGGGCATATCCGGCGGCATAAAAAAGCTTGCGATAATTGCGGGAACACGCTGTTCGCTGTAATAGAGCCAAAGCGACCAACCGTTTATATAGTTGTCGCCGCCGACCCTTGGGTTGCCCATAACCGCAAGGACGGAGGGCAAAACAGCAAAAGCAGCAAGGCAAAGCCCAAGAACGGATTCCACCCCGACATAGAGGAGCTTTTTGAATTTTTGCTCAACGGATTTATCAGTTATACGAATGAAGAAATAGAGGATTACAAAGAAAACCTCGCCGATAAAAAACCAGTAGTTTACCATTGCGTTTACGGCAACGGAAAGGATAAATACGCCGTGCTTATCCTCGGTTATAAGCTGCTCCAAGCCGATAAGCAAAAGCGGGAAAAACGCAACAACATCAAGAAAATGATTAAAGAAAACATTGTATATGCAGTATCCGCTGAAGGCATAAAGCAAACCGCCGACTACGGCAAAGCGTTTGTCCTTAACAAAGCGGGCAACATAGAAATATGCGGTTACGGCGCAGGTGCAGAACTTGAGCACAAAAAGCGGAGCCATAAGATAGGGCACGGCTGCGGTTTCAAAGGGAATTGTAAGCCAGAAAAACGGGCTGAAAAGAAGGTAAAAGGAATAGGAGCCGATAAAGTTTGCGCCAAGATCGGTTCCCCAATCCCAGCCTATCTGTCCGCTTTTAACAAGCTCGTGGGCGTGCATATAAAAGCATATCTGTTGGCAGTTATAGTCGCCGTAATAGGTAAAAATTCCTCCGTTTCGGTAAACGATAAGCCCAACGGTAATTACGGCGCAGATCGCCGCAAGAATTGCGGTTTGCCAATAAAGATTTTTTGATGTTTTGTTTAATCCCGTCATATTTTTTCCTCTTATGAGATTTGTATTTTTTCGGCGGAAAAACCGCCGGACGCAATTTTTACATTATATATGTATTATAGAATATTACAAAGAATTTTGAAAGGGCTTTTTGCAAAAAAATCAGCCCAAGGCGGCACGGAAGGGAAAAAAACTCTGTTCTTTTCAAAAGAAAAGGCGTATAATAGCTTTGAACCCTGCCGTTTGGTGGACGCCGCCGGGCCGATTTTTTTTGTTTGGAATGCGCTTTCCGTAGATATAGTGCGGAAAAAATCCGATTTTATTGCAAAGGACGGATAAAAATGAAACAAAGCAGATTTTATGCCTATCTTTCCCGAATGAAGCATATTTTCCGCTGGTCGCTTATGAAAAACAGCCAGCAGGAATCGCTTTCCGTGCATACCCTCGATACGGCGGTCATCGCCCATTGCCTCGGGCTTTTAAGAAACCGCCGCTTTGGCGGAAGCTGCGATGTAAACCGCCTTGTTCTTCTTGCAATGTACCACGATTGCAGCGAAATCCTTACCGGCGATATGCCTACGCCCATAAAATATTATAACCCGGAGATAAAGGCGGCATACAAAGAGGTGGAAGCCGTTGCAAACGAAAAGCTGCTTTCTATGCTGCCGGAGGATCTGCGGGAGGACTACCGCCCGCTTTTTTGCCACGAAAAGGAGGACGAGGAGCTGCTTGGGCTGCTGAAGGCAGCGGATAAGCTTTCCGCCCTTGTAAAATGCGTTGAGGAGGAAAACGCCGGAAACAGGGAATTTGTTAAAGCAAAGCAGAGTATTCTTCGTTCAATAGAAGAAATGCGTCTGCCGGAGGCGGACGCATTTGTTGAAGAATTTCTCCCAAGCTATGGGCTTACGGTGGACGAGCTTAATTAGCGCACCATATCGGAAATTCCGCTTACGATATTTTCCACGGCGTGGATGGTTTTTGCCGCGCCCCGCTTCATTTTTCTCATGTTGCGGTGCTTATTGGACATCATATAAACCGCCGTGCCGATGGCTGCGGCTGCCGCTGCGCCGGTAACTGCGGCGGAAACGCCTTTTGAAACGCCTTTGTTCATAAAAAAATCCCTCCGTTTTCTTTTGGTATCATCTATATTTTTTCACGGAGGGGATAATAAATACTTTGTATTTGCTGCCGAAAAATTTCGCAAAATTTTGAAAAAATTTTTTAGAGGGGGCTTTTTTAATGAAAAAACGCCCGGCAAGAGTTGCCGCAATACATGATCTATCCGGCTTTGGGCGGTGCTCCCTTGCCGTTATCCTTCCGGTTTTGTCCGCAATGGGAGTACAAACCTGCCCGGTTCCGACGGCGGTCCTTTCCGCACATACGGGCGGGCTTGGGGACCCGGTTTTTCGGGATCTTACGGACTATATCGAGCCTGCGCTTCGGCATTACAAAAGCCTCGGGATTGATTTTGAGGCGGTATATACCGGCTTTCTCGGAAGCGGGGAGCAGGTTGATTGCTGCCTTGATTTTTTCAAAGAATACCCCGCTGCGCTTAAAATAGTAGACCCGGTTATGGGCGATAACGGAAAGCCCTACCGCATCTGCACCCCGAATTTGCAAAAGCGTATGCGGGAGCTTGCCGCAGCGGCGGATATAATCACCCCAAACATTACGGAGGCGGCGATGCTGCTTGGGGAAAGCTATCCCTCCGCTCCGCTTACAAGAAGCGAGGCGAAAAGTATGCTTTTGCGCCTTTCTCAAATAGGACCGAGGATGGTTGTTATAACCGGAGCGGAGCTTGCGGAGGGCGGGCTTTCCGCCCTTGGCTACGACGGGGAAAACGGCTCCTTTTGGTATGTTCCCTGCGAGTATGTGCCGGTGCATTATCCGGGATGCGGGGATATATACGCTTCCGTGCTCATCGGAGCGGAGCTTTCCGGCGCAAGCCTGCCCCTTGCAATGGCAAGGGCGGCGGCTTTTTCCGAGCTTTGCGTAAAGACGACATACAGCTACGGAAGCGACCCCCGCTACGGCGTTATGCTTGAAAGCGTGCTCGGAAGCCTTATTAAAAACGAAAGCAGCGGAAATTTTCGCACTCTTTGAGCACAAAGCGACAAAAGCCGCAGGTCTATCGGATAAACAAAAAGTAATAATCGCCGCTTTTTTTGGAAAAATATCCGGGAAAGGCGGCGTTTTTATTTATGAATATAAGCTTGAGCACCGAAAAAAACGAAAAAATATTTGACGGAATACTTTGTAAGGAAAAAAACTTTGATATTCTTAAAAGAGAGGTATTTTTTGCAGAAAGACCCGCTCTTCTCTATATGATAGACGGCTTTGTAAAGGAGGATCTGCTTGAAAAAATACTGGAATCCTTCTATAAGCTGAAGGCGGAGGACGCAGCGACGGAGGAGCAGTTCCGCCGTGCTCATATACCTTACAGCAGCTTGAGCACGGAAAAAAGCGTGAGCACGCTTGTTACGGAAATACTTAGCGGAAAGACGGTCCTTATCGTCGAGGGCTTTGAAAACGCCTTTGTCATGGAGCTTAGGAGCTATCCGCAAAGAGAAAATGCGGAGCCGGACCGGGATAAGGTCATGCGTGGCTCTCGGGACGGATTTACCGAGGGGCTTACGCTTAACGCAGCCCTTGTTCGCCGGCGGATAAGGGACAGCAGCTTTTGCGTGGAATATCATTCCGTCGGAAGAGTATCAAAAACCGATGTTGCCCTATGCTATCTTTCCGAAAGGGCGGATAAAAAGGTGCTTGAAAAGGTGCGCCGCCGAATCGACAATGCGGATATTGACGCAATGACCATGTGCCAGGAGGATATGGCAAACATTGTTGACGGAAAAATGCGTTGGAACCCTTTTCCGAAATACAAATTTTCCGAACGCCCGGATGTTGCCGCCGCACAGATCATGGAGGGCGATATAATTATTCTTATCGACAATACGCCCACGGCGATGATCCTTCCGGCGACGATTTTTGATATTGCGGAGGACGCAAACGACTATTATTTTCCGCCGCTTACCGGGGCGTATCTTCGTATAACAAGGCTTCTTACAATGCTTGTGACCCTTTTTGTAACGCCGCTTTGGCTTCTTGCGCTGCACTATCCGGAGCAGGTCCCGAGGGTTTTTCGCTTTGTGCTTATTGAGGAAACGCCGAATGTGCCGGTTGTTTTGCAGCTTCTTATGCTGGAATTTATCATTGACGGGCTAAAGCTTTCCTCCCTTAATACGCCGAATATGCTGTCCTCGGCTTTTTCGATAATCGCCGGAATCATCGTAAGCGATTTTGCGGTGCAGTCCGGGTGGTTTTGCGCCCAAACGCTGCTTTATATGGCTTTTGTCGCTATGGCAAATTACAGCCAGCCGGGCTATGAGCTTGGGTATGCGATAAAATTTATGCGGATGCTTTTGCTTGTTTTGGTTGCGCTTTTCGGAATATGGGGCTTTTTTGCGGGAACGGTATTTACGGTTTGGCTTATTCTTTCCACAAAAATCGACGGAGAAAAGGGATATTTTTATCCGATTATCCCCTTTTCTCCAAAAGGGCTTGGACGGCTTTTGTTTCGCCTAAAATAAATATTAAGGCATTTTGTATTGAAATATATATGAAAATGGGTTATTATATTTTTAACTGACCCGCAGCAAAACGGGCGATACGGCGCACCTATATTACAAAGTATTTTTTTGAAACAGGACGGACAAAACAAAATGGTATTTGCAAATCTGGTTTTTCTTTATGTGTTCCTGCCGCTTAATATAATCCTGTATTTTTCCACGAAAAACAGAGCGTTCAGGAATGCGGTGCTTATTCTGTTCTCCCTTGCTTTTTATGCATGGGGAGAGCCGGTTTGGGTAACGCTGCTTATATTCAGCGCAACTATAGACTATTTCCATGGGCTTATTATTGAGAAAAACAGGGGGAAAATCGGAGCAAAGCTTGCGCTTATATCCTCTTTGGTGCTCAATCTCGGGCTTCTCGGAGTTTTCAAATACAGCGGATTTTTTGTGGAAAACATAAACCTGCTGCTTGGGACCTCGCTTCCCGTTCCGGCGTTTTCCCTGCCGATAGGTATAAGCTTTTACACCTTTCAAACCCTAAGCTATACCATTGATGTCTATAAGGACAATGTAAAGCCGCAGCACAGCTTTATGAAATTCTTTATGTATGTTTCTCTTTACAGCCAGCTTGTTGCGGGACCCATCGTCCGCTATGCGGATGTTGCGGTTGAGGTCGATAACCGCAAAGAGACCCTTGAGGATGTATATTCCGGAACGGCAAGGTTCCTTGTCGGTCTTACAAAAAAGGTTTTTATCGCAAATGTTGCGGGAAAATTTGCGGAGGACTATCTCTCCGGCGATTTGCTGAAGGCGACCACCGCCGGGGTTTGGTTCGGCGTGATTATGTTTGCGATACAGATTTATTATGATTTTTCCGGATATTCGGATATGGCGATAGGTCTTGGGCGGATATTCGGCTTCCATTTCCTCGAAAACTTCAATTACCCGTATATTGCACGCTCCGCAACGGAATTTTGGCGCAGATGGCATATGTCGCTTGGTCAGTTCTTCCGGGACTATGTATATATTCCGATGGGCGGAAACCGCCGCCACCAGATTTTGAACCTCTTTGTTGTTTGGTTCCTGACGGGCTTTTGGCACGGCGCAAGCTGGAACTTTATTTTCTGGGGTCTTTGGTTCGGCGTGCTTATAATTATCGAAAAGCTCTTTTTGCTCAAGGTGCTCAAAAAGCTTCCGGTGCTCTCGAACATTTATCTTTTGCTGACCGTTCTTATCGGTTGGGTAATGTTCTACTTTACCGACCTCAATTCCATTAAAAACTGCCTTGCGGTCATGTTCGGCTTTGCGGGGGCGGGCTTTTCCGATCTTTCTTTGGAAATCATTTTGCAGAACAATGTATTTTGGCTTATCCTTGCGGTTATCTTCTGTATGCCCGTTGTTCCGACGGTCAAAAAATTTATTGCGGAACGCCCGGCGTTTACAAAAGCGTCGCAATATATTCAAATTCCCGCAAATGCGGTTATGCTTCTTATGAACACGGCTTTGCTTGTCGGTTCAAGCTATAACCCGTTCCTGTATTACAAATTCTGAGAGGGGGCAAAAAAATATGTATCAGGCACAGCATTACGCCGAAGGCGAAAACGGCGGAAATTCAAAAACCGCTATGATTTTAAGCATTGCGGTTTGCGTATTTATTCTTTTTGCCCTTGGGATTTTGGCTTGGGCTTTGCCCCAGCCGACCTATTCCGAGCAGGAGCGCAGAGACCTTGAACAAATGCCGAAATTTACGGTAGAGAGCTTCTTCAAAGGCGAATATACCGCAAAAATCGAGCTTTCTTATGCGGATACCTTTGCTTTCCGCGACCAATTTGTAAAAGCAAAATCCATTATTGAAGAGATGAGGGGAATACAGGACGGCGGCACGCTGCACGGAAAGCTTCCCTCAAACAACGGCGACGACAACAGCGAGCCTTCCTCCAAAACGGAAACCCTGCCGGAGAACAATACCTCCTCGCCGGAGCTTCCCGACATAAACCAAAGCGGAAGCAGCAGCGAAAACCAAAGCGAAGCTTCCTCCTCCGAGCCGGAACAGCCCGAGGAGCCGTACGACGGCGAGATCGGCGAAACGATAGAGGGAATCTTTGTTTATAAGGGAATGGGATTTGAGCTTTTCGGCGGAAGCAAAAAGGCTTCGGAATATTATGCCTCCGTAATCAATAAATACAGAGAGGCTCTTCCGTCTTCCGTAAATGTATACAATATGGTAGTGCCGAAGCACGCCGAATTTGCTCTTCCGAAAAAATACAAGAGCCTTTCCAATTCCGAAAAGGACGCAATCGACGATATATACTCCCGGCTTGAAGAAGGCGTTACCGCCGTTGACGCATACAGCGTGCTTAAGGAGCACAGCAAGGAATATATCTACTTTAATACCGACCACCATTGGACGGGGCTTGGCGCATATTATGCCTATACCGCATTTACGGAAGCGGCGGGGCTGCCACATTACGAATATTCCGATTATACAAAGCACACCATAGAAAACTTCCTCGGAACGCTGTATTCCGATACGCTCGACAGTAAAATGGCAAATAACCCGGACAGCGTTGAATGGTGCGAGTTCCCGGTTGAAAACCAAACATGGCAGTACAAAAAAGGCGACCTTGAAAATTATTATTCCACCACGGTTATGGCTTCCTATGCAAAGGGCGCATACAGCTACGGAGTTTATCTCGGCGGCGACTATCCCCTTACAATAGTAAAAACAAGCGGGGTTGATAACGGAAGAAAATGCCTGATTATCAAGGAGAGCTACGGAAACGCTCTTTCGACATACATTGCCTCCGCCTTTGATGAAACCTATATTGTTGACGAAAGATATTACGACGGAAATATTGTTGACCTTATTACGGAGAGGGGAATTACCGATGTTCTTATTATCAACAACATTTCCGCCTCCAACACAAACTACCACATTGCAAATATAGAATCGCTGCTTACTCAAAAATATTCCGGGACGATAAAATATCCCTTTTGAGGTGCAAAAATGAGCAGAAATGACGCAATTAAAGAAAAATCCGTCATAAAAACCGAAATAACCGCTGTCACAAACGAGGGCAGCGGTGTTTCGCGTTATAACGGAGAGGTTGTTTTTACCCCGTTTACCGCTCCCGGCGACATTGCCGAGGTGCGTGCGGAAAAGGTGGGAAGGACCTGCGTTTACGGCAGGCTTGAAAAAATTATTACACCCTCGCCGGACAGAATCGACCCGGTTTGCCCGGTTTTCGGCGAATGCGGCGGCTGCGCCCTGCGCCATATAGATTATGCTGCCGAAACGAGAATTAAAACCGGCTGGGTGGCGGAGCATATCCGCCGCATAGGCGGATTTGATTTGGAACCGCTTTCGGCGGTTCCCTCGCCAAAAAGCGACCGTTACCGCAACAAGGCGGTTTATCGGGCGGGCAGGGACGAACAAGGCGGGCTTATCTTCGGCTTTTACCGCCGCAAAAGCCACGATATAATAAATGCGGAGGGCTGCCTTTTGCAGCCGGAGGAATTTACCGACATTCTTCGGGTGATAAAGTTTTTTGCAAAGCAAACAAAGCTTTCCGTCTATGACGAAAAGGCGCACAAGGGGCTTTTGCGTGCGGTATATATCAGAAAAGGCGAGCAAAGCGGCGAAACCGGCGTTTGTATAGTGATAAACGGGCGGCGGCTTCCCAAGGCAGAGCTTCTTGTTTCCGCTTTGAGCACGAACATACCGGGTATTGTGAGCATCGTGCTCAACATAAACGAGGAACGCACGAATGTTGTGCTTGGAGAAAGGTTTATAACGCTTTTCGGAAAGGACGGAATTTCCGATACCCTTTGCGGGGTTGAGGTTGATATTTCTCCGGCGGCGTTTTATCAGGTTAACCACGGTGCAGCGGAGCTTCTCTATCGCAAGGCGGGGGAGCTTGCCGCACTTACGGGGGAGGAAACTCTCCTCGACCTCTATTGCGGAGCGGGCACCATCGGGCTTTCTATGGCAAAAAAGGCAAAGCGGCTTATCGGGGTGGAGATTGTTCCCCAAGCGGTTGAAAACGCAAGAAAAAACACCGAACGAATGGGCGTTACAAATGCGGAATTCATCTGCGGCGATGCCGCAAGGGCGGCGGAAACGCTGCAAGAACGGGGGCTTTCTCCGGATGTGGTCGTGCTTGACCCGCCGAGGAAGGGCTGCGACGCCGCAACTCTTGCGGCGGTTGCGGCGATGCAGCCAAAGCGCATTGTTATGGTTTCCTGCGATACGGCAACCATGGCAAGGAATTTCAAAGCCCTTGCAGCTCTTGGCTATATGCCGAAAACGGCGCAGCCGGTCGATATGTTCCCGAGAACGGCAAATGTTGAATGTGCGGCGGTTTTGGAGAGAGAATAAAAATTTAAGCTTAGTTACTAATGCGTATTGATTTTTGGAGCTGTTGTTGAATGAAGTGGGATTCCTTCAGGTTTGCCGATTTATTTGCAGGCATAGGCGGTATCCGCCTCGGCTTTGAATATGTCGGAGGACACTGTGTTTTTTCGTCGGAATTCGATGAAGACGCCTGTAAGACATATGAGGCAAATTTCGGCGAGCATCCTTCCGGGGATATAACTAAAATAGAAGCTGCGGATATACCGGACTTTGATATCCTTCTTGCGGGTTTTCCTTGTCAGGCTTTTTCGATTATAGGAAAAAAAGAGGGCTTTTCCAACGAAACCTGCGGAACGCTTTTTTTTGATATAGAGAGAATCTTGAAGGAAAAAAAGCCGTCGGCATTTATGCTTGAAAATGTGCGGAATTTAACTGCACACGATGGCGGGAATACATTCAGAATTATAAAAGAGCATCTTAAAGCTTTGGGCTACAATGTATATACAAAAGTTTTGAACGCATTGGATTACGGTGTTCCGCAAAAAAGAGAAAGAATAATAATTGTCGGATTTTTGGATGATGTGGATTTTGAATTTCCGGAGCCGGTTCCGGAAGAGAAAAGAAAAACCCTTTCCGATGTGCTTGAAATCAATGTTGAACAAAAGTACTATGTAAAAACGGCTATTCGGCTTTCAAGGCTTGAAAGACTGAAAGATAAAAATTATCCGAAGCCGTATATCTCGCACGAAAACATGGCGGGAAGCATTACGCCTCATCCGTACTCTTCCGCACTACGGGCGGGAGCATCGGCAAACTATATTCTCATAAATGATGAAAGACGCCCGACGGAAAGAGAAATGCTTAGGCTCCAGGGCTTTCCGGATACATACAAAATAGTTTTGCCATACAGCAAAGTAAAGCGGCAATGCGGAAATTCCGTTGCCGTGCCGATGATAAAAGCCGTTGCGGAACAGATGATAGCGGCATTAAAAAAATACAATGGTGGTGATACTTATGACAAGGGAAGACGCTAAAAGAAAGCTTGACATAATAATAGAAAAAAGCAGAGTCCATTTTTACAAACCGATTCAAATTGCCGAAATTTTATATCATCAAAGAACGCAGGAGCCGGACCTTAATCTTTTAGAACTTGAAAGCTACAGAACAAGAAGCAGAAGGTGGCGGGATACCGTATCGAGGGAGTTACTTGGGAATACTTGCTCCTCTTCTGCCCGATTTCAGGATAATCTTTTTGAAGCAAACGCCGTTCCGCCGGAGGCACTTTATGTGTTGGGGAAAGAAAATATCCGCACAGGCGGGGCAGTAGAAGCGTATATATACAGCAAATTCGATAATAAGCATGAACAGCTTGCGGAAGCTTTGCTTTATTGCATATCCGCATCTCCGGAAACCTTTGATGTACAAAGGCTGATAAGCTCGTTTTGGAATAAACCGGGACTTCGCAGAAGCATTGACAAGGTCTATGAAATTATTGTTTATTCTCTGTTTGAAACCGTTGTTGAAGAACTGAATCTTAAAGTTGATATTTCGGTTAATGAGGATAAAGTTGATGTGCTTGATGAATTTGAAGATTTTGCAGGTAAAATCATGTGTATTGATTGCGAAAACTTGGTTCACAGCGAGGCAGCTCATGTTTACCGTGTCGGCGTTGCCAATGCTGCCGACAGAGGGTTGGATATATACAGTAACTGGGGTCCTGCAATTCAAATTAAACACCTGACACTGTCGGAAGAATTGGCGGAGAACATAGTAGAGTCTGTAAGCAGCGACCGAATTGTAATCGTATGCAAAAAAGCGGAAAGCAATTTAATAATGAGCCTTTTAACCCAAATTGGCTGGAAAAGTAAAATTCAAAGCATCGTTACCGAGGATGAACTGGTTGCTTGGTATGAGAAAGCACTTAGAGGAAAACACAAAGACGCCATGGGGAAAAAGCTTCTTGATACGATGTCGGAGCAATTTGAGCTTGAGTTTCCGTCAATTGCTTTAGAAAAAGACTCTATTATCACAAGCAGAAATTACCGGGCAATATCGGACGATTTTTGGAAGCAAGAATAAAAAAGGAGGAAAATCCATGGCGGTACTTTTAACCGGGGGAGCGGGGTATATAGGCTCCCATACGGCGGTGGAGCTTTGCTCGGCGGGGTACGAGGTTGTTGTTGCGGACAACTTTTCAAACAGCAGCCCGGAGGCTATTCGAAGGGTGGAGCGCATAACCGGCAAAAAAATAAAGCTCTATGAGGTAGATGTCTGTGAAAAGCAGGCTTTGGCAAGGGTTTTTGCGGAAAACAGTATCGATTGCGCAGTACATTTTGCCGGGCTTAAAGCGGTCGGAGAATCCGTCAGAGTCCCCCTTGCGTATTATCGAAACAATATCGACAGCACCCTTACGCTTTTGGAGCTTATGGATGTTTACGGAGTAAAAAAGCTGATTTTCAGCTCCTCCGCAACGGTATACGGAAAAAGAGCAAGCCTTCCGTACCGTGAGGATATGGAAACCGGTCCATGCACGAATCCATACGGCTGGACAAAGCTGTTTATCGAACAGATAATCACGGATTTTGCAAAAAGCCGCCCGGATTTTTCCGCAGTTCTTCTGCGCTATTTTAACCCCGTCGGCGCACACGAAAGCGGGCTTATCGGCGAGGATCCGAGGGATATTCCGAATAACCTTATGCCGTATATTGCAAAGGTTGCCGCAGGAAAGCTTCCTTTCCTTAATGTGTTCGGCGACGACTACCCGACCCCGGACGGAACCGGAGTTAGGGATTATCTTCATGTGGTGGATCTTGCGAAGGGGCACGCCGCCGCAATCGACTATGCCGAAAAGCACACCGGAACGGAGATTTTTAACCTCGGAACCGGCGGTGGATACAGCGTTTTTGATATGCTGCACGCTTTTGAGCGTGCCTGCGGAAAAGAGCTGCCATATAAAATCGCTCCCCGCCGCCTGGGCGATATTGCGGAATGCTTTGCAGACCCGGCAAAGGCGCAGAGGGTTCTCGGCTGGCGGGCGGAGCTTGGCATAGACGAGATGTGCCGAAGCAGCTGGAACTGGCAAAGCAGAAATCCGGACGGTTACGCCGATGACTGAGAAAAAACGGATTTTTGCGGTGCTGATAGCACTGATTTTGATTTTTATATGGGGAAATTCGCTGCTTTCAAAGGAGGCTTCCGGCGCAATCAGCGATTTTATCCAGTACAATATTTTCGGTTTTTCCGGCGGGGCGGCTCCCGGCAAGGTGAACTCAACTCCGATACGAAAGCTTGCGCACTTCGGAGAATTTGCCGCCCTCGGGGCTACGCTTGCGCTTGCCTTTTCGGAGAAGGCAAAGCGGTATCTGCGGGCATTTTTCTGTTCGGCGGCTGCCGCCTGCATTGACGAAACGATACAGATTTTTTCCCACCGGGGAAACAGCATAAAAGATGTTGCCCTCGATTGCTGCGGGGCTGCGTTTGGGATATTTGTTATTTGGCTTGCGGTGCGGATAAAGAGGAAAAAATGACGACCACGCTCCGCAGGCGGCGGGGCGTACCAAGAGGCGGCGGAAAAACGCACGCTCAATCGCTGCGTGCTCAAGGACGGGCGGCACGGGTTTTCTTCGGTGCTCAAGGACGGAAAAAAGCGGGCGTGCCTTTCGGCAAGCCCGCTTTTTTTGTATCGCACGGCAAATGAAAAAACGGCGGGATTTTATCCCGCCGTGCTCAAATAAATATTTCGTGCTCAAAAAAAAGAAAACCTGTTCCGGCAGAGCCGCCGGAGCAGGTTTTTGCTGTAAAAAACGCATTATTGCGCAAGATATTCCTCAAGGCACAAGCCGGATTCCTTTATAAGCGCAGCCTGCTCTTTGCCGACATAGCGGAAATGCCATGGCTCATAGGCAAAGCCGGTAACGGCTTCCTTATCCTTTGGATAACGCAGGATAAAGCCGTATTCGACGGCGTGCTCAAGAAGCCACGCTTCGCCGTCGCTGCCCTCAAATTCGCCGTTTTCTGTAAGAATATCCACCGCAAGACCGCTGTTGTGCTCGCTTGCTCCGGCGGCGGCGGTTGTTGCGCCGGCGTCAAAAAGCTGCTGTTGGCGGTTATAGGAGCGGTATGCGGTTGAAATGCGAAGATTTATGCCCGCCGCCTTCGCCGCATCAAGCATTGCGGAAAGGTCGTCGTAAATACGCTCGTCAACGGTGTGACCGTTGGAATCTATTGCTTTTGTAGCAACGGAAAAATCGGCGGAAACGGGGTGCTCCTTGTTTACAAGAAGCATATACCATTCGTCACGGGGAATCGGGTCCGCCTCCGGTTCCTGCGGCTGCTCCGGGGTGCTTTCCTCGGGAACACTTTCGGATGCGCCCGATTCCGGGGAGCTTTCTTCGGGAACGCTTGATTCGGGAAGGCTTTCCGGAGCACTCTGCTCTGGAAGGCTTTCGGATATGCCGGATTCCGGGGAGCTGCTTTCGCTTGAAAAAACGGGCAGCTTAGGAAGCTCCGCATCGCTGAAAAATACCCATGCGCCCGCTCCGAGGGCGATTATAAGCAAGGCGGCGGCAACGGAGAGAATAACATTGCGCTTTGTGTGTTTCGGCTTTCGTATCTTTATTGCTTTTGGCTCGCGGTCTTCGGGGAAAAGCCTGGTTTCACCTGACATTTTCGTAATTCTCCTTTTCATTCTGTGCCGAAAGGACTTTTCGGCACAAAGCTGCAAAATACTGCACTCTAAATTATATAGAATTTCTCGATTTTGTCAACAGCGGTATTGCGGGGCAGCCTTTTTTGTCCTTGCTTTTATTATTAAAAGGGTGTATTATAGCACTGGACGTTTGTGTTTAGGAGGATTTTGAAAATGACTGCCGAAGAAATGAAAAACGCAGAGAACAAAGAACTTCAAATAAAAAGGCGTGCAGCCGGAGAGCTTTTTTGTCCCGGTGTTTTTATCGACGATATGTTTTGGGCAAGGGATAAGTGCCTTGAGCTTGACAACACGCCGTATTCGGAATTTGACCGCAGAGTTGAGATAGTTCATGAGCTTTTCGGCTTCGTAGGCGACAATGTATTTGTGGAACGGGGCTTTAAGTGCGAGCAGGGAAAAAACATCAGCGTGGGCGATAATTTTTACTGCAACTTCAACTGCACGATTTATGACTCCTATACCGTAAAAATCGGAAACGATGTTATGATAGGACCGAATGTCACCATATGCACGGCGACCCACCCGGTGGAAAGAGCCTTGCGTCTTGATTATACTCAGTGCGAATATGCAAAGCCCGTAACAATAGGCAACGGCGTTTGGATAGGCGGCGGGGCTTTTATAAATCCGGGAGTTACAATAGGCGACGGCGCAGTTATCGCAAGCGGAGCGGTTGTTATAAACGATGTTCCCGCAAATACCGTTGTTGCGGGCGTGCCCGCCGTCGTAAAAAAGAGTATAAATCGGGAAGAAAAATAATAACAAAAAAAGCCGCCTTTTGCTATTGACAAAAAAATAAAGGCGGCTATACTCTTATATATTATATAGAAGACGGCTTTGCCGTTTCAGTAAAATGTGCGAAAGGACAAATCGGAAAGACAATGCGAATCGTTATTGTGGGAGCCGGAAAGGTGGGAAGCACCCTTGCTTTTCAGCTTGTTAAAGAAGGTCACGATGTCGTGGTAATCGACACAAACGAGGAAAAGATAAACGACCTGCAAAATATGGCGGATATTATGACCATATGCGGCAACGGCGCAAACGAGGAAATACTTCGTGAGGCGGAGGCGGACCAAAGCGATATTCTTATTGCGGCAACCTCTGCGGATGAGGTAAATATGCTCGCCTGCTTTATTGCAAGACATATAGGCGTATCAAAAACCATTGCAAGGGTAAGAAGCCCCGAATATCGCAACCAGCTTGAAATGATGAAGGACGAGCTTGGGCTTTCCATGATAGTAAACCCGGAACGCAGCGCAGCCCACGAAATTTCGAGGATTTTGCGTTTTCCCTCCGCAAACGATGTTGAAATTTTCTGCCGGGGTCATGTGGAGCTTGTTGAATACAGCATTGACGCAGGAAGCCCTCTTTGCGGGCTTTCCCTTATGGATGTCTATAAAAAATACAAGATAAAAATTCTTGTTTGTGCGGCAAGAAGAGGGGATGAGGTAATAATACCTAACGGCTCCTTTGTTCTTAACGCCGGAGATAAGATAAACATAACCGCATCGCCGAAGAATATGTACGATTTCTTTAAGGCGATAGGCAGCTTTCGTGCGCCGGTAAAAAGCGTTATGATAATCGGCGGCTCCATGACGGCTTATTACCTTGCCCACCAGCTTATTGAAATGGGCATAAAGGTAAAAATTGTAGAGCGGGATCTTAAACGCTGCGAGGAGCTTGCGGAGCTTTTGCCGAAGGCGGCTATCGCCCATGCGGACGCAACCGAAAAGGATGTTTTGCTTGAAGCGGGAATAATGGAATTTGACGGTTTTGTTTCCCTAACCGGGCTTGACGAGATGAATATAATCTACGGAATGTATGCAAAAACAAAGAATGTAAGCAAGGTTATCGCAAAAATCCAGCACCTTACCTTCCCGGAGGTAATAGAAAAAAGCGGGATAGAAAGCATTGTTTCGCCAAAGCAGATTACTGCGGAGCGCATAAGCTCCTATGTTCGTGCAGTACAAAATTCCTTTGCGCAAAACAAGGTTGAATCCCTGCGCACCCTTGTAGGCGGAAGAGTTGAGGCTATTGAATTTGTTGTAAGGGAAAGCAGCGATTTTCTTGATATTCCCCTTAAAGATTTGCAGACGAGGAAGAATACTCTTCTTGCTGCGATCGTTCGCCAGGGAAGAGTTATTATTCCGGGCGGCGCAGACTGCATAAAACTCGGAGATTCCGTTATTGTTGTAACCGCCGGAATGATAATCGACGAGCTTGGCGACATAATGAGGTAATAAAAAAATGAACCACAAGATGATACGCTATATAGTCGGCATGTTTCTTAGGGCGGAGGCGGCTTTTTTGGCTTTGCCGATAGTTATATGCCTTTTCAGCGGCGATTTTGAGGACATTCCGCCGTTTCTTTTAAGCATTGCCCTTACTCTTATCACGGCGTTTTTGCTCGGGGTAAAAAAGCCGGAAAACGATGTTATTTTTTCAAGGGAAAGCTTTATCTCCGTTTCTCTCGGTTGGATTTTGCTTTCGCTTTTCGGTGCGCTTCCGTTTTATATAAGCGGAGCGATTCCGAATATTGCGGACTGTATTTTTGAAACGGTTTCCGGCTTTACCACAACCGGCGCAACGATTCTTAACACGGTGGAAAATCTTCCTAAGTCGATTCTTTTCTGGCGGGCGTTTACCCACTGGATAGGCGGCATGGGCGTGCTTGTTTTTTTGTTTATGCTTACCCAAATTTCCGAAGGAAACGCCATGTATATTATGCGGGCGGAGGTTCCCGGTCCCTCGGTGGGAAAGCTTGCGCCGAGAATGCGTTCAAACTCACTTATTCTTTACGGAATTTATACCGCCATGACGCTTATCGAAGCAATCGTTCTTGCCGTTGAGGGTATGCCGATGTTCGACGCAGTAACAACGGCGATGAGCACCGCCGGAACCGGCGGCTTTTCCGTAAGAGATGCGGGAATCGCAGCCTACGGAAGCCCGGCAATAGAATGGACCGTGGCGGTTTTTATGATGCTTTTCGGAGTAAACTTTAACCTGTATTATCTTATTCTCTTTAGGAGAATACGCCAGGTTCTTGCAAGCGAGGAGCTTAAGGTATTTCTCGGATTAATTGCGGCGGCTTCGATTATTATCGGAATAAATGTAGTCGGGTATTACAGCGGCTTTGGCGAAGCGATAAGAAAAGCCTTCTTCCAGGTGACCTCCACCGTGTCAACAACGGGCTTTTCCAATGTTGAGTTTATGAAGTGGCCGGCACTAAGCCGGGCGGTTATCCTTGTTTTGTTGTTTACCGGTGCCTGCGCAGGCTCTACGGCGGGCGGAATTAAGCTTAGCAGAATTATTATTATGGCAAAGGTCGTTTACCGCTCGATTCATCAGCTTGCCCACCCGCACGAGGTTGCCTGCATAAAGTTTGAGGGAAAAATCGTTGATAGGGAAACCCGCAGCTTTGTTTGCACATATATGACCACCTTTTTTGTGATTTTGTTTATAAGTACCTTTGCGCTTATGTTCCAGGGGCACGATTTTGAAACCTCCTTCAGCGCAATACTCTCCTGCTTTAACAATGTGGGACCCGCCCTCGGTCTTGTCGGACATTCCGGAAACTACAACATTTTTAACGACGGAACAAAGCTTTTTATGTCGCTGATAATGCTTGTAGGAAGACTTGAGATATTCCCGATGCTGATTTTGTTTATGCCGTCAACATGGGAAAAACATTCCTGAGAAAAAAGAAAGGAAGAAAACCAATGAAAGACAAAGCGAAAGGCTTTTTTGCCGAATTTAAGGAATTTATATCAAGAGGAAATGTTCTTGATATGGCTGTCGGCGTAATTATCGCAACAGCCTTCGGAAAAATAACTTCTTCTCTTGTAAACGATGTGCTTATGCCGGCAATCGGCTGGCTTATCGGGGAAATCGACCTTTCCGCACTCAATATAACTCTTTCTCCGGCGGTGTTTGATGCGGAGGGAAATGTTGCAAAGGAAGCCGTTGTTGTCGGGATAGGCACCTTTGTTTCCGCAGTTATTGATTTTGTTCTTGTTGCGTTTGTTGTTTTCCTTATAATCAAGGCGTTTAATAAGGCAAAGGAAAAGGCGGAGAGCCTTAGAAAGAAAGAAGAAGAGGAAGCCGCCGCAGAGGCTCCGGAGGAGCCGAGCGAGGAGATAAAGCTCCTTACCGAGATAAGAGATCTTCTTAGGAAAGAATAAGCTCCGTGCGCAGACTTGAGTATATAATAGAAGAAAAAGACGACGGCAGGCGCGCCTGCGACTTTTTGCGGAGGGAAAAGAATTTTTCCTATGCGCTTATTGTAAAGCTTCGCCACAGCCCGGACTCGCTTAGGCTGGACGGCGAATTTATCCGCACCGTTGACAGGATAAAAAGCGGAAGCGTGCTTTCCGTTTCCTTACCGGAAACGGCGGGGGAGGCTTTGCCGAACGGCGGAATAGAGGTTCCGGTAATTTACGAGGACGAGGACATAATCGTTTTTAACAAGCCCGCCGGAGTTCCGGTTCACCCGTCAAAGGGGCACCAGACGGATACTCTTGCAAATCTTTATGCGGCAAAATGCCCCGGTTCCCGCTTTCGGGTAATCGGGCGGCTTGATATGGATACCTCCGGGCTTGTTGTTGCGGCAAAAACCGCCCATGCCGCCTCCGTGCTTACGGAGGGCGGGGCGGAAAAAGGCTATATCGCAATAACCGAGGGCGTTCCAAGCCCGCAAAAGGGGCGCATAGACGCCCCAATCGACGACACAAACCCCGAGACGCACAGAAGATTTGTTGCGCCGGGCGGAAGAAGCGCAGTTACGGATTATCGGGTTTTGCGCTTTGGCGGAGGGCTTTCCGCAGAGGAGATTTTTCCGAAAACCGGGCGCACCCATCAGATAAGGGTGCATATGGCGTATATCGGCTGTCCCCTTGCCGGGGACGAGCTGTACGGCGGAAGCCGGGAAAGGATAAGCCGTCATGCCCTGCATAGATTTTATATGGCTTTTTTCCACCCGGAAAGCGGCGAAAAAATGGAATTTCGGCTTCCGCTTCCGCCGGATATGCAGAGGCTTTTTGACGAAATGAAGGAAGAGGAGGACGCAGAAAAATGAGCAGGGACATAAAAAATTTTAATAACGGAATTGATGTGGACTTTGTTGCGGACAGCCTTGCCGCCGGGGACGGCTCCGTCCTCGACCGCTTTTTCGGCGAAGCCGCAGAGGCGGAATTCCTTGTTCCGTATAAGGGAACACAAAACCGGCTTGCCGTTGTTACCTCGCCGGAGGGGGAAAATATGCTTCCGGCTTTTTCAAGCTACACCGCTTTTGAAAAAAGCCCTCTTGATAAAAAATGCGCCGTGATAATGCCTTTTTCCCGCCTTGATAAAATCGTAGGGGAAAGCGGCGGAAAGCTTGCCGGCATTGTGATAAACCCAAACGGGAAATCCGTCGCCTGTAAAAAACAGCCCGGAAAAGCGGCTCCCTCAATGCAGAAAAACGAGGGTCCGCAAAGCCTTCGCCTTTCAAAGCCCGCTTCCCTTCCGGAAGCGATTCCGGCGGTGCTTTCCGGCTTTTTTGCGGGTACCGGAAAGGTGTATAAGGCATATTTGCTCTGGGCACAAAAGCCGGAGGAGGTTACGCCGCACCTGTTTTTGGTGGTGGATTTTGACGGAAAGCCGGAGGAGCTTTTCCCGAGAATCGGCGAGGTTTTGCGCCCGTATTTCGGAAACGGCGATAAGGTCGAGATGGCAAAGGCGGATTTTAAGCTGCTTACCGCTGCCGAAAAGGTGACAAAGCCCTTTTATAAAAAGTAAGTGCCGATATTACAAAGACGAATTGCGCCCATGCCGGAAAAAACCGGCTTTTGGGCGCAATTTTTTCGGCGAAAAAAGCAAGACCGCCGAATATCCTAAGCCGCCGTCCCGTTTGCGGGGCGGCTTTCGCCAAAACGCTTTTCTGCAAAAAATTACCTTGCGGGCACTTGCAATCGCCGAAAAAATGATATATAATTATGTTGCAAAATTACGCAGAGGAGGCGCAAGGCTTTGGATAAAGGGCACATAAGACTTTATACCGGCGACGGAAAGGGCAAAACAACAATGGCTCTCGGGCTTGCGCTGCGCTTTGCCGGTGCAGGAAAAAGAGTTTTTGTCGGGCAGTTTATTAAGGACGACCCAAAGGGCGATATTATGGCTTTGCGCCGTGCAATTCCCGGAGTGGTCACCGCACAGTTCGGCTGCGGGACCGGCTGTATCTGCGGAAGAGAGCCGGACGCAAAGGATGCGGACTACGCAAAAAAAGGTCTTGAAAGAGCAAAGCAGGCACTTTTAAGCGCAAATTTTGGGCTTGTGGTGCTTGATGAAATAACGATTCCCCTCTATTTCGGGCTTATCACAATCGAGGATATAAAGGAGCTTATCGCAAAAAAAGCCCCCTCCACCGACCTTGTTTTTACCGGGAGATACGCTTCCTGCGAGCTAAAGGCTCTTTGCGATGTTGTTACCGATGTCGAAAGCGAAAAACTTCCGAAAACCGTGCCGGAAATGTAAAAAAGGCTTGATTATTCCCGCGAAGGGTGCTACAATATAATTACAGCTTGAAAAGTGAATATCGTGGGTCTTGCGGTTGCCATATGGATCCGGCTTTTTGCAGAGCCGGATGGAAAACGGTGCGAATCCGTTACTGTTACCTCAACTGTATTTGCGGACGAAGAAAACATTGTGCCACTGTTGTTTTTTTGATAATGGGAAGGCGTTTTCGGAGGATGAAGCATAAGTCAGGATAATTTCCGTAAAGATCATTTCTCGGGTTAAGGGAAGTCCACACTTTTGTCGTCGTATAAGTGGGCTGCCGTTGGGCAGCTTTTTTTATACGGGGGGAGTATTAGAATATCAAAAAAGCGGATTTCCGACAGCCACGGAAATTCGCTTTTTTTGCTGCACGGTGCGGATAGAAAAGATTCTCACTCCCTTTTGTATCCGCACCGTCTTCCCGTCAAAAAAACGGCAAAATAATATTCCCCGGAGGGCTTTTGATATGAACCACAGAAAAACAGTAAGACGAAGCATTGAATACATTGAGGAGCACCTTAACGAAAAGCTTTCCCCCGACATAATTGCGGCGGAGGCGGGCTATTCGGTGTTCTATTTCAGCAGGATTTTTAAGGAATATTCGGGAAAAAGCGTAATGCGATTTGTAAGGGATCTGCGCCTTGAGCAGGCAAGGGAGGAAGCCGACGAAAACCGTGTTTGCGAGCTTGCGGAAAAATGCGGCTACGGAACGGCAAGCGGATTTTCCAGAGCGTATAAAAGAGCCTTTGGCGAAAGCCCCTCCGGAAGAATGAACGCATAAATTTTTTAGACGAAAAGCGGCGTGCCTGCAAGGGAAAGCACGCCGCTTTTTTTTGTGCGTAAAAAAACCGCTTGTAAAAAAACAAGCGGTTTTTTGGATGGTCGGAGTGGCGGGACTCGAACCCGCGGCCTCTTGGTCCCGAACCAAGCACACTACCAAACTGTGCCACACCCCGATAGCCCTACTATTATATCGAAAAGGCGGGCGTTTGTCAATAGATTGCGGAGTATTTTGCCGTTGTTTTTCAAAAAAATGCGGCAAAAGGACTTTGCGGTCAAAAAAAGCAAAAGCCGTGCTCGGGGCGGCGGAGCATGCTCAAAGGCAGCAGGGATTTTTTTAAGCGGGCAGGCTTGTGCCAAAAAAACTGCGGTATAATCGGTTAGGAAAAGCGGAAAAAGGCTGCGGCTTTTGCCTTTGGGGCGAAAAGCCCCCTTCGCCGTCAAAAAGCGGCAAAAAAGCTTGACAAGAGCCTTTTTTGCCGCTATACTCTTAGTGTTGCTTTATAATTTAATACAGCACCGGCGTTGATGGGGTCAACCGATACTTTTGTGAACAGAGAGCAGGCTCGCTTTTGCTGGAAGAGCCGCACACGGATTTTCGAACGCCGCCCCGGAGCCTTTCGGGAGAAATCCCGGCGCAGCCGCAGCGATAAAGGCGGAACAAGGGGCCGCACGCCGTGTGGCAATTTGGGTGGTACCGCGGAGCAGTCTTCGTCCCATATTTTTTTGTGGGGGCGAAGGCTTTTTTTGCGCCGTTTTCCGCCCGGCTTATCCCGTTAATTATTTGAAAGGACTGATAAAACACATGGAATGGATGGGTCTTAACGACATCCGAGAAAGCTTTCTCAGCTTTTTTGAAAGCAAGGGGCACAAACGCCTCCCGAGCTTTCCGCTTTTGCCGAAGGACGACAAAAGCCTTCTCCTTATAAACTCGGGCATGGCTCCGATGAAAAAATGGTTCCTTGGGCAGGAAGAACCCCCCTGCCACAGAGTTACCACCTGCCAAAAATGCATCCGCACCCCGGATATCGACAATGTAGGCAAGGACGACCGCCACGGAACCTATTTTGAAATGCTCGGAAACTTCAGCTTTGGCGATTACTTCAAAAAAGAGGCTATTACCTGGGCTTGGGAGTTCCTTACCGAGGTTATGAAGCTTCCTAAGGAGCGGCTTTATATCACCGTTTATAACGAGGATAACGAAGCATATGACTATTGGCGCAATATGATAGGCGTTCCGGAGGACCATATCTACCGCTTCGGCAAGGAGGATAACTTCTGGGAGATCGGCTCCGGTCCCTGCGGTCCCTGCTCCGAAATCCATTATGACCGTGGTCCCGAGCATGGCTGCGGAAGACCCGATTGCTCCGTCGGCTGCGAATGCGACCGCTTTATCGAGGTTTGGAACCTTGTTTTCTCCCAGTTCGATTCCGACGGCGAGGGTCACTACGAGCGTATGGAGCACCCGAACATAGATACCGGTATGGGTATGGAGCGTCTTGCCTGCATTATGCAGGGCGTTGATAACCTCTTTGAGGTTGATACCGTCCAGAATATTATGAAGAAGATAAGCGAGATTGCCGGAGTTAAGTATCACGACGACCCCGCAATGGATGTTTCTCTCCGTGTAATCACCGACCATGTAAGAAGCTCCACATTTATGATATCCGACGGCGTTATGCCCGCAAACGACGGAAGAGGCTATGTTCTCAAACGCCTGCTGCGCCGTGCGGCACGCCACGGAAGGCTCCTTGGAATTAACGAGCCGTTTATCTACAAAATCGTTGATACCGTAATCGAAGAAAACAAGTTCGCTTATCCCGAGCTTGTTGAGCACGCCGACTATATCAAGAAGGTAATCCTTTCCGAGGAGGAACGTTTCTGCCGCACTATCGACCAGGGCTTTGAGCTTCTCAACGACTATGTTGCAAAGCTTGAGGAAGCGGGCGAAAAGGTCCTTCCCGGCGATGTTGCTTTCCGCCTTTACGATACCTTCGGCTTCCCGCTTGACCTTACCGAGGACATTCTTGAGGATAGGGGCATTACCGTTGATGAGGAAGCGTTCAACGCTCTTATGGGCGAGCAAAAGCAGCGTGCAAGGGACGCCCGTGCCTCCGCAAACGGCGTTTCCTGGGTTGAGGACAGCCTCTCCTCCCTTGGCGATGTAAAGACAAAATTTGTGGGATATACAAGAATGGATTCCGCCGCAAAAATCCTTGCGATACTCAAGGACGGTCAGCTTGTCAAGAGCATTTCCGAGGGCGAGGACGGCGTTGTGATACTTGATTCCACGCCGTTTTATGCGGAAATGGGCGGTCAGGTAGGCGACAGAGGAACGATCTCCGACGGTCCCTCCATCTTTAATGTAACCGACTGCAAAAAATCCCCCACCGGACTTTATATGCACATAGGCACAATGGGGGCAGGCGTTCTCCGCACCGGAGATACCGTTCGCGCCCGCCTTACCGAATCCATTCGTATGGCGACCCAGCGCAACCATACCGCCTGCCACCTTCTCCAAAAGGCTTTGCGAGAGGTTCTCGGCGACCATGTTCACCAGGCAGGCTCCTATGTTGACGAGCACCGCTGCCGCTTTGACTTCAGCCATTTCTCCGCAATGACCCCGGAGGAAATTGCGGAAACCGAAAAGGCGGTAAACGAGATGATTCTTGCCGCCCTTGATGTTGACATAAGCGAAAGACCTATTGAGGAAGCAAAGAAGATGGGCGCAATGGCACTCTTCGGCGAAAAATACGGCGATGTTGTCCGTGTTGTCGATATTTCCGGGCGCAGCGTTGAGTTCTGCGGCGGCACCCATGTAAATAATACAAGCCGTATAGGGCTGTTTAAGATAATCAGCGAATCCTCCGTTGCCGCCGGCGTAAGAAGAATCGAAGCCGTTACGGGAACCGGCGTTCTCGAATATATTGACCAGATGAACGCAAATCTTGCCGAAACCGCAGCAAACCTTAAGGTAAACGGCATAGGCGAGGTTCCGCAAAAGTCTGCGGCAGTTATGGCAGAGCTTAAAAACAAGGATAAGGAAATCGAGGAGCTTAACAACAAGCTTGCTCAGATGAAGGTGGAAAGCCTGCTTGCCTCCGCAAAGGAGATCTGCGGTCTGCGCTTTGTCTGCGCAAAGCTTGAGGGCGTTGCCCCCGCAAGCCTGCGTATTATGGGCGACCACATCAAATTCTCCGCACCGGACGCAATCGCTCTTCTTGCCTCCGTAAACGAGGGCAAGGCAAGCGTGCTTGTCGTCTGCGGGCTTGAGGCTCTTAAAGAGGGCGCACACGCCGGAAAGATCGTTAAGGAAATCTCCGCCATGGCGGGCGGTTCCGGCGGCGGAAGACCCGATTCCGCAATGGGCGGCGCAAATCCGGATATGCTCGACGAGGCTCTTGCCTCCGCAGCGGAAATTGTGGAAACCCTGCTGATAAACAAATAATTTTCGCACCCCTCCGACCGGGAGCTAATCTCGGCTCCCCTGTGCAAGGGGAGCTGGCACGGCGGCTAAGGATTAAAACGCCGTGACTGAGGGGTTGTATCCCCCGACCGGGGATAGCGTTTACACCGTGCTTCTCGGCTCCCCTGTGCAAGGGGAGCTGGCAAAACCGCAGGTTTTGACTGAGGGGTTGTATCCCTGACAGGGCAGAGCGTTTACGCTGCCGAGAGCACGCCGCCCGCCATGCGGGCGCAATCTCTAAAATCCGTGCAAATATATCACACAAAAAATACCGAAAGTATAATTTATTTTAGAAAGGGGAAACGGAATGAACGACTGTCTTTTTTGCAAAATTGCCGCCGGAGAAATCCCCAGCAATAAGCTTTATGAGGACGACCGCCTGCTTGCGTTCTATGACATAGACCCAAAGGCACCGACTCATTTTCTTGTAATCCCAAAGGAGCACATCGGCGGAGCGGGGGAAATCACCCCGGAAAACAGCTCCGTTGTTGCCTATGCGTTTGAAACTATCGCCCGCCTTGCAAAGGAGCTTGGGCTAAAAAGCTTCCGTGTTGTAACAAATTACGGCGAGCAGGCGGGGCAGAGCGTTCCGCACCTGCATTTCCATGTACTTTCCGGCAGGGATATGACTTGGCCTCCGGGCTGATTGATGAAAGCAAAAAAAGAGCCTCCGCACTGCGGAGGCTCTTTTTTTGCCGCTGTGCGATTTTCTTCCTTTGGGGAAGCAAAAAGCGGGCGAACAATTGAAAGCGTAAACGCCATACCCGGTCGCAGATACAACCCCTCAGTCTTTTTGCTCCTTCGGAGCAAAAATCCAGCTCCCCTTCAATAAGGAGCGAAGCTCCGTCATTTATCGTAGCAAGGGCGGTAAAGCCGCCTGCGGTTGGTGCAAAGCACCAATCGCAAAATGTTTTCGCCGCAAAGCGGCGCAAACATTCTTGCTTAAGATACACAGGGGAGCCGAGAAGCGAACCGCAAGCCCTCGGCGGGAACCCCGCACAGGGGAGCCGAGATTTGCCCGCAGCCGGCGGGGTGCGGGTTTTGCACAAGGGGTGCGGGAGGCTCGGCGCAAACGCTGTTAAACCTGCAACAAAATATTGTCCGCTCTGCTTGAAAAATGGTCAATAATATGGTAATATATATCTTATAGTAGTAAAAATGGGGTGAGCAGCTTTGGCGAAGGTAATTCTCGTTGCTTCGGGAAAGGGCGGAGTCGGAAAAAGCACCGTTTCCGCACTTCTTGGGCAGGCTCTTGCCGCCGCAGGGCACAAAACCCTGCTTGCGGAACTGGACAGCGGACTTCGAAGCCTTGATGTTGCCCTCGGCGTTGCGGAAAGCGTCGCCTTCGATATGGGCGACATTGCAAGAGGAACGCCGCCGGAGCAAACGCTGCTCGATTGCCCGTTTTGCCCCGGTCTTTCGGTAATATGCGCCGGGGCGGAACCTTCCTCTGTTTCGGAAGAAACCCTCGCCGCCGTTACAAAGGAGCTTTCCGAAAAATACGAATTTATTTTGCTCGATTGCCCGGCGGGGCTTGGGGAGGAGCTTGCCCTTGCCGCAAAATATGCCGCCGCCGCAATTCTTGTAACAACGCCGGATCCCGCCGCCGTGCGTGCTGCGGCAAATACCGGTATGTTTCTTGAAAAAAACGGGGTGCGCTCCCGCCGGCTTGTTATAGAACGCTGTCCGCAAAAGCCGAAAAAGCTCGAGCCGATTAAAAACCTCGACGAGGTTATCGACGGAGCGCAGGCAAGGCTTATCGGCGTGATTTGGGATGACCCGAAAACACGGGCTGCGGTGGCTTCCGGCAAGGCACTGCCGGAAGAAAGCCCGAACAAAAAAATGTTTTGCGACCTTGCCGAAAGGGTGCTTGGAAGAAGAGTTCCCCTCGGCTTCAAATAAGGAGGTTTTGAATTATGAACATCGCTCTTATCGCTCAGGACAGCAAAAAGGAGCTTATGGTGCAGTTCAGCATTGCGTATTGCGGAATTTTGAGCAAGCACCGCCTTTGCGCCACAGCCGGAACAGGAAAGCTTGTTTCGGACGCCACAGGGCTTCCCGTCGTCAGATTTTTAAGCGGCGACCAGGGCGGCTGCGAACAGATTTCCTCCCGCATCTCCTGCAACGAGGTGGATTTGCTGCTGTTTTTCCGTGACCCCATGCGTGCAACCGGAACCCAGCAAAACCATGCGGACCTTCTTCGCCTTTGCGATGTACACAATATCCCCGTTGCAACAAACATTGCAACGGCAGAGGCACTTATCCACGCCCTTGAACGGGGCGATTTGGATTGGCGCAATCTGATAAGATAAATTCTTCCGCAAGGCACAGATTTTAAGAAAATTTTCTTAAATATGCGGAAAATATAATTTTGTTTATTATACTCAAGAATATATAAGAGGTATTTTTATGGCAATTATCACCAAAGCACCAAGGGGAACGCAGGATGTTCTTCCCGAACAAAGCGGAAAATGGCAGTATCTTGAAAAAACCGCTATGGAAACCGCTTTGCTCTACGGCTTTAAGGAAATCCGCTTTCCAACCTTTGAACACACGGAGCTTTTTGCCCGGGGCGTCGGCGACGGAACCGATGTTGTGCAAAAAGAAATGTATACATTTACGGATAAGGGCGAACGCTCGATAACCCTGCGCCCGGAGGGAACCGCAGGCGCAATGCGCACTCTTATCGAGCATGGCGTGCTTGCGGGTGCGCTTCCGGTAAAGGTAAGCTATCTTACAAGCTGCTTCCGTTATGAAAAACCCCAGGCGGGTCGCCTGAGAGAGTTCCACCAGTTCGGCGCAGAGCTTCTCGGGGCTTCCTCCCCGGCAGCCGATGCGGAAATGATAGCAATGGTAAGCGAGATTTTTAACCGCCTGCAAATCGGGGGTCTTACCCTTGAGATAAACTCTATCGGCTGCCCCTCCTGCCGCAAGGAATACAACAACGCTCTTAAAGAGTATTTCCGCAGCCGGGAAGAGGAGCTTTGCGAAACCTGCTGCAGCCGCCTTGACCGCAACCCGATGCGTATTTTGGATTGCAAATCTCCGCAATGTAAAAAGGTTGCGGAGGATGCGCCGGTTATACTTAATTATCTCTGCGATGACTGCCGGGCGCATTTTGAGGAGCTTCAGCTCCGCCTTGACGAGCTTGGAATAGAATATGTAATCAATCCGACCATTGTTCGGGGGCTTGATTATTATACCCGCACGGTTTTTGAATTTGTAAGCGAATGTATCGGTGCGCAGGGCACGGTTTGCGGCGGCGGAAGATATGATGGGCTTATTGAGCTTCTCGGCGGAACGCCTACTCCCGGAATAGGCTTTGCAATGGGGCTGGAGCGGCTGCTTCTCCTTATGGAGAAAACCGGCGTTCCCTTCCCGGAGGAGGGCTGTGTGGATATTTATATAGGCTCCGTCGGAAAAAAAGCAAGCCTCGAGGCTTCGAATATAGTAAATTCCCTGCGTGCGGAGGGTTTCCGTGCGGAAACTGACCTTATGGAGCGCAGCGTAAAAGCGCAGATGAAATATGCCGACAAAATCGGTGCGGCATACAGCTGCATAATCGGCGATTCCGAGCTTGAGCAGGGGGAGGTCGCCGTAAAGAATATGAAAGAGGGCACCTCCGAAAAGGTTGCTCTTGATGAGCTTATCGAGTACCTTTACGAAAACCGCATAGGCGACCTTTGCGACGCAATCGGCGATTTCGGCGAGGCGGGCGAAGCGGAGGGCTGCACCCACGACTGCGCCTCCTGCCACCTTGACTGCAAGTTCTGATAAATAAAAAATCCCGCTGCCCGCCGGGGCGGCTTTATAAAATCGGAGGAATACATATGATAAACGGTTACAACCGTACCGCATACTGCGGTGAATTTAACGAAAACAACATCGGTCAGGAGGCGGTGGTTTTCGGCTGGGCACAAAAGACCCGTGACCTCGGAAACCTCATCTTTATCGACCTTAGGGACAGAAGCGGCATTTTGCAGCTTGCATTCGGCGACGGAACCGATAAAGAAACCTTTGAAAAGGCAGCCGCAGTCCGTGCGGAATATGTTCTTGAGGCAAAGGGCGTTATCCGTAAAAGAGAATCCGTAAATACCGAGATTCCAACCGGCGCAGTCGAGCTTTTTGTTACGGAGCTTTTTATCCTTGCAAAAAGCCAAACCCCGCCCTTTGAGGTAAGCGACAACACAAACGCAAAGGAAGATTTGCGCCTTAAATACCGCTATCTTGACCTTCGCCGGGGCGAAATGCAGAATATCCTTATGATGCGCCACAAAATCGTAAAGACCGTTCGTGACTATTACGACGAAAACGGCTTTATGGAGATAGAAACCCCCGACCTTATAAAATCAACCCCCGAGGGCGCAAGGGACTATCTTGTTCCCTCCCGTGTTCATCCCGGAAGCTTCTATGCGCTGCCCCAAAGCCCCCAGCTCTATAAGCAGCTTCTTATGATGTCCGGCTGCGACAGATATATGCAGATCGCCCGCTGCTTCCGTGACGAGGACCTTCGTGCCGACCGCCAGCCGGAGTTCACCCAGATTGATATGGAGATGAGCTTTGTTGACGAAAATGACATAATGACCATGAACGAGGGTCTTGTAAAGCGTGTTTTCAAGGATGTTATGGGCATGGATATAGAAACCCCGTTCAAGCGTATGACATGGGATGAAGCAATGGACAGATACGGCTCCGATAAGCCGGATACCCGCTTCGGAATGGAGCTTGTAAACCTTTCCGACCTGCTTAAAAACTGCGAATTTAAGGTGTTCTCCGGCGCATTGGAAAAAGGCTCCGTCCGTGCGATTGTCGCAAAAAACGCCGTTCATACCCTTACAAGAAAAGAAATAGACAAGCTTACCGAAACGGTAAAGCTCTTTAAGGCAAAGGGTCTTGCATGGACCCGCCTTACCGAAGAGGGCGTAACCTCCAGCTATGAAAAATTCCTTACCGAGGAAGAAAAGCAAGCCATAAGAGAACGCCTTGGCGCAGAAACCGGCGATGTTATCTTCATTGTAGCGGACAGCCGCAACGACATTGTGTTCAGCGCACTCGGTGCCCTCCGTCTGGAGCTTGGACGCCGCCTTGACCTTATTCCCAAAGGCAAATTCAACTTCCTTTGGGTAACGGATTTCCCGCTGTTCGAGTGGTCGGACGAGGAAAACCGCTGGATGGCGATGCACCATCCCTTCACCTGCCCGAGAAAAGGCGACGAGGACAGACTTATGTCCGACCCCGGCGATTGCTACGCAAGAGCATACGATATGGTGCTCAACGGCTGCGAGCTTGGCGGCGGCTCTATCAGAATAAACGATACGGAGGTTCAGGACAAGATGCTCCAAGCTCTCGGTCTTTCCGAGGAGCGGGCGCAGGCAAGGTTCGGCTTCCTGCTCGAAGCGGAAAAATACGGTGTTCCGCCCCATGGCGGAATGGCGTTCGGTCTTGACCGTATGGTCATGCTTATGCTCGACCGCCCGTCGATTCGTGATGTCATCGCTTTCCCGAAGGTGCAAACCGCAACCGAGCTTATGACCATGTGCCCCACCGAGGTTGACCAAAAGAACCTTGACGAGCTGCATATTGCCATAATAAAAGAGCAAGAATAATTTTTGGCGAAGGGGTCTTTCGTCCCGAAGGACGAAAGACCCTTTTTTAAGCCTTTCCCCTTGAGAAAAGTTTACGCCGAGCCTCTCGGCTCCCCTGTGCAAAACTCGCACCCCGCCGACGGAGGGCATTTCTCGGCTCCCATGTGTAAGGGGAGCTGAGAAACGCTCCGCAAAGCCTCGGTGCAAACTTCGCACAGGGGTGGCGGAAAATGCGGCGTAGCACTTTCGCCGGTCGGGGGATACAACCCCTCAGTCACGGCGTTTTAATCCCTAACCGCCGTGCCGGCTCCCCTTGCACAGGGGAGCCGAGAAACGCACCGCAAAACCCTCGCCGAGGACCCCGAACAGGGGCGGCAAAGCTTCTTTCCCAAAATAAAAAGGCAAAAAGGAGATTTTTTTATGGCTGCGCATGAATTTGAGCTTGTTGCAACGCTGCGTGCGGCGGGAGCAACCGTTTCTGCGGCGGAAAGCTGCACCGGCGGACTTGTTGCCGCAAGGATAACAAGCGTTTCCGGCTCCTCGGAGGCGTTTAAGTTCGGTGCCGTAACCTATTGCAACGAAGCAAAAAATAAAATACTCGGAGTAAAGAAAGAAACCCTCGATAAATTCGGCGCAGTTTCTGCGGAAACCGCCGAAGAGATGGCTGCGGGCGTCCGCAAAATTATGGGTGCGGAAATCGGCGTTTCCGTAACCGGGCTTGCCGGTCCGAACGGCGGCGAGGGAAAGCCCGTTGGGCTTGTTTATGTTGCGGTAAACAGCGATGAATACAGCAAAGTTACGGAAAATCACTTTTCCGGCGACAGAATTTCCGTAAGGCAGCAGGCTGCGGATAAGGCGTTGGAGCTTGCCCTTGCGGCTGCAAAAAAACTCGGAGGAACCAAAGAAAATGTTTGAATACGCACTTTTTGACCTTGACGGAACGCTTGGCGACCCCTATGAGGGCATTACAAATTGTATAAAATACGCCCTTTCCTCCGTCGGAATTACCGAGGACGACCCGGAAAAGCTAAAAAGCTATATCGGACCGCCTTTGCGAAAAACCTTTGCAAAATACGGCTTTGACCCGGATATGTGCGAGGTGCTTACCGGAAAATATCGGGAGCTTTTTGAAATAAGCGGAATCCACCAAAGCATTATCTATCCGGGAATTGAAGAAATGCTCAAAAATCTGCATGAGCACGGAGTAAAAATCGCTCTTGCTTCCTGTAAGCCGGAGGAATCCTGCAAAATAATTCTTGAGGAATACGGCGTGCTCAAATATTTTGACACAGTTGCCGGGGCAACCTTAGATAAAACCCTCGACAGCAAGCCGGAGATAATAAAGGTTGCTCTTTCCCGCCTTGGCTATGGAAAAAAAGCGCATGAGCATGCGGCAATGGTGGGGGATAGGGATATGGATATGCTCGGTGCTCATGAAAACGGGATAACCGCCGTCGGCTGCGCCTACGGCTATGGCGGAAGGGACGAGCTTGCCTCCTCCGGGGCGGATTACATAATAGAAGGCCCAAAAGAGCTTTTTGAGATACTGCTCTGATTGGCACAGCGAATATAAGCGAAAGGAAAAAAGACATTGTGCTTTTATCTTCAATCGACGACATAAAAAATCATCTTAAAAGAGGAATACCAAGCCCCTGCTATTTTGTTTCCGGCACGGACGACCACCGCCGCAGAAGCGTTGTTGCAAGGCTTATCGAGATTTCCGCCCAAAAAAACTCCTTTGACATACACCGCTTTTCCGGAAGCGTTTCCGCAGATACCGTTGCGGACGCCGTTTTTGAGGTGACCTTCGGCGGCGGGCGGCGGTGCGTGCTTGTAACGGATCTGCCGCTTAATTCCGTCGGCGAGGGCGAATATAAAAAGTACGAACAGCTTGTGGAGCAAACCTGCGCCATGGGCGGAGAAGCCGTGCTTATTTTTACCTTTGATTCGGTGGATACCGCCCCAAAAAAGGACGGAAAAAAGCGGGACCGCTTTTCTCCCTTCAAAAAGCTTATCGAAAAAAGCGGCGGCTGCGTAATCACCTGCGAGGAGCCGAGCAAAACGGAGCTTTGCTCCTTGGCGGAGGCAGCCGCAAGAAAATATCATTGCACCCTTGACAGAAGCCTTGCCTATTATCTAATCGAACGCTGCGGCACGGACAGCGCAAACCTGCTTAACGAGGTGCGAAAAACCGCCGAATACCGGGGCGGAGGCGAGATTACAAAGGCGGATATCGACCTTATGACAAGCCCGACCCCGGACGCAAAAATTTATGACCTTGCCGCAAAAATTTCCGCAAACAACCGCACCGCCGCCTTTGAGGTAATCGACGAGCTTATGAGCATGGGCGAAAAACCCGCCTCGGTTTTGTCTGCGCTTTCCGGCGCATTTGTGGATATGTATAGGGCAAAGGCGGCTCGGGCTTCCGGAAAAACCGCCGACGATATTTTGAAGGATTGGAACAGAGCCTATGCCCGCAGGGCATTCGCCGTAACAAAGGCACTTTCCGCCCAGCAAAAATACAGCCCGGAGGCTCTTCGGGAATGTCTTGATATTCTTCTTTCCGCCGAGCAGGCGATGAAGGGCAGCAACGCCGACGACAGAATAATTCTTGAGGAGGCGACGGCAAAAATTTTTGCCGTCGGAAGAGAAAATTCATGAACGGCGCACAAAACAAAATTAAACTAAAAGAAACCGTAATCGTCGAGGGAAAATACGACAAGATACGCCTTGCCTCCCTTTTTGACGCAAATGTGCTGGAGCTTGGCGGATTTAATATCTACAATAATAAAGAGCGGCTTGCGCTTATACGAAGGATGGCGGAAAAAACCGGCGTTATTATTCTTACGGATTCGGATTCTGCCGGCTTTCGTATCCGGCATTACCTTATGTCCGCCCTGCCGGTGGAAAATGTAAAAAATGTTTATATTCCCGGCGTTTTCGGCAAGGAACGCCGAAAGTCAAAGCCCGGTAAGGAGCATCTTATCGGGGTGGAGGGTATGACGACCGAGGCTATTTTGAAGGCTTTCGCCGCCGCCGGAATTTCTCCGGAGGGAAAATCGGTTTCGGAAAAGCCCCCGCTTACAAAGGCGTATTTGTATTCGATCGGGCTTTCCGGCGGCGAAAATTCCGCAACGCTGCGAAAAAAGCTTTGCGAGCGGTTTGACCTTCCGCCGCTGCTTTCCGCAGCGGCACTCTGCCGCATTTTGCCCCTTATCACCGATGAGGAGGAGCTTTTGGCGGCGGTTCGGGAGCTTAAATAGGCGGAAGAACGCCGCTTATACGAAAAAAACGAAAGGAGGCGCACCATGCAGCTTGGCAGCCTTACATTTTTGTACCTTTTTCTTCCCGTTGCGCTGATAATTTTTAACCTTGCGCCAAAAAAGGCAAAGAGCTGGGTGCTTGCGGCAATTTCGGCGGCGTTTGTTGCCCTTGCCCAATGGAAGTATTTTTGGCTTTTTGCCGCAAATATCCTTTTCCAGTTCGTTATGTCGGAGCTTATGCGAAAAAACGGCGAAAACCGCAGCGCAAGGCGTGCGGTTTTAACAACAGCCGTTTCCGTAAACACGCTTATGATGGCGTTTTTCTCCGTTATGAACCAGATAAACGGAATGGAGCTTCCCCTTGGGGTTATGGTAATTTCCTTTACCGCAACGGGATATTTTGTCGATGCATATAAGGGCGAGGCGGAATATATCCGCTCCTTTCCGGAATTTGCGGCGTTCCTCGGCTTTTTCGGAAAGCTTTTTCGGGGGCCGCTTGTCCGTGCGGGACAAAGAAAATCCGGTGCTTGCTCAGAACGCTTTTCCCTTAGGGAAACGGGAAAGGGCTTGTACCTCTTTATAAGAGGGCTTGCAAAATATGTTTTGCTTGCGCTGCCCCTCGGCGAGATGTACGACGGGCTTTCCGCGGCGGCTGTTTCGGAGATTTCCGTTGCCGGCGCATGGATGAAAACCATCGTCCTCGGCATGAGAATGTTTTATGACCTTTCCGGCTTTTGCGATATGGCAAGGGGACTTGGGCGGTGCTTTGGGCTGGAGCTTCCGAAAAACTTTTATTTTCCGTTCCAAAGCCCAAGCGTAACGGATTTTCTCGACCGCTTTAATATGACCGTTACGGAATTTTTTCGCCATTATGTTTATGATAACCTCCATACAAAAAAGGATTCCGCAATCCAGTTTGTCGTAGATACTCTGCTTATCTGTATGCTTTGCGGCGTTTGGTTCGGGGTAAGAATGAACTATGTGGCGTGGGGGCTTTACATAGCGTTTTTTATAATTGCAGAGGGGTTTTTCTTGCGAAAAACCTTGCTTAAAATGCCAAGGGTCTTTGCAAGGCTGTATACATTTTGTATAACGATGCTTTCCATGACCATTATTTCAACGGAGGAGCAGGTTGGAATAATAACAACGGCAAAAGCCATGTTTGGGATAGATACTCCGGCGATTACGGACGAGGTTTCGTATATAATCACCCAAAACGGGCTGGTACTCATAGTCGGATTTTTCTTTTTAACAAGCGCATTCAGTACGGCTGTTCGGTTTATAAGCAAAAAGCTTCCTGCGGCTTATAATGCCTTTGCCGTGGCGGAAACCGCCCTGCTGCTTGCGCTTATAACCGGCGAGCTTATTTAGGAAAGGGGGCTTTTTTCACCGTGAAGCGGATAGGGGCTTTGCTTATACTTGCAGTATTTCTTTTTGTAAGCGTATATACCGTTTCAAACGCATTGAAAAACGGCGGAGCGGCTGCTTTTTCCGGAACGGAGGCTGCGGAAAAATCCCTTGGGGAAAGCGTGCCGTTCCGTGCCGAGCTTATAAAAATGATGACGAAAATCCGCTATGCTTCCGGCGTTAGGAGCTTTGGCGGAATCTGCGTCGGAAACGACGGAAGCCTTCTTCGTGATATGGAGCAGCCGGATTCCGCCGCTGTTTCCGCTGCCTGCGAAGGTATCGAGAACTTTGCGGAGAAAAGCGGCGCAGAGGTTTATTTTATGCTTATTCCGACTGCGCCGGTTATGCGCCAGCAGGAGGTAAGCGCATATACCGCCGCCGGTTTTTTTAACCAAAGGCACTACATAAACGAAATTTACGGGCGGCTTCATTCCTCGGTGCGCACGGTCGATGTGTACCAGGCGTTGTTCGGAAGCCGCAGCGAATATATCTACTACCATACGGAGGATTTGCCTACCTCGCTTGGCGGCTATTACATTTACAGTGCCCTTTCCCGGCGGGCGGGCACGGCTCCGAAAAGCCTTTCGGAGCTTTCCGTCGCATATGTTTGCCGTGATTTTTACGGTTCTCTTGCAACCCAGGCGATCGAGGAATACTCTGCGCCGGACTTCATCTCGCTCTATGAGCTTGGCGGCGAAAAAGCCGTTGTGACCCACCTCTATGCCGACGGCACGGAGGATTCCATGGAGGGGATTTATGCGTTCTCCGAGGATTTTGAGGACAAAACGGATGTGTTTTTCGGAGGGCTTTCCGCCGTTACAAAAATTGAAACGGGTCTTGAAAGCGGAAAGCGGGTTTTGGTTTTTTGCGACGAAACGGCAAAAAGCTGGGTGCCGTTTATGACTCTCAACTGTACGGAAATTACCCTTGTAAATCTTTCCGAGGCAACTGCGGCGCAGCTTTCCGCAATAGATGCGGCGGATTATAACCGGGTGATTTTTGCGTACAGCACCGCCGCCTTTGCCGGGGAAGATTTTTCCGCCCTCGCAGGATAAGCGGCGTTCCGCTTTTTTAATGCTGCACCGCCTTCCGGCTCCCTCAGCGGAGGGAGCCGTTTTTTGCTCTCGCCGGGCAAAAATGCGGCGGAGCCGTACCGGCGACCGGGGAGCGGCGGACAGCCCGCCGGCAAGGGTGGGTAAATAAAATCGCCCAAGCAAAAACCACGGTCGAACGCCCACGCCGGCATGGGCGGGGAAAACTTTTTTGTCCTCGCAGGATAAGCGGTGGCGTTTCGTCTTTTTAATGCTGCGCCGCCTTTGCCGGGGAAAGCTTTTCCGCCCTTGCGGGATAAGCGGCGTTCCGCCTTTTTAATGCTGCGCCGCTTTCCGGCTCCCTCAACGGAGGGAGCCGCTTTTTGTTCTCACCGGGCAAAAATGCGGCGGAGCCGCACCGGCGACCGGGGAGCGGCGGACAGCCCGCCGGCGTGAGCGGGTAAATAAAATCGCCCAAGCAAAAACCACGACCGAACGCCCACGCCGGCGTGAGCGGGGGAAAACTTTTTTGCCCTTGCGGGATAAGCGGCGTTCCGCTTTTTTAATGCTGCACCGCTTTCCGGCTCCCTCAACGGAGGGAGCCGCTTTTTGCTCTCGCCGGGCGAAAATGCGGCGGAGCAGCACCGGCGACCGGGGAGCGGCGGACAGCCCGCCGGCGTGAGCGGGTAGATAAAATTGCCCAAGCAAAAACCACGGTCGAACGCCCACGCCGGCGTGAGGGGGGAAAGCTTTTCTTCTCTTTCACCGTGCCAAGCGTTGACCCGGCGTTTTTTGTCGGGGCAACGCCTTCGCCAAATAAATATAAAATAAAGGTAAAATAGAAAACCGGGCTTGCCACGGCGCAAATTCGGCTTGGCTGCGAAATTTCAAAAAAATAAGAACGAGTGTTCGACTTTTTTCGCAAAACCCCTTGATTCTTTATTTTTTTCGTGTATAATATAATCAGAAACGGAACAGATGTTCCGAACGACCGTTCGACCCCCCCACCATAGCCGAAGAAAGGATGCTTAAAATGGAAAGAACATATGTTTATAACTTTATATTCAAGCTTGTCGCTCTGCTTGGAGTAATCGGAGTAGTTGCCGTTGCGGGTTTAAGCGACGGAGATGCTTTAAGCACCGCCGAGGTATTTGTATACGGCTGCGGAGCCTTCCTCGCCGCCTGCATAGGCGTTTGGGGAGCAAGCAACTGCACCCGTGCGATAGAGGCAGAAAAACGCCGCATAAAAAGAGAAAAGGCACGCCTTCGCCGTGCAGCCGCCGCAAGAACCGCCGCATAAGCCGAAATTTTTCGTTTTGGGCGGCAAACTGTCGAAAAAAAGCTTGTTATTTTCTGCAAAGAGGTATAGAATGGAATGAGTTTTTTTTCGGGAGGAGCTCTCTTTGATACGGGATAAAAGCTTTTATAAGCTGCTTTTTTCAATAACGCTGCCGATTGCGGCGCAAAATTTTATAACCTTTACGGTAAGCATGGCGGATTCCCTCATGCTCGGAAAGGTGGGCGAGGTTGCGCTTTCCGCCGCAAACCTTGCAAACCAGCTTTTCTTCATTTTGATGATAATTACCTTCGGCGTAACCTCCGCCGCAATGGTTTTTGCGTCGCAATATTGGGGAAAGGGCGATATTTATTCGCTAAAGCGCATAATAACCATTATGCTGCGGGTCGCATTTGTAATAAGTACGGTTACCTCACTGCTTGCGCTTTGCGTGCCGGAAACGGTTATGTCATGGTATTCGGACGACCCGGCGGTAATCGCCGCCGGTGCGGACTATCTGCGCATAGTCGGTTGGATTTATCCGATTTATTCCGTAACAAACGCAATGGTGTGCATTTTCCGCTCGGCTCATGAGATAAGGGTGTCCATTGTCGTCTATCTCACCTCGCTTATAGTAAATGTATTTTTTAACTGGGTTTTCATTTTCGGAAATCTCGGAAGTCCCGTTATGGGCGTTCGGGGCGCAGCTCTTGCAACGGCGATCGCCCGCTGCGCGGAGCTTGTTATTCTTATTATATACCTTGCGTTTTTCGAGAAAAAAATACATTATACCTTTAAGGATTTTTTCGTTCCCGTAAAGCCGTATGTAAGAGATTTTGTCAAAACCGGCGCACCGGTTATACTTAACGAAACGGTCTGGAGCATCGGCAGCAGTATGCTTTCCATGATAATCGGGCATATCAGCACGGAATTTGTTTCCGCAAACAGCATAGCCAATATCATCTGGCAGTGCGTTTGGGTAATGATTTCCGGCATGGGCAACGCAACCGCCGTTGTTATCGGAAACGCCGTGGGCATGGGCAAGGACAAAGAAGAAATCAAAAAAATGGCGCAAAGCATAATTGCCGTTGCGGCGGTTATGGGCGTTGTTGCCGCAGGTATAATTCTGCTTATCAGGGGTCCGGTAATTGAATTTTACGAGGTTTCGAGGGCAACAAAGGATCTTGCAATGGAGCTTATTGTTTCCTATGCGATAATTCTTGTGCTCCAGGCAATGTCGGTGCAGTATGTGGTCGGAATTTTCCGCGGGGGCGGCGATACAAGGTTCGCTATGCTTATCGATACTCTTTTCCTTTGGGTTTTTGCAATTCCCCTCGGCGCATACGCCGGGCTTGTGCTAAAGCTTGCCCCGCCGGTGGTCTATCTTTTGCTGCGCTGCGACGAGCTTTTCAAATGCACGGCGGGGTTTATCCATATGAAAAAGGGAAAATGGGTTCGGGATATAACCGTAAAAGCGCAGCAATAATAAAAAAATTGCAGGAATACTGCCGAACCGGCGGCAAAGCTCGCTTTTTTCTTGCAGCTAAGCCCCTTTAGGTCTTGACTTATTTTAATTATATGGTAAAATAGCAGTTGATTGGTCTTACAGGAAGGCGTTTTTTGATGTCCGAGAACGAAAACACGGTTGAAAGAATAGCCGCCGCAGTTAGAGGCGGGGATTACAGCGAATTTGATTCGCTGATAAAGCTGTGTGTTTTTGTACCGGAAAATTCGCTTTCCGCCGCCCGAAAGCTGGGCTTTGAGTACGAGGACCTCCGGCAGGAGGGAGTTATTGCGCTTCTCCATGCGCTCCATTCGTACGATCCGGCGGCGGGCGCAGGTTTCCGAACATATTCGTCTTTGTGCATACGAAGGCGGATAACCTCTGTGCTGCGTTTTGCTACAAGAAGCAAACGCCTGCCTATGGCGGACTATGTTCCGATTGAGGAAAGCTCCGCCGTTGCCGCAGAGCAGGATTGGATGCGGGATGTGGAGCTTCGCGATATAAAAGAGCGGCTTTTTCGCCGTCTTTCTCCGATGGAGAGCGAGGTTTTTCGTATGTATCTCGGCGGGCTTTCCTATCGTGAAATTGCTGCAAGGCTTGGCAAAACCGAAAAATCGGTCAGCAACGCCCTCGGCAGGATAAAAGGAAAGCTTTTGCCGGAATTGTAAGCCGTCAAATTTGGTATACGGCCCAAAGGGCTGAATATACGAATGCTCCGTGGCAATCAGGCAACATCTATTTTTTCCATTTAATTTAGCGGTTGTGGTGAACCAAGGGCAAATACATTTTCAAAAAAAGAGGTAAAAACATGTACGAAGACAAAACCTTAGTGTGCAAAGAATGCGGAAAAGAGTTCACTTTCACCGCCGGCGAACAGGAATTCTATGCAGAGCGCGGATTCGTAAACGAGCCCCAGCGTTGCAAAGAGTGCCGTGACGCACGCAAAAACAAAATCAAAACCCAGAAAGAAATGTACACCACCACCTGCGCTGCCTGCGGCTGCGAAGCAAAAGTTCCCTTCAAACCCAGAGAGGATCGCCCTGTTTATTGCAGCGAATGCTTTGCAAAGATGAAAGGCGAGGAATAATCCCCGGCTTTTGAATAAAAAAAGCGCAAGCTCCCGGCTTTTTTGCCGGGAGCTTTTTTTGTCTTGAGCACGGATGAATTTATCCGTGCTCAAGACAAAGCAAGTCGTGCTCATAAAAAAACGGCCCAGCATTGCGAATTTTTCATAAAATCCCGGCGTATAGTTTGCGGGGAGGTGTTTGCCTTGTCAAGGCTTCGGGATTTTGCGATAAATGCGGGGATACTCACCGCAACCTCGCTTTCGCTCGGTGCGGTGGGCGTTTTGTATAACGCATGGCTTGCAAGAAGCCTCGGCACAGCGGGAACCGGTCTTTTTTCGCTTATGATGGCGGTTTATCGCCTTATGGTAACCTTTGCCTGCTCCGGCTCCGGTCTTGCGGCAACCCGCCTTGTTGCGGAGGAAAATGCGGCAAAAAACAAATCCGCCGCCGCAAAGGCGATGCGGCTCACTCTGCTGTACAGCCTGTTTTTCGGCGTGCTCGGCGGGGCTTTGCTTTTTGCCTTCGGCGGAGCTGCGGCGCAATTTCTTGTGCGGGATATGAGAGCGGCAAAGCCATTTTGCGTTTTGGCGTTTTCTTTGCCTTTTGTCGGGGTTTCCGCAGCACTTTCCGGATATTTTACTGCGGTAACAAGGGTGGCTGCTTCCTCTGCGGCGCAGCTTTTTGAACAGCTTTCTCAAATGGCGTTCACCATGTTTGTGTTCGCCATGCTCAAGCCGGAAAGCCTGAGCACGGCTTGCGTGCTCGTTGCGGCGGGAAGCACCGTTTCGGAGGCGGCAGCTTTTTTGCTGCATTGGATTTTGTACCGTCGGGACACAAAAAAACACCCCCTTGGGCAGGAAGCAGCCGGGGGAAACGCCGCAATGGCAAAAAGAGTGCTTGGAATCGCAATGCCGGTGGGTGCTTCCGCCGTGCTGCGCTCCGCTTTGAGCACGGTAAAGCACCTGCTTGTTCCGGTATCGCTTGTAAAAAGCGGTCTTTCGGAAAACGCCGCTCTTTCGCAGTACGGGATAGTGGGCGGAATGGTGCTTCCCGTGCTCATTTCGCCCTGCGCATTTTTGCTCGGTTTTTCAAATCTTCTTGTTCCGGAGGTTGCCCGCTGCCGTACTCTTGGCATGAAAAACCGGATAAATGCGCTTATGGAGCGTGTTTTTAGAATGACGCTGATGTTTGCGGTGGCGGTTGCGGCGGCTCTTTGGCGGTTTTCCGAAAGCTTTGCTCTGCTGCTCTATAATGAGCCTGCCGCCGCCCCGGCGATTCGTGCCCTTGCGCCAATCGTTACGGTTATGTACCTCGATTCCTCGGTGGACGGTATTCTGAAAGGTCTTGGAGAGCAGGTTGCCGTTGTGCGCTATAATGTTTACGATACGGCTCTTTGCGTCCTTATGGTCTATACTCTTGTTCCGGTGCTCGGAACGGCGGGCTACCTTATAACAATTGCGGTAAGCGAGATTTTTAATATGTATCTTTCCGCAGCCCGCCTTGTTTATGTAACGGGCTTTCGTGTAAAAATGGAAAAATGGCTGCTTTTGCCGGCTGCCGCTGCGGCGGCTTCCGTGGCTGCTGCGGATTGCGTGCTCAAATTTTTAGGTGCTGCCGAAAGCTTCGGGCGGGAGCTTTTGCTTGGGCTTTGCCTTTTGCTTGCGGTTTATTATCTGCTGCTGCGGCTTTTCCGCTGCATAACGCCGGAGGATATTTCCATGCTCAAAAGGGTTTTTCAAAAGCAGCCCTCATGAAGAAAAAAGCGGCTTTTCCGTTTTCGGAAAAGCCGTTTTTTTGTGCGCTTTTGCGCACATTCTTCAATAAAAATTATCCTCTGTAAACAAAGGAACGGCAATCGGTGCACTCGATTTTGGTGGGGTTGGTTTCGTGGGTGCCGATTTCGATTCTGTCAAGGGTGCAGCAGTTGCAATCCTTGCAGTGGTGCTCGCAATTATTTACATTGCAGCGGATGTTGGGATTTGCTTCTCTCATAAAAACGCCTCCTTAAAATGATTTGTCTTTAGTTTTTCCACGGCGTCGGTTTTTATGCAAAAAATCCGTTCTATTTTTTTAATTTTCACATATAAATTTTTTGACGAAAAATTTTTGAGGGAAGGGTAATTATGACAGATTCAAATGTGTATAAGGACATTGCCGCACGAACCTCCGGCGATATTTACATAGGCGTTGTGGGTCCGGTGCGCACCGGCAAAAGCACTTTTATCAAAAAATTTATGGAAACTCTTGTAATTCCGAATATATCCAACGAATATAAGCGGGAGAGGGCAAAGGATGAGCTTCCCCAGTCCGCCGCCGGAAAGACGATTATGACAACGGAGCCGAAATTTGTTCCGGAGGAAGCTGCGGAAATTACCCTCGATGGCGAAACTGCGTTTCGCGTTCGGCTAATCGATTGCGTCGGTTACATCGTTCCCTCCTCAATCGGATATTTTGAGAACAACGCCCCAAGAATGGTGCTTACCCCTTGGTTTGAGGAGGAGATACCGTTTAATATGGCGGCGGAGATCGGCACGGATAAGGTGATTGCGGAGCATTCCACGATCGGGCTTGTTATCACCTCCGACGGCTCCATAAGCGATATTCCGAGGGAGGAGTACCACGAGGCGGAGCAAAGGGTGATTGCGGAGCTCAAGAGCATAGACCGCCCCTTTGCGGTGATTTTGAACTGCGAACAGCCAAAAAGCCCCGCTGCAAGGTCGCTTGCGGAGGATATGGAGAGGGAATACGGCGTTCCCGCCGTTCCGCTTAATTGCCTTGAGATGACGGAGGACGATATAAAGGAGATACTTTCCGATGTGCTCGGGAGGTTCCCGGTGCGGGAGGTCGCCGTGGATATGCCCGGCTGGGTAATGAGCCTCGACCGCAGCCATTGGCTTAGAAAAGCCCTTTTGGAGCCGACGGTCGCCGCAGCCCGCCGTATAGAAAAAATCTCCGAGGTGCGGGGGATGCTGCCCGCCGTGGCGGAGTGCGAGTATGTAAAGGACGCCGCCCTCCGGAGCATCGACCTTGGAACAGGGCGTGCGGAGATAACCGTAATGCTTAATCCGGAGCTGTTCTATCGGGTGCTCAGCGAGGAAACCGGCATTGATATAGAGGGCGAAAACGCCCTTATGCCCCGTATGCGGGAGCTTGCGGAGATAAAGCGGAAATACGACAGGATACGGGGTGCGCTTGACCAGGTGGAGGCGGTCGGCTACGGTATAGTTATGCCAACGATCGACGAGCTTACCCTTGAGGAACCGGAAATCGTCCGCCAGGGAGGACGCTACGGCGTAAAGCTGCGTGCCTCTGCACCGTCCATTCATATGATGCGTGCCGACATCACAACGGAGGTTGCGCCGATAGTCGGCAGCGAAAAGCAAAGCGAGGACCTTGTGCGCTATCTTCTTAACGAGTTTGAGGAGGACCCGAAAAAAATCTGGGACTCCAACATTTTCGGAAAAAGCCTCCACGAGCTTGTTAACGAGGGGCTGCATACAAAGCTTGCCCGAATGCCGCAGGAAGCCCGCCTAAAGCTTCAGGAAACCATAAGCCGCATTATCAACGAGGGCTGCGCCGGGCTTATCTGCATAATTCTTTGATGATCGGGGCGTTCTTTCCGCCCGCCGAACAGCGGAAAAAAGCACCGGCAAAGCAGACGGCGAGGGCTGCCCGCAGAAAAGAAGCGCAGACGGCAAAGCCTTCCGCACCCTGCGGGCTGCGGTATGCTTTGGCTTGCCGCTCCGCCGCAAAAAATGCGCTCCCCGAAAAGGGGAGCGCATATTTGCTGCGGGCAAAAAAAGAACGGCGGGTCGTTTCCGGCTCGCCGTTAATTTCGATTTGTCAGTCTGCTCAAAAACCAACATCTCTCTTGCTCTGATAATATGATACGGTCGGAATGTGCGGA
>CAKSLF010000008.1 GCA_934466455.1 uncultured Oscillospiraceae bacterium | reverse complement strand
GGCCTGCAAGGCTTGCGCCTTACGATCCCCGAGCGTTACGACGCTCTACCTCCGGTGACATGATATGAATCAGCCGAGTCCCGGAATAACCGGGATCCAGCTGATTGTTTGGCGGAGACGGAGGGATTCGAACCCTCGTCCCTCAAGGGGCATCATGATTTCGAGTCATGTCCGTTATGACCACTTCGATACGTCTCCATATATGTTAACTCGGAAAACCGAGATTAACGCAAATATTCGGTTGTATTAGAATTCCTGTTAGAACTCACGGTGTGCCTGCGGCGGGCAAGTGCCCGAAACCCGCACGGTTAAAGGCTTTTCGGAAGATGGGCTTCCGTCAGCCTAGGGAGATTTCGAGTGTCGCACCTTCGGCCTCTCGGACAACTCTCCGTAAATAATTACTAAAATATAATAGCACGAAAAACGCACCCGGTCAAGTAAAAAATGACTGTAAAATGCGGCGATTTTCATACCGTTGTCCGCACAAAACCTCAAAAAAGTATTTTCTCTTTTTTCCCTCTTGAAAACGCCGCAAAAATATATTAGAATATGCCTAAATTGTTTGGAAAAGGGGGTGCTTTTAAGATGCAAAGTACCGCAAAGCCTTCAAAAAATACCCGGCGGCTGCTTTTTGCCGTAATTGTTGTTGCTGCGTTTTGCCTGATGCTCAAGCTGTTTCCTGCAATATTTTCTCCTTCTGTGCCTCCTGTTGAGCACGGCTATGCGAAAGTGTGCTTTTTGGATACGGGTCAATCCGACTGTTCGCTTATTCTTACCGAAAACGCAACAGTGCTAATAGATTGCGGCGAAATCGGCTGTGAAAGAACCGTTTGTACGCTTCTTAAAAAATACGGTGTAAAAACCATCGACATATTTGTTGCGACTCATCCCCATTCCGACCATATCGGAACCGCATCGGCGGTTTTTTCGGAGTTTGAGGTAAAGCGGCTGCTTTTACCGGAAATCCCGAGGGAATATATTTCCGATACTCAACTCTACGATGAGCTTTTGTCCTCCGCAAAAGCCGAGAAGGGCTGCGTCGTTTCTTTTGCAAAGCCGGGCGATGTTTTCTCTCTTGAAGATAATTCCCGGCTTATGGTACTCGGTCCCATAGACTGTTACTTTGACAACATAAACAACTGGTCTGTGGTAACAAAATTTGTATTCGGAGAAACCTCTTTTTTGTTTACCGGCGATATGGAGGCTTCTGCGGAAGCGGATCTTATTGCCTCCGGGGCGGATATCTCCTGCAATGTCCTTAAAATCGGTCATCACGGAAGCCGTACCTCCTCCACGGATGATTTTCTTTCGGCATCAAACCCCGATTTCGGAGTAATCCTCTGCGGAAGCGGAAATGTTCACGGTCACCCGCACGACAGCGTAAAGCAGGCTCTTAAAGCGCACAAAATAAAGGTTTTTCGCACCGACCTTGACGGTACCGTAACAATGAGCACAAACGGCAGCGAAATTTCCGTTGAAACGGAGAAATAGCCCGCTTGCGAAAAAGATATTTTAGTGGTATAGTAAATACAGCTTTTGCAAAAGGCGGTGTGACCTTATGAAAAATCTGATAATTTACGCCTCCAAAACGGGCACGACTAAAAAATGCGCTGCGCTTCTTGCTGCAAACCTCGGCGCAGAAAACTGCACCCTTTGGAATATCAACGAAGGGGAGCCGCCTGCTCTTTCCGATTTTGACTGCGCAGCAATCGGCTCCTACCTCCGTATGGGAGTAATCGACAAAAAAATCTCCGCTTTTATCAAAAAACACGAGGAGCAGCTTTTTTCAATGCCCTTTGGAGTTTTTCTTTGCGGCTGTCTTGAGGATAAAATATCGGAGGCAATAGTAAAAAATTTTGATGAGGGCGTGCTTGAGCACGCACTTTGCGTCGAGTGCTTCGGCGGCGAGCTTGCTCAGGAAAAGCAAAACGGTCCGGCAAAGCTTATGCTCAAAATGATGCTTAAGGCTGCAAAGGGCGACCCGAACTTCCGCCTTACCGATGATATTTTACCGGACAGGATTACTTGGTTTGCAAACGAGCTTTGCTCCGAGCCGGAAAGTGAGCACGCACCCGAGATAATGTAATGCTTGCGTGCTCATTTTGAGCACGCATTATGCTCAAAAACACCGACGCTTCACAGAGGCTTTCTGTGAAGCGTTTTTTTGCACTTGTTTTTTCGTTTGAGCGATACTGTCTTTTGCAGCCCGTGCGCCCCAAAATATGGTCTGTGCTCGTTTTGTAAAAATCCGCAAGCGGCGCACCCCCCTGCCGAAATGGGTTATACACTCATTCTCAATAAAAATACCGACAAATTTCGCTGTTCGCAGCGTACCGGCGTAAGCCGGACGAAAAAATCCGAAAAAATTTGCCCAAATTTTTTCGGAACGGATATAACCGAAAGCAGATATTCGCCCCGCAAAAAAACGCAGCCCATAAAGAATGTAAAATCGAAAGCGAGAAAACAAGAGAAAACAAGAGAAAATCAAAGAAAACAAGAGTATTCAACTTCTATATTAAATTTCTTTCAAAAAACTGTTGACAGAGGCATTTTCTTTGATTATAATAACACTTGTTGCTTTCAAGACGAAAGAAAAAACAAAGGAAAACAAGGAGGTAAACGCCATGTCCACTACTATGCCCAAGGCTGCTACCATCGAGCGTAAATGGTATGTTCTCGATGCAGCCGGCAAACCCCTCGGACGCACTGCCGTTACCGCTGCGAACCTTCTTCGCGGCAAACATAAAGTTGACTTTGCCCCTCATGCAGACTGCGGCGATTATGTTGTTATCATAAACGCATCCAAAGCTGTTCTTACCGGCAAAAAACTTATCCAGAAAATGTATCGCCATCATACCGGTTATGTAGGTCATCTTAAAGAGGTCAACTACAAAACCCTTATGGCAAAAAAACCCGAGTTTGCAATGAAGCTTGCTATTAAAGGTATGCTTCCCGCAAACAGCGTCGGCGCAAAGAGCCTTACCCGCTGCCACATCTACGCCGGTGCAGACCATAAACAACAGGCGCAGGCTCCCGAAGCCTGGGTACGCTGATTCGGAAGGAGGACTTAAACCATGTATGATTCTAAACCTTACTTCTACGGTACCGGTAGAAGAAAAAGCTCTGTTTCCCGCGTCCGCGTTTATCCCAACGGAACCGGTGCTATCACCATCAACGGCAGAGATATCGAAGATTACTTCGGTCTTGATACCCTGAAGCTTATCGTCCGTCAGCCCCTTGAGCTTACCGAAACCCTCGGCACGGTTGATATTGTTTGCACCGTTGCAGGCGGCGGCGTTACCGGTCAGGCCGGCGCAATCCGTCACGGTCTTTCCCGTGCTCTTCTTCAGGCAAGCGACGAATATCGTCCTCTCCTCAAGAAAGCCGGCTTCCTCACTCGTGACCCGAGAATGAAAGAGCGTAAGAAATACGGTCTTAAAAAAGCCCGTCGTGCTCCTCAGTTCAGCAAACGTTAATTTCGTTTTTTTACGAATTTTCGTCAAAAATCCCGCTGCAATGCAGCGGGATTTTTTTGTTGTATTTTGCCTTTAATTATGTTGCTTTTTTATGGTTTTATTGTTAATATGTAAATAATATAGGGGGGTGTTTTTATGAACGAAGAAAATATTAAAATTTTCAAAATGGAATTTAAGCCAAAGACAGTTGATACCTTGAAAAAAATCTGTTTGATTGTTGGAGCTATTTTTATCCTCAATGGGCTAACCTATCTTGCTGGTGATCCGATTTTTATTTTAGTATATTTAATCATAGGTGCATTATTTCTATTGGTATATTTTTTATTAAAAAAGAAAATTGTAGAATTTAACTCCAAAAATTCTGTGACAGTTAAACCTGTTGTGCCTGCAAAAAATAGTAGGGTTTCTATTGCTGAAAAGCCTGTCAATCGCAGCTCATATATACCGCCACATACAACGGTACTGGCAAAGCCGGAAAGTGAAAGAGATTATGATTTGTTCCCTGTTTATGATTCCAGTGATGATACATACTTGATATATTCATATGAGCAAAACTTAGCCTTTGCAAATACGGCTGTGTTAACGGGAAACGGAGGAAAGGAAATTACATTTAGGCAAGAACCTAATAACGAAGCCGACGGTGAAGCTATTGCTGTATACTTTAATGATACAAAAGTTGGTTATTTATTCAAAGGAAAAATTAAAGATATGGCAAATGACTGGATAAACCGTGATGAGCCTATTATCGGGTACATCAACAAAATTGATACCACACAAAACAGAGCAACAATAAAAATTGGATTTTACCGTAGTGCCGACTCTTTACAAATAAAAAAATTCAAGTTAACGAGAATCACTAAAAAGGAAGATAATTTTTCAAGCAGCCGGTATAACAACATATCATGGTGCAATGATAAAGATGTTGTGAATTATGAGTTTTCGGCTGACACGGATAATTACATTATTACTAATGAATGTAGTGAAGAGCTTGGTGAGATTGGAAGCAAAGCCGTTGAATTCATTAACGAAAACGAAAACAGAATAAAATTCTTACGAATAAATAATATTGGCGAAACCGACGATGGTGGATATAAAGCCGACATTGAAATATTCTATAAATAGTCATTTCAAAATCCCGCTGCAATGCAGCGGGATTTTTTTGTGCTGTGCGTTTTTTCCCGATATACGGCGGGAAAAATATTTTTTTGTCTATTTTGCCTATAACTTTTTTGGCAAAAATGTTGTATAATAAACATGTAAGGGCGAATATGCCCGATTACTGCCGCATATCGGTGAAAGGAAGTTTTTTTGTTGTTTAACATCGGCGAAATTTTTGTATACGGAGCAAGCGGCATTTGCCGGGTGCAGGACATCTGCGTCCGTGACTGCGGCACGGGAAAGAGGGAATATTATGTCCTTCAACCGGTTTATGACGAGCGTTCCACCGTATACATACCTACCGACAACGAAAAGCTTTCCTCCCATATGCGAAGTTTGCTTTCCGAAAAGGAAGTTTATGAAATAATAAACGCAATGCCCGCAAAGGGCTTTGACTGGATACAAAACGACAAGGAACGGGGAGAACGCTTCCGCAGCCTGCTTGAAGGCGGAAGCAGAAGCGATATTGTAAACCTTATCAGCACGCTGCACCGGCGCAAAACTGAGCTTGCCGAAAGAGGCAAAAAGCTGCGCAGCTCCGATGAAATTATTATGCAGCGGGCAGAACGGCTGCTTTACGGCGAATTTGCCTGGGTGCTCGGAATCAAGCCCGGCGAGGTGGTTGATTTCATTAAAGCGCACACAAAGTAAGCTTTTTTGATAAAGGTGCTTCCCTTTTTCGGGAAGCATTTTTTTATTTGCCAAAAGGTTCCCGCTTTGCTTGACATATCGAGTATGCGGGCATATTATAAGAATGTATATGCTGTTGGAAAGGAGGGCGTTTATCGTGTCTGATTTTGAAGAAAAATACGACGAAACACTTGAAAAGCTGGAGGAGCTTTTTAGCGAAAAGCGATTTAACGAGCTTAAAAAGGAGTTTTCTGCCCTTTATCCGACGGATATTGCGTTTTTGCTCGACGATATGCCGGAGGAATACCGCCCTGTTATGTTCCGTCTGCTTCCAAAGGACATCGCCGCAGATGTTTTTGTCGAGCTTGAAAGCGATTCGCAGGAAATGCTTATAAAAAGCTTTTCCAACACGGAATTGGAATCAATCCTTGACGAACTGTACCTTGACGATACCGTTGATATTATAGAGGAAATGCCCTCCAATGTCGTAAAGCGTATTCTTAAATACTCCGACCCGGACACCCGCAAGGAGATAAACAAAATCCTTCAGTATCCGGAGGATTCCGCAGGCTCCATAATGACAACGGAATTTATAAAGCTGCGGCAGTACAACACCGTTGCCGAGGCTTTTGATATAATCCGCAAAAACGGCGACGAGGCGGAAACCATCAATGTATGCTATGTTACTGACGAGGGCTGCCATCTTCAGGGCTATGTCACCATAAGAACCCTTGTGCTTGAAAAAAACACCGCCGCAAAAATCGGCGATATTATGGATACCCAGGTTATCTCCGTAAGCACCCGGGAAGACAAAGAAGATGTTGCCCAGGATATGAGCAAATACGACTTTGACGCAATGCCGGTTGTTGATTCCGAAAACCGCATAGTCGGTATTGTTACCTTCGACGACGCTATTGATGTTATGGAGGAGGAAGCAACGGAGGATATCGAAAAGATGGCGGCTATCACCCCTATGGATAAGCCGTATCTGCGCACAAGCACCTTTGAACTTTGGAAAGCCCGTATTCCGTGGCTGCTCCTCCTTATGATTTCCGCAACCTTTACCGGAATGATAATCACAAGCTTCGAGGACGCCCTTGCCTCCTATGTTGCGCTTACCGCATTTATCCCTATGCTTATGGATACCGGCGGAAACAGCGGCTCTCAGGCTTCCGTAACCGTAATACGCGGAATCTCTCTTCAGGAAATTGAGTTTAAGGACATATTTAAGGTAATCTGGAAAGAGCTGCGGGTGGCTGTTTTCTGCGGCATAACTCTTGCGGCGGTAAGCTTTGTTAAAATCATGCTCTTTGACGGAATGGTTCTCGGCAATACGGGAATTACCCCGGTTGTTGCCCTTACGGTGTGCCTTACCCTTGTTCTGACCGTAATCTGCGCAAAAATCGTCGGCTGCATAATGCCTCTGCTTGCGGAAAAGCTTGGCTTTGACCCTGCGGTTATGGCTTCGCCGTTTATCACAACCATTGTTGACGCAATTTCGCTTCTTATTTATTTTGGGTTTGCAAAAGCCATGCTTGGAATATAGCGTAAAATATCCGTGCTCATACAAAAACGCCCCGTGCTCAAAAAAGGTACGGGGCGTTTTTTTCGAAAAATCATTCCGCTGCTGCGGTTTGAAGCTCCGCAGCGCGTTTTCTGTGTTTTACAAAGGCGAAATAATACCCAATAAGGCAAAGAGGCAGCGCAGCCGCAACATCTATTACCGAATGCTGCTTTACAAACACGGTGGAAATGCTTATTGCCACCGCCGCCGCAAAGGCGGCAATCTTCCAAGCGGGCTTTTGCAGTTTTTTGCAGTCCCAAAGAGCAAACATTGCCGCAAACGAACCGAGAACATGAATCGACGGACAAACATTTGTGTTTGTGTCAAACTCATAGAAATCCGCAACGGCACGGGTCAAAAAATTATCCCGCAAAAATTCTCCGGGGCGCAGCTCCTGACAGGTTGGGAAAAACATATAAATCACTATGGTTACGCCGTATGTAAAAATTATAAAATACATCATTTTACGGAAGGCTTCCACATCATAGAAAAATGTATATGCCAGCGTTCCTATCAAAAAAACAAACCAAAACATATACGGAATAAAAAACCATTCGCAAAAAGGAATTATATCATCGAGGGCGCAATGCACCGGATAATATTTTTCCACGGTGCTCCCCCGCTCCAAAAATCCGAACAGCAAACCGAACGCCGGCCAAAAAAGCAGCAGAAGCACATGGCGAAACTGTTCCGTCCCGATGTTTCCGGGACGAAGCTTTGTATAATCCACACAGGGTTTTCGCATAAAAATAATCCTTTCCTCTGAAAAAAATACCGTGGCAAGATTTTTTCCGCAGTACAATTAAAAATTATATTTTATATTTGTGAACAAGTCAAGCAAAGCCGCCAAAAAGCACGAAAAGTTTACAATTCCAAACTTTTTTCGTATAAGAAGACGGCGTTCCGCCGAAGGATCCGATTTATAACAAAGCTGTGTTATAAAATGTGTTGTTAAAAGAATAAAACCGCTTGATTATGGCTTAATCAAGCGGTTTTCTCAGTGGTGCGGGTAACAGGGCTTGAACCTGCACGCCAAAGGCACAAGATCCTAAATCTTGCGCGTCTGCCAATTCCGCCATACCCGCATAAAAGCGGTGCTTTTTGCGCCGCTTTTTGAATAATACCATTTTGCCGCCGTTTTGTCAATTATTTAAGAAAAAAGGCTTTGCGCTATTTTCCGATTTGCGCAACGCAATCGCAATAGGCGTTTCCGTAAAGCTTCAGCAAACGGACAAGTTCGCATTTTTCGGATTCGCTCATTTTCTGCGTTGCGGCTTCCTCCTGCCGTAAAATCGGAATTACAACATCATCGCAAAGGCGGCGTCCCTTATCCGTAAGGGTGATGCCTTTATTCTTTCTGTTTTCCGGAAGTTCTTTAAGCTCTATCAGGCCGTCCTCCAAAAAAGCCTTTACAACAAGATTTACGGACTGCTTTGGGTAATATGTGTCATCGCTTATCTGTTTTTGGGTACAGCCATCGCCAAGCTCAAAAATCTCCTCCAAAACGACAAGCCCAAGATAGCTTAATCCCTTTGCTTTTGCATATTCTTCATATGCCTTGTCCATTTTTTCAAATTGCTGCATAAGCTTGTCCTGAATAGAAGCCACAGAATTTTCTCCTTAATCGTAATGATACTTTGATTTATATTTTTTGAAGCAGAAAACCGAAAGCAAGATGCTAAGTACCTCTGCCGCCGGCATTGAAAGCCATACGCCGTCTACATCAAATATCCCCGGAAGGATAAGCATGGGGATAATCAGGAATACCAGCGTACGGAACAGCGAAAGAATTGCGGAGTTTTTTCCGTCGTTAAGCGCAGTAAAAAAGCCAAAGGCGAAAAGATTAAAGACCATAAGCAAAAATGCCGGACAGTATTGTTGGCAGCGCATACTTCAAAAGCGACGCAGTTGTTACTTTAGTATTTAGTGAGTTATCGTTCTGTTCCATAGTTTCTCATTAGTATCTTTTATTTACAGTCAACAATATTGACTGTTATATCAGGAAAAACTTTTTGTCAAGAACTTTTTTAACCCGCCGCTGATTTATATTTTATCTTTACACCTTAAAAGAATAAGCTGGGTTTTGCCGTCGGTAAACGCTCCCGCCTCCGCCTTTTGCAGTGCTTCGGCAAAAGGCATTTTTACAACATCGAGGAACTCGTCCTCATCAAGACACTGCCCGACCGGGGAAAGCTCTTTTGCAAAAAAGAGCCAAATCACTTCATCACAAAAACCGGGAGAGGTATATATCGGTCCAAGCTCCGTCCAGCTTTCGGCGGCAACTCCGCACTCCTCCAAAAGCTCCCTCTTTGCACATTCAAGCGGGTTTTCCCCTGCCTCCAGCTTTCCGGCGGGCACCTCCAAAAGTTCTCGCCCAACCGGGTAACGGAACTGGCGCACGAAATATACGCTTCCGTCGCCGTCCACTGCAAGAACCGCTACGGCTCCCTTGTGGCGGACTACCTCCCGAACGGATTCTGCGCCGTTTTCCAAAAGGACCTCATCCCGAAGAACCTTTATAATTTTTCCGTCATAGACGACGGAGGAACCGAGCGTTTTTTCAAAATGCCGCAAAAAATCATCTCCCCGCATAAATTTAACGGATATTATTTTTTATTTTAACATATATTTTATAAGAAATGAATACCGCAGAAAAAGTTTCTGCGGTGTTTTGGGAGAGATTTTTATGAATTTTGCATATCCGCCCGTTTTTTCGGAAACGGAAAAATATATCCGCACAATTTTGCGTGCTCATCCGTGCTCAAAAATGTTTACTGCCGGAAAAAGCGTGCTTGGGCGAAGAATTTCCGTGCTCACTTTAGGAAATCCCGCCGGAGGAACGCTTTTTGTCGGGGCGACCCACGGCAGCGAATGGCTTACGGCACTTGTTTTGCTGCGTTTTTTTGACGAGCTTTGTTCCTCTTTTGAGCACGGGCTGTGTTTTTACGGAATTGACGCCCGCTGCGCCGTGCTCAAAAGAGGGGTTGCCGTTTTGCCGGTGCTCAACCCGGACGGAGTTGAAATAAATCTTAGGGGAACAAAAGCCGCTCCGGCAGCTTCGGAGCGGCTTTTGCGTCTTTCCGGCGGAGATTTTTCCCGGTGGAACGCAAACGCCTCCGGGGTTGACCTTAACCACAACTTTTCCGCAGGGTGGGATAAGCTTCAAAAAATGGAGCACGCCGCAGGAATATACGGTCCCGCCCCACGCCAATACGGCGGTCCGCGTCCTTTTTCCGAACCGGAAACCAGAGCCGCCTGCGGCGTTTGCTCCACTCTCGGCATATCAAGATTGTATTCCCTGCATAGCCAAGGGGAGGAAATTTATTGGTACTACGGACCGAGAACGCCTATTTTAAGCCGGGATATTGCCCACGAGCTTTCTGCCGCAAGCGGATATGCAATAAAGGAGCCCTCGGGAATGGCTTCTCACGGCGGGTTTAAGGATTGGTTTATCGAAAGCTTCGGCAGACCGGGCTTTACCATTGAAATGGGACTTGGAGAAAATCCGCTTCCCCTTTCCGACCTTGACGCAATATACGAAAAGCTTGCTCCCGCTCTTGCGGCTGCGCTTGTGCTCTAATAAAAATGCACATTGATTTTTTTGCTGCGCCGTGGTAAAATCGGGCTGTAAAAAAGCTGCGGCGAAAGCCGCAATCGTATAAAAAGGAGGAATTTTTACGGAAAGAGTTTGCAAATTTCTTAAAGACGCAGAGGTTTATTACCTTGCTACGGTTGAGGGCGACCAGCCGAGGGTCCGTCCCTTCGGAACGGCGCATATTTTTGACGGAAGACTCTATATCCAAACCGGAAAGCGGAAAGAAGTTTCCCGCCAGATAGCCGTTAACCCAAAGGTTGAAATCTGCGCATTTAAGGACGGCGATTGGCTGCGCCTTTCCGGCGAGCTTGTTCCCGACGACAGGCGGGAAGCCCGTGTTTCCATGCTGGAGGCATATCCGGAGCTTAAATCCATGTATGACCCTGACGACGGCAACACCGAGGTGCTCTATTTCAAAAACGCCACCGCTGTTTTTTCCTCCTTTACAAAGCCGGAGGAAGTTATAAAATTCTGATTATCCCCAAACAAAAAGGTCTGCGCCGGGGCGCAGACCTTTTTGCTTTTTTATTTTTCGCAATATGCCTTTATTGCCCGGCTTATAAATTCTGCGGTGCCCTCGCCGCCGGCTGCGTCTATATTTGCCTTAAAGCGGTCGTCCGCAATATACACTTCTCCAAGACCCTCAAAAATCTCCGGAGTGCAGTTATAGAAATTTTTGCTGATAAACTGCCGCAGAGATTCCGCTGCGGCTTGTGCTTCTTCGCTCTCCGGCGCAAAATCCTTAAACTTGCCTATTTCGGAAAACTGCCGCATAAGGGCTGCTTCCTTTTCGTTCATCTGCATATCGGTTTTTCCCTCCGTATTTTTCTCATATTCCGCATAGGCTGCGGTTTTTCCCCATTTTTGCTTTGCTTCCTCCGCAAGGCGTTTTGCCTCTGTTTTGTCAAATGCCGAAAAATCCATTTCGTAATCTCCTTTTTCAATCATACTTTCCGCAAGGGCAATCAGCTTTTCTATGCGCTTTTTTCGGCACCGAAGCAATTCCCTTTGCTGCAAAAGTGCCTCCCGCCTATCAAAAGACGGATTGTCGAGAATGTCCTTTATCTCTTTTAACGAAAAGTCAAGCTCCTTAAAAAGCAAAATCGTTCTAAGCCGGGAAAGCGACTCTTCGTTATACAGGCGATAGCCCGACTGGCTTATTTCCGCCGGGGGTAAAAGCCCCTTTTGGTCATAATAATGCAGAGTGCGGGGGCTTATTCCCGCAAGCCTGCAAACCTCGTTCACTGTTTTCATAAAAAAGCGTTGCCCCCTCTCCTAAAAGAATAATACACTATTACGCTGCGTAACAGTCAATAGCATTTTCAAAAATTTTTTTCGGAAATTTTGTTTTTTTATTCTTTGCATTGTGCTTTTGCATAAAGGGAGGTATACTAAGCTTAGAGGAGTTGATTTTTTATGAAAGAATTTATTAAAAATATTGACAAATCAAAGGTCCTTACTCTTAAAGAGCAGGTTGCTTATCAGGACGGACAGGTTGTGAGCAAAACCCTTGCGCAGAACGACGCTCTTTCCATAACCCTTTTTTCCTTTGATAAGGACGAAGAAATAAGCGCACATTCCGCCTGCGGCGACGCATTTGTCACCTGCCTTGACGGAACGGGCAGAATTACAATAGACGGCGAGCCTTACGAGCTGCACGAGGGCGAATCCATTGTTATGCCCGCAGGTCATCCCCATGCCGTTTATGGTCAGGAGCGTTTCAAAATGCTTCTTGTTGTGGTAAAATAATTTTTTACCGCTAAAACAAACGGCTTTTATTCCCTCCATTGCGGTATTGCCCGCAACAGGGGGAATTTTTTGTTAAGCCGGGCAGTATCGGATTTTTGGCGCATAAACGGAGAACCCGCCCCTGCTGAGATTTCTTTTTCTCACTTTTCTTTCTTTGCAAGGTATGCTATAATGATAACGGCAAATATAATATTTTTTTAAGGAGATTTTTATGTCAACAGAGCTTGTTTTCCGCTTTGCGGAACGAAAGGATTCTTCCCTTATTTTTGACTTTATAAAAGGCATCGCAAAATACGAAAAAATGGAGGACGAGGTTGAAAACACCCCCGCTCTGATTGAAAAATGGCTTTTTGACGAGCACCGTGCCGAGGTGATTTTTGCCCTTCTTGACGGCAAAGAAATCGGCTTTGCTTTATTTTTCTGCAACTATTCAACCTTTGTCGGACGCCCGGGAATACATCTTGAGGATATTTTTGTTCTGCCGGAATACCGCGGAAAGGGCTACGGAAAAGCTCTCTTCAAAAAAGTTGCCGAAACCGCAAAGGAAAGAAACTGTGGGCGGCTTGAATGGGTGTGCCTTGATTGGAACAAGCCGAGCATAGATTTTTACCTTTCCATGGGCGCACAGCCCATGAGCGAATGGACCACCTACCGCCTTGCGGGAGAGAGCCTTGAAAAGGCTGCGGAATGATTTTATTAAAGCCGGATTTGAGAAAAGTTTTTTTGGAGGTAGTATTATGATAAGAGATTTTTTGCCGGAGGATTTTGACCGTGTTTTTGAGATAATCGAAGAAAGCTTTCCTCGGGACGAAAGAGGCACATACGATGAGCACAAAAAGCTGCTATCCGACCCGGCATACCGCATTTACATACTCCAGGACGACGAAAGCGGAGTTATAAAAGGCTTTATGTCCGTTTGGGATTTGGGCGAGGAAGCGCATATCGATCATTTTGCGATGGCTCCCGAATTCCGCAACGGCGGAAACGGCGGAAAAATGCTTTGCGATATGGTAAAGCACCTTGGAAAAATGGTGACTCTTGAGGCGGAGCCGCCGGAAAGCGAAACGGCTATCCGCCGGGTCGGGTTTTATAAGCGCAACGGCTTTTTTCTAAACGAATATCCCTATATCCAGCCCGCAATCTCCAAGGGCGGGAACGAAGTTCCCCTTCTTATAATGACCTATGGAAGAAACATTACAAAGGATGAATTTAACGCCCTGCGCCGTGTTCTTTACTCAAAGGCATACAAGCGCACCCCCGAGGAAATCGACGATATAGTAAGCCGCACGGAGGAAAAATGATACTTATTACCGCCGTTGACGACAACATGGGGATGGCGTTTAACCGCCGCCGCCAAAGCCGTGACCTTGCATTGCGCCGGGAGATAATATCCCTTTCTTTCGGCAGCACGGTTTGGATGAACGAATACTCCCTGCGCCAATTTGGGGAGGAAGCGGCGGAGGCGGATATCCGTGTATGCGATGATTTTCTTTTTAAGGCGGGCGAGGGCGAATTTTGCTTTGCGGAAAATGTTTCCGTTTCAAAAGCAGCCTCACGGGCGGAAAAAATAATCCTTTTTTTCTGGAACAGGACCTACCCCGCCGACATATACTTTGATATTGACCTTTCCTCCGGCTGGGTTTCCGAAGAAAGCCGCTGCTTTTCCGGAAGCTCCCACGAAAAAATAACAAAGGAGGTCTTTGCCCGTGAGTAAAAGCTCCGCAATTATTGCGGCTGTACTTATTTTATGCGTTCTTGCCGCCGCTTTCTTTTTCTACCCGGCGATAGAAAAGGATTTTGAAAAGCACGCACCGGAAATTGAAGAATTTATATCGGATTCCGGCATATATGAAGAAAGCTCCGGCAATGAGGAAAGCTTTGTTTTCGATTATTCCGAAATTCCCGAATACAGCGGCACTCCCTATACTGAGGTAAACGGAAACGAGCCTCTTTTTACCGAAAGCGATATGACCGTAAGGGCTTTTGAAGAATATTCCGACCTTGATTCCCTCGGCAGATGCGGCGTTTGTTTTGCAAATGTCTGTCGCAAGCTTATGCCCACTGCGGAAAGAAAATCCATAAGCAGCGTAAAGCCCACCGGTTGGCAAAGCGTTATGTATGACTTTGTGGACTGCCGCTCGCTATATAACCGCTGTCATTTAATCGGGTACCAGCTTTCCGGCGAAAATGCCAATGAAAAAAATCTCATAACCGGCACAAGGTATCTTAATACCATGGGTATGCTTCCCTTTGAGAACATGGTAGCCGATTATGTTAAGGAAACCGAAAACCATGTTCTCTATCGTGTAACGCCGGTTTTTGTTGACGACGAGCTTGTTGCAAGGGGCGTTCTTATGGAGGGTTATTCCGTCGAGGACGGCGGCGAAGGAATCTCATACTTTGTTTTTTGCTATAATGTTCAGCCCGGAGTAATTATTGATTACAAAACCGGCGACAGCCGTGAGGACCCAAAGCCCAATGATGTTGTTAAAAGCTATGTTTTGAACACAAACTCGCATAAATTCCACCGCCCGGACTGCACCGGCATTTCCGATATGAAAGAGAGCGCACGCCAAAATTATAAAGGCACAAGAGAAAATCTTATTGCCCAGGGCTACGCCCCCTGCGGCAAATGCAAGCCGTGATTTTCTTTTTTTGAGCACGGAGCTTCTTCCCTTGAGCACGGTTTTTTGAATAAAAAAACCGTGCTCAAAAATTTTTTTGAAAAAATCCGAAAAAACGCTTGCAATCCTTCGCCGGTTATGGTAGTATACTTAGCGAACGATCTTTAAGACGGTACAGAGAGACCGGCAAGATCAGAAAACCAAGCTACCGGGATACCGGGTGTTTTTCTGCGGTCTTGCCATAGGGCAAGGCTTTTTTTGATGGAAAAATTGATGAAAGGCGGTTTTTTGATTTGGAATTTAAGGCGGAAATTATGGACTCCGACGCTTTAAGGCGTTGCCTTATAAGAATGTCGCACCAAATTCTTGAACACAACGGCGGAACGGAAAACCTCTGCCTTGTGGGAATAAAACGCCGGGGAGTTCCTCTTGCCGGGATGATCAGGGACAATATCCTCAATATTGAGGGTGCGGAGGTTCCCATCGGAACGCTTGACATCACGCTTTATCGCGACGACCTTTCCGAGCTTGGGAATTTTCCGAAGATAAGCGAATCTGATTTGCCCTTTGATGTTACCGGAAAGACCATTGTTCTTGTTGACGATGTAATATACACCGGGCGGACGGCAAGAGCCGCCATCGACTGTTTGCTTAAACAGGGTCGCCCGGCATATATCCAGCTTGCGGCGGTCATAGACAGAGGTCACAGGGAGCTTCCCATTCGACCGGACTTCGTCGGCAAGAACATACCAACCTCGCATGAGGAGCTGGTTTCCGTTCGTGTTCCCTCCATTGACGGAGAATGCGGAGTTCAGCTTTTCAGTAAATAAGCAAGCCCGAAAACAGATTTTTTTATCAGGAGGAAAAGAAAATGAAACTTATCTACAATGTTGAAGACAAGCCAAAGTTTAGCCAGCTTATTGTCTTTGCGCTCCAACAGCTTCTTGCAATTATCACCGCAACCATCGTTGTGCCGATTCTTGTAAATGCCTACGGCGCAGTAAACCTTGAAATGGACCCCGCCGCCGCACTTTTTGGCGCAGGCATAGGAACCATCGTGTACCTTCTCTTTACAAAAAGCAAAAGCCCCGTCTTCCTCGGAAGCTCCTTTGCATTCCTCTCTTCCATGTATTCCGCCACGGTTTTCGGCTTTTTCGGAATTATCGTCGGCGCATTCTTTGCCGGTCTTGTATATGTAATAATCGCACTTATCATAAAAGCCGTAGGCTCCGGCTGGCTCAATAAGCTTATGCCTCCCGTTGTAATCGGACCCACCGTTGCACTTATCGGTCTTTCCCTTGCGGCAAACGCCGTTTCCGACCTTACAAAGTCTTCCGCAACCGGCGAAAGCTACAACCTTGTTGCAATAGTATGCGGACTTGTTACCTTCTTTGTAACAATCCTTGTTTCCTCAAAGGGCAAGGGCTTTTGGAAGCTTATCCCCTTCCTCGTCGGCGTCCTTGCCGGTTATCTTACCGCATCAATCTTTACCGCAATCGGCAATGCCGCAAACATCGAGGCTCTTAAAGTAATAGATTACACCGCCCTTGTTGAAAACTTCAAAACCATAAACTTCGGAAGCTTCTTCCATATGCCCAAATTCGCCTTTGTGGAAGCTATAAACGAGCTTAAAAACGGCGGGCTTGCCCTTACTCTTACGGATTTCGGAACTCTTATGCTGCTCTATATGCCGGTCGCCTTTGTAGTATTCGCAGAGCATGTTGCCGACCACAAGAACATCTCCTCCATAATCGAGCGTGACCTTCTTGAAAACCCCGGTCTTGACAAAACCCTCCTTGGCGACGGCGTAGGCTCCATGGCGGGCGCATTCTTCGGCTGCTGCCCCAACACCACCTACGGCGAATCCGTCGGCTGCGTTGCGGTAACCAAAAACGCCTCCGTCGTAACAATCTGGGGAACTGCGGTGCTTGCAATGCTCCTCTCCCTCTTCAGCCCCTTCGTCGCCTTTGTAAACACCATTCCGAGCTGCGTTCTCGGCGGCATCTGCGTAGTCCTCTACGGCTTTATCGCAGTATCCGGTCTTAAAATGATACAGAGCGTTGACCTTGGCGAAGACAGAAACCTCTTTGTTGTCGCAGCAATCCTTGTACTCGGTATCGGCGGGCTTGTGCTCAACTTCGGCGCAATCCAAATCACCAGCGTCGCCGCCGCCCTTATCGTCGGTATCGCAGTAAACCAGCTCCTTAAAGACAAAACCCACACTGCGAAAAAATAAAAAAGTTCACTCCTTACCTCTTGAAATAGATAAAAAGACGGAGAAGAACGCAATGCGTTCTTCTCCGTCTTTTGTTTTATCCGTGGTACTCGTCCCAATAATCCTCGGCGTCCTCTTCGTCCTCAAAATCCTCCTCGTAGTCAAAATAAAAATCCTCCGGGTTCCGGTAATCCTTTGCATTATAATAATCACGCTTTGAACTGCTGCGGCTGCTTCGGTAGCCTTTTCCCGACCAACTGCTTTGGCTTTGTTTTTTTCTTTCCTCCTCCTGCTGTTTTTCAATTTCCTTTTGCCGTTCTTCTTCCTTCAGCCTCTTTTCAATCTCTCGCTCCAGCCTGTCCATTTCCTCCCGCTCTTCTTTTTCATCCGCAAAGATTTCATCCTCCAAGGCGTATGAATGATATAGGTTGTCTTTATAAAAATATATCTTGTCCTTTCCGGTACGGGGGTCGTTTTCTCTGTTTAGGCTGTATTCCCAATAATCTATGCTTATTGTAATATTCTTAATTTCTATTTCAAGATTGTCTTCTACTGTTTTTGCAAGCTTATAAATAAAAGCGTCTCTTTCACAGGGCAGAAGGCTGCTTATACTTTTTTCGCTTTCTATAACGATTTTTGCGGTGCGTGCTTTTTTTGTTTTTTCAATGTAAAGCACAGCCGATTTTCCGCCGTATTCTTTACAGATTGCGGTAAGCTCCTTTTCCGTTTCTTCCTCGGCGGCAATCATTTGCGCCTCGGCAGCTGCTTTTTCCCGCAAAATCCGCCTGCGGTTTTCCTGATATTCGAGAGAGGCATTTACAAACGGTTTGTACAAAACTATCACCGCCGCTATTGCAATAAGCACAAGGATAAGTTTTCTTATTCTTTTCATAAAAGCACTCTTTTCCGTTTTTTGTAATTATATTATATCACGGAAAAGCAGCCCGCCGCAACCGATAAAAAAGCAAGAGGTGCGCATAATAATGCACACCTCTTGCAATCTTTTGATATTACATAAGCGGATTTATACCGATAAGGTTATTTACAAAGAGGATAAACGCTTCCTCCCCCATTATAAACATCATTACAAGCACTGCTGCGGAGGCAAGCACAAGGGCGATAAATCCATAGAGGAAGATTGCCCTTGCAAGGTGCTTTTTTGCCGGATACTTTGTTCCGCCAAAGGCAAGAACCACCGCATAAATAAGCCCGATTACCGGCAGAGAAAGCAAAAGCAGCGACAGCACAAAGCTCCATGTTGACGGGGTTTTTACCGGCTCCTCAGCCGAAAAGGCGGGGGCTTCCTCAAAGAGGTCTGCCTTTTCTTCGGCGGCTTTTTCCGCCGTATCGGAAGAAAATCCCTGTTCCGGAGCCTCGGCAAAGGGAGCAGACTGTTCTTCCTCCGTTTTATCCTCCCCGGAAGGATAGGGATTCTTTATCCTTGGCATATATTTACCGCAAGAAGGGCAAAAGCTCTTTTCGTCGTCAAATTCAAAGCCGCAATCGGGGCATTTGCGCATATAAACACCTCCAAAATACTATATATTTATAATACCCTTTTGCGGCGGCAAGGTCAAGGGGGAAAACGGAAATTTTTTCAAGAAGGCTGTCCGCTTTTTTGCCGTTTTTTATTGAAAAGGCGGCGTTCACAAAAAGTTTACTTAAATATTCTGAAATTGCCACCTTATGGCGGGGTATTTTCCAAAATTGTCCTTGCAGTTTGCGGTGTTTTGTCGTAAAATAATATACATAATATTTTAAGGCAATTTGCCCCTTTCCAAATCAAGGAGGAATATTAAAAAATGAAAAAAAGAATTGTATGTATGCTTCTCGCTATGGTTATGGCACTTGCCATATTCCCTATTGAGGCATTTGCGGTAACAACCGTTCAGGGCGCATATGTCGGTCGCCCTTTTGAACAAACCATCGATATCGTCACCGACGCAACCTCTTACGGAGTTGATACCAAGACCATTCCCGCAGGACTTTCCGTAAGCGGAAGCTGGACAAACAAAAACAATACCTACGAGCTTTCCCTTAAGCTTGAGGGAACCCCCACAAAAGCCGGAACCTATAATTTCAGCGTTACATATTACAAGCCGGACGGCAGTAAAAAATGCACCGTTTCTTACATTATGAATGTCGGCGAAAAGGCTCCCTTTGATTTCGTAAAGGAAGATTCACTTTTCCTTGCTTCTTGGCCGACCAAAACCGAGTATTATCTCCATGATACCATGGATACTACCGGTATGAAGGTAACCGTAACCGCTTACAGCAAAGACAAGAAAAATTCAGCAGGCGAATATATAGGCTTTTCTTATGATGTTACCGATCTTTGCTCTGTAACCCCCACCTATTTTACCCAGGACGACACAGCAATAAGCGCAGTTGTTAAATGTACTCTTCCCGTCGACGAAGCCGGTACCCTCAAGGAGCTTGTAACCACCTTCCGTGTTACCTTTAAGGAAGCCGACCCAAACACCGTGACCGGCATCGAGCTGCTCTCCTCCCCCACAAAGCTTACCTATACAAAGGGCGAGAGCCTTAATACCTCCGGACTTACCCTCCGTGTTAAAAAATACAGCGGAGCCACCGAGGATATTGAAAAAGGCTTTACCTGCGAGCCTACCGTTCTTGATACCGTAGGGACCCAAACGATTACCGTAAAATACGACGACAAAACCGTTACCTTTGATGTTACCGTAACCGAGGCTGTTGCTTCCGTTCCAAGCAGCGTTTCCAGCAGTGTTGCACCGCCGCAGCCCAGCTCCTCCGTTCCGGAGTCCTCCTCCGAACCGGAATCCGTAGTCGAATCCGAGGTTTCCTCCGAACCGGAATCCGTTGTTGAGCCGGAGCCTTCCTCCGAGCCGGAATCCGTCGTTGAGCCGGAAAGCTCCGAACCGGAAGCAGAGCCTGTTGACGCTCCCGTTGAAGAAAAAGGCGGAGTTCCCTTCTGGCTTTGGATAATCATCGGTCTTGGCGTGGTTGCAATAGGCGCAGGCGTTGCGCTCTTTGTCATCGGCAAAAAGAAGCTTGACGACTGATAAACCGAAATAACTGCAGAAGAAAAAAAGCCTTCCTTTCGGAAGGCTTTTTTTGCCGGCAAAACCGCCGTTCCCTAAAAAAGGAGCGGCGGTTTTTTTCTTATTATTTTACAACAAAGTTTACAAGCTTTCCGGGTACGCAGATTTCCTTGATAATTGTCTTTCCCTCAAGCTCCTTTGCTGCGGCTTCCTTTGCTGCGGCAAGGCAGGCGTCCTTGTCTGCGGTTGCGGGAACGGTCATTCGGGCTTTTATTTTTCCGCAAAGCTGAACGACCATTTCCACGGAGGCCTCGGCGCATTTTGCTTCGTCATATTGCGGCCAAGGCTGCTTGCAAAGCATCTCCTCATGACCGAGAAGCTGCCATATCTCCTCGGTTATATGCGGTGCAAAGGGATTAAGCAGGGTTATAAGAACCTCGTATTCGTCCTTTGTAATGCTGCCGGTGGCGGTTATATCGTTAAGCAGGGTCATCATTGCGGCGATTGCGGTATTTGCCTTGAGGTTGTCGGCGTCTTCGCCCACCTTTTTTATGCAGCGGTTAATTGCGCTCTCAAGCTCCGGACGGATTCCCTCGCCCTGCATAATATCCTGAAGTGCCCATATTCTGTCGAGGAAGCGTTTGCAGCCCTTGATAGAGCTTGTGTTCCAAGGAGCCGCTTTTTCAAAATCGCCAATGAACATTTCATAAAGGCGCAGAGTATCCGCACCGTACTCTTTGATAACATCGTCCGGGTTTACTACATTTCCCCTGCTCTTTGACATTTTTTCGTTGTTTTCGCCAAGAATCATACCGTGGCTTGTGCGCTTTTTATAAGGCTCCTTTGTGGAAACAACGCCGATGTCATAGAGGAATTTATGCCAAAAGCGGCTGTAAAGCATATGGAGGGTCGTGTGCTCCATACCGCCGTTGTACCAATCAACCGGCATCCAGTAATCAAGGGCTTCTTTTGATGCAAGTGCGGTGTCGCATTTCGGGTCGCAATAGCGGAGATAGTACCATGAGGAGCCTGCCCATTGCGGCATTGTATCGGTTTCACGCTTTGCGGGTCCGCCGCAGCAGGGGCAGGTTGTATTTACCCAATCCGTCATCTTGGAAAGAGGGCTGTCGCCGGTATCGGTAGGTTCATAAGATTCCACCTCCGGCAAAATAAGCGGAAGCTGCTCTTCCGGAATGGGCTGCCAACCGCACTTTTCGCAATAGACCATGGGTATCGGCTCGCCCCAATATCTCTGGCGGCTGAATACCCAGTCGCGGAGCTTATAGTTTACCTTTGCTCTGCCTATACCCTCTTTTTCGAGGTACTCTATCATGGCTTTTTTTGCTTCCTCAACGGTCATACCGTCCTCAAAGCCGGAGTTTACCATAATTCCGCTTCCGCAATCGGTATAGGCGGCTTCTTCCACATTTCCGCCTTTTACTACCTCGATAATCGGCAAGCCGAACTTCTTTGCAAACTCCCAGTCACGGGTATCGTGTGCCGGAACAGCCATAATTGCGCCGGTTCCGTAGCTTGTAAGAACATAGTCGGAAATAAAAATCGGAATTTCCTTTCCGGTAACGGGGTTTATCCCTCTAACGCCTTTAAGCTCAACGCCGGTTTTTTCCTTTACAAGCTCGGTACGCTCAAAGTCGGATTTTTTTGCGGCTTCCTGCCGATATGCACGGATTTCGTCCATATTTTCAAGCTTATCCGCCCATTTTTCGATAATTGCGTGTTCCGGACTTATTACCATATAGGTTGCGCCGAAAAGGGTATCGCAGCGGGTTGTATAAACGGTAAGCTTATCCCCCGCCGTGGTATTAAAATCAACCTCTGCGCCGGTGGAACGGCCTATCCAGTTTATCTGAGAGGTTTTTACCCTCTCGATATAGTCAACATCCGCAAGATCGTCAATAAGCCGCTGGGCATAGGCGGTTATTTTGAGCATCCACTGGGATTTTACCTTATGGACAACCTCGCTTCCGCAGCGTTCGCAAACGCCGTTTACGACTTCCTCGTTTGCAAGAACGACCTTGCAGCCGGTGCACCAGTTTACGGAAGCCTCTTTTTTATATGCAAGCCCGTGCTTATAGAGCTGGAGGAAAATCCATTGGGTCCATTTATAATAGCTTGGGTCGGTTGTGTTTATCTCTCTGTCCCAATCAAAAGAAATTCCGAGGGCTTTAAGCTGCTCCTTAAATCGGGCAACATTTTTCTTTGTTACAATTTCCGGGTGGATATGATTTTTTATTGCAAAGTTTTCCGTAGGAAGGCCAAAGGCGTCCCACCCCATGGGATAGAGCACATTATAGCCCTGCATACGCTTTTTTCTTGCAACTATATCAAGAGCCGTGTAGGAACGGGGATGTCCTACATGAAGACCCTGCCCGGAGGGATAGGGAAACTCCACAAGAGCATAATACTTTGGTTTTGTGTAATCATTGGTGGCGGCAAAGGGCTTTTTTTCGTCCCAGACGCCCTGCCATTTTTTCTCGATGGCAGAAAAATCATAGCCTTTCATTTTTTCCTCCTGTATTTTAATTAAAATTTATAGCTTAGTATGGAAAGCGGAGCGCAGCCTTGCGGCTTACTCCCTTTTTGCAAAAAAATCCCGTCCCTCGAAAAATATCGAAAGACGGGAAAAAATTTTTTCTCGCGGTACCACTTTCGTTGGCGGAATACGCCCCAAAGCTCCTCTTACCGTATAACGGCGGCGAAACCGTCCGCTTTTACTTACGCCGAAAAAAAGCGTGTTCCTGCGGAAGCTCGGGAAGGAGTTCGCCGCAAAGCCGCCTGCTGCGTCGCACCAAACCGCAGCTCTCTGCTTTTTGAAAAAAAGCGGGAATTTGCGCTACTTATTTCCGTCATAGCTTTTTGATTATATAAAATATGTATCTATATTATCAACTTTTTGCTGCGCTTGTCAAGCGCAAACGGCAAAAAATTTATTTTTCTTCGTCAAAATCAAGCTCTTCGATTTTTGCGTCGCTCCAAAGGCGTTCAAGAGAATAAAATTCCCTTGTTTCGTCATGGAAAATATGAACTATAACATCGCTGTAATCCATCAAAATCCAGCTTGCGGAGGAGTATCCCTCAACCCTCTTCGGCTTTATTCCGTATTCATGACCAAGGGTAAAATCAACCTCGTCGGAGAGGGACTGTACATGGCTTTTGTTGCTTGCGGAGCAGATTACAAAATAATCGCCGATGCTGCTTACATCGCAGATTTTGAGCACGCGAATGTCCTTTGCCTTTTTGTTGTCGAGTATTTTTGCTATTTTAAGTGCAAGCTCTTTTGATTCCATAGTGTAGCTTCCTTTCTCAAAATCGTCTTTTGTATAGTTTATTTTTATATTTTCACATTCTTTAACAAGTGCCTCGGTATCTTTTCCCGGAGGAAGACCCCGGCTTTTAACATCGTTTTCTATCCAGCGGCAGGAAAAAGCCATGCATTGCTCCAAGCTTATTTCCCCAAGGCGGCGAACATAGGCTGCGTCCGGATAGCTTCTGTCATCGCTTGTAAGGTCGGCTATATATATCACCTTTTCAAGAAGGCTCATACCCGCTCTTCCGGTTGTATGATAGCGCACGGCGTTTATTATATCCCCGTCGGCGACGGCAAGCTGCTTTTGTATATAGACGGAGCCTGCTGCGGAATGCCAAACCGCCGGGGATTTGAGCATATCCTCATCCGGAGCTATTCCGCCCTGCGCCATAAGGGCAAGCTGTTCCTCCCCGGACATTCCCTTGCAAATATCGTGGACCAAGCCGGCAAAATATGCTTTTTCCGGGTCTGCTCCGTACTTTTTTGCAAGGTGCTCCGCCCGCTTTGCCACATTAAGCGAGTGTTCGTACCTATGGGAGTTTACAAGGCTTTTTACAAGAGCCTTCAGCTCTTCTTCACCAAGATTGCAAAACTTTTTTGTATCCATATCAGCCGTCCGCCGCTTCCTTTACCGGATAGGTGGCTATTGCCTCTACTGCGGCGGGAAGATAAAAGCCTCTGCCCTGGTCGATTACTTCAACATCGCTTCCGTTTATCTTAAATGTGATATAAAAACAATCCTCGTATGCGCCATAGAAGTTTAGGTTGATTATTCCGTTTTCTCTTGCCATAATGCTTTGGAAATAGCCCGCCTCGTCCGCAATGGTCTTTAGGGTCTCCTCGCTTGCGCCGGAATAATATTCGTTCAAAAGCCCCTCGGTAAGTCCGCTTTTATAAATCTCGTCGATAATTGCGGAACCGGTTGGGTATTTACGCAAATCCGCACGGCGAAGGGTGTTATCCGCACCGTATTCGTGAAATTCGCCGTCCTCAAGATAGAACCAATATATCTTTGTTGTCGGTTCCTCCTGTTTTGCCTTTTCCTCGTCCTCATAATAGTCGTAGGAAGTAAATTCTGCGGTAAAATCCCGCCCGCCGGTATAAATCAGATGAGAAAAGCTTCCGGAAACGGCTGTTTCGTAAACCTTGCTGTTTTCCGTACCGAAAACATAGGTCAAGCCGTCGTCGTAGTTTTCCGCAAAGAGGAAGTTTGTTCCGTTTGCGGTAACGATCTCCGGCGTATGCCATTTTCCGCTTTCTTTAAGCTCCGCAGCGTAATTTTCGTTTACATACCAAAGAACGCCGTCCATATATTCCGCCGTTGCCTTTCCCATAAAAGCAAAAGCCTCATAAGTTCCATCGCCGTCAAAATCATCGAAGTTGAACCAGATTATGTTTCCCTCGCCGTATTCCTCAAGGCGTTCCCTAAGCTGGGTTTCCGTATCGGAATTTTCGATTCCTTTTTCGACATCAACTTTTCCGACTGCTTTATCAAGCAGCTCCTCATAGTCATCCTTCCATGCGCCCGAGCACGAGCACAGTGTTATGAGCATGAGCACAGCCAAAAACGCCGCCGCTGTTTTTTTGAGCATAGTCTGCCTCCTTGTTTTTTTGCCCCGGCTTTTCGGGACGGGGTTTTATTCGTAATAAAGATAGTTATCCCAAATATATTCCGCAACTCCCGGGGGCACCATTGCGGAAATGTCGTCCCCGCGGCGAACTGCCTCCCGCACATCGGTTGAGGAAAGCTCCTTTACATCAATGGGAACAATAATCACCTCTGCGCCATAGCTGCGAAGGACTGCCGCAGCCGCTTCCATCGCCGCATCGTCGTCCCATGTCCGGGCGGCGGCGGCAACGGTTGCCTCGTCGGTGATTTTGCTCCATGCGTGCCATTTTTGAAAAATCAAAAGCTGGTCGCTTCCAAGCAGCAAAAACAGCTCGGCATCAGGATATTGCTCCCTTATCTGTGCAACGGTATCGGACATATATCCCTCGTCCGCTCTAAGAATTTCAGCATCGGAAACCTCGAACCCTTCGGTATTTCCAAAGGCAATATTGCACATATTGAGCCTGTGTTGTGAAGGCGTTACCGCAAGTCCTTTTTTGAACGGAGAGCAATATGCCGGAACAATAATTATCTTATCCAGAGAAAGCTCCTCCATAAAATTTCTTGCGGCATTTATATGCCCGTTATGAACCGGGTCGAAGCTTCCGCCGTAAATTCCTATCCTCATATATTCTTACCTCAAACGGGAAGAACTATTTTAGGTTCCTTGGGATTTTTCTTATACAGCACAAACTTTCTGCCGATTACCTGAACAGCCTCCGCACCGGGTATTCCCTCCATAACCTCGGCGATCGCTTCCTTTGCGGAAAGAGGTGCGGTTTCCAAAACGGAAACCTTTACAAGCTCCCTTGCGTCAAGGGCAACGGAAATATTCTGCACAAGCGCAGGGGTAATTCCGTCCTTTCCGACCTGAAGAATTGCCGGTGCTCCGTTTGCAAGCCCACGGAGATAGGCTCTTTGCTTTGTAGTTATCATTTTTTGTTCTCCTTATGCTTTTTCTTTAGCGTCAAGCAGCTCGCAGAGTTTTTTCAGTGCCTTTCCTCTGTGGCTTATTTTGTCCTTTTCCTCCGGCGAAAGCTCGCCAAAGCTGCGCCCGCCCTCAACGCCGAAAACCGGGTCGTAGCCAAATCCGCCGTTTCCGTGCTTTTCATAAAGAATCTTGCCGTCGCAGCGACCCCTTGCGCAGATTTCGCTTCCGTCCGGAAAGGCGCAGACTATGGCACATTCAAAATGTGCGGAACGCTCGTCCTTTGGAACATCGCACATATTTTTGAGCAGCTTTTTTATATTTGCTTCGTCATCATGACCGCTTCCGGCATAGCGTGCGCTGTAAACGCCCGGCGCACCGCCGAGAGCGTCCACGCAAAGCCCGCTGTCGTCGCCTATGGCGGCTTTTTTGCAGGCTTTGCAAATCGTCCTTGCCTTTATTGCGGCATTTTCGGCAAAGGTTGCCCCGTTTTCTTCGATTTCGGCGGAAAAGCCCGCCTCCTCTGCGGAGATTACCGTATAGCCAAGGGGAAAAAGCATTCGTTTGAACTCCGCCATTTTACCCTTGTTCTTTGTTGCAATTATGATTTCTTCCATAAAACTCCTATGCACGCTTTATTCAAAAAGAGCCGCCGCAAAAGCCTCCGGGTCGAAGGGCTGGAGGTCCTCTGCCTGCTCGCCCACGCCGATAAACTTTATCGGAATACCAAGCTCCTGTTTTATTCCGATTACAACGCCGCCCCTTGCGGTTCCGTCAAGCTTTGTCAGCACAATTCCGGTTATTCCGCAGGCTGCGCCAAACTCCCTTGCCTGGTTAAGGGCATTTTGCCCCGTTGTTGCGTCAAGCACAAGCAATGTTTCCACAGAGGAGCCTGCGGCTTCTCTCTCGATGACCCTGCCGATTTTTGCAAGCTCGTCCATAAGTCCTTTTTTGTTATGGAGCCGCCCCGCCGTATCGCAGATTATTATATCCGCATGGCGTGCCTTTCCTGCGGCGATTGCGTCAAAAACCACAGCCGCCGGGTCGGAGCCTTCTGCGTGCTTTATTATCTCTGCGCCGGAACGCTGCGCCCAAACCTCAAGCTGCTCGATTGCGGCGGCTCGGAAGGTATCCGCAGCGGCGACGACTACCTTTTTTCCCTCGTCCTCAAAGCGTTTTGCCATTTTTCCTATGGTGGTGGTTTTTCCCGCTCCGTTTACTCCGATTACCATAATTATTGCGGGCTTGTGCTCAAGGTCAAGCTCCTGACCGCCCCGAAGCATATCCGCAATGACCTCTTTCATCATTTCCCGAACTGCGGCGGGGTCGGTTATATTCTCTTTCTTTGCCTTTTTTCTAAGCTCCTCGCAGATCGCCGCAGCGGTTGCCGCACCGGTATCTCCGAGAACAAGAGCCTCCTCAAGATCGTCAAAAAGCTCGTCGTTTACGCTTCCTCCGGAAAAAACTCCGTCGAAAAGCTGACCAAGAGAATCCCTCGTCTTTTTAAGTCCCTCGCTTATCTTGCTGAAAAATCCCAAAGCACTTTCCTCCCTATATCATTGCTCCCCGTCGGAAGCAAGTTTTCTTTCAAGCCACTGTTCCTTGGTTATAAGCACCCGGCGGGGCTTGCTGCCCTCAAAAGGACCCACGACCCCCATTTCCTCCATTTGGTCGATTATTCTTGCGGCACGGGCATAGCCCAGCTTCAGCCTGCGCTGCAAAAGCGAAGTTGAAGCCTGTCCCATTTCCACGACACATTCGATTGCGGCGGAAATCATATCGTCCTTATCGTCAAAGCCGCCGCCCTCGCCCGGGTCGGAGGCTGCGTTCTTCTTGCCTTTTTCCTGCGCCGCAAGCTTTTCTATATCGTCAAGAATTTCTTCGTCGTATGCGGCGGTGCCGCCGTCCTTAATAAACTTAACTACATCCTCGACCTCTTTATCGCTTACAAAGCAGCCCTGAATGCGGCTTGGCTTTTGGCAGCCGATTGGGCTGTAAAGCATATCGCCTCTTCCGAGGAGCTTTTCCGCACCGCTTGTATCAAGAATTATGCGGCTGTCTATGGAGGAAGAAACCGCAAAGGCTATTCTGCTTGGAATATTAGCCTTAATAAGACCGGTGATAACATCTGCGGAGGGGCGTTGGGTTGCAATAACAAGGTGCATCCCCGCCGCACGAGCCATCTGCGCAAGGCGGCAGATTGCGTCCTCAACCTCGCCGGGCGCAGCCATCATAAGGTCGGCAAGCTCGTCTATGATTATAACGACCTTAGGCATTTTTTCAAGGTCTTCCCTTGTTTCGGCAAGCTCGTTATAGCCTTTTATATCTCTAACTCCGTTTTCGGCAAAAGCCTTATACCGTTTAAGCATTTCGGAAACCGCCCAGTTAAGCGCACCGGCTGCTTTTCTTGGGTCGGTTACAACGGGAACAAGCAGATGCGGTATTCCGTTATAAATGCCAAGCTCTACAACCTTTGGGTCAACCATAAGCAGGCGGACCTCCTCCGGAGAGGATTTGTATAAAAGGGAAATTATCATTGAATTTATGCAGACGGATTTACCGGAGCCGGTTGAGCCTGCAATAAGCAAATGCGGCATTTTTGCAAGGTCGGCGACGGAAACTCTTCCGCTTATATCTCTGCCGAGGGCAACGGTTAGGCTTGATTTTGCGTTCCGGAACTCGTCGGAATCAATAAGCTCCTTTATGCTTACAACATCAACATTGCGGTTCGGCACCTCTATTCCGACGGCGGCTTTGTTCGGAATCGGAGCCTCGATGCGGACTCCGCCCGCCGCAAGATTAAGCGCAATATCGTCAGAAAGTCCTGCAATTTTGCTTATCTTAACGCCCGCTCCGGGCTGAAGCTCGTACCTTGTTACTGCGGGTCCCCTGCTTATGTCGATTACCCTTGCCTGCACGCCGAAGCTTTGGAGGGTATTAACAAGCAAATCGGCGTTGTTTCTAAGCTCCTCGGTGATGTCGGCGGAATCTGTATGGGGAATATCTTTAAGCAGATTTACAGTCGGGAAGGTGTACGGAGGAATCTCTATGTCCTCCATAATCTCGGTTATGCGCTGCTGTTCCGCCGCCGCAATCTGCTGGTTCTGCTGCTTTTTGTCCTTTGAGTTTGCGGCGTCGTTTTGCATTGCACGGTTTATCAAAGCCTCGAGCTGGGGATCTTTTTTTGCGTCCTCCATTTGTTCCTCGGTGGGCTTTGCGTTTTCCATTTCTTTCTTTATGGCTGCCGATTCCTCCGGGCCCGGGGCTTTTTTTGCCGGCTTAAAACCGTTTATCACGCTGTCCAAATCGTCCTGCGGCAATTTTTTTGAAGAAGCCTCTCCGACCGGGACCGCATTAAAGCCGTGTATCGGCTCGGCGGCGGCAACGGCGGGTTTTTGTTGGGGAACGGCAGTAACTGCGGCAGGCTTTGCGGAATTATCCTCCCATGGCAGAGGAATATCAATATCGCTCCTCGGCTGTTCGGAGGTTTTTTGCTGCTCGGATTTTCCGAGCAGCTTTTCCTTGGAGCGGCGAACCGCCGCACCCGTATTTTCGTTTTGATATTTAACCGGCTCGGAATCCAGCGGTATGTCTATTTGGATATTGTCACGGCGGCTTTGTTCCGCCGCACGGTGCTGCTCAACCTGTTCGCTGTATACGGTTTTTACCTTTTCGCCGACCTTTTTTGTTCCGTCGGCAATACCCCGCAGGGTCGTACCCGTGATAAGCAGCAGCATTGCAAAAATAAGGACAAGCCCAACGATTATTGCGCCCGTTCTTCCCATAATGGCAAGCCCGGAAACGCCGAACACAACGGAAAGCACCCCGCCGCCGACAAGCTCCTTTCCGTATTCAAAAAGCTGCCCTATTTTTGTAAAAACGCCGCCGGAAAGCTCCATTTTCTCCGTAAAAACGGTGGTAATGCCGCTTAAAAGGAGGACGAGGGCAAGACTTTCCCACCCCTGAGCGGCAGTGGAAAAGGTTGGGCGTTCCATGGTATTCATTATTGCAAGATAAATAAAAACCGGTCCGATAAGATATGCGCACCAACCGAAAAGTCCGAAAATTATGTAATGCAGCGACTGCCAGAGGCTTTCGCCTTTAACAAGGGCAAGGGCGGTAAAAATTATTCCCAGCGCAAAAAACAAAATTGCATAGAGCTGACGCTGGTTTGCCGCCTCCTGCGCTTTTTTTGTTGTTTTTTTACTTTTTGTCGTCTTTTTTTCTGCCATCTTTTTTTACTCTCCAAATCTGCGCTTTCGGATTTTGAGCACCGTATGTGCTCAAACTGTTCTTTGTTTTGAGCACCGTGCTCAAAGCCTTATTACGCTGCCTGTAAGGTGCTCGTATATACCGATTGCGGTTATAATCATCCCAAGGGGAAGAAGATACCACGCAAAATATGTAAATTTATCGTTTTTTACAAGGAGCTTTACCGTCTTTATTGCGGCAAACCCGGTTGCCGCCGCAGCAGCGGTTCCGAAAATCGCCGCAGCGGGGCCTATATCAAGCCCGCCGGAAATCAGCTTTGGAAGCTCCAAAAGGTTTGCAGCCGCCACGGCGGGCAAACCCATAATAAAAGAAAACGCCACCGCCTGTTCCCTTGAAACACCCATAATAAGCCCCACGGAAATAGTCGAGCCGGAACGGGAAAGCCCCGGAAGCGGCGCAACTCCCTGGGTTATTCCCATGGCAAGGGCGTCCTTCCATGTCATATTTTCCGCAGTTCTTCCGCCGGTTTTTACGCATTTTCCGGAAACAAGCAAAAGCACCGCAGTAAGCAAAAAGCAGAGCCCCTCCGCAACTATATCATCATCGGCGGCAAGAGAATTGTAAAAATCCGCAAGAAAATAAAAAAAGCAAAGGGGAATAAGGCTTATGAAAAGCAGGAATATCATTCTTCTTCCCGGAGCGGAGTTTTTTCCGTCAAATTTCCCCGAAAAAACCTCGCCCGGTATTTTGAAAAGCTCCCGGAGCATATCAAAAAGCTCTTTTCGAAACGCAATAATAACGGCAGCCAGCGTTCCAAGGTGCAAAAGCACCGCATAGACCTCTCCGCTTTCTCCGCCCGTACTGGTAAAATGCTGCCAAACGGAAAGATGCCCGCTGCTGGAAACCGGCAAAAACTCCGTAAGCCCCTGAATAATTCCCTGTATAACCGCATCAAGAACGCTCATTTTTATGTACCCCGCATTGATGAAATATGTAGGCGGCAAAATGCCGCATCAGTCAATTTTATTCATCATGCTGCCGGGGGAATACTCCGTTTTAAGATAATTTTTCAAATCCGTGGAGATAAGGCGGGAAACCATAAAGCCGTCGGGCGTATCCGTTCCCTCAATATATCCGCCGGGGATTTTTCTTGCAACGGGGCGGGGGTCGCAGGAGGGAAGAATATTTTCCATAGGCTCTCTTGTCCAAAGAAACATTATTTATCCACCCCGCTTTTCTCCTCAATAAGAGAATAGAGGCATTTTATTGCGTCGGAAAGCCCGCCAAGCCGGTCGATAAGTCCTTCTTTTACCGCAGCCTCGCCGTCAAGCACCGTTCCCACATCGGTTATAAGCTCTCCGGTTGTAAACATAAGCTCCCGAAAACGCTCCGCCTTTATATGGGAATTATCGGTGACGAATTTTGTTATGCGTTCCTGCATTTTGTCAAAGTACGAAAGAGTTTGGGGCACGCCGAGGACAAGCCCGTTCATCCGAACCGGGTGTATTGTCATTGTGGCGGAGGGAACTATAAACGAAACTCTTGCGGAGCAGGCAAGAGGCACGCCGATTGAGTGTCCGCCGCCAAGCACGAGGGAAACCGTCGGCTTGCTCATCCCGGAGATAAGCTCCGCAATGGCAAGACCCGCCTCCACATCACCGCCGACGGTGTTGAGCATAACTATAAGTCCCTCTATCTCCGGGTCCTCCTCGATTGCAACAAGCTGGGGAATAACATGCTCGTATTTTGTGCTTTTGTTTTGCGGGGGCAGAATATAATGCCCCTCTACCTGTCCCACTACGGTAAGACAGTGGATACAGTGTTTTCCCTTTGTTTTTGTGACGGAGCCTGTTTTAATTATTTCCTCCGTCTGCTGCTCTGCAGAGTTTTCCTCCTCTTCGTCGCAGCCGCAGTTGTTATTTTTAATTTCATCAGCCATCCGCTTTTTTGATACCGTCCCTTCAAAAAGCTATTACATCGTTTTGTAGTATGCTCCGTAAAAACGGTATTATACGGCATGATAAAATTATCGTATCTTATATTATAACAAACATATATTAAATATACAAGCAAAAAAATTGTTAAGAAAACCGCTTGCCGTTTTTTTGTAATATATTTTATAATATACATATTATGAAAAAAGCTTTTCTTCGGATATGAAAATCCGCCGCAAAGGCAGAAAGGCAAAATGAGGCTGATTATCGAAAGACATTCCTCCGACTTAATTAAAACATCAAAAATAAAGGTCGTTATTGACGGCAAAATTAAGTACCGGCTTCTTCCCGGAGAAAGCGTTGAAGCCGAATTTAGGGCAAAAAAGAAACAGCTTTTGAACATTTGACATAAAAAAAGCGGCAAGCCCCTTATCGGGCTTGCCGCTTTTTCTCTTTTGGTGCCGGTGGCGGGGGTCGAACCCGCACGGGTTTAAGCCCAACGGATTTTGAGTCCGCCTCGTCTGCCAATTCCAACACACCGGCATTTTTTTGCTACCATATAAATTTAGCACAAATCCCCGGCTTTTGCAAGAGTTTTATTAAAGCCTTACGGGAATTTTGCAATCCGCCGACAAAGAATCCGGCGAAACTCTGCAATCAACGGCATAAATTTCAACCCCGGCGGCGTTTGCCTGCGCCAAAGCCTCGGCAAACGCCGGGTCGGTTTTTTTGTTCGGCGCAAAAGAAGAAACGCCCTTCATCGCAATAACAAAAAGCACCGCCGCACGAAATCCCTCGGCTTTTGCGGAAATAAGCTCACGAAGATGCTTTGTTCCCCGAAGCGTCGGCGCATCGGGAAAGCGGGCTTCGCCCTCGACATTTAGTGTAACTCCTTTTACTTCAAGGAATATTTTGTCGAATTTGTCCTCTATGTAAAAATCAAAGCGGCTGTTTTTATACTTTGTTTCCGGTTTTATCAGCTTACAGCCCGGAAAAAGCGTTGGGATATACTCCGCCGCAACTCTGTTCGGCGCAAGGCTGTCGATATTAACAACGCCGTTTTTTGTATTAACGGCAACAAGGTCAAAGGCGGTTTTTCTGCTTTTGTTATCCGCCGGGCGGAGAAAAATCTCTGCTCCGGGCAAAAGCAGCTCCCGCATACGCCCGGTATTAAGAACATGGCAAACCTCTTCTCTGCCGTCAACCTCCGCAACGGCGATAAACCTGTTTGGGCGGCTTATAAACTTTGCGGAAATTACCTTTTCATATTTCATAATGCTCTCCCTGAACGACATTATCCCGGCAAAACGCCGCATTTACCGCATTAAGCACCCGCTTTTTATCCCCGGACCAAAGCGGTGCGACAAGGTATTTTTTATCCCCGTCCCCGGTAAGGCGGTGTATCGTTATATTCGGCGGAAGCCGCCGAACACATTCCTCAAGGGCGGCGATATACTCATCCATGCTCATCACATCAAAAAGCCCGGCGGCATAATCCGCCGCCAAATCCGTTCCCCTAAGCACATGGAGAAGCTGGAGCTTTATTCCGTCTGCGCCGCTTTTTCCGATATATGCGGCGGTTTGCGCCGCCATCTCTGCGGTTTCTCCCGGCAAGCCGATTATCATATGAACAACAGTGTAAAGCTTCGCCGCTTTACAGCTTTTAATTGCCTCGTCGAACACGGAGAGGGGGTATCCCCGGCGGATTTTTTCCGCAGTCCGCCCGTGTATCGTTTGCAGCCCAAGCTCTACCCAAACGGGCTTTATTCCATTCAGCTCCGAAAGCACCTCGATTACCTCCGGCGGAAGGCAGTCCGGGCGGGTCCCGACGGAAATTGCGGCTATATCCGGGTGGGCTGCCGCCTCGCCGAAAAGCCGCCGCAGCTTTTCCGGCGGGGCATATGTGTTTGTATAGCTTTGAAAATAGGCTATATACTTTCCGGAGGGGTTCTTTTTTTCCACAAGCCGCTTTGCCCGCTCTATCTGCTCAAATACGCTCTCGCATTTTTCCTCGGCAAAGCTTCCGCTTCCGCCAAGGCAAAAGGAACAGCCCCTTGTACCGATCGTGCCGTCACGGTTTGGGCAGGTAAAACCGCCGTCAAGCGCAATTTTATATAATTTTTGTCCGAATTTTTCTTTAAGCTCCCCGCTTAATGAACGGTAATACAAGTTTTTTCCCTCTTTTCGCTTTGTAATGCCGCAACGCTTTACACCCGGCGCAAAAAAGTGTATAATTGCAGAATAGAGCGGTTTTTCCGCCGACTAACCCTTTTTTTGGAGTGAGTTTTATGAATTTTCACGGTTTGATACTTCTTTCCACAGCAAGAGAAAACTTTTTAAGCGTACTTATTCCTTTTATATTCAGCGCATCCCTTATGGCAATCGTGTTTTTTGCTATGCGTGCCATACACAGAAAACGCCACCCCACCGAGGACGATATTAAGGAAACAAACCGCCGCCGCAGAGAGCGTGAAAAGCTTGAGCGTGAAACCATGGCAAAGGTAAGCGGAAAGCTTTCCGGCAAAAAGGACGAAGAAAAAAAGCCGAACGGTCTGCGTTCCGGTAAGTACGGAAAGAAGAAGAAAAAGTGATTTTTCTCCGCTTATAAAAATGCGCCGCAAAGCGGCGCAATCGCATAATATCAATAATCGTGCAGGTCTATTGTGTTTATTAGGTCGATAAGCTCCGCAATTCCCCTGCCGGTAAGTGCGCTTGTTATTACAATATGGCGTGCGCCGGCATTTTCGAGGAAGGTGACTGCCTGTTCGGTCGGGGTATCCTCCGTATCGGCTTTTGTTACGATGCCGATAACGGGGCGGGCAAAGCTCATGGAGAACATTTGGGGAAGGCGGCAGATGTCGTTTCCGCAGTCATGACAAAAGCAGACTATATCTGCGTCGTATGCGGGGGTTATTGCTGCGCCCCGGCTGAAAAACGGGGTATCCGTATATTCTCCGGGAGTATCTATCGCATCCGACCATGCCTCGATGGACTGGGTTTTGTGGTACTGCATATCAAGGTTATGCAGGCGGCGGATAAGCGTTGTTTTTCCGCAGCGGCTGCGCCCGACGAGAATTATTTTTCTGTTTTCGATTTTTTTACCGAGGTCGAGGGGTTTATAATATTCCTCTCTGTCCTCCGGATTTACCAGTGCGGACATTCCGCTGTCTTTTGCTTCGTTCAAAAAAAGACACCTTCTTTATCGGCAACATATTATTTTAATTATAGCCGCAGGGCTGTTTTTTTGCAATACTCCGCCGCAAAAAAGCCTCCTTATTCGGTGCGATTTTTTTGGAGAGGAGGGCTTGCTCCCTTTGATAAAGCTTTTATACGAGGATAAAAATAAGGTGATTGCGGAAAAGCCCGCCGCCATGCTTTCCGAGCCCTCTGCCGCCGGAGAGGACATTGTTACCGCCCTTTCGGCGCAGCTTGGAACGCAGTGTTTTTTGGTACACCGCCTTGACCGGGGAACCGGCGGCGCAATGCTTCTTGCAAAAACAAGCCGCTCCGCAGGGGAGCTTTGCCGCCTTGTTCAGGAAAAGGACGCTTTTATCAAAGAATATCTCGCCGTGGTAAAGGGCACTCCGGAAAGCCCGGAGGGGCGTTTTGAGGACCTTCTCTTTAAGGATTCGCAGAAAAACAAGGTATTTATCGTAAAGAGAGAGCGAAAGGGCGTTAAAAAAGCGGCTCTTGAATATCGGGTGCTCAAAGCCCTTGAGCACGGCGGTGAGGCGTGCTCATTGGTGCTTGTTCGTCTTATTACCGGGCGAACCCACCAAATTCGGGTGCAGTTTGCCGGGCGAAAAATGCCGCTTCTCGGCGACGGAAAATACGGAAGCCGGGATAATCGCTGCGAAACCGCCCTTTGGAGCTTTCGCCTCGGTTTTTCCGACCCGCAGGGCGGAAAAACCGTTTGTGCAAAATCTTTTCCGCCAAAGGAATACCCTTGGAGCTTATTCGATATTGAAAATCTTGTCGGAACGGAGGACTGAAAAAATGCCTGAGCTTTCTAATATAAATGTGGTTAGGGAAATACTTTCCCGCCACGGCTTTCATTTTTCAAAAGCCTTGGGACAAAATTTTATTGTTGACCCCGATGTTTGCCCGCACATTGCAGAGGAAAGCGGCGTTAATAAAGAGATGTGCGCCCTTGAAATAGGGCCCGGCGTCGGAGTTCTTACAAAAGAGCTTGCAAAGCGGGCAAAAAAGGTTCTTGCGGTGGAGATAGATTCCGCCTTGCCGCCGGTTCTTGCGGAAACCCTTGGGGAATTTGACAATGTAACGGTGCTCAACGCCGATGTGCTCAAAATCGATGTGGAAAAAACCGCAAGGGAATACTTTGAGGATTGTCCCTTTGTCGTATGTGCAAACCTGCCCTACTACATCACCTCCCCAATTTTGATGAAGCTGCTTGAGGAGGGCTGCGGAGCGGAAAGCATAACCGTTATGGTGCAAAAAGAAGCCGCCGTTCGCATTACCGCAAAGCCCGGAACAAGAGATTGCGGCGCACTTACCGCTGCGATCCATTATTACAGCGAACCGGAAAAGCTTTTTGATGTGGGCAGAAACAGCTTTGTTCCCGCACCGAAGGTGGATTCCTCCGTAATCCGCCTTAGAATCAGAAAAGAGCCTCCCGTTTCCGTTCCTGACGAAAAATACTTTTTCCGGGTTATAAAAGCCTCCTTCGGTCAGCGGAGAAAAACTCTTGCAAACTCCGTTTCCGGCGGGCTTGGATTTACAAAGGACGAGGTTTTTTCCGCATTGGAAAAATGTTCTCTTGCTCCGACGGCAAGGGCGGAGGAGCTTTCGCTTTCGGATTTTGCGGTCTTTTCCGCCGCCCTTGCGGAAATTCAGCAAAACAAGACTTGAATTATCGTATGATAGCGTGTATACTGTAAAGGATAAATGGCGGAAGCATTCGCCGAAAATTAACCTAAGGAGAATAAAAAACATGAAAAAAGTAATTTCCGTACTTCTTGTGCTTGCAATGGTATTTTGCTTTGCCGCTTGCGGCAAAAAGGCAGAAACCGTCCAGTTCAAGATAAGCGACCTTGAGGGAACCGTTGTTTATGATTTTGCCGTCGAATACAAAGAGGGCGCAACCGCCGGAGAGCTTCTTGAAGAGGGTCTTAACGCAAACAACATTCCTTATGAAAAGTATATGGACACCATGATCGATGTTATCGGCGACCTTAAACAGGACCACGACACCTGGAGCCAATATTGGAGCTTCTATCTTAACGGAGAATATGCTCAGCTTGGTCTTTGGGAGCAGTCCGTTGCCGCAAACGATGTTGTCGAGCTTAAGCTTGAGCAGTATGTTGCCGGCTGATGACCGTCGGATAAAACAAAAAACGCTTTCCTTTCGGAAAGCGTTTTTTTGTTTCTTCTTCAATTTATAAATCTTGCAAGAAAATCCTTTGTTTCGTCCTTCTTCGGGTTCACAAAAATATCCTCCGGCGTGCCTTCCTCACAAACAACACCGTCCTTCATAAAGACGACTCTTTTTGAAACATCACGGGCAAACGCCATTTCGTGGGTAACAACTATCATGGTAAGACCCTCTGCGGCAAGGCGGCGCATAACCGCAAGGACCTCGCCCACCATTTGGGGGTCAAGGGCGGAGGTCGGCTCATCAAAAAGAAGGACCTCCGGCTCCATGGCAAGTGCCCTTGCTATGGCAACCCTCTGCTTTTGCCCGCCGGAAAGCTGCTTTGGCTTTGCGTTTATGTAGGGAAGCATACCCACTTTTTCAAGATAGAGCTTTGCGGTATGTTCGGCTTCCTCCCTGCTTTTATGGAGAACCTTGCGCTGACCCACTATGCAGTTTTCAAGAACGGTAAGATTTGCGAAGAGGTTGAAGCTTTGAAACACCATTCCAACCTTTGCACGGTAGGCGGTAAGGGAAAAGCCCCGTTCGCAAATGTCCTTTCCGTGATAGAGAATGTTTCCGGAATCGGGAGTTTCCAAAAGATTTATGCAGCGCAGAAGGGTGGATTTTCCGCTTCCGGAAACGCCGAGTATACTTACTACATCGCCCTTTTCGACGGAAAAATCAACATCGCAAAGAACCTTGTGTTTTCCAAAGCTTTTGCCGAGGTGACGCACCTCAAGAATAGGCTCGCTCATTTATTCTCCGCCTCCTCCGCAATAAATTCCTCCGCCCGCTTTTTCGGACGGTAGCTTAAAAGACCGCTTGTATAGGCAAGGGTATCCGTTGTGTTAAGGTCATAGTTGTCGTCGCCGTCCAGCTTATTCTCCAAAAGGCGCAAAAGCGCAGAAGAGGTTACCGTCATAACAAGATAGATAAGCATTACTATGCTTGCGCTTTCAAAATATGTATAGAGTGCGCCGGCTGCGCTTTTGTATTCAAAAAACAAATCCGTTACGGAAATCACCGACAAAACCGAGGTATCCTTTATGTTGATTATAAAGTTATTTCCGATTTGCGGAATTATGTTGCGAAAAGCCTGCGGAAAAATAACGGAGGTCATTGTTTGTGCATGGGTCATACCTATTGCCTTTGCCGCTTCCGTTTGACCGGGGTCGATGGAGAGGATTCCGCCGCGCACGGTTTCCGCCATATATGCGCCGGTGTTTATTGAAACAATAAAAAATCCGGCAAACATCGGGTCCATATGGATATTAAAGAGCATTCTTGCGCCGTAATAGATAAAAACGGACTGGACTATCATCGGCGTGCCCCTAAAAAGCTCCACATAAATTTTTAGAATTGCGTTTACAATCCCGAGGAGTATCCTTTTCCATAAGGGGTCGCTTTTTGTTGTGGGAATCGTTTGCACCGCGCCCACCGCAAAGCCGATTATACAGCCGATTATCGTACCGACAAGAGATATTATAAGAGTGTTTTTTGCGCCGGAAAGAAACGCCATTCCGTATCCTTCCCAGCTGCGGGCAACCCCGCTTAAAAATTCCTGCATAGCTTTCTCCTAAATAGATATGTTCTTCGGAAGCCTGAGCACGGTGCTCAAGCTTCCCTCTTCTCCGTGCTCAAGCGGGCTGTTCCTCGTGCTCAAAGCCCTGCCGCAGAAAAATACGCTTATTCGCTGAGGGGCTGGACGGAGATTGCCTCGTCCATCATACGCTCATAGTCCTCGGCGGTCATTTTTGAAAGAACCGCATTTACTGCATCAAGAAGCTCGGTGTTTCCCTTGCGGATCGAAATACCGATGTTTATATCTTCATCGGAAACGGCAAAATCGTCGCCGCTTTCGGCAAAATCAAGCATTACAAGGTCGCCGTATGCCATAAGTGCGGCGGTTGCTGTGGGCTTATCGGTCACTATATAGTCAACTGCGCCGGATTCGAGAGCAACAAGCATTGCGGGGGCAGTTTCCTGTGCGGTAAGGATATTTGCGTCCTTTATCTGGGGAAGGCAGACATCATACCAAATCGTGTTAAGCTGGGAGGTGCAGGTTCCGCCTGCAAGGTCGGAAACGCCCTTTGCTCCGGCATAGGGGCTGTCCTTTTTTGTAAGCGTGACTATTGTTGCATAATAATACGGAACGGAAAAATCAACCTGCTCCTGTCTTTCTGCGGTAATGGACTGACCGGCAATCGCCATATCAACATCGCCGGACTTTACCGCAAGCACAAGGGATTCCCAATCAAGCTTTACTATCTCAAGCTCCTTGCCCATACTTTCGGCAATAAGCTTTGCCATCATAACATCATAGCCGTAGGCATAGCTGTTGCTGCCGGAGATTTTTACTGCGCCGTTTTCGTCCGTTGCCTGGCTCCAGTTATACGGAGCATAGGAGCACTCCATTGCAACACGAAGAACATTTTCGTTTTCCTCCTTACCGCAGGCGGCAAAGGAAAGGCACATCAGTGCGGCAAGCATAAAGGCGATAATTTTTTTCATTAAAGATTCCTTCTTTCCAAAAATAATTCAGGTTTTTATTTTTTACAACAAAAAAACCATGAATACTTTCGGATGAAGATTCATGGTAACATTACAAAATAAATGTTTTGCAAAGGCGGAAAAACGCCCCTGCTTAAACCAATGATAGCTCTCCACCGAAGTGACAGTCCGCAGGATATTCTCCTGCGCCCCAGCAAATGCAAACAGGCGGCGTTTACAAAAGCTTCGGCAAGGACACCCTTTTGCCCGGGACGGAAAACCGCTTTTCCATAAAATATCACGGGCTACTTATGAGCCTTGCGCCTCTACCATTGTTTATGGCAAAGCCAAAAACAATTTTTCAGTATTCAGTTTTTTGCATAATCATTCGCCCTTTTTGAATGACTATACAAGTGATTATATCAAAGCGCAAACAGAATGTCAACCGCTTTTTGCAAAAATTTTTGTGAAAATCAAAATAAGCAGAAAATCAGTCTATCATACCCATATATGAAGTATAGTCTGCGCCCATTTCCCTCAAATCCTTTTCGATATAACCGGAGGCTTCTTCAAAACGCTCGTTATTTACTCCGATGGCGGACGCCGTAAGCTCATAAACGGCGTTTTTGTAGATGAATTTTATTGAAGGGTACTTTACATAGTAAATCGGGTTGAATTTAAGGCTATGCGCATATTCCCTATATTTATTGATACGCTCGGCTATCTCCGGCGGCAGATTCGGCGATTTTTCGCCCTCGCCGACGGTTATTGGGCTAAGCCATTGGCTGTATGTCACCCATATCTTTCGTGCGCCGCCGGAAAAGCCGGATATTTGTACGGCTTCGGTGCAATGCGGGTTGCTGTCAAAATATACCGCCAAAAAATCTCTCCGTATTTTAGAGCTTACGGCTATAAAAATCGACGGGGGACCAAAAAAAGCCGCTGTTGTTTTTTATCGGTCCTCCGCCGGGCAAAGCTTTGCAGGGGAAAAAGAAAAGAGATAACGCTTAAGAAAATTCATCAAACAAATTAAAAGGAGTTCCCAAGAAAAACAGAGAAATTGATAGAGAAAAAAGCCCCTGCAAAGAAATGCTTTTCAAAAGCTGCGGCGGCGGAGAATTTATCTCCCGACAATAAGCGCAAAGTCTTTTTTTCCTTTCCCTATGCGCCGCAGCCCCCGCAAAAAGAAGCTTTTCTTTTGTAATCATTGTATCACACAAAAAATCCCTTTTCCACAAAAATTTTTGATAAGGTAAGCACCCAAATGCACACCTGTATCCGTTAATCTTATTGAAAATTCCCGCTTTCGGTGCTATAATACAACAAAGAAAATTTTTGGGAACGGAGTGGAAATTATGGCACTTCAAAGCCGCATACTTCTTGTTTTGAAGTATCTTTGGGAAAATACCGATGAAGCAAACCCCGCAACCCTTGCGGATATAAATGCTTTTCTTATGGAGTGCGGCTTTCCGAAGCCCGACCCCCGCCCCATAAAAAAGGACATAGACCAGCTTTGCGAGCTTGGGGTCGATATTGTTTGCGACAGAAAAACGCAAAACCGGTATTTTGTTGCCTCCCGCCACTTTGATACCGCCGAGCTGAAGCTGCTTATAGATGCGATACAGTCCTCCCGCTCCGTAACAAAGGCAAAAAGCCGCAACCTTATCCGGAAGCTTGCGGTTTTTGTAAATCCGGGGCAAAAAAATCTTTTGCGCCGCCAGCTTTATGTTGACCAAAGGGTAAAAACGGATAACGAGCGCATAATGATTATTGTGGATAAGATTTTTTCCTCCATTGCGGAGAAAAAGCGGGTGGAATTTCACTATTTTGACTATACCGAGGAAAAGAAAAAGGTTCACCGCCACAACGGGCAGCTTTATACCGTTACGCCTCTCGATATGATTTGGAGCAACGACCGCTATTATTTTACCGCCCTTGACGACAAGGACGGAAAGGTAAAAATTTTTCGCACGGACAGGGTTGCCGACCTTGAGATAAGCAGGCTTTCCGCAAGAAAAAAACCGGCGGGCTACCGCCCGGAAAGCTATCATTCCGGCGTGTTTTCCATGTATAAGGGCCCCGAATACGAAATAACCCTGCTTTGTGAAAACGGTCTTATGAACAGCATTATCGACCGCTTTGGAGAAAAGGTACACACCGAGGTTTCAGACGAAGAGCATTTTATCGTTCGCACCACCGTTTCGTTAAGCGATGTGTTTTTCGGCTGGGTTTTTGCCTCCGGCGGAAAAATGCGTATAATTTCTCCGCCCTATGCGGTAGAAAAATTTAACGAGCTCATTGGAAAATTTTGCTGATGACAAAAGTGCGAGGGGCGGATAGCCTTTTGCACTTTTGTTGTTTTGCTTGAGCTTTGCTGCGGTTTATGCTATAATCTCAATATGAGTGTTCCTGCCGCCAAGGCTGCGGGAACCGTAGGAAGCCCGGCGTTTTTTTGCCTGCGCTTTACAAAAAAAGCAACTCAATGCAGTTTATATAACAAAGGAGGCTTTGCTATGGCAAAACCCGAGCTTCTTGCCCCTGCGGGGGATATGGAATGTCTTAAAACCGCCGTGCGCTTCGGCGCAGACGCAGTATATATCGGAGGTCCGATGCTCCAGCTTAGGGCGGATTCCGTAGGATTTACAAAAGAGGGCGTTGAGGAGGCGGCGGCCTATACCCATGCCCATGGGGTAAAGCTTTATGTTACGGTAAACTGCTTTGCCAAAAACGAAGAGATAGACGCCGCCGAAGAATACGCCCGCTTTCTTCAAAAAAGCGGGGTTGACGCAGTAATCGTTTCCGACCTTGGGCTTATTTCCGCAATACACGAGGCTGCACCGGAGCTTCCCATTCATGTGAGCACCCAGGCAAACTGCACAAATTTTCGCTCCGCCCTTGTTTACCGCTCCATGGGGGCGGAAAGGGTAGTTCTTGCAAGGGAAATGACCCTTGAGGAAATAAGGGAGCTGCGCCGCCGTGTTCCCGAGGATATGGAAATAGAGGCGTTTATTCACGGCGCAATGTGTATGTCCTATTCGGGAAGGTGTATGATTTCCTCCTTCCTTACCGGAAGAAGCGGAAACCGGGGCGGCTGCGCCCAGCCCTGCCGTTGGAACTATCACCTTATGGAACAGAAAAGACCGGGAGAATTTTTTCCTGTTATAGAGGACGAAAAAGGCATGGCAATCCTCAGCTCCTACGATATGTGCGCCGCACCGTTTCTCGACAAGCTTATCGAGGCGGGCGTTGCCTCCTTCAAAATCGAGGGCAGGATGAAAACCCCTTTTTATGTTGCAACGGTTGTAAACGCATACCGCCATGCCATCGACGGCGACCTGCCCCTTGATGTGATCATGCGGGAGCTTGACAGTTGCAGCCACCGCCCCTATTCCAGCGCATTCTATTTCGGAGAAATGGTTCACAGCCACGGAAATTCCGGCGCATATATTCAAAAATGCAAATTTGCCGGAATCGTGCTCGGCTATGCGGACGGAACCGCAACCATTGAGCAGCGGAACAACTTCCGCCCCGGAGATGAGCTTGAGATAATCTCGCCCTTGAGCACCGGCAAAAAATTTACGGTTTCGGAAATTCGTGACGAGGAGGGAAATCTTCTCGAAAGCGCAAAGCTTATTCAGCAGGTGCTCAAAATCCCCTGCCCCGTTCCTTTGGAAGCCGGCGATATTCTTCGCCTGCGCATAGAAGATTGATAATAAACGCAAAAGCAGCCTTTCCCTTTTTGGGAAAGGCTGCTTTTTTTCGCCTGTGTTTATTCTTCGGTTTTGTTTTCTTCTTCGGGCGAAGGCTCCGCAGGAGCTTCCCCGCCTCCGGACATAATATTTTTGAATTCCTCGCCGGTCACTTTTTCTTTTTCAAGAAGCACTGCGGCAACGGCGTCCAGCTTATCCCTGTGCTCCGTCAAAATGGACATTGCACGGTCGTAGGCGTTGTCGATGAAAAGGCGGATTTCCGCATCGATATCGGAGGCGACCTCATCGGAATAATGTCTGCCCTGGGAAATATCTCTTCCGAGGAAAATTTCGTTTTCGTCGCTTCCGTAAACCATTGGACCAAGCTTTTCGCTGAAGCCGTAGCGCATTACCATATTGCGGGCAATGCTTGTTGCACGCTCGATATCATTGGAAGCACCGGTTGAAATATCACCGAGGACGATTTTTTCGGCAACTCTTCCGCCAAGGAGGGTGCAAAGCTCCTCCTCCATATACCGCTTTGTAACATAGTTTCTGTCCTCGCTTGGCAGGCTCATGGTATAGCCGCCGGCATACCCTCTCGGAATCGTGGAAATCTCGTGTACCGGGTCCTGAGTTGGGCAGAAATAGGTTACAACGGCATGACCCGCCTCGTGGTACGAAGTAAGGCGGCGGTCCTTTTCGCTTGTTTTATGGGAGCGTTTTTCCGGACCGGCAACAACCTTTATTGTTGCTTCCTCAATCTCCATCATGGTGATTGCGTGCTTTTTGCGGCGTGCCGCAAGAAGGGCTGCTTCGTTCACAAGGTTTTCAAGCTCCGCACCGGTAAAGCCCGCCGTTGATTTTGCGATTACGGAAAGGTCAACATCCGGCGCAAGCGGCTTGTTTTTCGTGTGTATTTTAAGAATGGCTTCACGCCCTTCAATATCCGGTGCGCCTATCGTTATCTGGCGGTCAAAACGACCGGGACGCAGCAAAGCCGGGTCAAGAATATCCGGACGGTTTGTTGCAGCCATAACGATTATGCCGGTATTGTTGCCAAAGCCGTCCATCTCTACAAGCAGCTGGTTAAGGGTCTGCTCTCTTTCATCATGTCCGCCGCCGAGGCCTGCGCCTCTGTGGCGTCCTACGGCGTCGATTTCATCAATAAAAACAATGGAGGGGGCGTTCTTTTTTGCTTCGCCGAAAAGGTCGCGGACTCGGGAAGCACCGACGCCGACAAACATCTCCACAAAGTCCGAACCGGAGATTGAGAAGAAAGGAACTCCCGCTTCACCGGCAACGGCTCTTGCAAGGAGAGTTTTACCTGTACCGGGTTGACCGACAAGAAGAACACCTTTCGGTATTTTTGCGCCGAGGGCGTTGAACTGGTTCGGGTGCTTAAGGAAATCAACGATTTCTTCAAGCTCCTCTTTTTCTTCCTTACAGCCCGCAACATCGGCAAAGGTTGTCGGCTTTTCGTCCTTGCCGGTGCGGTAATTTGCTTTGCCGAAGGTCATTGCACCGCCTGCACCGCCGTTCTGGCGCATCATAAAGAACCAGAACACCGCCATTGCCGCAATAAGCAGCAGGGTAGGCAGCATGGAAACCCACCATGGGGTTTCTTTTATCGGAACATAGTCCGGCTGCATTGCGGAGGGGCTTTCGTCCTTTTTCTCAAGGATACCGTCGATGTCGTTAAGAAATACGCTTACATTCGGCACGGTGTATTCAAGCTTTTTTTCTTCGCCCTTAACCTGTGCGGTAAGCGCACCCGTTCCGAGATCGAGGGTATAGCTTTCGATTTTATCGTTCTCGAACATTTCGAGAACCTCGTAATACTTAAGCTTTGTGACCTCTTCCTTATTCATATCAAGAAGGAACGAGGTCAAAAACAAAAGCAAAACAATTCCCGCAATATAGGTAACGATGCTCAATGTTTTTCTGTTTTTCAAGTAATCAACTCCGAAAAAAATGATTTTTGCTCATTATTCACGCCCTACCGGGCGGGATTTTCTTTATTTTGTATAAACCTCCGGCTTTACTACGCCGATATAGGGCAGATTGCGGTATTTTTGGTCATAGTCAAGACCATAGCCGACGACGAATTTATCCGGCACAACAAAGCAGGCGTAATCCGGCTTTATATCAACCTGGCGGCGTTCCGGCTTATCAAGCAGTGTAGCTATCTTTATTGAATTTACCTTTCTTTGGCGAAGTACATTGGTAAGATAGGAGAGGGTAAGCCCGGAATCGAGAATATCCTCAACAATAAGCACATCATAGCCGGAAATATCGTTATCAAGATCCTTGATGATTTTTACTATTCCGGTGCTTTTTACTCCGCCGCCGTAGCTGGAAACGGACATAAAGTCAATGGAAATCGGAATGGTTATTGCACGCATAAGGTCCGCCATAAAAATAACCGAACCCTTGAGCACCGCAACAAGCATAAGATTTTTTCCCTCATAGTCTGCGCTTATGCGCTTTCCGAGTTTTTTTACCGCACCCTGCAGCTCCTTTTCGGAAAACAAAACTTCCTCGATGTCATCCTTCATGTTGTACTTCATTTTACAAAGTTCCTCCGCATAAAAAATCTTTGTTTATTTATATATCATATGCCAATATGAGATAACTTTTTTATTCCGTCGTTATTACTGCGACGGTTTTTGTTTTTTCCGTTATTCTTGCCCGGCGGCTTGCGCCAAGCCCCTCTATCCAAAGAACCCCGGCGGAATCCGCAAGGACGGCTACGCTTTGCCTAAGCTCCGGCGGAATTTTTTCCTCGTTAAAAAGCTTTTTTAAGGTCTTTGTTCCGCCGTGGATATCCGCTTTGTCCCCCTCTTTTTTGGAGCGAAAAATCGCCACGCCTTGTATTGTATCATAATCGAAGGCGTTTTTTAATGAATATTTTTTAATTTTATATGAATTTTTGAAAATTTCCTGCGGCAAAAGCTCCACCCACAGAGTTTTTTCGGCAGAAAGCCGTAAAATTCCTTTTTCAAAGGGAGTTTCTTCTATGACGGCGGCGGCGGACGGCTTTGTTTTTTTGAAAATCACTTCGTCCTTTTTGCAAATATATTCGTTTTTTGAAAGCTCCCATTGAAAATCGCCGCCGCAAAATCCGTCGCAAAGGCGGCGGATTCTTTCAAAGTCCGCTTCAAACCCATATTCCGACAAAATTTCGGCGGCAGCCGCACTCTTTACTGCGGGAGCAAGCTCCGAAAGAACGGCTGCATCATACCCGCCGCCCCGCTCTGCGCTTTTTAGGGCTGCGGCGGCGGAAGAAGCGATATAATCCCTTGCTTCCGCAAGGGAGCTTTCCAGCCGGAGAAGCGACCGCTCAAAAGCGGGATTTATCTCCCGCATAACCGGAACGACCTTATGGCGGATTTTGTTCCGGGTATATTCGTCGGTAAGGTTTGTGCTGTCCGTAACGAAAAAAAATTCTTTTTGGCGGCAGTAGTCCTCAAGCTCGCTCCTTGTAAATTCGATTATCGGACGGATTATATTTTCTCTTTTTTTCGGTATTCCGCAAAGCCCGGCAAGCCCGGTTCCCCTTGTGGCATTAAAAATAAAGGTTTCGGCGCAATCCGAAAGGGTATGCGCCGTTGCGATTTTTGCGTTTTCGCCAAGCTCTTTTGCACAGTGCTCAAAAAAATCATAGCGAAGTTTTCTTCCCGCCTCCTCGGTGCTCAAGCGGTGCTCAAGGGCGTATTCCGCAACGGGTGCAGAATAAACAAGGCAAGGCACGCAAAGCTTTTTGCACATATCCCGAACAAATTTCTCATCGGAATCGCTTTCTTCTCCCCGCAGATTATGGTTTACATGGGCGCATACTATCTCAAGATCAAGCTCCGTGCTCAAGGCGCACAAAATATGCAGCAAAGCCGTTGAATCGCATCCGCCGGAAACGGCTGCAACAACCTTTCCGCCTTTTTTGAGCATATTTTCCCGAAGGAGAAGCTCCATTGCACGCCGTTCAAGCGGATGAAGCTCTTTTTTCGTGCTCACGGCGTCGGCTTTTGATTTTTCCGTGCTCATCGGTCTTCCTCTATTGTATAGAACTTTGTATGGCGACCGTCCCAGAGCAATACTGCCGTTCCGGTTTCGCCGTGGCGGTTTTTTGAAACAATGCACTCTACCGTATCCTGCTCCGGCGCAGGCGCACCCTCCTGGAGCTGATAATAGGACTCACGATAGAGGAACATTACAATATCGGCATCCTGCTCAATGGAGCCGGATTCACGCAGGTCGGAAAGCATCGGGCGGTGCCCCTGGCGGCTTTCCGTTGCACGGGAAAGCTGGGAAAGCACGATTACGGGAACATCAAGCTCCCTTGCCATAAGCTTTAGGTTTCTGGTCATCTCGGAAACCTCCTGAACACGGTTATCCGTGCGTTTTCCGGAGGACATAAGCTGAAGATAATCCACTATAACAAGGTCAACACTGCGCAGACGGCGAAGCTTCGCCTTCATCTCGGAAATTGTTATTCCGGCTGTGTCGTCGATAAAAATTTCGGAGCCGCTTAAAAGCTGGGCGGTCTGGGCAAGCTTTACCCAATCGTTTTCCTCAAGATTTCCCGAGCGGAGGCGGTTGCTTTCCACAAGAGCCTCGCAGGAAAGGATCCTCGATGTAATCTGTTCGCTGCTCATTTCAAGTGAAAAAACCGCAACCCTATGCTTTGCTTTCATTGCAACATTTACCGCAATATTAAGCGCAAAGCTTGTTTTGCCCATACCGGGACGGGCGGCGATAAGAATAAGGTCGGATTTATTAAGACCGCCTATTTTTCTGTCCACCGCACTGTAACCGGTTTTTATTCCAAGGTATTTTTCTCTGTCGGGACCGGCAAGCTTATTTATCCGGTCGTAGGCGGAAAGTATCGTTTCGCTTATCGGAACAAACCCGGCTGTGCTGCGCCCTTGGCGCAGGTCGTATATATGCTGCTCCGCAGAATCGAGGAGAAGCCTTCCTTCCGCACCGCTTTCTCTTGCCTCCGACATAATTTCGCCGGAAATTTCAAGAAGGCTGCGCACAAGCTGTTTATCAAGAATTATATCAACATAGGCGGAAATATTGCGGACGGAGGGAACAATCTCCATAAGGTGAGAAAGATATACCTTTGCCTCCTGCTCGGAGGGAAAAATCTCCGCTTCCTTTGCCGCCTCAAGCACGGTTACAAAGTCCACCGGCTCTCCGGTTGTGAACATACGCACCATCTCGGAAAAAAGCGCACGGTGCTGGGGGCGGTAAAAGCTTTCCGCCCTAAGCTTTTCCACAAGCTCGGAAAGGCAGCCCGGCTCCACAAGCACTGCGCCAAGCACGCTTTGCTCCGCCTCAAGGCTGTACGGCATATCCACGCCGAGAAGCATATCATTCTCTTTTGGCAAAAAAATCACTTCCTATGCTTTTTGGAATATCCTTGTGCGAAAGGCATTGCGGCGGCGTGTATGCCGCCTTCCGCCGTGGGCTGTGCGGATTTAGAGATTGCGCCCGCCTTAAAATCCCCGGTCGGGGATACAACCCCTCAGTCAAAACCTGCGGTTTTGCCAGCTCCCCTTGCACAGTTGGCTTTCGAGTGCCGCCGGTGGCGGATACAACGAGAAAGGCAAGCTGCTGCTGTCCGCAAGTGCGAGAGCGAATAGCCGAAGCACGAGCGGCTAACGGCGAAGGAGCCGAGAGGCGCACCGCCGACGCCTCCGCACCTCCCCTTCAGGGGAGGTGCCGCCGCAGCGGCGGAGGGGGTTGTGGTATACCGCTTACCTTACAGAGCGGCTTTGTTCTGTGCGGAAAAGCCTGCGAGCCGTCAGTATAGCCGAGCGAAATAGGTATATTGAAAATACGCCGTTAGGGTCCCCGTCGGGGACGGCGAGGGGAAAAAACGGCTTTTCTTTTGGTTACAAAAGAGCGGGGTAAACTGTGAAAAGTGTAAACGCTATAACCTGTCGCCGATACAACCCCTCAGTCACGGCGTCTTAATCTTTAGCCGCCGTGCCAGCTCCCCTTACACAGGGGAGCCGAGAGGTGCTCACAGTCGGCGAGGTGCGAACCTTACACCGGGGAGCCGAGATTGTGCGGCGTATTATTCCGCAACAAGAACATAAATTTTTGCGGAAACGCCGCTTCCGAACTTGACCTCGGCGTTATAGGTTCCGAAAGATTTTATTTCGGATTCAAGGGAAACCTTTCTTCTGTCCACCTCAAGCCCAAACTGCTTTTTGATTTCCTCGGCAACATCGGCTGCGGTTACGGAACCGAAGAGCTTTCCGTTTTGTCCGGCGGCGGAGGAGATTTTTACGGTTTTTTCTTTGATTTTTGCGGCAGCGTCAAGAGCCTCCTGCTTTTCTATTGCAAGGCGGCGTTCCTTTGCCGCTTCCTTCTGTTTAAGCTCGTTAAGGGCTTGGGGGGTTGCTTCCATAGCAAGCTTTTTTGGGAAAAGATAGTTTCTTGCATAACCGTCGGAGGCGTTTATAAGCTCGCCCTTTTTTCCCGTTCCTTTGATGTCCTCAAGCAATATAACTTTCATAATATTTTCTCCTTTCGGGGTTATATTTGATAAAAAATCCGTTTTTACTGGTCGGCATGACCCTCGGCGTCGTCAAAATATTTGTCGATTGCGTTTTTAAGGGCAACCGCAGCCTCCTGCGGGGTTACATCGGGCATTTGTGCGCCCGCCATGGTTTGGTGACCGCCGCCGCCGAGGGCTTCCATAATAACCTGTACATTCATTCCGCCAAGGCTTCTTGCGGAGAAGGAAACTCCCGCCGGAGTTTTGAACATAACCACAGAGGCGGCAACGCCCTCTATTGTAAGAAGTTCGTCCGCAGCCTGGGGCGCAACAAGCCCGACATCGTCATACGCCTTTGAAAAGCTGATTGCGCAGCCGCGGTATATCTCCGCACGGGAAACAATCTCCGAACGGTGACGATAGCTTTCAAGGCTACCGGAGAAAAGCTCCTTTACCCTTACGGTATCCGCACCCTGCTTTTTAAGGAAAGCAGCCGCCTCGAAGGTACGGACGCCGGCACGCATGGTAAAGCTCTTTGTATCAAGCATAATTCCGGAAAGGAGGGCTTCCGCCTCCGCCTTTGTAACCTTGCAGCGGGAATCGAAGTATTGCAAAAGCTCCGTAACCATTTCGGAAGCGGAGGAAGCGTACGGCTCATGATAGAATATAACCGCATTTTCAACGCTTCCCATCATGCGGCGATGGTGGTCGATTACGACCACATTGCGGCATTTTGCATAAAGCTCTTTTGATTCGAGAATATTTTGAACATGAGTATCAACAATGATAAGCAGAGTATCGTCGGTTACACGCTCCATTGCCGCCTCCGGCGAAAGGAAAAGCTCGCTTTCTCCCGCCTGCTCAGTTTTTTCGATAAGCGGCTTTGCAAGGCAGGTTGATTTATTGACCACAACATGGGAATCCTTTTCCATATCACGGCAAGCCTCCGCCATTGCGATTGCTGCGCCGACGCAGTCGAGGTCACCGAAGCGGTGACCCATTGTAAGCACATTTCCGCTTGATTCGATAAGGTCGCAAAGTGCGGCGGCAACAACACGGGTTTTTACCTTTGTGCGCTTTTCAACTCCCTTTGCAAACCCGCCGTAGAACTCATAGCCGCCCGGCTCCTTAACCGCAGCCTGGTCGCCGCCCCTGCCGAGAGCCATCTCCAAAGCCTGACCGGAAAATTCCATAAGACGGTTAAGGGTATAATCTCCCCCGGCAACGCCGATTGAAAGGGTTACGGGCAAACCCTCGCTTGTAAGTATCTTTCTTGCTTTATCAAGAATGGAAAAGCGGTCCTCCTCCATTTTTTCAAGGTATTGCTGTTCCACAACAACGATATATTTTGCGTTTTCGTAACGCTTTACAAGGGCGCGGTTCTTTTCCGCAAAATTTTCAAAAAGATCCTCCACCTCGCCCATAATACGGCTTTTCTCGCTGTCCCGGCAATTTGCAAAAAGGTCGTCGAGGTTATCAAGAACAATGCTCATCGCCACCGGGCGGGTTTCATTATAAAGGGTTGTTATGCGGTTTTCCTCGGTGCGGTCGACAAAATACAGCACACAGAGGTTTTCCGGTGCTCTTGCGTCGGACATAAAGCCGCAGACCGTATAGCAGCCTCCCTTATATTTTACGCCGCTGCCCTCCGGGGTAAGGGCTTTTTGCAAATCAAAGCCCTCGAAAACGGTTTTTGCGGAAAGACCGATGACCTCGTCCTTTTTTACGATTTTGTCATGGAAAAGACCGTTACACCAGATTATGCAGCCGCTTTCGTCAATTACGGCGACAGCCATCGGAAAATTAAGCAGGCTGTTTCCCTTTGCGGCACCAAGTCTTCCTCCCACATATTCAAGGAATCTTCGGGAATCCTTTCTTATTGTTACAAGCCTTATTACGGAAAAAACCAATGCGGCGATTACAAACGGAAGCTCGATTAAAAATATATTTTTATCCAAAGCCGCCGTAATTCCCGCCTCTGCGGACAAAAACACCATAAGCACGATTATTGCCGCCTGCATAAGGTCAAGGTTTTTCTTCATTTCCGAAAAAACCTCCCTTCCTTTTTTGTAAATATAAGCGGAAAAACGCCTTTTCGGTGTTTTTGACCGCATAAGCGCAAATATACACAGTATATTATAGCAAATCGCCGCTTTGCCCGCAACACTTTTTTGTGTTCTTCGGCGGATTTTTAAGCCTATTCTTCATATTTGACATAAAGGGCGGCGCAGGTTATAATTATTCCGTTGATTTTTTGTTTTTAATAAGAGGGTGCTTGTTTTGGAAAACAAAAGAGGGCTTTTTATAGTTATCGAGGGCGTTGACGGAAGCGGAAAAACCACCCAGTCCGAAATGCTTTCCGCATATCTTCGAGAAAAAGGGCGCAGGGTCCACCATACGGCGGAGCCCACCGCAAGCGGGCTTGGCGGAATGGTGCGGGACGGCTTGGGTGCGGAGCACCCGAGAACAAGCGACGAGCTTGCCGCAATGTTTCTTGCGGACCGGGTTGCTCACAATGTAAGCCCGAAAAGCGGAATACGCCAATATATCGAGGGCGGCACCGATGTTGTATGCGACAGGTATTATTATTCCTCAATCGCATATCAGGGCGTCGGCGGCTCTTTGGATTGGGTCGCAGAAATGAATCTTAACTGCCCTTCGATTATGAAGCCGGACATCTGCGTTTTTATCGACCTCGACCCGGAAAAATGCCTTGAGCACATCCGTGCCGGGCGCAGCCATTTTGAAATTTATGAGGAAAATGCGGCGATTATCTCCGAAACCCGCCGCCGCTACGGAATAGTCTTCGATATGCTGAAGGGGCGGGACAATATTGTAATCGTTGACGGCGCACGCACAAAAGAAGAGGTCTTTTCGGACATAAAAGCGGCTATCGAGAAGCTGCTTTAATGCAAAACAGCCCCAAGGATAGTATAAATTTGTCGAAATATTACTCTTTGTAAATAAACGACCGTTTTTTTAAGACCAAAAAGCCCGAACGGGGAGTTTCCGTCCGGGTTTTTTGGTTTTTGTTATATATGCGAGCGGGCGGGGCGGCGGAAAAATCCGCCGGCTGTAACCCCCGCCGGGCACTCCGGGAGTGTTATTCGGAAATTGCTTTTGCGGGGGTTACCCTCTCCCGCATTGCCTCAATTCCGAAAATAAAGAGCTTTGCTTCTGCACAGGGGCTTTTCTCCGGGATTTTTTCTATGGCAAAGGAATAGCCGAAGCCGCGGAAAACGCCGTTTTCCATTGTGCAGAAAAGCGGTCTTTCGCCCCTTGCAAAAACTCTTGCGCAATCCGCCGCACCCATGGAAAGCCAGAGCAGCGCAACAAAGGCTGCGGCGGAAATTACGGTGAAAAAAAGCTTTTTTGTGCGCTCCTGTATTTTTTCGATTACGGCGTCAAATTCCGGAGCGTTACCCGCCGCAGGGCTTTGCGCCGTCATGCGCTTTGCCGCCAAAGCTCATCGCAGCTTACGCTTACGCTGTGCTCGATCGGTTTCCATTCCACATGGGCAAAAAGTGCCGCAAAGGAAATCGGAATATAGGTGAACATAAACAGGGGGAAGGTAAAGGCATAGAAAACCTTTTTCCATGCGGGGGCGGGTATGTTTTTCCATTCGGTAGCCGTTGTGATTGCGCCGACGGCAAACAGGGTTAGATAAATATTAAGCACGCTTTGCCCGACGGAAAGAAGAATCGGAAGAATGCTTCCTCCGGAAGCGAGGGTCAAAACCGCCATAACGGAATTTACAAGCACGCAAACCGCAGTAAGCACAACGGCGGGCATAATTGCCATCGCCATATCAAAGCAGGAAAAGCTTCCGCAAAGGGCACCTTTAAGAAGCCCCGCACCGTATTTTTTGAACACTTGGATATATCCCTTTGCCCAACGCATACGCTGGCGGCAGGATTGGCGGAAGGAAACCGGCTGTTCGTCATAGAGCACCGCCCGGGGGCAAAAGCCGACTTTTTCTCCGTTTATAATATTATGTACGGTAAATTCTATATCTTCGGTAAGGAGATGAAAACGCCAGCCGCCGTTTTTTTCGAGTATCCTTTGGCTGAAGAAAAAGCCTGTTCCGGAAACGGCGCAGCTTGTCCCAAGAAGAAAACGGGCATGGTTAAGATAGCGGGATTCCCGCAAAAACCAAAGGGCGTATCCGGCGGAGATCCAGTTGCTTCCGTAGTTTTTGGAATTGCGGTAGCTTGTGATTATGTCGTAGCCGTCGCAAAAGGTGCGGTTCATCTCTTTTATGTAGTTTTTATCGAGAACATTATCGGCGTCGAACACAAAATAGCCGTCAAAATAGCCTTTCGGATAATTTCTTTTGATGTTGTCGAGAAGCTCCTCAAGAGCATAGCCCTTTCCGACAAGGAAAGGGTTGTTTCTTTTATATACGATTGCGCCGGCGTTCCGAGCGACCCTTGCAGTATTATCGGTGCAGTTATCCGCCATTACAAAAATGCGCACACAGGCGGGGTCGTAGGTTTGGGAATGTATGCTTTCGATAAGCTTTGCTATAACCCGCTCCTCGTTTCTTCCGCAGATAAGCACGGCAAAGCGGTGCTTTTTTTCGGCGCAATGGGGCGGGTCTTTTTTTAACCATTGCAGGGGGATATATGCGAACTGGTAGGCATAGCAGAGGAAAAACACCGTCGCTATTATAAAGTTTATTGTCTGTAACGCTTCCATATTTATATTTTCCTTTCCCGGAAGAATGCTTCCGCAGGGATCAAAAAAAGTTTGCCTTTTCTTTCTGTAATCATCATAAGGAAAATATCTTTAAGAAACAAGAAGCGAAAATTTTAAGAATAGATTAAGAAATTATTATCCCTCGAAATTTTAGGCAGCAAAAAAAGCCGGTGCTTTTCCGCATCGGCTTTAGCCCCTCAAGGATATTAAGGCGGTTTATGTCCTCCCGTCGGAGCTGGTATTGGACTTTGCCCAAATCGTCGATAGCACTTTTTTCATTATTTTTTTCGGAAATTTGTTGACTTTTTGCTCTGCTTTGGCGTATACTATCCGTAGTGGAGGTAGTGTCCGATTTTCCGGACCTCTCCACTTTTTTTATTGGGTCAATATCATACAAGATTTTTTCTCCGTTTTGAGCGTTGGCAATATGAAGTGTCGCTTCCCAGACGGAGTTGTTTTTTTGTACAAATTTTAATCCCTGCCGAAGCTTTCTTCCGATAAGGGAAAATATATATACAGAAGCGTTGCGGAGATACAGCCGCCGTATCCGCAGAAATAAATTCCCCGGCGTTTTTCTATTCCGAAAGGGGCGGAAAATATTTTATAAAGCGTTCTCTTGTGCTTTTTGAAAAGCGGAAAACGCCCTCCTCAAAAGGCTCAAGGTCGCAGGTAACATGGCTTGCAACGGGCTTTTTTTCGGAGCAAAGCCCGGCGATTATTCCGTGTAGCTCCGCACGAAAAAAAGCATCGGCGGAATTTTCCGTGCTTTCGTACACCGCCGAGGAAAGCACCGCACCCTCCGGCGCAAAGCGGCGCAGCCGCCTTCCGAGAAAAATCGAAATAAGGCGGGAGGCGGTATCGCAGCGGTCGATTTGGTCAAAGCCGGGATAGGTTATCATATCGTAAAACTTTTTTCCGGTAACGCTTTGCACCCCGGCGGAGAGGTTTATATACCTCTCGCCGTCGGAATAATACAAATCCTTCGGCAGAATATAATCAAAAGCACCCGCCTTTGAGATAACCTCCTCGCAGGTCGCTTTGTTCCACAAAAACCATGCGGAAATTTTTATTCCAAGCTCCCGCTCCGCCGCAGACAAAAAGTCCTTTCTTGAAAGAGAAGAAAAAAGCTCCCCGGCGGTCTTTTTTCCCGGCACACTCTCAAAAACAACCTCCGCAGGAAAGCTTATTACCGGTATCCTGCCCTTTTCTCCGTCAAAGCACACAACGGAAAAGGGGCCCGTTTTTCCGTCCTCCTCAAATATAAGCAAAAGGGCTGTTTTTTCGGCAAAAGCCGGGGCGGAATCTTCCTCCGCCGATGGCTCCTCCGGGCTTTGCACATAGTCGGAATAGCGGTAAACAAAAACTGCGGCAACGGAAAAGAATATTGCAAAGCCGGCGCAAAACGCCAGCATAAAAATTTTCAGCTTCACAAAAAAATCCCCTTTCGGGGATTATTTTTGCTTTTCGGCGGCGTTTTTATTCGGCAGTGGCGTTTTTTTCCATTGCCTCCCTGATATGCTCGTATTTTTGCTTTGTCGCCTCGCCTCCTCTAAGGTGGCGTTCTCTTTTGTTTCGCTCCAAAACGGATTTTACCTCCGCATAGAGTGCAGGGCTTATATGTGCAAGGCGTTCGGAAACATCTTTATGTACGGTGCTTTTGCTTACTCCAAAGCGTTTTGCGGTTTTTCTTACGGTGGTTTTATTTTCGATTATGTATTCCGCCGCCGCAACGGCTCTTTCCTCCGGCATTCCTTTCATAACGGGACACAGCCTCCTTAAAAAAAGTTTAGTATAGAGCCTATGTCCGGCGGCGGAAAAATATTCCCTTTTGCAAAAGGGGCAAAATCGGCGGCTATGGGGCAATTAGTAATTGACATTCCCTGCGTTTTCTATTATATTATATGTGTAGATATTTTGATAAAATTTCGGGCTTTGCGCTTCGGCGTTTGAAAAAAGCCGTAAAAAAGCGTTTTGGCTTTTTTTCTGAAAGGATGCGTATTTCGGCAGAATTATGGATAAGGCATTTAATATTTTCCGCAGCTATTTGCTGCGCTTTTTCTTCCGGCTTTGCATCCTTATCGCTGCGCTTCTCGGATATATCAAAAACCGCAGCATACTTGATTTTACGCAAAACAAAGAGCTTTTTTCCCCGGTCAATATCCTTTGGGTGATTTTGCTTATTTCCTTTGCGCTTCAGCTTTCGCCGAAATCCCGAATATCAAGGGGCTGCCTTAAACAGTTTCCCCAAACCTTCAAAAAAGTTGAGGAGGTTGCGGACGGCTTTTTCCTCCGCACAAAGCTTAAAAAGCTCAACCTTGGCGCAACAAGGGTCGCAATCGTCTGGATCATCCCAAACCTTGCTTTTGCGGCACTTTATTATTGCGGAATTTTCGGCGTACCGGAAATGCTTTTGCTTACGGTGTTCTATTATCTTTGCGATGTTATCTGCATTGTGTTTTATTGCCCGTTCCAAAAGCTTTTTATGAAGAACAAATGCTGTGTTACCTGCCGGATTTTTGCCTGGGGCACGATTATGACCGTAACGCCCCTTGTTTTTATCCCGCACTTCTATTCCTGGAGCCTTGTTGCTCTTGCGCTTATCTGCACCGTGGCTTGGGAAATAACCTATAACCGCCACCCGGAAAGATTTTGCGAGGAGACAAACTCCTATCTTACCTGCAAAGCCTGCACGGACCACCTTTGTGTTGTAAAGCAGGCACTTGAAAAGGCTCCCCGCAAATAATGCGGCGCAGCCTGTTAAAATCGTTTTACTGTCATAGCAGAATATATTCGTTAACGGAGGAGATTTGTTATGAATAATATGTATCTTGATATTGCGCCGGAGGTTTCCGCCGCTCTTAAAGAGGGTCGCCCCGTAGTCGCCCTTGAATCCACCATAATCAGCCACGGTATGCCCTATCCGCAAAATGTGCAAACCGCACGCAATGTGGAGGATATAATCCGCTCCGAGGGGGCTGTTCCCGCAACTATCGCAATTATCGGCGGCAAAATGAAGGTTGGTCTTTCCGCCGCAGAAATCGAGTACCTCGGCAAAAAAGGTATGGCTGTTACAAAGGCCTCCCGCCGGGATCTTCCCGTTCTTGCCGCAAAGGGAATGGACGGCGCAACAACCGTTGCTTCCACAATGATTATTGCCGCCATGGCGGGAATTAAGATTTTTGCAACCGGAGGAATCGGCGGCGTTCACAGAGGCGCAGAAACCACCATGGATATTTCCGCCGACCTTGAGGAGCTTGGCAGAACCGATGTTACCGTTGTTTGCGCCGGCGCAAAATCCATTCTTGATATCGGTCTTACTCTTGAATATCTTGAAACAAAGGGCGTTCCCGTAATCGGCTTCGGCACGGACGAGCTTCCCGCATTTTATTGCCGCGAAAGCGGCTTTGGCGTTGATTACCGCATTGATACTCCGGAGGAGCTTGCAAAAACCATCAAGGCAAAGCACGACCTCGGCGTTCACGGCGGAATCCTTGTCGGCAACCCCATTCCAAAGGAATACGAAATGCCGAAGGCTATGGCGGACAGAGCGATAGACATCGCCGTCAAAAAAGCCGAGGAAAACGGGATTAAGGGTAAACAGCTCACTCCGTTCCTTCTTGCTCTTGTTAAGGAAATGACCGGCGGAATGAGCCTTGATTCCAACATCCAGCTTGTTTATAACAATGCAAAGGTTGCGGCAAAAACCGCAGTTGCCCTCTCCGCAATGGAGGCGCAGGACGCCGCAGAGGAAAACGAAGAAAGCCTTGATATGCTTCGGGCGGAAATTGCCGACGATACCGCAGAAAGCATAGGCAGAGAAATCTCCGCCTTCCGCACCGAGGTTGAAAATCTTATAAGCCAGCGCATGGCGGCAATGCCCGCAATGCCTTCTTTTGTAAATCCTTATGTAAATCCTTATCAGCAGATGCCATACGGGCAGCAAAATCCCTATGCCCCGCAGCAGCCCGCTCCCAACCCCTATCAGCAGACACCTTATCAACAGGCTGCGCCGAATCCCTATCAGCAGATGCCTTACCAGCCTGCGCAGGAGCAATTTGCCCAACCCTATCAGCCCGCACCGGCAGCGCAGCCCTATGTCAACCCCTATAAACCCGTAAGACCCGCCCCGCAGCCCGAACCGGAGCCTGCATCCGCACCGTCATACAAAGCCGTTCCCGACGACCAATGGGTAAATCCCTTTGCCCCGAAGCGTGAAAAAGCCCCGGAGCAAAAGCCCGAGCCCTCTGCGGCGGGCGGCGACGCACCCGTTGACAATGTAATTGCACGCACCTCCGACGAGGTTATGGCTATGGTTGAGGAAACCGTTGAAAAGCCCGCAGAGCCGGAGGCTCCCGCAGCGGAAGAACCGGTGCAGGAAGCTCCCGCAGCGGAGGAAAACGCAGAGGAAGCTGCAGAGGTTTTTGAAGAAGCCGCAGAAAAAGCCGCAGAGCCGGAAAAACCCGCACAGGACGAATATGTTTCTCCATTTGACGACCCCACGGGCGCAGAGGACGAAAATACCCTTACCGAGTATGTTCCCCCCGTTCACGAGAAAAAAGAACGCAAGCCCGACAACATGGTAAAGCCGGAGATGGATACCGACGGCATGACCTCCTATGACCCCAACTTTTACCGCAAGCGTGCCGAGGAGCGCAAACAGCGCATTGCCGAGGCAGCCGGAGAAGCAAAGCACAAGGAGGAAGAAAAAGCCGCAGAGCCGGAATATATCGACTGCAAAGGTCCGCTTGAATATACCGGCGAGCATGAATGGCCTTGGAAATGCACTCGCTGCGGTCAGTTCTTTAAGAAACACGAAATTCCCCATAAGTGCATAAAGACCGACTGATAAACCGAAAAAAACGCTTGCGTTTTTGCCTTTTAACGCTTTGGCGGGCACTTTTTGTCAAAGTGCCCGCAATCATTTTTATATGAAAGGAGGGCATTGCCTTGGACGAAACCTTCACCGCCGGAATAAGACCCGGCGGACTTACCGACGGAGGCGAAATCCGCATCCTTATCTGCCACATTCTTATGGAGGCGGATTCTCCGATGAGCTTTGACGAGCTTACGGAGGCAGTGCTTTCCGACGGAGCGGCAAATTATTTTGAATTTTCCGACGCATTGGCGGAGCTTGAAAGCTCCGGCTGCGTCCTTGCGCTTAAATCCCCTGCGGGAATAAGCGAATATTCCCTTACCGAAAAGGGAAGAGCCGTCGAGGCAACCCTCGTCGGAAAGCTGCCCCTTTCGATTAAAGAAAAATCCGCCGAAGCGGCAAGGAATATTTTGCGGCGGCGGCGCATAGAAAAAGAAAACCTTGTTTCCATAACAAAAACCGAGGACGGCTTTAAGGTACATATGAGGGTGACGGATATAGGCACCGACCTTATGGAGCTTTCTCTGTTTATGCCGGACGAGGAACAGGCTGCTTTCGTTAGGGAACGCTTTTTGAGCAACCCGGCGGAAACTTATTCAAAGGTTTTGGAGGCTCTTGCCGGAGAAATCTGACGGCAGAGGGCTTTTTTTGCCCGGCAAAAAATTTTACTCTTCCGAAAAGAGGTCTTTTTATATGAGCAAAAAAATAATCGCCCTTATTTTCGGCGGCGTTTCAAGCGAGCACGAGGTTTCGTGTATGTCCGTTGCCTCCGTTGCGGAAAATATCGACAAAGAAAAATACGAACCGCTGCTTCTCGGCATAACAAAAGAGGGCGAATGGTATCTCTATTCCGGCGAAATCGAAAAAGTTCGCAACAACACATGGGAAGAGGACAAAAAGCACCTTAAAAGGGCGTTTATCTGCCCGGACAGAAGCGTACACGGAATTATGGTCGAGGAGGGACCCGCAATGTTCCCCCGCCGCATAAATGCGGTTTTCCCGGTTCTTCACGGAAGAAACGGCGAGGACGGAAGTATGCAGGGACTTCTTGAGATTGCGGGTATTCCCTATGTCGGATGCCGTGTTCTTTCCTCCGCAATGTGTATGGATAAGGATATTTGCCATGCCGTGCTCAAAAATGCGGGTATCCCGCAGGTAAAATGGCTTACTTTTATGAAGGGCTGCAACCTTGAGCACGCTTTTGATTCCGTGAGCACGGAACTTGGCTTCCCCGTTTTCGTAAAGCCCGCAAACGCAGGCTCCTCCGTAGGAATCACAAAGGCAAAAAGCCGTGAGGAGCTTTCTGCGGCGTTTGAGCTTGCTTTTGAAAACGATTGCAAAATAATCGTTGAAGAAGCGGTAAAAGACCCCATCGAGGTTGAATGCGCCGTTTTCGGAAACCGGGAGCTTTCCGTCGGCGGACCGGGAGAAATTGTTCCGGCGGACGAATTTTACAGCTATGACGCAAAATATTATAATGCGGAAAGCAAGCTTTATATCCCGGCAAGGCTTTCCGACGAAAAGGCGGAGGAAATCCGCAAAATTGCAAGGCAGGCTTATTCCGTACTCGGCTGCCGGGGACTTACAAGAGTTGATTTTCTTGTTGAAAGAGAAAGCGGAAATGTCGTGCTCAACGAACCGAACACTCTTCCCGGATTTACAAACATATCCATGTACCCAAAGCTGATGATGGCAGCGGGAATGAGCTATTCCGAACTTATTACGGGGCTTATTGAGCTTGCGGAGGCCGAATTTTCGGAGGAATAATGGACGAAAGAGCAATAGGCGTTTTTGATTCCGGGCTTGGCGGGCTTACCGCCGTTCGGGAACTTAGAAAAATTCTTCCCGGAGAGGACATAGTGTTTTTCGGCGATACCGGGCGTGTTCCCTACGGAAGCAGAAGCCCGCAGGTTATTCGCCGCTATGCCACGGAATGCATACGCTTTCTTGAAAAGCAGGATGTAAAAATGATAATCGTTGCCTGCGGAACGGTAAGCTCCGTTCTTGGGGAGGAGCTTAAAGACGGCTTTTCCGTTCCGTGCATGGGCGTTGTGGAGCCCGCCGTAAACGCTGCGGCAGAAGCAACAAAAAACGGTAAAATCGGGCTTGTTGCAACCGCAGCCACCGTTGCAAGCCGCTCTTATGAAAAGCTTGCGGAAAGGCTTATTCCCAATGTACAGTTTACCGCAAAGGCATGCCCGCTTTTTGTTCCCCTTGTTGAAAACGGATATTTCGGCGCAGACTGCGAGGTGACCCGCCTTGTTGCGCAGGACTATCTTTCCGCCTTTGACGGAAAGAATATAGATACGCTTATCCTCGGCTGCACTCATTATCCGCTTCTTTATAACCTTATCGACCGGCTTACCGATTACAGGCTTCGGCTTATTGACGCAGGCAGCGAAGCTGCCCTCTCCGCAAAGGACTTTTTGGCGAAAAACGGACTTCTTTCCGCAAAAAAACAGGGCGGAATGAAATTTTTTGTCACGGACAAGGTGGAGGGCTTTTCAAGGCTGGGCAGGGAGTTCCTTGGAGAAGAGCTTTGTGAGGTTACCCGCATAGACCCGGAGGATTTGGTGAAATAGGGCAAGCTTTTCACCGCATCAGAGCAAAAACACGGTGCTCGTATTAAATATAAGGATTATTATATGGGAAAAGATGTAGTTATTTTTATCAAAGGCACCCGAAGCATTGACGGCGAAAGCGATACCGTTGAGCTTATGACAAAGGGTCGCTATTATAAAAAGCGCAACGCCCGTTATCTCTCCTATGAGGAGATGGACGAGGAGGACGCCGCCCCAACCATGAAGACCCTCCTTAAAATCGAGGGCACAAACTGCGTTACGATGACCCGCAGCGGAAAAAGGACAAGCCAGCTTATTATTGAAAAGGGCGAACGCCACCAATGCCACTATGACAACGGCTTTTCCGATTGGATCATGGGTATTCAGGGTCTTTCCATCGAAAACGGATTGGAGGACAATGGCGGGATTCTCAATTTCAGATATTCAATGGACATTAACGCCATGCTTGCAAGCGAGCAGGAAGTAAATATTGTAGTCAAGGAGTGTGAAAGCAATGCGTGACTTATCGGCGGAAGCCAAAGCGCAATACAGAGAGCTTATAAAAGAAGCGGCTTCGGCAGCCGTTTCTGCGGGCGAGCTTCCCGAAGGGGAGCTTCCCGAATTTGTAATCGAGGTGCCTGCGGACAGCAAAAACGGCAACCTTGCTTCCAATGCGGCAATGGTTTCCGCAAGAGCGTTCCGTAAAGCCCCCCGCCAAATTGCCGAAGCAATCGCCGCTCACCTTGAGCTTGAGGGCAGCTTTTTTGAAAAAGCGGAGGTTGCCGGTCCCGGCTTCCTTAATGTATTCTATGCCCCCCATTGGTATGCCGAGGCAGTAAACGCCGCCGTTTCCGAAGGGGACGGCTACGGAAAAAGCTGCGGCGGAAACGGCGAAAAGGTTATGGTGGAATTTGTTTCCGCAAACCCGACCGGTCCCATGCATATGGGCAACGCAAGAGGCGGCGCAATCGGCGACGGTCTTGCAGAGGTGCTCTCCTGGTGCGGATACGATGTTACCAGAGAATTTTATATAAACGACGCCGGAAACCAAATCGAAAAATTCGGAAAATCCCTCGAAGCACGCTATCTCCAGCTTTATCTCGGCGAGGACGCAGTTGAGTTTCCGGAAGACGGCTATCACGGCGAGGATATAAAGGTTCGTGCAAAGGAATTTGCCGATATTAACGGCGACAAATATGTAAACGCCCCCTCCGAGGAACGCCGCAGCGCACTTATCGCCTATGCGCTGCCCGCCAATGTTGAGGGACTTCACCGTGACCTTCATACCTACCGCATCGACTATGATGTGTGGTTCCGTGAAAGCAGCCTTTATGCCGACGGAAGCGTTGACGAAATCGTAAAGATTCTTTCCGACAAGGGGCTTACTTATGAAAAGGACGGCGCACTTTGGTACAAAAACGCCGAGGTCCTTACCGAAATGCTGAAGGCGGAGGGAAAAACCGATAAACAAATCGAAGCTCTTGAGCTTAAAGACGATGTTCTTATCCGCCAAAACGGAAACCCCACCTATTTTGCCGGCGATATTGCCTATCACTACAACAAATTTGCAAAAAGAGGCTTTAGCCGTGTTATCAATGTTTGGGGCGCAGACCACCACGGTCATGTTGCCCGCCTTAAAGGCGCAATGAACGCCCTTGGCCTTGACGGAAGCAAGCTTGATGTTGTTCTTATGCAGCTTGTTGAGCTTGTTCGGGACGGAAAGCCCGTAAGAATGAGCAAGCGCACCGGCAAGGCGATCACCCTTACCGACCTTCTTGAGGAAGTGCCGATTGACGCAGCACGCTTCTTCTTTAATATGCGGGAACCGAACACCCACCTTATCTTTGACCTTGACCTTGCCGTGGAGCAGTCCAGCCAAAACCCGGTTTATTATGTTCAGTATGCCCATGCAAGGATTTGCTCCATTCTTAAAGCCCTTGCCGCAGAGGGAGTTTCTCCCGCAGGAGAAATCCCCGCAGGCGTTCTTAAAGAGCCGGAGGAGCTTGCCCTTGTTTCCTGCATTGCGGCTTTCCCCGGAGAAATCAAGGAATCCGCACGCCTTTATGACCCCGCCCGCATTACCAAATATGCCGTTGATATTGCGGCGGCTTTCCATAAGTTCTATAACGCCTGCCGCTGCCGCTGCGACGACGAACAGCTTATGCAGGCTCGGCTTGCCCTTTGCCTTGCGGCAAAGACCACAATTAAAAATGTGCTCACCGTGCTCAATATTACCGTGCCGGAGAGTATGTGATTTATCGGCGAAGGGTTCCGTGCTCATTTTTGAGCACGGAACCCTTTTTTGGGATGCAGCTCCTGCTCTTTTTGAGCACGCTGCGGCGCAAAATTTTTGCGAAAAATTTTGATTTTTTTCTTGACAAGAGCCTCGTCCGGAGTTAGAATAAATTCTGGTTTTGAAAATTCTATATTGATATTTCAGGTGTTTTCTGATGCGGTTTTGGGGACAAGTGCCCCCTTGTGGCATCGGAGGACGCTTTTTTTGTTGCGCCCGTTCGCCAGATTTTTTTGAAAAAAGAACCAAATAAACGGAACAGGGAGGAATTTTTTATGACGAAGTATATTTTTGTAACCGGCGGCGTTGTTTCCGGACTTGGAAAGGGAATTACGGCGGCTTCCCTCGGGCGGCTTCTTAAAGCAAGGGGGCTTAAGGTTGCGGCACAAAAGCTTGACCCATATATAAATGTTGACCCCGGCACCATGAGCCCTTATCAGCACGGCGAGGTTTATGTTACCGAGGACGGTGCCGAAACCGACCTTGACCTCGGTCACTACGAGCGTTTTATCGACGAGGACCTGAACAAATATTCAAACCTAACAACGGGCAAGGTTTATTGGAATGTTCTTAACAAGGAACGCCGTGGAGAATATCTTGGTGAAACCGTTCAGGTTATTCCCCATATCACTAACGAGATAAAGGAATTTATCTATCGGGTCGGAAAAAAGACCGGCGCAGATGTTGTTATAACCGAAGTTGGCGGAACCACCGGCGATATTGAGAGCCAGCCCTTCCTCGAGGCTATCCGCCAAGTCGGGCTTGAGGTTGGAAGAGAAAATTCCCTCTATATTCATGTAACCCTTGTTCCGTATATAAGCGGAAGCGAGGAGCATAAGTCAAAGCCCACCCAACATTCCGTAAAGGAGCTTCAGGGAATGGGAATCCACCCGGACATTATAATGCTTCGCTGCGACACTCCGCTTGAGCCGTCCATATTCAAAAAAATCGCAATGTTCTGCAATGTAAAGCCGGAATGTGTTATTGAAAACATAACCGTACCGGTGCTTTATGAAGCCCCGCTTATGCTTGAAAAACACCGTTTTTCCGAAATCGCCTGCAAGGAGCTTAATATCGACGCTCCGAACCTTGATATGAGCGAATGGAAAGAGATGATAGACAGCATCATAAACCGTGACAAAACCGTTACCGTCGGTCTTGTCGGCAAATATGTTCAGCTCCACGACGCATATCTTTCCGTTGCAGAGGCTCTTCGCCATGCGGGCTATGCCTACGGAACAAAGGTAAAAATCGAATGGATAGACAGCGAGGGCATAAACGCCGAAAATGTCAGAGAAAAGCTTTCCGGCTGCAACGGAATAATCGTTCCCGGCGGCTTTGGTGAAAGAGGCATCGAGGGCATGGTAGAAACCGCAAAATATTGCCGTGAAAACAATGTTCCCTATCTTGGAATCTGCCTTGGTATGCAGATCGCCGTAATTGAATTTGCCCGCCATGTATGCGGTCTTTCCGACGCAAATTCCGGCGAATTTAACGCAAGCTCCGAAAACAAGGTCATAGATTTTCTTCCCGACCAGTCCGACGGAACGGATAAGGGCGGAACGCTTCGCCTTGGGGCATATCCCTGCCATATCGCAGAGGGCACCGTTCTCCGCCGCTGTTACGAAAAGGAGCTTATTTCCGAAAGACACCGCCACCGCTATGAGTTCAACAACGATTACCGTGAAATTATGCAGCAATGCGGTCTTACCCTTTGCGGAAAAAGCCCGGACGGGCATATAGTGGAAGCGGTTGAGCTTTCCGACCGTCCGTTCTATGTGGGCGTTCAGTTCCATCCGGAATTTAAGAGCCGCCCGAACCGTCCGCATCCACTTTTTAAGGGACTTATTGCCGCTTCTCTTGAAAAAGCATATGGTGATGATGTATAATATATGAGTAAAAGTGTTTTTGCCTTTTTGCGGGTTGCAAAAGGGCAAAAACCGCTCTTTTTGAAAAATTATTTTGAGGTTTTTATTTATGGCAGACCACGAATTTTATGTAAACCCGCTTTGCACCCGCTATTCCGGCGAGGAGATGAAACGCATTTTTTCCGACAACAGCAAATTCTCCACCTGGAGGAAGCTTTGGGTTGCCCTTGCGGAAAGCGAAAGCGAGCTTGGTATTCCGATAACGGAGGAGCAAATCTCCGAAATGCGGGCGCACATAAACGATATTGATTACGCCTCCGCAGCCGTACACGAGCACGAGGTTCGCCATGATGTTATGGCGCATGTGCTTACCTTCGGCGAATGTTGCCCAAAGGCAAAGCCCATTATCCACCTTGGGGCAACCTCTTGCTATGTTGGGGACAATACCGATGTTATCCTTATGCGGGAGGCTCTTTCGGTAATTCGGGCAAGGCTTATCAATGTTGCGGCAGCCCTTTCCGCTTTTGCGGAGAAAAACAAGGATATTCCAACCCTTGCATATACGCATTTTCAGGCGGCGCAGCCCACTACCGTCGGAAAGCGTGCGACCCTTTGGCTCCAGGACATTCTTATGGACCTTGACAACATCGACTTTCAGATAAAGAGCCTGCGGCTTTTGGGCTGTAAGGGAACCACGGGAACCGGAGCTTCCTTCCTCGAGCTTTTTGACGGCGACGCAGAAAAGGTAAAGCTTCTTGAAAAGAAAATCGCAGAAAAAATGGGCTTTGAAGCCTGTTTTGCCGTAAGCGGACAGACCTACACAAGAAAGCTTGATTTCTTTGTGCTCCAAGCCCTCTCCGGAATTGCCCAAAGCGCATCCAAATTTGCCGGGGACATTCGTCTGCTTTCCCATCTCAAAGAGGTTGACGAGCCTTTTGAAGCAAAGCAAATCGGCTCCTCCGCAATGGCTTATAAGCGCAACCCTATGAGAAGCGAGCGTATTGCCTCTCTTTCCCGCTATGTAATCTGCGACCTTACAAATCCGGCGGTGACCGCCGCCTCCCAATGGCTTGAACGCACCCTTGACGATTCCGCAAACCGCAGAATTTCGCTTCCGGAAGCATTTCTTGCCACGGACGGAATACTGAACCTTTATCTTAATGTTATTTCCGGCATGAGGATTTATCCCGCCGTTATGAAAAAACACCTGCTTGAAGAAATGCCGTTTATGGCGACGGAAAATATCCTTATGTATTGCGTAAAGAACAAGGGCGGCGACCGCCAGACCCTTCATGAGGCAATCAGGGAGCACTCCGTAAAGGCGGCGGAGCAGGTTAAGCTTTTCGGAAAAGAAAACGACCTGCTTGAAAGAATAAAAGCCGACCCTGCCTTTAATCTATCCGAGGAGGAGCTTTCCTCCCTTTGCGACCCGGCAACCTTTACGGGTATGGCGGCGCAGCAAACGGCGGAGTACCTTGAAAACACGGTAAAGCCCATCCTTGAGAAAAATAAAAATCTCCTTGGCGAAAAGGCGGAGGTAAATGTCTGACTCCGCCGCATAAAAAAGTCAAAAACGCATTGCGCATACATATAACAAACGAAAGGAAGCATAAATTATGTTAACATCAGTAGTAGGTATAAACTGGGGTGACGAGGGCAAAGGCAGAATGGTCGATTTGCTCTCTCAGGATTACGACATTGTTGTTCGTTATCAGGGCGGCAATAACGCCGGTCACACCGTTGTGAACGAAAAGGGCAGATTTATCCTCAATCTTCTCCCCTCCGGAATTCTTCGTGACGAAACCGTTAATGTACTCGGTCCCGGAATGGTCATTGATATGGAGCACCTCTATAATGAAATTCAAAAGCTGCGTGACGCAGGAATAGAGATTACCCCAAAGCACCTTAAAATAAGCGACCGTGCCTCCATTTGTATGCCTTATCACAAGCTTTTGGACTGCCTTGAAGAAGACCGCCTCGGCGATAAAAAATTCGGCTCCACCCGCAGAGGTATCTCCCCCGCATATTCCGACAGATATATGAAAAAAGCCCTCCGCGTCGGCGAGCTTCTCCACAGAGAGCTTCTTGACGAGCGTATGGCGGACATAGTTGAATGGAAAAACCTCCTTGTTGAAAAAGGCTATGGTCACGAGGCTATCAAAACCGAAGATATGCTTGCATGGATAGACAAATACTGCATGCCCTTTAAGGATTATATCTGCGACACCACCCTTTATCTTGACGAAGCGGTAAGAGATGGCAAAAACATTATGTTTGAGGCGCAGCTCGGCGCACTCCGTGACATAGATTACGGTATCTTCCCCTATACCTCCGCTTCCTACACAATCGCCTCCTATGCGCCCATAGGCGCAGGTATTCCGGAGCGTCATCTTGACGAAATCGTCGGTATAATCAAGGCATATTCAAGCTGCGTCGGCGAAGGACCCTTTACCTGCGAGCTTTTCGGAAAAGAGGGCGACGCCCTTCGTGAAGCGGGCGGAGAATACGGTGCGGCAACCGGTCGTCCCCGCAGAGTCGGCGGATTTGATGTTGTTGCTTCCCGCTATGGCGTAATGGTACAGGGCTGCACCTGCCTTGCGCTTACAAAGCTTGATGTTCTCTCCTACCTTGATAAAATTCCCGTTTGCGTTGCATACGAAGTAAACGGCAAGAGAGTTGATTATTTCCCCAAGGGAATCGAGCTTACCGAAGCGAAGCCTATTTATGAGTATGTTCCCGGCTTTAAGTGCGACATAAGCAAATGCCGCCGCCCGGAAGAGCTTCCCGCAGCAGCTATCGATTACATAAAGCACATTGAAAAAGCTGTCGGATGCCCCATTAAATATGTTTCTGTCGGTCCCGACAGAGATCAGTATATTGAGATGTTCTGATCAAAGCTCTTCCCCGACCTTACCAGAAAGGAAAGAAAATTCTTATGTGTGGAATTATCGGCTTCACCGGAAGCCACAAAGCCGTACCCGTCATTATCGAGGGGCTTAAAAAACTTGAATACCGGGGATATGATTCCGCCGGAATCGCCATTGTTGACGAAAATGGCATATCCGTCGTAAAAGCCTCCGGAAAAATCGAAAACCTCTGCAAAAAAATTGAGGAGGGCGAACCGATAACCGGCACCACCGGAATCGGTCATACCCGCTGGGCAACCCACGGCGTGCCTAACGACATAAACGCCCACCCCCATATGAGCCCGGACGGTCGCTTTGCCATTGTTCACAACGGAATTATCGAAAATTTTGCGGAGCTTAGAAACGAGCTTTTGGAACGGGGCTGCGTGTTCAAAAGCGACACGGATACCGAAATTATCGCCCATCTGCTTTCCTTCTATTATGACGGCGACTTCAAAAAGGCGATGATGAAAACCGTTGCCCGCCTTGTCGGAACATATGCAATCGGAGCGGTTTGCGCCGATTGCCCCGAAAGCATTTTTGTTACAAAGTCCTTTAACCCGATGATCCTCGGCGTAGGTATCGGCGAAAATTTCTTTGCCTCCGATGTTACCGCCCTTGTTTCCCATACAAAAAATGTTATCTATCTTGAGGACGGCGAGCTTGCCGAGCTTACTCCGGACGAGATAAATGTATACAACGCCGCAGGAAAGCGCATAGAAAAGCCCATTGCCCGTGTTATGTGGGATACCGAGGCGGCGGAAAAGGGCGGCTATGAGCATTTTATGCTCAAGGAAATTATGGAACAGCCCAACGCCCTTAAATCCGCAATCGAGCCGAGGGTAAAAAACGGAATTGCCTCTATCCCGGAGCTTAATCTCTCCGAGGAGGAGCTTCGGAGCATAAACCACATTGTAATAACCGCTTGCGGTTCCGCATACTATGCGGGCTGCGCCGGAAAATACGCAATCGAAAAGCTGACGAGGCTTCCCGTTTCGGTAGAGCTTGCAAGCGAGCTGCGCTATTCCGACCCTATTGTTGACGAACGCACCCTGCTTATCGTTTTAAGCCAATCCGGCGAAACTCTCGATACTATCTGTGCCATGCGTGAACTTAAAAGCAGAGGCGTTCATGTTGCGGCAATCGTAAATGTTGTCGGAAGCACCATTGCAAAGCTTGCAGACAGCACGATTTATACCTATGCGGGACCGGAAATTGCCGTTGCCACCACAAAGGGCTACACGACCCAAGTTGCCGTGCTCTATCTCTTTGCGGTGCATACCGCCCTCGCCCTCGGAAGAATTGACGAGGCGGAAGCACGCCGCCTTACCGGGGAAATTCTTAAAATCCCGGCAAACATCCAGCGTGCCTTTGACCTTAACCCCCAGCTTGAGGAGCTTGCGGAAAAATATTATAACAACCGCTCTCTATTCTTTATCGGGCGGAATGTGGATTATGCCGTTGCGATGGAAGGCTCGCTTAAAATGAAGGAGATTTCCTATATTCATTCCGAAGCATATGCCGCCGGAGAGCTTAAACACGGCACGATCGCCCTTATCAACGAGGGCAGCCCCGTAATCGCAATCGCCTGCTACAAAGAGCTTTTTGATAAGATGATGAGCAACATCAAGGAAGTAAAAGCAAGGGGAGCGGAGGTTCTCGGCGTTGCCGTTGAGGATATGAAAAAGATTTTTTCCGAAGCGGACGATGTTATCCTTGTTCCTAAAACGGAGCCGCTTTTTGCCGTTCCGTCGGAGATTGTTCCGCTTCAGCTTCTTGCCTACTATGTGGCAAAGCTTAACGGTTGCGACATAGATAAGCCCCGTAACCTTGCAAAATCCGTAACCGTAGAATAATTTTTTCACCGTAAAAAAAGTCCCGTGCTCGTTTTTTGAGCACGGGACTTTTTATTGCGTTCGTTCCGTGCTCAAGATGAGCACGGAACGAATATTCCGCCGCCTTTATTTTATCTTCTCTACCTTTCCGCCGGAAATGCGGTATACGCTTTTGCAAAGGGAAAGAACACTTTCTCTATGCGTCATAACGATAAGAGTTTTTCCTTTACAGAGGGTCGTTATGTTTTCAAGAACCTGCCTTTCCGTTTCCAAATCAAGGGCAGAGGTTGCCTCGTCCAAAAGCAGCACCGGGGCTTTGCGCAAAATCGCCCTTGCGATGGAAAGGCGTTGGTTCTGCCCCTCGGAAAAGCCCGCTCCCCGCTCGCCAAGGGAGGTGTTTATCCCTTCGGGCAGGGCTGCGACAAAATCATAGGCGCAAGCGGCACGCAGGGCGGAAAAAATCTCCTCGTCGGTCGCATCGGGCGCAAAAAGCCGCAGCATTTCCGCAACCGTGCCGGAAAAAACCGCCTTTTCCTGCGGAACATAGGTAAAAAGCCGCCTTGTTGCGGCGGAAGCCTCGGCTTCCGCCTTTTCGGTGCAGAGAACGACCCTTCCCCGCTGGGGCTTTATAAGCCCGAGAAGCACCCGCAAAAAGGTGGTCTTTCCTCCGCCGGAGGGTCCGACGAATGCGGCGAACTCCCCGCCGGGAACGAAAAGGCTTACATCGGAAAAAACTCCGTTTCCGTTTTTATAGCCGAAGCTTACATTTTCAAAGCGTATATCCGGAGTTTTTTCCGCCGCAATCAGAGCAGAGGCGGCGGGGTCGGCTTCGCCGCCTTCCTTAGGAAGATTAAGCACGGCAATTATTCTTCCGGCGGCAACCGTTGCGGAAATAACGCCCGGCACGCCGGAAATAAGCCCGGATATGCTTGCGGAAAGATAGCCGGAAAGCTGGAGAAAAAGCACCATTGTGCCGACATCAATCGCCCCTGTAAACAACCGGAAAATGCACCATCCCATACAGAGATATGAAACCCCAAGCCCCAAAACGGACATTCCCGATGTGACCTTTACCGACAGGGCGTTGTATTCAAGGCTTGTATCGTAATAAATTTTTTGGAGGGCGGAAAGCCTTCCGCCAAGCTCCCCGGAAAGTCCAAACGCCTTTACCGTCTGGATATTTTGGAGGGATTCCTCAAAGAAAGAGGTAAGCTCGCTTCCCGCTTCTCTTATTTTGTTTCCGCAAAATCGCATTTTTCTAAGCAACAACGCAGAAATAAGCGCAGCTGCAGGTATGCTTATCAAAGACAGCAAAGCCATCGTTGCGTCATAATAAAAAATTATTATAAGCGCACCGATAAATTGGGCAAGCTTTACCGTAACCGACGGAATCCAGCTTATCACGCTGTCCGCAACGGCGGAAACATCGCTGTTTATTCGGTTAAGCAGATCGCCGGAATGGAAGGCGGAAACCTCCTCCCATGTTGTGGACATAAATTTTCCGAAAACATCGGCACGGATCTCGTTATTCACCTTTAGAGAAACCTTTGCGGAAAGGCGGCGGTTAAGGGCGGAAACTCCAACTCCGGAAAGCCCGAGAAACACAAAAAGAGCCGCCGCCGCTGCGTCGATTTTTCCGCAGAGAACGGTGTTGATAAGATTTTTTGTAACAAGGCTTGAAAAAAGAGAAAGCGCAGTTGCCAAAAGCCCGACGGCAATATAAAGCAGGATAAGCCATTTATACCTTGCGGCATAGGAATAGAGCCACCTTGTTTCGTCCCACATCTCCCTAAGAGCACCGTTTTTGCATTTTTCGATTATCTTTTTGAGCAAGGCAGCCCGCCTCCTTTCCGCCTTATTTATAAAAAATTATTTTTCGGCTCCCTTATTCTTTCCGTATCCGCCGTAGCCATAACCCTTATAATTATAGCCGTAGCCGTAACCGTAGCCGCTTTTTTCGCTTACTCCGCCAAGGACATAGCCGATAACCTGCGCATGGCTTTCGGAAAGCATTTGGATATTGTCGATTATTTTGCTCCGAGGGGCGTAATCCGCCTTTATCATATAAATTACGCCGTCGGAATAGCGGATAAACGCTTCTGCGTCGGAAAGAACGCCGCAGGGCGGAGTATCCACAATAACATAGTCTGCCATTGTTCGCAGCTTTTCAAATATGCTGCGGATATTTTTTGAATGAAGCATCTTAAAGGGTGCGGCGGAGCTTGCGCCGGTAATCACCTTTAGGTTTTCTATCCCCACATCTGTCAAAAAACCCGGAATATACGGGTTTTGCGCATTAAGAGCATCGGCAAGACCCCTGCTTTCGTGCCGAAGCCCGAAAAATCCTCTAAGACTTTGAAGGCGAAGGTCGGCGTCGGCAAGAATTACCCTTGCGCCGCCCTGCGCAAGAGAAATCGCAAGGTTTGCGGCAAGGGTTGTTTTTCCCTCGCCGGGAACTGTTGATGTAATAAGAATAATTTTTGCGCCGGTTTTTCCGCAATGGTGCAAAAGCCTTGTGCGGACGGTGGTGACCGTCTCCGCAAAGCCCCGGTTTACGGAGGAATCCGTAATCAAAATCGGAGCATTGCCCTTTGTTCGTTTTTTTGTTCGGCAATACGGAAGCTCGCCGAGGCATTTTATGCTGACGGAATTTTTAAGGTCGCTTTGAGAGCTTACCGTATGTATCGAAAGCGCAATAATAAGCATTATTGCGCAAACTGCGCCGCCGCCGAGGATTGCGCCCTTTACTGCGCTTCCTCTCCAGACTCTTTCGTTTACCGGCGCAGCGGGAAGATACGGCTCCTCTATCACATAAATTCTTGTACCGCCCAAAACCGAAGCGGCAACCCTTGGATAATTGTCTATCACCGCAAGGATTACGGCATATGCCTCCGAGGGATTTGAGCTTTTTACGGAGAGGGCGAAAAGGTTTGAATTTTCTGCGGCAAGAGAGGCGTTTATCGAGGCGTTTATGTATTCCTTATTAACGGACTGACAAATAAGCTCGTACATCGCTTCCGTAGAAATTATATCCGAAAAGGTGTTTACAACCTGCCTTGCGGCGGCTGTATCGTAATATGTGCTGTACGACTGAACATCAAGGGTGGAGCTGTAGCCTGCGCTTACCGCAAAAATTGCTTTTGATTCGTAATACGGGCTGTAAGAAAAATACGCCCTTGCTCCGAAAATTCCGCCGCAGATAATTGCGGAAAGAATCACAACCCAAATGCGGCGAAGAAAAATCCTAATAAAGTTTTTGAGCACGGCAGAAATGTCTATAAGATTTTCTTCCTCGGAGGCGTGCCCGTGCTCGTGCTCAAAAGCGGAAGAGGTGCTTTCCTTTTCCATGCTCAAACCTCCTTTTCCTTTTCCCCGGCGGCTGCGCCGGCATATTTTTCATATCCGTAGCCGCCGTATTTTCCGTATTTGCCGTAGTTACCGTAGCCATAGCCGTACTTTCCGCCGTAACCGTATTTTCCGCCGTAGCCGTATTTTCCGCCGTAGCCGTAGCCATAGCCGTAACCGCCGAAGTTTTTTTCCGCAAGGGTATTTACATCGTTAAATATAAAGCCCATAAATTCGGCGTTCTTTGTACGAAGAACATCAATGGCGTCGTTAATTACCGGGGCGGGAACGCAATCCTGACGGACTACGAGTATTGAATAATCGGCAAAGTCCGCAAGAACCTCCCCATCGGAGAAAATCTCCAGCGGCGGGGAATCTATAAGCAGATAGTTTGCGCTTTTCTTCATGCTTTTCAGCACGGCGATAAAAGCCTCCGTTTCAAAAAGGTCGGCGGGAGAGGCAGGCTGCTCCGGACCGAAGATTACATGGAGGTTCTTTTTTTGGTTATATACCATATTAAGAGCAATTCCGTTTATGCTGAAATTTTGGACGGTTTCCCAACCGTCCTCCTTTTTTACGGCGCAATAGCGAGAGGGTTTTCGCAAATCGCAATCCGCAATTACGATTTTATCATGCTTCATCCCAAGGGAAAGCCCGATATTTTCGATAAGCATGGATTTGCCCTCGTTTTGGCAAACGCTGCCGATAAGAAAAACATTTTTTCCGCTTTCCGCTTTTTTCTGCTCGATTTTTGAGCGGATATAGTGAATTGATTCCGTAAATACAAAGCCTGCCATCGGGTCCGTAACAAGGGGCGGCAAAGCCCGCCCCTTATTCGCCCTGCGAACAAGGTTTTTTACTGCGCCCTTTGCGGTATGCCACGCTCTTCCGTGGGGAACGGTTCTTATAAGCTTTCCGTCAATCTTGCTGCGGGCTGCGCTTTCCGTTTGGACGGTATCCGCATAAACCGAAAAGGCGCAAAGCCCCGCCGCCATAATAAGCGCACAAACCGCAGCGGAGATTACTTCCGCCTTTATGCGGCTTCCGCCAAAGGAGGGAACCGCCGTTACGGAGGGCGAGCTTAGGGTTTGAATAACCGCATTGTTGAATATTTTTCCGGTAAGCACGCTGTGGTTTTCCGCAAGGGCGTTTATCATTAAAAAAGCCTGCTTTGCCGTCGGCGCAGTTACCTTTAGCGTAACAAGGTTTGTATCCGGCTTATTTTCTGCCGTTATGCTTCCGGAAAAATCCTCTATCCCCGCAAGGCGGGCAACCTTTTGCTGCATAAGGCTTCCGGAAAGAAGCTCCGAAAAGGTTGAGGCAACTCCGTTTGCCGCAGAAACATCAACAACGGCGGAATATTGCGAGGACTTTGCGGTTACAACAAAGGTTGCGCTTCCGCAATATTGTGGCGCAAAGAATAAATCAAGCGCAAGATATGCGCCGAAAATTCCGCAAAGCCCGGCGGCTATTACCATCCAAAAATTTTTAAGCACCGCCCGCAAAAGGCAAAGAGGCTCTATATCGCTGTATTTTATCTCTTCATTCATCAAAGCCGCCCCCCTTTATTCCACAACTGCGGCAAGCACGGCGCAATATTCATAGCCCTGCTCGTTTGTATAGGTATACCGCACGCTGTAATCTCCGGGGACGGCGGTATCAAGCTCGGTTTCCACCTTTATATCACTCCGGGAAAAAATCTCGTTTCCGCCGTACTTTTTATCCCAAAGGGATTTTATGTACAAATAGGGGTCGAATTCCGACCCCTCCTCTATATAGACAAGGTAATCCGTAAGCTCGATGTATGGGTCATAAAGCCCGTATCTTGCTATTGTTACATAAAGCTTTACCGAGGAGGTATCTCCAAGGCTGTTTGTAACCTGCACCGTAACGGGATAAATTCCCTCCGCCGCATTATTAAGAGAGGTTGCCGTAACCTTTATTGCGTCGGTAATATCTCCGTCAACGGAATCCGATGCGGAAAGCCTGTCCTTTAGGCGAACGGTTTCTCCCGGTTCAAAAACAAGAGCCTTTGATAGGGCAAATTCCGGCTTTTTATAATCCGTATACCGCAGGGTTCTTGAGCGAACCGCCATATTGTCGGATTTATCGAAGACGATATAGGTTATTTTTGCGGTATCCTTTCCTATAAGTTTTGAAATGCTCTTTACCGCAACCTCCCCGGTAATATCGCCGTCCTTATTATCCGCCGCAGTTACCCCGGAAAGCAGTTCTCCCTCTCCGCCTTTAACGCTTATCTCCAAAACATCGGAATCAAAGGAGATTACCGGCGGCGTGCTGTCCGTAAAAAAGTGCTTTTGCACAAACCTTGCCGCAAAAAGCACCGTCAGCACCACCGTTAGTGCCAAAAGCACGATTTTTGTTATTTTTAACATTGACCCACCTCGTTTTTTTCAAAAATCCTCCGGGGAAAGCACCGGCTTTCCCTCCGCAATGCGGTTTGGATTTGCGGAAAGCAAAATTTCGGCATACCTTTTGGAATAATTATCAGAAATGTATTCAAAAACCTCCGTCATATCCGGAGTTCTGCGCTGTGTTCCGTGGGCGTCGCTTGCCACAATATGGGCAAAGCCATGCTCCAAAATCCAATCCGCAGCCGCCCGGGGCCCCTCGCCGAATCTCCCGAGCACGCTGCCCTTATTCACCTGGATTATAACCCCGCTTTCAAACCAGCGGGCGGCACGCTCCGGTCTATGCTGAACGGCGGCGTACCGTTCCGGGTGCGCAAGCACCGGAACAAAGCCGCAATCCAAAATATATTGCAAAGCGTCCTCCATAAACCCTGCGTTCTCGCCAAAATCGAATTCTCCGAGAAGGCACCGGCTTTCCCCGAGGGGAAGAAAACCGCCGCTCTCCATAATTTCCCGAAGATTATCCCGGATAAAAAGCTCCATTCCGGTAATCAGCCGAAGGGGAACGCCCTCCTCCGCAAGAGCCTCCCTCAGCAGGGCGGCACGGTGCTCAATCCTCTTGCAGCGCAGGGGCATATCGTCCTCCTCCACATTGGAATGGGGCGTTGCGGCAAGGGTCCTTACGCCGGAGGCATACGCCATTTTTGCCATTTCCACAGAGGTTTTTATGTCCGGCGAACCGTCGTCCATTCCAAAGAGAATATGGCAGTGCAAATCACAAAGCTCCATTGCCGGAAAAGCCCCTTTCTTCCTGCCGCCGGCAGGAAGGCGCAAAGCGGCAGAATATAATCATACATTATATACTATATCATAATGCGAATTTATTTTCAAGAATTTGGTGGCTGCAAAAGCCCCCTTTCGGCAAAAAAATAAAGCCGCACAGGGGCTTTTTTAAGAGGAAAAGGCGCAGAGCGGCTTACCGCTCTGCGCCTTTTTGTTATCTTTTAATGGAACGGTCCGAAAAGCTCTGCGTCTATGCCGCTTTCAAAGCCGTCAAAATAAGCGTCCTCGGTAGCATAATCTATGGTATTCGGATTCGTCGTTTGAGCCATATCCGCCGCCGTCCTCATCGTCATCGTCATCGTCATCGTCATTGTCGTCATCATAGAGATCATCCGCAAAGTCGGCGTCAAAATCTGGTTCGCCTTCCTCTTCCACTTCTTCGATTTCCTCCGCAAGCTCCTCGATAAGCTCTTCTTTTATCCGCTCTCTTTCATATATTTTAAGCATATCAAAAATTTCGTCTTCGCTGTAATTTTCCAGCATATATTCCACAACATCGTCATCAAAAGTCAGGGCTTCTATATATTCTTTTGCTTCCTCGATTGTATCAAACTCCAAATCGTCATAAATGTACTTCACGGCGAAGACCTCCCTTTTTATCTTAGTACAACTAAATTATTACATACAAAAAAAGCTTTTGTCAATCCATAAAGCTTTTGGTACGCATTTTTATGCACGCCAAAAGGCGCAGAGTGATGCTTCTCTGCGCCTTTTGTGCTTTATTTATATAAAAATGTAAGGAAGGAAACAATTTTTTCTGTGCTTTATCCGAATCAGCCGAGCATTGCACGGTCATCGGAAAAGCTTTCTCCGGCATTTTCGCTGAATTTTCGGAGCAAATCGTCCACGGTAAGGTTTTTCTTTTCCTCGCCGGAAACATCAAAAATTATTTTTCCGTTGTTCATCATAATAAGGCGGTTTCCGTGCTTTATGGCGTCGGTCATATTGTGGGTCACCATTATTGCGGTAAGGCGGTTTTCGGCAATCACCTTATCGGTTATTTCAAGAACCTTTGCGGCGGTTTTTGGGTCAAGGGCTGCTGTATGCTCATCAAGGAGCAAGAGCTTTGGCTTAACAAGGGTTGCCATAACAAGGGTAAGAGCCTGCCGCTGACCGCCGGAAAGAAGCCCGACCTTTGCGGTAAGCCTGTCCTCCAAGCCGAGATTAAGCGAGGTAAGGAGCTTTTTGTATTTTTCCCGCTCCTCCTTTGTAACCTCCCAGCGCAGACCTCTTTTTCCGCTGCGGCGTGCCGCAAGAGCAAGGTTTTCCTCAATCTGCATATTTGCTGCGGTGCCGGTCATGGGGTCTTGGAACACCCGCCCAAGATATGCGGCACGCTTGTATTCCGGAAGAGCGGTTACATCCTTTCCGTCGATGCATATACGCCCGGAATCCACGGGCCAAACTCCCGCAACGGCATTGAGAAAGGTGGATTTTCCCGCTCCGTTGCCGCCGATTACCGTGACGAAGTCACCCTCGTTAAGGTGAAGGTCGATTCCGTTAAGGGCGTGCTTTTCGTTTACGGAGCCGGGGTTAAAGGTTTTATAAACTCCTTTTATGTCAAGCATTGTTTTCGCCGTCCTTTCTGTGTTTAAGTGCCGCAAAGGAGTGCTTTGCGTTGCCTTTAAGATACGGAACGGCAAGAAACGCCGCAACGATTATTGCGGTAAAAAGCTTCATATCGTTTGTAGGAAGCTTTAGCCAAAGAACGATTCCCATTACCACATAGTAGATAACTCCGCCGAAAACCGCAGAGGCAAGGCATATTGAAAAATTCATGCCTTTTTTGAAGATTGCTTCCGCAAGTACCTCTCCGATAATTATGGAGGCAAGCCCGATTACGATTGCGCCTCTTCCCATTTGTGCATCGGCAAAGCCCTGATACTGGGCAAGAAGTCCGCCGGAAAGCGCAACAATTCCGTTTGAAAGCGCAAGGGCAAAAACCTTCATTGCGCTTATATTTATGCCCTGCGCCTTTGCCATGCTTTGGTTACAGCCCGTTGCACGAACGGCTGAGCCAAGCTCCGTTCCGAAAAACCAATAAAACAGCAGTATAAGTGCGGCGGCGAAGGCAAGCGCAACAAGAATTGCGGTATTTACATTGCGCAAAGAAAGAAGCAGGTCGTATTTATCAACGCTTATCGCCTGGTTCGGCTTGTTGCCGAGGATATGCAGATTTATTGAATAAAGCGCAATCTGAGTAAGTATTCCCGCAAGGATAGGCGCAATGCCCAAAGCGGTATGGAGCACGCCGGTTATAAATCCCGCCGCCATTCCCGCAACAAGTGCGGCAAGCATCGCTGCCCATGCGGGCCAGCCCGCCAAAATCAGCATTACGGTAACCGCCGCCCCGGTTGCAAAGGAGCCATCCACGGTAAGATCGGCAAAATCAAGCAGACGGTACGAAATATAAAGACCGAGAGCCATTATGCCCCAGATAACGCCCTGTGCGGCATAGCCGGGAAGTCCGTTTATGAATGTGCTTATATCAGGCATTGTGTTCCCTCCAGAAAAATCTTTTTTTTACGGGGTGCAAGCCCCCTTTTATTCAAAGGGGGCTTTTTTTATATTGTTCGGAAAAAAATCAGCCGAGAGGAGAATATCCCTCCGGAGGAGTTATACCAAGAGCGGAGCAGATGTCCTCGTTGTACATCTTTGTTACATCGGGTGCAAAGCGGATATCCATATCGCCGGGGTTTTTGCCCTCGGAAAGGATTTCGATTGCCATTTCTCCGGCAATATGACCGATGTCATAGTAGCTGATAGAGAGGGTTGCAACGCCGCAGCCGGAACAAATTCCCGCTTCGCCCGCAACTATCGGAATACCGGCGGGCTGGGCAACATTGTTGATGGTTTCGGTGCAGGTGGCTGCGGTGTTATCGGTGGGGATATAGAGAACATCGCAGGCGGCGCAGGCGGTTGCGGTTACTGCGGCAACATCGTTTGTATCCGCAAAGGTAAATTCCTCGCTTTCAAGCCCAAGGGCGGAAAGCTCGTCTTTAATAACGCCTGCCTGGTATGCGGAGTTCGGCTCTGCGGAACAGAAGAGAATACCGACTTTTTTTGCATCGGGGAAAAGCTCCTTTATCATAGCAGCCTGTTCGGAAAGGGGCGCAAGGTCGGCGGTGCCGGTAATGTTTGTGCCGGTTTTGCCGTTCCATTCGGCTATCTGAAGGGCGGTTGCATAATCGGTAACGGAGGTTCCTACTATCGGAATGCTGCCGGTGGCAGCGGCTGCCGCCTGGAGTGCAGGCGTAGCGTTTGCCATAATGAGGTCAACTCCCTCGGAAACAAATTGGTTTGCAATTACGCCGCAGGTTGGGGAATCGCCGGAGGCGTTCTGTACAATGACCTCCACATTATCGCCGAATTTTTCTTTAAGTGCGTCGCAAAAGCCCTCCGTTGCGGCGTCGAGTGCGTCGTGCTGGACAAGCTGGATTACGCCGACTTTAAGCTTTTTCTCTCCGGAGCCTTGGCTTTCGCCGCTGCTTTGGGACTGTTCGCCGCCGTTTTTGTTACAGGCAGCCATGGAAAGCATCATTGCTGCGGCAAGAACTGTCGCAAGAATTTTTTTAAGTTTCATTTTTCGTTCCTCCTATAATTTCAAAAAAAGAGCGGTTCCCGCTTCCGCAGGAACCGCATTCAATATTTCTGTGTTTTGCAAAACAGAAAAATCAAATTGCCGCCGGAAGCGCATTTTTGTTTTTGCGATAAAAATAATAATAAGCATAGCAAAAATAGCCCGCAAAGTAGCGAACGGTAAAGCTAAAGTATTTTGCCATGTTCATTGCTGCGTTTTTCATCGCTTGCGCTTCCTTTCATTTTGGTCGGATTTGATGTTACGAATATACCACTTTAAATCCCCAAAGTCAATAGGTTTTTCAAAACTTTTTTTGCCCATTTTTCGGCAATTTTGCAGGATTTGCTGCGTTTTTTTACGAAAATCGCTTTTCTGCACGGATTTTTGAATTACCGGCAAGTGTGCTGGTGCAAAAAATTTCTCTTCGTCGATGGCAGCAAAGCCGCTGCGCTTCTCGGCTCCCTTGTGCGGGGTTCCCGCCGAGGGTTTGCCGTGCGACTTTCTCCCCTTTAGGGGAGGTGCCGCCGCAGCGGCGGAGGGGGTTGTGATATACCGCTTACCTTGCAGAGCGGCTTTG
>CAKSLF010000007.1 GCA_934466455.1 uncultured Oscillospiraceae bacterium | reverse complement strand
ACTATAATGCTATTGTTTTCCTTCCCATATTCTTCAAGCTTCAATTTGTGTTTCCTCCGTCAAATTCCGATTTGTTGCTCAATTTTTGTATTCAAATTATACCATAAAACTTGTGAACAATTCTACCGCAACTTTGGAATATATGAGAAAAGTCCGAACAGTTTTCTGCCCGGACTTCCTCGCTCAATCATAAATCAATTCCGCTTTCACAATCTCCTCTGCCTGTGCCTTGCAAGCGTTCATCTGCCGCACCCATTCCATTTGATTATCGGCTTTCAGTTTCTCGGTCACGCCGTTTCGCTTCGCCAGCTCCGGCACGATCAGCTCCATGCGGTTTCGTGCCGCTTCGTCAATCTTAGCGCAATACTGTCTTACGTACGCCCAGCTATCGCAAGGGTTGTTTTTCTGTTTTTTGAGCACGCCCCATTCTCTTTTTTTACAGTTTCCAGTTCTCACGGTCTGTATGCAGAAGGCGGCGGCTTTTTTCGGAAAGCGGTTTTCCAAGATATTCCGCATAAAGTGCCGCAATGCTTTCGTTTTCGTGAGAAAAGCGTATTGTCCGTTTTTTGTCTATTTCATATAGTAGCTTTCCGCGCTTTTCGGCAAGCTCGCAGCCGTCCTTTATAGGCTGTCCCCCGCCGCCGGCACATCCGCCCGGGCAAGCCATAATTTCTACAAAATCATAGTGTGCCCTACCGGACTTTATTGCTTCAATAAGCCTTTTTGCTTCTCCAAGCCCGCTTGCTGTGGCTGTTTTTATTGTTTTGCCGCCTATTGTAAATTCTGCTTCACGCCAACCTTGCTTCCCTCTTACCGCATTAAAAGCGTCCGGCTCCGGGTTTTCTCCGATGAGGGCAAAATACGCAGTACGCAACGCCGCCTCCATAACTCCGCCGGTTGTGCCGAATATCGCCCCTGCGCCGCTGCTTTCCCCAAGCGGTGAATCAAAATCTCTTTCTTCAAGCATCTCCGGAACAACATTCTTCGCTTTTAACATTCTTACGAATTCACGGGTTGTCAAAACTGCGTCTACATCTTTTTTGGCTGCGTCATTTATTTCGCTTACATCACATTCATACTTTTTAGCAACGCAGGGCATTATGGAAACACAAAAAATCTTTTCCGGACTTACCCCAATTTTTTCGGCAAAGTAACTTTTAGCTATTGCACCGAACATCTGTTGAGGGCTTTTTGCCGAAGAAAGGAATGAAACAAGTTCCGGATACTCAATTTTAGCAAATCGCACCCACCCGGGGCAGCATGATGTAAAAAGAGGAAATTTATAAATGCCGGGTTTTTTAAGCCTCTCAACAAGCTCCGTCCCCTCTTCCATAACCGTTAAATCTGCGCTGAAATCGGTATCAAACACATAGTCTGCGCCAAGAGCGTGCATTGCCGCAACCATGCGCTTTTCCGTGGCAGCCTTAGGCAAAAGGTCAAATTCCTCTCCCCACGATGTACGAACCGCCGGAGCAATCTGTGCAACAACAATTTTATCCGGATTGCTTATTGCATCAAAGACCTTTTCGGTATCATCCCTTGCCGAAAGCGAATCCGTCGGGCAATGAGTTATACATTGTCCGCAAAGCGAACACGCCATGCTCAAACCCGCTCCGCCGTTTGCGATTATTTTTGCATGAGCACCGCTGCCCCGCAGTTCCCACACACCAAGACCCTGCATTTTATCACAAACGCTTGCACAGCGCAGGCATTTTATACACCTTGCCTCATTTTTGAGCAAAATTTCGGAACCGTTCCAACTGCTCTTTACCGTGCGGTGCTCAAATCGAGCTTTGAGCACGCCCATCTCTTTGGCAAGACCTTGCAGTCTGCAATTTTTATTTCTTCTGCAGCTTTCGCAGCTATAGTCGTGCTCGGAAAGAATCAGCTCAAGGTTGGTTTTTCTTGCAATGCGCACCCTCTCCGTGTCGGTATGTATGCGCATACCCTCAAAGACCGGGGTATTGCATGCTGCCGCAAGGCGTTCTTCGCCCTCCACCTCTACAAGGCAAATTCGGCAGGCTCCTACTTCGTTTATATCTTTTAAGTAACAAAGGGTTGGAATATTTATTCCTGCAAGCTTTGCTGCCCTAAGCACGGTTGTGCCCTCTTTTACTTTAACAGGTATTTCGTCTATAAAGAGCTTTACCATTTCTGTTCTCTGCCTCCTTTATAGCCGGAATATCCGAAGCAATCACAGCGCAGACAGCGGGAGCATTCCTGCTTTGCTTCCTCTTTTGTCATACGGTTTTCCATAAGCGTAAAATCATTTTTACGCTCTTCTGCCGGTCTTTCGCTCATATTTACTCTACCGCAGGGCTTTTTGAAAGAAAATTTTGCCGCAGGAACACTTATATTTGCGGAAATATAAGTATGGAAGCCGAGATATTCATCTATATTTGCAGCGGCGACCTTACCCGCCTCTATTGCACGAATTACCGTTGCCGGACCGAACACAGAGTCCCCGCCGGCAAAAACGCCTTCCTTTTCGGCAACCTTGGTCGCTGCGTCCGTAGCCATACGGCCGTGGTTGAAGGGAATACCTTCTGCCTCAAAATCGGAAGATTCAATAGACTGACCGATAGCGACGATTACAATGTCGCATGAAATTATCCGTTCCGGCAAATCGGCAGCGTAAGGCGCAGGTCTTCCCCGTTTAACTTCCCCGATAACTTGAGGCTTTACCGCAAGCCCGGTTACCTTATCGTCTTTATTTTCTATTCGGACCGGTGCCATAAGAGTTACGACTTCGCAGCCTTCCGCAATTGCTCCCTCTATCTCCTCCGGCAATGCGGTCATATCCTCAACTCTGCGACGGTACACACATTTTACGCTCTTTGCACCAAGGCGCACCGAGGTTCTTGCCGCATCCATAGCGACATTTCCGCCACCGACAACCACAATATTTTTACCCGAAAAATCAGGTATACTTCCGTCCCCAATTCCGCCGAGAAGTTCAACTGCAGAAATAACGCCTTTACAGTCCTCGCCCTCTATGTCAAGCTTTTTATCCGAATGAGCACCAATCGCTATATATACGCTGTCGTATTCGCTGCGGAGCTGCTCAACGGTATAATCCTTTCCGATTCTGACGCCGCATTTAACCTCAATTCCCGTGGAAATTATACAGGCAATATCTGCGTCAAGATAGGGATCCGGCAAGCGGTAGCAGGGAATCCCATAGCGAAGCATTCCGCCGAGGCGTTCACGCTTTTCAAACACGGTGACCTTGTGCCCCATAAGCGAAAGATAATATGCCGCAGTAAGCCCGGAGGGACCCCCGCCGACAACCGCAACGGTTTTTCCTGTTGGTCTTGCACACTTTGGTGCAGGAACGGTTCCCGCATTATCGACCGCAGCCCGCTTTAGCCCTCTGATATTTACCGGGCTGTCCACAAACATTCTTCTGCAATGATGCTCGCAGGGGTGCTCGCAAACAAGAGCGCACGCCGACGGAAATGGGTTATCCTTGCGGATAAGGCGAACAGCGTCCGCATATCTTCCCTCTGCAACAAGAGCAATATATCCCGGAATATCCACATGGGCGGGGCATTTTTGAACACATGGCACCCCGGCAAAATTTTCCGTGCAGCAGCCGTTTTTTATATGGGATATGTAATCGTCGCCGAATGCGGCTAAATTTTCAAGAACAAATTTAGCCGCTTGAAAGCCGATTGCACAGTCAGCCGTATTGTAAATTACGGAAGCAAGCTCTTCTATTGAAGCAATATCGCCGGTGCTCCCCTCTCCGTCGAGAATTTTGTCGATTATTTCGGCAAGCTTGTCAAGTCCGACTCTGCATGGAACGCATTTTCCGCAGCTTTGAGCGAGGCAAAGCTTTATAAACGCACATATCACCTCAAGCGGACAGTTCCCGACAGGGAACGCCGCAATTCTGCGTTCAATATCCGAATATATACTTTCCAACGCCGTTTGTGCTCTGTCGGCAGTTGTAATTTCAAGTCTGTTCAATATAATTTCTCCCAATAGCAATATAAATTAGTTCGAAAGCTTCATATCCCCGGCTTTTATCCAACCCGCCTTTTTCATAACAAGATAAAACACATAAGAAAGCACCGCAGGAAGAACAAAGCAAACGATAAGAATTCCAGTCCACATATTTGCTCCGCCGCCCATTGCGGAAACTATCCCAAGGGGTCCCACAAGACCGCAGGTGCCCATTCCGGCAGACACTCCGTTACATTCAAGGCGGAAAACAAGCGTACTTATAGGACCGCAAACCGCCGCCGCAAGCGTTGGGGGAATCCAGATTTGCGGACGCTTACAGATATTTCCCATTTGAAGCATGGAGGTTCCCAATCCCTGCGCAAAAAATCCGCCCCAACCGTTGTCGCAAAAGCTGATTACCGCAAAGCCTATCATCTGTGCACAGCAGCCGGCAGCGGCTGCACCTCCGGCAATCCCGCTTATGCCTATCATAGCGCAAATTGCCGCAGAAGAAATCGGAAGAGTAAGTATCATACCGACAATTACCGAAATTATTACTCCCATTTCAAACGGGCGCATTTCCGTTGCGGTATTTATAAAATCTCCGAGGTAATACATAATATATGCAACCGCAGGACAAATAAGCTTTGCCGTAAAGTAACCTGCCACGATTGTTACCGTCGGCGTTACAAGAATATCGACCTTCGTCTTCTTTGATACAAGCTTTCCTATTTCACATGCGGCAATAACCGCAACAAAAGCCCCGGCAGGACCGGCGGTATATTTTATACTCTCGCCTTCGGAAAGAAGGATTTCCGCCCCTGTTGAATAAGAAACGCTTCCCACCGCTGCACAGGAAAATATAACAAGAGGATCGGCTTTCAGCGAATACGCAATGGCAACGCCTATTGCCATTCCCGAAGCACCCTGAGCAAAGGTTTTCATCTCCGTAAAAAATCCGCCGATTGTATTTATTGCGGAATTGTCTATGTAATCCGCACTAAGATAGGTTCCTATCGTTCCGAAAATCGTACCTATAAGCAGCGAAGCGAAAAGCCCCAGTGCCATAGCCGACATTGCGTCTATAAAATATTTTTTTGCATAGCTTTTTAGCTTATTCATTGCGGTAAGACCCTCTTTTTCTTAATGATATTTTAATTATATCACCTAATTGCCTATATTGCAAAAAGTTTAATAATTTATACTTGAAGATAGCAAAAAAATGTAGGATAATAATATTGAAAAACGGAAATATATTTATAAAAAAGCCAAAGGGGGATTTTTTATGAAACCCATTATAGGAGTTTTTCCGTCCTTTGAGGGAGAAAAAAACGCTCTGTCCGTAAACAAAAATTATGTCAATGCAATAACCGCTTGCGGCGGAACAGCATACATTCTTCCGCTTTTCGAGCACTCGGAAGAATATTTTGACGCTCTTGAACATATTGACGGATTGCTTTTAACCGGCGGAGTTGATATTGCACCGGAATGTTATGGCGAAAAGAACAACGGAAAAAGCCTTTGCGTCTGCCCTCTTTTGGATAAAAGCGAAAAACTGCTTATCGACCTTGCTATGAAAAAGGATATTCCCGTTCTCGGAATTTGCCGCGGAATGCAGGCTCTTAATGTGTTTTGCGGCGGTACGCTTGTTCAGGATATTCCAACGGATATTGCCGCAGCGGAAAAACATTCCTCCGGCGGCGAAAATGCGGTTTTTCACAATATACAAATTTCAAAAAGCTCCCCCCTCTCCGAAATAATGGGCTTTGGAACTCACCGCATAAACAGCTATCACCATCAGGCGGTCAAAAAAATCGCACCGGACTTTTCCATAGCCGCAACAGCCCCCGACGGAATTGTTGAAGCGATTTTTTGCACAGAAAAAAAGTTTGTTCTCGGCGTTCAGTGGCACCCGGAAAGAGATACAAAAGAAATTTCCTACAACATAAAAATTATATCTGCATTTATAAAAGCTTGTACAGACAGCGAAAGGAGATTACCATGATAAAAACCGCACTTATTACAGGAGCCTCCGGCGGACTGGGCTATGAGTTCGCAAAAATATTTGCTTCCCGCAAATGCGACCTTGTTCTTGTTGCAAGAAGCAAGGATAAGCTTGACGCAATAAAGGCGGAGCTTGAGGAAAAATATCCGATAAACATTATAACAATAGCAAAAGACCTTACAGAAGACTCCGCCGCAGACGCCATCTATAATAAACTCAACATACTCGGAATAAGAGTTGACTATCTTGTTAACAATGCGGGCTTTGGCGACAACAATTGCTATTTTGATACCGAATGGCAGCGGCAGGAGCAAATGGTAAAGCTGAATGTTCTTGCTCTTATGCACCTTACCCACCTTTTCGGAAACGATATGCGCCGCAGAGGCGACGGAAAAATTCTTAATGTCGCTTCCATTGCTGCGTATATGCCCGGTCCGTATATGTCGGTTTATTATGCTTCAAAAGCATTTGTGCTCTCCTTCTCTCAGGCAATCGGCGCAGAACTGCGCAAGGACGGCGTTACCGTAACCGCACTTTGCCCCGGTCCCACTGTAACAGGCTTTGAAGCGGCGGCAAACTTGGAAAAAGCTCTTATGTTCAAGTTGTTTAAGCCTGCAAACGCCGCCGATGTTGCAAAAACCGGCTACTTTGCAATGATGAAGGGTAAATCCGTTGCATTTCACGATTTTGCAACCCGTTCCGTAACAATTCTTTCAAAGGTTTTTCCAAGCGGGCTTACCGCTATGGCTGCAAAGGTTGTAAACAGCCCTGTAAAAGAAAAATAAGCCATGTAAAGCTATATACATTTATATACACAAAAAAGCACCGTCGAGAGTTTTCGACGGTGCTTTTTTATATCAGTTTCCGCATTCAATACTTATGTCGTTAAATATTTCAAGAATATCGCCAATTTTTGTTGCCGCTTTATCATCTCCCGCCCTATCCAGCACAACATTACCGGAATGCATCATAACAAGGCGGTTTCCGTAGTTTACGGCAAAGCGCAGATTATGAGTTACCATAACCGCAGTAAGATTTTTCTCCTTTACAAGCTTATCCGTAAGCTCCATTATGGTTTCGGAGGACTTTGGGTCAAGGGCCGCCGTATGCTCGTCAAGAATAAGCAGCCTTATATCGGTCATTCCTGCAATTATAAGTGCCATCGCCTGACGCTGACCGCCGCTTAAAAGCCCCACAGGGGTATTCATCCTGTTTTCAAGACCCATTCCGCATTCACTTAAAAGTTCACGGTAATACTCTGTTCTTTCCTTATTTATAGCTGCGCCAAGACCATAGTTTTTGTTTTTGTTATCGGCAAGGGCAAAATTTTCGAGCACGGTAAGCTCGGAGCAGGTTCCCATTTTTGGGTCCTGAAAAACTCTTCCGATATTTTTTGCCCGCTTATACTCGCAAAGAGAGGTTATATTGCTTCCGTCAAGGACAATTTCCCCACTATCCGGAAAAAGGCTACCGCAAATAAGGTTGAGCAGAGTTGTTTTTCCGCTTCCGTTAGAGCCGACAATGGAGATAAAATCTCCGTCGTTCACTTTGAAATTGAAGTTGTCGAAAAGCTGCATCTCGTCGACGGTGCCTTTATTAAAGGAGGTGCAGATATTTTTAAGCTCAAGCATTTTTTGCGCCCTCCTTCTTTGCATTGCTTATCACTATTGCCGCCGTAAACATAACCGCCATAATCAGCTTATTATATGCGCTTGGAACGCCCATTTTCTGCGCCGCCGTAAGGCAAGCCTGGTAAATCACCGAACCGATGATGACCTTTGTTGTAGGCTTCATAAACCCGACCTTTCCGAAAAGTGACATTCCGATAATAAGTGAAGCAAGACCTATTACTATCGTTCCTATGCCCATACTTTGGTTTACATTCCCGCTTATATGGGTATAAAGCGCACCGGAAACGGCGGCGCAGGCGTTACCTATGGCAAGACCGATTATTTTGCTTTTGCCGGGATTTATTCCGAGCATTTTTACAAACTGTTCGTTGCTGCCGGCTGCACGGAGCAGAAGCCCGCTTTTCGTTTTAAGATACATATCCAAAAGCAACTTGCAAACAAGGGTCACGAGCAGGAAAATAAGCAAGTCCCGAAGCCCTATATTGTTCACCTTTGCGGGAACGGCCCCGACAAAAAAGTAATCGTGCAGGGTTTTGACCGTTCTGCCGTAGGAAATTGACGAGCTTGCCTGACCTGAAAAATCCCCTGCCGTTCCTGCGGAAACGGCAATCAAATTCACCGTTATAAGCGAGGTCGAAACGAGTATTCCACAAAGCAGCGGACGAATTTTGAGCGCAACGTGCAGAACGCCTGTAATTGCCCCAAAAAATCCGCCGACAAGCACAGCTGCCAAAAGACCGACCCACGGATTAAGCCCCTTGCTTGCAAAAATTCCAAAAACAACTGCGCCGGAAAGGAAAGTTCCCTCAACGGTAAGATCGGGGAAATCCAAAATATGATAGGATATGTAATATCCCATTGCAATTATTGAAAAAACAAGTCCTGTTTCCAAAAAAACCTCAACGGTGCTCAAGATGCTCATAACTACCTCTTAATCTACGGTTTTAACTTCAGAATAGCCCTCCGGCGTGCTCAAACCAAGTTTTTTGAGCACGGTGGAGTTGATAACCGGTGTTGCTTCTGTAATTGTTTTTACCGGCATTGCGGAGGCATCCTCCCCCTTGAGCACAGAAACTGCCATTTCTCCCGTAACCTTGCCGAGAGCAACATAGTCGATAGAAACGGAGGCAAGACAACCGTTTACAACTTGTTCTTCCTCGGAACCGTATACCGGAATTTTGTATTTATCCGCCGCATTAAGAACAACTGAAAGATTATTTACAACATTGTTATCGGTAAAATTATTTATGCAATCCACCTTAGAGGCAAGCTCCTCGGCGGCGGCGGGAATGTCTGCTGCGCCCTGAACCGCAGTTGCAACGACCTCTATACCCTCTTTGTCGCAGATTGCCTTGAAGTTTTTGAGGTTGGTTATGGAGTTATCCTCGGAGGAAGTGTAAAGAATACCTATGCTCTTAACCTCCGGCTGCATTGCCTTGATAAGGGCGACCTGCGCCTCAAGGTCAAGCACATCGGATGTACCCGTGCAGAGGTAACCCGGAGCTTCCATATTCTCAACAAGCCCCGCAGCGACCGGATCGGATACCGCACAGAATATTACGGGAATATCGGTATCGTCCGTTGCTGCGAAGGCAGCCTTTGCAGCGGGAGTTGCAATAGCGATTATTATATCGTAGTCCGATGCGACCATATTTTTTGCAAAATTTGTGCAGTCTGCATCGGCAGAGCTGCTTGAACCAATCTGATAATCAACGGTATAGTCAAACCCGGATTGCTCAAGCGCACTTATAACTCCGTTATAGCAGTTATCAAGAGAAGGGTGACTCATATATTGAATAATTCCGACTTTAAGTCCTTCATTTTTTTCGTTGTTTTCACCGCTGCACCCGGCAAATGCAAAAATCATAATTATAGAAAGTACAAATGCAATTATTTTTTTCATCTTTGTTTCCTCCGAAATAACATAAAAATTTTATAAGCACACATATTTCATTTTTCGCCATCGCTTCATCATTTTTTCCTCCGTATAAACAAAAAAGTCTTTGTCCTGATAAAAACAGGACAAAGACTTAACAAAATCTCTGCGGTACCACCTGAATTGGCAAAAAGCCCACTCTGCCGGATACAAACATATCCGCTCGGTCTGGTAACGGTCCGACGCCGGAAGACATTACTCGCAAAAAGGCTTTTGCTTTCTTTCTTCCCTCATGAGTCCATTCACTTTCTTTAGGTTACGGCAATTCCACCGCCTGCCGCTCTCTTTAAGCCATAGGGAAAACTACTATTCTCAATCACTGGTTTGATTTATTAAAATATTGAGTTAAATATATCACCTTTAAATTTATTTGTCAAGAGCATTTTGAAATATTTTTTATGTGCTCCTGTAAAATATAAATTTGAGCATTGCGTCCTCCCGGCTATGCTCAGATTTCCGCAGCGAAAAAAAAGGCGGTGCTCATTTTGAGCACCGCTTTTCTTCTATAAACCGATTGCAGATCAGTTGGTTGCTTTAAGGTCAAGACCGGAGGCCTTTTTCTTATACATCTGCTCGCAAAGCTCGGCAATGTATGCGCCGGCTTCAACAGGCGGAGTACCGTTTTTGTGAATGTTGGAAACAACGGTACGGTTTGCTTCGGGAATACCGGGATAGCCGCCGTAAACGCAATATGCGGACAGCGAAGAGGAGGTTGCAAGGCCGGGTCTTTCTCCCAAGAGAATTACGGTGACCTTTGCATTAAGAAGCTTTGCAATGGAATCCTCTGCACCTACACGGCCGTACTTTACAAAGATGGGAGTGCCAACTTTAAGTCCGGTGGATTTAAGTCCGTTAAAGAGTGCGGGAAGAACGGAATCAATGTTTGCTTCAACAGCAGAAGAAGAAAGTCCGTCGGAAACAATAATCTGGACATCGGGATCGTTTACGCAGTCCTTTTTAATCTGTGCGGCGGTTTCGTCATCGAAAACACGGCCGAGGTCGGGTCTGGTGAGGTAGGTTTCCTTGCTGTCGCACTTGGTCTGATATGCCTTGAGGTTGTTCCTGTCAAGGCATTCCTGTGCAACGTCGTTGAAAACGGCGTCCATAGCGGCAGCGTTATCGGCACGAAGACGAAGGGTAGTTTTGGTAAGAGGACGAGGACCGCAACGCCATACGCCAAGGCGGGCGTCGGTCTTTGCTTTAATGCGCATATATTCCTCTTTGTTATAGGGATTCGGAATGTTGAATTCATCTCTAAGGCTGTATGCGGAGATGTCTTCTACTTCTCCGTCGCAAACACAAGCAGTGTTGCATTTGGAAGCTGCTTTGTCACCTTTGGTGGCTTCAGCGATAGCTTCACGGATGATTTTCATAAGTTCGGTATCGTTCATTATATTCGCAGCCTCCTTTCTTATTTAGCGAAGAATATGGACGCATCGCCGGCACGCTCGGTAAGTCTGCCTTTTTCGTCCAAAATGCCCATCTTCATTGCCCACTCGTGGAATTCGGGAGCAGGAAGTCTGTGGCTTAGTTCACGCATTGTATTGTCATCATGGAAGGAAACATCCTGATATGCAAGCATAACGTCGTCGCCCATGGGAACGCCCATGTAGTCGTTGCAGTTGGCGGCGTTAAGCAGCAGGCATGCGATTTCTTGGTCGTCTTGGGTAATACCGGTGTGGTTGGTAAAGCAGGGAGCCATACCCATAGGAAGTCCGATGATTTTTGCCATAAAGTGGTCTTCAAGGTTGCCGCGAATCATTTCCTTGCCGTCATAAATGGTTTCCGGTCCGATAAAACCGGTTACATTGTTCACCATAAACGGCTCAAACGCACGGGCAAAGCCGTAGGTACGACCCTCAAGGGTCATCTCGTCTGCGCCTTCGTCACAGTCGATAGACATCTCTGAACCTTGACCGGTTTCAAAATAGAGCTTATTCATACCGGTGCCGTAGCACTCCTTTTTCGCAAGGTCATAAGCCTCAAGAAGAAGATCTTTGTCTACGCCGAAGGCTTCGCAGGCCGCCTGAGTACCGGCAATGGATTGGAAGAACATAGAGAGCGGAGCACCCTCACGAACCGCCTGCATCTGGGTAGTGATATGAGAAAGAACGGTAATCTGGGTCGGGATTTCCCACTGGTCCTTAAAGTCACGGAGCTTATGAGAAATTCTCTGGGTGGTTTCTACGGTGTCTTCAACGGGGTTAATGCCGAAGCAGGCGTCGCCGGAACCGTAGGAAACGGCTTCCTGTATGCCGAGCAGGATTGTGTCGGGGTCGTCGGTGCTGGAGTTGGTCTGAGCACGGAAGCTGAGTCTTCCGGGAAGACCAAGCTGGGTTTCGCAGCGGGTAGGTCTAAAGCACTTGCTGGAACCGTAAATAAGGTCGGAAGCAGAGCAAATTTTTGCAACTGCCGCAACGGTTTCGCCGATGAAAGCATAGCTTGCACGATAGAGATCGTCGGAGGTGGTGGTATGCTGCATAATCCACTCACGAACCTCTGCAATGGTCATATTTTTCATCTTGTCATACTGACGGCGGTTCATGCTGTCGATCTCAACTCTGGTTACCTCGTCTTTTTCATAAGGTACAACAGGGTTTTCGGTGATGTCTGCGACAGTAAGCTCGCTGAGAACAACCTTTGCGGCTACCTTTTCGGTAACGGTTTCCGGTGCGATTCCAAGGTATCTGTCGCCGGATTTCGGTTCGTTTGCCTTTGCGAGAACATCTTTGACATCACGGAATTCAAAAGTTTTTCCGTTAAGTCTGGTTTTAAGTTTCAAAGTAGTATTCTCCTTTCTTTTGTTTGCGCCAAAGAATAAGTGTTTACTAAATTTCCCCTCATTTCTTTTTTGAATTTTGTTCTGAAAGCATTTATGTAAATTGCCTTCCTTCAGGTCAACAACATACGGTTAATCAATAAAGTCAAAGCTGACTTCCGTTCCTTCGGAGGAAGAATTTATCTCTACTTCCCCATTAAGCTTTTCTTTTACTATGGTTTTTACTATATCAAAGCCCATTCCGTTTTTTGTGGCAACATCGGTATAAAAACCAATTCCGTCGTCCTTTACGGAAATTTTTGTAGAAAGAGCTCCCGTTTCGCTTGTTATGGTAATTATACCGTTTTTTCCGGAGGGAAAAGCGTGCTTCATTGCGTTTTGCAAAAGCTCGTTTACCACAAGTGCTATCGGAGAAGCGTATTGCGACGGAACATCAATATCGTCCACGGAAATCTTTATTGTAACGGGCTGAATGGTACTTAACGAACTTTGCAGCACATTTGTGCGAACTTTTTCGATAATATAACGAAGAGAAACTTTTTTATCGGTAATATGTACGATTTCCTCCATGGTTGCGGCAACGGCGTTTATTCTTCCCGCTGTTTCCCTAAGAATCATGCCGGAGTCCAGCTCGTCCGCATATTTTTCCTGACTGCGAAGCATTCCGGAAAGAAGGATAAGGCTGTTTTTTATACGGTGCCGCTGTTCCCGCATTGCAATTTCCTGTGTTCCGCTCTTTTTTTCCTGCTCTCTAAGATTAGTTACATCGTCGATTATTATAGCAAGCTTTATGGAATCGGAATAAATAGGCACCATTGTATAGTGAATATTATGGGAACGAACGGTAACCTCCCTTTCCTTTATTCCGGTTTTATTTATATCGTTGCCGGGAAGAAAATATTCGTCGGAGTCCGGCTGAATATTATTGAGGGTCATAGACATTATATCCTCAACATAGCCAAGCTTTTCTGCATACAGCTTTCTTGCTGCAGTGTTGCAGGCAACCACTTCGTCATTCATTCCGATTAGAATTACAGATTCATTAAGATGCTCGATTATCTGAAGGGTAAGATTCCCGAAAAAGTTTGCCGTTTCCTTGCTTCCCGGTTCCTCAAATTGCTTCGGGCTTTGTTTTTCGCTTTCCTCGGTATCGGCTTTCTTTTCAAAAATGAGGACGCCTATTAACTTTTGATTAAAGAAAATCCCCTCCGTCGTTTGGACGATTTTTCGCCCCTCCGGCATAGAAACGGCAAGCATCCCGTTTGTGGGTTTCAAAAACCTAAAGGTACGGTCAACGGCAGGCTCATTTTTCAAATCGACAAGCATTCCCAAAATCGGAATGGAATAGTTTGACGGTACGGTTTGGGGCTTTGCTTCCGAAACAACTATGGCAGTTTTTCCCGTAAAAGAAAGGCAATCAATAAAGACATCCGCCTGCTCCGCATTTGCGAGGGGTTGGAGCATGGCATTCATCTCTTCTATATGGGTTATTTCATCATCGGTAAGGTTCGTATATTTTTGGCAAAGCGTTCTTGTGATACTATTCACTTCTGCTGTTCTCCCATTCGGCAATAATCATCTCTGCAACTGTTTCGACGGAAACGCCTTTTCTTTTGCTCATTTCTCTTAAATACTTGTAAGCGTCATTTTCGTCAAGGCTGCGGTTTTCCATAACGATAAGCTTAGCACGATTTGTTACTTCCTTGCTGTCAAGCTTCTTTTTAAGGTTTACACAGTCTTTTTTGAGCATATATCTTTCCTTACTCTGCGCATAACACATATCAAGCACGGAAAGAAGCTGGTCCCGTGCAAAAGGTTTTGTTATGTATCCTTCTGCACCTTTTTCAATAGCAGAGTTGATATAATTCCCGGTTTCAAATGAGGTCAGCATAACCGTGCAATGTACAAGATTTTCTTCCGTAAGCAATCCGCATACCGTTATCCCATCGCAAAGCGGCATCTCTATATCCAAAACCGCCATATCCGGCTTTATTTTTCTCGCCGCATCAATAGCGGAAACTCCGTTTCCCGCCTCAAACACGACCTCATACCGGCTGTCTGCAACCGCCTCTCTAAAAGCGTTTCTTATGGCAAAATCATCATCCGCAATAAGTACGCTTATTTTTTTCTGCATTTTTTCAGCCAAAGAAACGCCTCCCTTCCGTAAAACTTACTTATTCTCCTGCAAAAGCGAAGAAACAAGCATTCTTGCAAGCTGTTCTCTGCTTATTCCGCCTGCCTTCGCCTTTTTTGAAAGTATTTTATCCGCCTCCGGAATTGTAATTCCCGCAGAGGACGCAATTATTCCGTTTGCTTCTTCAATAAGCCGTTTTTCTTCAAGAGAAGCAAGCAGATTCTTTTTTTCCTCCGAAAGGCGGCTTATATCTTTTGCTCTTGTAAGCTTTGTATAAAGCCACGGAATAAGAAATTTTTCCGTAACGGGCTTTACAATAAAACCCTCCGCACCGGCGGAAAGGGATTTTTGCGTCATTTCCGGGTCGTAGCTGTCCGAAATTATAAAAATCGCACCCGAAAATCCCCTGCTCTTTAAGCACGAAGCCGCACTGAAGCCATCCATAAATCTCGCATTGTCCTTTATAAACAAAACATCGGGAGATTTTTCCGAACATTCGGCAACAGCGTCTATTCCGTCGTCCACAACGGAATCCACAATATATCCGTTTTTTTCGAGCACGGATTTCATTTCATTTGCGGAAAGTGTATCTCCGTCGGCGATAATTATATGTTCAACATTCATATAAAAAAATGCGCCCCAAACAAACCACGCTTGTTTAAGACGCTTCCTCACATCAAATATTTCAAACAAATCAAAGTCTGCTGCATCGCATAACTTTATATTTATAATACAAAAAACAAAGCGGATTGTCAATATATTTTCCTTTAATAATATAATATTTTGTGGATTTATTATATAAAAACCGCTGCGTTTTTCTTTTTTGAGTGTCCGCCGAGAAAATACAACAGTTTGTGTAAGAGCATTTTCTTGCGATAATCAAAAAAGCTCCCGAAAAGGGAGCTTTTTTGATTATATCTTCCGTTATATATCTTTTTTGAAGCGAGCTTTCATGCGCATATTGTTATCAAGAATTTTCTTGCGTATGCGTATATTCTTTGGCGTTACCTCAAGAAGCTCATCATCCTTAAGGAACTCAATTGCAGCCTCAAGACTCATTTTTCTCGGCGGAATAAGGCGAAGAGCATCATCGGAACCGGAAGCACGGGTGTTTGTAAGATGTTTCATCTTGCAAACATTGACCGCAATATCATCGGATTTCGGCGATGCGCCGACTACCATTCCCTCATATACCGGCACACCCGCACCGATAAAAAGCTGGCCACGCTCCTGAGCGTTAAACAAGCCATATGTGATAGATTCGCCGGTTTCGTAGGAAATAAGGCTTCCTGTGCTTCTGCGCTGAATATCTCCCTTATAAGGCTCGTAGCTGTCAAAAACCGCACTCATAATTCCCTCGCCCCTGGTGTCGGTCATAAAGTCGTTTCTGTAACCGAAAAGACCTCTTGACGGGACCTTAAACTCAAGGCGCATACGGCTTCCTACCGGAGCCATTTTTACAAGCTCACCCTTTCTGTTACCCATAGCGGACATAATGCTTCCCACGCAATCTTCGGGAACATCGACGGAGAGCAGCTCGATAGGCTCGTAGAGCTTATTATTGATTGTTTTATAAAGCACACGAGGAGTTGATACGGCAAATTCATATCCCTCTCGGCGCATTGTTTCGATAAGGATAGAGAGGTGCATTTCTCCCCTGCCTCTTACGGCAAACTTATCCGTGGTGTCCGTATCGGAAACCTGGAGGGAAACATCCTTGAGCAGTTCTCTGTAAAGTCTGTCACGAAGCTGGCGGCTGGTTACAAATTTGCCCTCTCTTCCTGCAAAGGGACTATCGTTTACACAGAAAGTCATTTCTACGGTCGGCTCACTGATTTTTACAAAGGGCAGTGCCTCTACCTTTTCCGGTGCGCAAATAGTGTTTCCGATTGTAATATCGGTAATTCCGCTCATACAAACAATATCGCCTACGGTTGCACTTTCGCAAGGAACCTTTGCAAGTCCCTCAAACTGATAAAGGCTTACTATTTTTGATTTGTAATTCTGAACGCTGTTGTGATAATCGGTAACAACAACATCCATATTTGGTTTAACAACGCCTCTTTCAATTCTGCCGACGCCGATTCTGCCGACATATTCATTATAATCGATTGAGGAAACAAGAATCTGAAGAGGGCCTTCGGCGTCGCCCTCCGGCGCAGGAATATGGTCAAGAATTGTATCGAAAAGCGGCTTTAGGTCTTTTCCTCTGGTGTATGGGTCAAAGGAAGCCGTGCCCTCTCTTCCGGAGCAGAAAAGCATTGGGCTTTCAAGCTGCTCTTCGGAAGCATCAAGGTCAAGCAGAAGCTCGAGGATTTCATCGCCGATTTCATCAAGTCTTGCGTCGGGCTTGTCTATTTTGTTTACAACAACAATTACCGGATGACCAAGCTCCAAAGCACGCTGAAGAACAAATCTTGTTTGGGGCATAGGGCCTTCCGCAGCGTCAACAAGCAGAATAACGCCGTTTACCATTTTTAGCACACGCTCAACCTCGCCGCCGAAATCTGCGTGTCCGGGAGTATCAATTATATTGATTTTTACTCCGTTATAATGAATAGAGGTATTTTTTGCAAGAATGGTTATACCTCTTTCTCTTTCAAGGTCGCCGGAATCCATAACTCGTTCCTCAACAACCTGGTTGTCACGAAAAATGCCGCTTTGCTTCAGCATTTCGTCAACAAGAGTAGTTTTGCCATGGTCAACATGGGCAATGATTGCAACATTTCTTAAATCTTCACGAATCAAGTGTTATTCTTCCTTCCGATAAGGGTTTATACCCAGTATAAATAAACATAAAAAACGGACAATCCCCCGTTTTTTGCGGGTGGAATGCCCGAAAGGCTTTGCGGACCTTTTATTGCTTTTTTATTTAAGCAATTCAGTCCGGAAGATCTTCCGTAGGAAGGTCAAGCTTGTTGAGAAGCTTACGAAGCTCGCCAAGCTCCTCCGCAGTAAAAGTAAGCCCCTTCGACATACGGGTATGGTCGGGAGACCATTCACGAATGTCATATTTGGGTGCGTGGTCGTTCCAGCTTACTTCGTTAAGTTCTTTTGTCCAGCCACGGGCGTTTTCGGAAATTGTGCCCACATTTTCGGTAATGTTAAAAGTGATATCCGGCATGATGCTTCCTCCCAAAACAAAATTGAGCAATTCTTATATATTATATATTATAATGACAATCTTTTATTTTGCAATACACTTTTTTGAAAAAAACAGATTTTTTTTGCGGACAACGGCAAAATCAACTAAAATTTTTCGTTTTTTTGCCCGTGTCCTTTTCCCGCCTTTTCGGCAAAGAGAAAAGTCTCGGTTTAATCGGCTCGTACTTTTTATACAAAATTATTTTAGAAAACTGCCGGGATATGAATTTTTCTATATAAGTTTTTTCCCCATTTCAACCCTTATCTCGTGACGCTCCGGGTCGGTATTTGAATATGAATATAAATCGAATCCGATTATTTCAAACCCGTTCTTTTTATAAAAAGCTATTGCATTTTCGTTGCAGGACTGCGTTTCGAGCACGATCATTCTTGCCCCGCAAGATTTTGCCGCTTCCGTAATTGTTTCCATAAGCAGAGTACCTATTCCCCTATTTCGCACCTTGCCGTCGAACACGCAGATATTGCTGATACGAAAGCGGTTGTTCCATTTTTCATGCGAACCTTCAACATACCCAAGCAGTTTTTCGCCCTCAAACGCTCCGTATGCAACCGGCTCTTCAAGCCATTCGTCAAAAAACTCATCATCAAAAGATTTCTCTTCCGATTTTTCAAGCGGAACATACTTCATACAAAATCCGGATGTATCTGCATAAATATCATAATAACCGTTTGTTTTATAGTGTGCGGTAAATTTTTTGCCCGCATAAGCTTCCTTATCCATTGCTTTGATTTCCATTTTATATTCCCCGCAAATCATAATTTTCGTTAAACAGAATAACACATCAAAAAGCATTTTTCAACAGCTGCGATATATTCTCTATCGTTTTGCTGTTTTCAAAAAAAGCGTACTTTTGGGTGCTGCAAAGCCAAAAAACATACCGCATTCCGCTTTTTTGCGTTTTATTAACCGGTCTATGCCTTCGGCATAGTATGTAGTACACGGATTGCCTCCGTGAAACTGAATCATTGGAGCATGATATAATGGAAAACAACAACGGCAACGGAAACACCGCTTCTGTAATCTGCCCGACCTGCGGCGGCGAGCCTGCTCTTGCAATGGCTCGTTTTCCTATCCAGCAGTGGACGGGAGAAGTATACGACGGCGATACCGCTCTTTCAAGAGGAACCCTGTTCCCCGCCCTTGATCTTCCCTTTATCGGCAAGGAGGTGCGGTAATGGAAAATAAAAATACGCTGCTTATGCGAATTATGACCTGCGATTTTATTCTTGCGGAAACCGCCCTCTTTCTTGACAGCCACCCGGATTGTGCAGATGCCCTTTCGTTTTATCAAAAGCATCTCGCCATGAGAAAAGAAGCCGCAGAGGAATATGCTCAAAAATACGGTATGCTGACCCACGGCGATTATTCCGGGCAAACAAACTGGCAATGGACCGAAGGCCCTTGGCCTTGGGAATATAAGGAGGGCTGAGCTTATGTGGATATATGAAAAGAAACTGCAAAAGCCGATTAAAATCGCAAAAACAGACCCTGCAATGGCAAAAATCATCATAACCCAGCTTGGCGGACCGGACGGCGAAACCGGTGCGGCAATGCGCTATCTCAGCCAGCGTTACGCTATGCCTAACGACAAGGTAAAAGCCGTGTTGACCGACATCGGCACCGAGGAGCTTGGGCATATGGAGATGATAAGCGCAATCGTTTGTCAGCTTACCCGCAGCCTTTCCATGGATGAAATAAGAAACAGCGGCTTTGCTCCCTATTTTGCCGACCACACCACCGGCATATACCCCGTTGACGCAAGCGGAGTACCTTTTAACGCCGCCACATTCCAGTCCACCGGCGACCCTATCGCAGATTTGCATGAGGATCTTGCGGCGGAGCAAAAGGCTCGTATAACCTATGATAATATTCTGTTGCTTTGCGATGACCCCGATGTGCGTGATGCAATAAAATTCCTTCGGGAACGGGAAATCGTACATTACCAGCGTTTCGGCGAAAGCCTCGAGCAAATTCTTGACGGTCTTAACTGCAAAAACTATTATGCTTTTAACCCCGCATTTTCTCCCAAATAATCTCTTTTTCAGCCCGTCGAAAGATTTTCGACGGGCTTTTTTTTCAAAAAATTTTAATTTTTTTCATTTTTTTATTGCATTTTTGGAAATATAAAGGTATAAATAATATATACAAATTGAAAAGGAGGAAAATATTTTGCCGGAAGCGGCCCATTTTCCCGAAAAATGCTCCGAAAAAGAGTTTATTGGAAAAATATATACAGAATATTACCGAAATATGTACTATAAAGCCTTTTCCATGGTAAACGATAAGGAAGAGGCAAAAGAGATTATACAGGAAACCTTTGTAAAACTTATCGGACAAGCCGAAAAGCTTATGACCTTCGACGAAAATTGTCTTCCTTATTATGTTATGATTTCGCTGACTCATACTGCCATTGACCATCTACGAAGAAAACCAAAGGGGATTTTAAGCCTTGATAGGGCAAATTTTGAAGCTGCCGATGACAAGGATTCTCTTCCGGAAGAGCAGTTTATACATACCGAGGAGCTCAAATCGCTTTCCTATGCAATAGAAAATCTTCCGGATTGCGACAGAGTCGTCCTCGAATCCAAATATTTTCTTTCACTTACAGATGAAGAAATTGCAAATCTGCTTAATATTTCTCCCGCAAGCGTAAGAGTTTATATTTCCAGGGCAAGAAAAAAAGCTTATAAAATTATGGAAGGCGGTGCCGACAGTGACTGAAAAATACGAAAATGCACTTTTCCAAAAAGCTATGGGACTTTATGCGGAGAGGCAGAGCAAAATTATCCTTGAAGAAAACAAAAAACTTAACAGCAAAAACGAAATACCGGTTAATAAAGAAGATATTTACCGGCTTTTTGATGAAACTGTTCGCAAAAGCAAGCGTTATTCCCTTTTCCGTACAATCAGAAAAATCGCTTCTTTTGCCGCAATCTTTGCGGTAGTTGTTGTTTTGGTTTTTGCGGCGGCTTCCGTTACATATGCGGCGGTAACAAAATCTTCTCCAAATGCCCTTTACCGTATTATCTTTGAGGATAAACGCCTGTATACAAAAATACGCTTTGACGGAGAAGAAAATTTTAGCGGCAGTTACGAAGAAAAATGCATTACCGACTATGCTCCCGGATATATCCCCGACGGGTTTACGCTTTCGGAAAAAACAAGCTCCACCCTTTTCTATGAAAACGGCAGCAAAAAAATTTATATTGATATTCTGGATGACTCCGGCGGAATTATTAACACAGAAAACGCCGACGAAATTCGATATCTTAAAATCGGCGACAGCGTCGCCATGCTTGTTGTAAGAAAAAAAGATAACACTTGTTTTGTTTCAATGACCGTTCGCAATACGCTTATGATTATTACGGGAATTGGAACTGAGTCCAGTGAACTTATTAAGATAGCCGAAAGCATAAAATAATGCGACAGTTTTTGTTACCCTCCCTTCTTAGGGACGATATAGATATAAAAGAATAAAAAGGAGAAAAATTATGAAAGCAAAAAAAATTATTTCCGTACTTCTTGCACTGCTTATGCTGCTTTCCTCTTCCGTTGCGGCTTTTGCCGAAGAACCCGCACAGGAAAGCAGCGGTTATTCCATTCAGCCCCGCCGATACAGCTATCTGCAAACATTTTTTGTAAGCATGGGCGTAGCTTCTAATGCAATTACCGCAAAGGCGACCGTACTTATCCCCAGCGACTGCACCGCTATCTGCGAATTTTATTTTGATAAATCAAGTGATAATTCAAGCTTCAGCCAAGATTTTTACCTTGGTAAAGAAAATATTAGCGGCGGCGCAAGACAAACTGTAAGCAAGGTTAAAAGCGTTGCCACCGGATACTATTACAGAGTCCGCATTAAAATTAATGTATACAAAAACGGTACCCTTGTCGAAAGCGCAGAAGATTACACTTCTGCTCGTTGGATATGATATTTTAACGATTAAAAAGGTCGGTGCTCAAAATGAGCACCGACCTTTTTTTGTACCGAAGCTTTTTTATTATTAAAGTTAGTTTTTTCCGGCGAAAACAGGAAAATAGCTGTGTTCGCCATAGTCCTTTATGTGCTCGGCATTTTTAAGCAGCTCCATATCCTCCGGCGAAATTGTAAAATCAATATCGGCATTTGCACGCATATGTTCCGGGTTTTCCGTCTTCGGAAGAACCACCATACCAAGCTCAAGCGCATAGCGCACACAAAGCTGTGCCGGGGTTACCCCGTATTTTTTTGCCATATTCAAAATAAGCTCGTTTTTCAACGCTTCACCATGAGCGATGGGCGAATATGCCTCGCAAAAAATACCGTTTTGCCTACAAAATTCAATCAACTCAAGCGGAGTGTTTGAAATATGCGCAAGAATTTGGTTTACCATTGGCTTTATCTCACAGCCTTCAAGAATATTTTCAAGATCATCAATAAGAAAGTTTGAAACGCCGATCGCCTTTACCTTTCCGGCTTTATAAGCGTCTTCCATCGCACGCCATGCTTCTTTGTTCTCTTCAAAATACCTGCGTTCTCCCCTAAATTCCGCCCATGGCTGAGGACTATGAATTATCATTAAATCTATATAATCAAGCCCCGTTTTTTTAAGGCTTTCGTCTATTGATTTTGCCACAGAAGCATAGGTCTTGTTTTCTGCCGCAACCTTGCTGGTTACAAAAATTTCACTGCGCAAAACTCCGCATTTGCGAACTCCCTCTCCGACTCCGTGTTCGTTTCCGTAAGCCTGCGCCGTATCAATATGGCGATAGCCTATTGAAATTGCTTCTTCTACGACTTGTTTAGCCTTTTCGTCCGGAATAAGCCATGTGCCAAGACCTATTTTAGGTATTTTGACGCCGTTGGAAAGCGTGTATTTTTCGTCAAATAGCATTTTTGTTCCTCCGTGTTATGTTTTTATACAAACATATTATATCATATTTGACACTAAACATAGGTTATTTTTTTTGAAAATAAAGGTTGAATTTTTGTTAATTTTTCAAAAAAATCCGAAGCGACCGCTTCGGATTTTTTATACCAATTTTATTACGCTTTCCAAAGTCCATGGAGGTTGCAGTAAGCATATACGGCAACCACTTCATCGCCATCGCAAAGTGCAAAACAAGCCTCTGGCTTTTCGCCTGGTTTAAGTTCCTTGCGCTGTACTCCGGTTTTTGTCTGGAGGGCAATCCATTCAATATAATGCTCGGGAATCATCGGATGGGCAACCTCGCCCACGGATACATGAACGGTGCTTCCGTTTACTTTATAAACGGGAACATGTTTTTCTCTTGCTCCGTCGGAGGTCCCTGCAACAAGCTCCGTCATAATCTGACCGCAGCAAACCACCGGTACTCCCTTATCTTTTACCATCTCGATTATGTTTCCGCAATGTTCGCACTTAAAAAATTTCAGTTCCATAGTAAAATCTCCTTAAATCATATTATTGTTATCTTTTTTATTACATTCGGGACAGATATATCTTACCCGAAGGTCGTATGATATTATTTTCTGCCCGGCAGACTGCTCTATTGCATCCGTAAAGTCTTGTAGCTTTACATCCGAAAGCTTACCGCATTTTATACATACCATATGGTCATGGCGTGTTGTATTATCAAATCTGTCGGGAAATCCGGGTTCCGAAATACGAATTATTTTTCCTTCATTAACAAGTGAATTAAGATTATTATATACCGTTCCCTGAGCAATCTTCGGGTTATTTGCCTTCATTTCAAGAAAAATTTGCTCTGCCGTCGGGTGCTCCCCTTTTCGCATTACAATAGAAAGAATCTGTTCGCCGTACTTTGTCAAAGCTGAGCCTCCGTTTCAAACAAGAATAATTCTTATTCTTATTTTATTATAATTGTTTGTGCCGGATTTGTCAATATTAAATTTTATTTTTTTCAAAAAAATATCCGTGCTCGATTGAGCACGGATATTCAAAAGCTTTAATATTATCTTTGACCTTTATCGTAAGGAATACCCTCCGCTTTAGGTGCTCGGGATTTTTTAGAGGTAAAGGCAAGAATAACAAGGGAGATAATATACGGCATCATATTGTATACGGAGCCGGGAATGTTCATCTTCATAAGGAAGTCGAATCCGAAATATACATTTGAAAGCGCACGGAACATACCGAAAAGAAGTGCCGCAAGAGCAATTTTGGTCGGCTTCCACTGTCCGAAAATCATAACGGCAAGAGCAAGGAAACCAAAACCTGCAACGCCGTTTTCAAACTTCCATTCGGAAACGCCGGAAAGAATGTAGCAAATTCCGCCAAGTCCGCCGAACACACCGGAAATAAGCACACCTGCCCAGCGCATTTTGTAAACATTGATGCCAACACTGTCCGCTGCCTGCGGGTGTTCTCCGCAAGCCATCAGGCGAAGACCAAACTTTGTCTTATAAAGCACTATATATGCGATTATAAGCCCGATAAACGCTATCAACATAAACCAACTGAACTCGAAATCCCCGATTTTTACAATAAAGGACTTCTTTTGTTCGATGTACTGAATGGTTGAAGAAACATTGTTTACATCTTCTGCGGTATTGATTGCTTTTACAATAACGGTTGCGCCTGCGGTGCCCATAAGGTTAAGAGCGGTACCGACAATGGTCTGGTCTGCCTTAAAGTTTATGCAGGCAACGCCGAGAAGCGAAGCATACGCCATAGCCAAGACAATAGCCGCAAGCAAAGTGAGCATAACGAGGGAAAAACCGGTTGTTCCCTCCGGTGCATAGCGCATCATAAGTGCGCCGCCAAGCGCACCGATTACCATTATACCTTCAAGACCGAGGTTAATAACGCCGGAATGCTCGGAGAAGCAGCCGCCTAAGGCGACCAACATAAGAACGGAAGCAAATACAAGAGTGTATTGAACGAGAAGCAGCATTATTTCTCGCCTCCTTCCGCAGCTTTTTCAGCCGCAGCTTTTTCAGCCGCAGCTTTTTCTTCGTGAGCCTTTTTTTCCTCTTTTGCCGCAATGGCTTTATTCATTGCATACTTGATAAAGAAAACAAATCCGCACAGATAAATGATGATTGCGGAGATAAGGTCGGAAATCTGGGAGCAATACATTGTTTTGTCAACATATGCGCCGCCGGTTGTAATGTGCTGAATAAAGTAGGAGGCAAAAATTGTTCCTATTGGATCAAGACCGCCAAGGAAGGTTGCCGCAATTCCGTTAAAGCCCATTCCGGGAACGGAAGAAGCAGTGCAAAGCCACTGTTCAAAGCCGGTTTGATAAAGCAGCGAACCGCCAAGACCTGCAAGCGCACCCGCAATCATAAGAGAAAGAATCATATTGCGCTTTTCTGCCATACCGCAATATTTTGCGGCATTTTTGTTGTTACCGGTTGCTTTAAGCTCATAGCCGAATTTGGTTTTATCAAGCACTATTGCAATAATTATTGCAATAATTATTGCAAGCGGAATTGCAATGCTGACATATTTATTGTTGTTAAAAAACTTTTCAAGCCCAAGCGACGGAAGCAAAGCATCCTTTCCGTGGCTTGCAATCTGGTATGTATAAGGGCTTGTCGGCTCCTTTACATTATTAAGAATCATATTCGTTGTATAAAGGCTTATCCAGTTGAGCATGATACCGGAAATAACCTCGTTTACATTGCAATAGGATTTGAGCAATCCTACGATTGCGCCGAGCGCGGAGCCTGCAAGAATTGCAAAAATCATGCAGGGCAGCCAGCTCCAATGCCATGCAAGAGCGGCATACAGAGCGGCGCAGGAGCCTGCAACATACTGACCGGCAGCACCGATATTAAACAAGCCGACCTTGTATGCAAACAGAACGGAAAGTGCGCACATAAGCAGCGGTGCGGTTTTTACAAGCGTATTGCCGAAATTCTTAAGCTGTGCTTCCGGCTTTGAATATGTAAAGAAGTTTTTTACAACCGTCATCATCGCTTCCCATGCGCCGTCCGGGTTAATAAACAAAAGCACAATATAGCCGATTAAAAGACCGAGAATTATGCAGAAAAGCGAAGCGATAAGGGACTGGACCACATTATTTTTCAGAATGTTATTTTTCATTTTTTCACCTCATCCCTCTTTGCGCCCGCCATATAAAGACCAAGCTCTTCCTGAGTCGTCTTTTTGGGGTCAAGCTCGCCAACAATTTCGCCCTCGTACATAACAAGAATCCTGTCGGGAACATCCATAACCTCATCAAGCTCCAACGAAACAAGGAGAACCGCTTTTCCGGAATCTCTTTGGGCTACAAGCTGCTTATGAATATACTCAATTGCGCCGATATCAAGTCCTCTTGTGGGCTGAACAGCGATGAGAAGTTCGGGGTTTTTGTCTATTTCCCTTGCAACAATCGCCTTTTGCTGGTTGCCGCCGGACATACTTCTTGCCGTTGTTACGGGACCCTGACCGGAACGAACATCGTACTGCTCGATAAGGCGTTCGGCATAGCTTCTTATGTTATTTCTGCGGAGGAAGCCTGCCTTATCCGTAAACTCCGGTTCAAAATAACGCTGGAGCACAAGGTTATCCTCAAGAGTGTAGTCCAACACAAGACCGTATTTATGTCTATCCTCCGGAATATGGCTCATTCCGAGAATATTGCGTTTTCTGATAGGAGCATGAGTAATGTCGTTTCCGCAAAGGGTGATTTTTCCGCCATTTACAGGGGTAAGTCCGGTAAGACCGTATACAAGCTCCGTCTGACCGTTGCCGTCGATTCCTGCGATACAGATGATTTCTCCTCTTCTTACCTTAAAAGAAACATTCTTTACGGCGTTATTTTTATGAAGCTTTGAAGCAACGCTTACATTTTCAACATCAAGGATGACTTCGCCGGGTGCGCGGTCTTCTTTTTCAACCTTAAAGTTTATGTTTCTTCCAACCATCATTGCGGAAAGCTCTTCCATGGTGGTGTCTTTTGTATTTACCGTACCTATGTATTTACCTTTGCGAAGAACGGTGCATCTGTCGGCAACAGCCATAATCTCATTCAGCTTATGAGAAATGAAGAGGATTGATTTTCCCTCCGCCGCAAGATTTCTCATAATCTGCATAAGCTCTTCTATTTCTTGGGGAGTAAGGACAGCCGTAGGCTCATCGAAAATAAGAATTTCGTTTTCACGGTACAGCATTTTAAGAATTTCAGTTCTCTGCTGCATACCGACGGTAATATCCTCAATAAGGGCGTCCGGGTCTACATGAAGACCATATTTTTCCGAAAGCTCCATAACCTTTTTATGAGCTTCGGCTTTTTGGAGAAAGCCGAACTTGTTCGGCTCTACGCCCATAATTATGTTATCAAGAACGGTAAAACACTCAACAAGCTTAAAATGCTGATGAACCATTCCGATTCCGAGGGCGTTTGCGTCATTGGGGTTTTTAATGCTAACCTCAACGCCGTCTTTTTTGATTATGCCTTCCTCCGGTTGATACAGTCCAAACAGTACACTCATAAGAGTGGACTTTCCTGCACCGTTTTCACCGAGAAGCGCATGTATCTCGCCTTTTTTGACCCTAAGGGTAATATTATCGTTGGCAATAATACCGGGGAACTTTTTGGTTATGCCCAGCATTTCTATTGCATATTGATCTTCCAACCCTACCGCCTCCAATTCGTGCATTATATATTTATAATACTACAAAGAAGCAAATATTACAAGCAAAATCCCCAAAAACAATATGTTTTTGTATATAAAAAATTCATAAACCACGGCTATTGAATAAAAAGCAGCAAAAAAACTTTTCCCTGCCTTTTTTTGTACAAATAGAAAGGACGGGCAAAAAGCCCGTCCTTTTCTATCTGTGAATTTTTACTTCAAGACTTCAAATTATTTGATGTTTCCGAGATCTTCAACAGTTACTACGGTTGCGTTGTCAGCAGCGTGAATCGTGGTGTCGTTGTTAACGGTGATCTTGCCTGCGAACATATCAGCTACGAGAGCCTTGTAGTTGTCAGCAGTGAAACCATCAGCAAACTGAGTGGTCATAGGGATCTGAACATAGTTGTCCTCGGGGTTCTCAGAAACAAGTCCGAGAGTATCGATGATACCGCCCTGGAACTGACCGTCAAGAACCTTCTGGAGAGAAGTCTTAACGGTAGGAGCAAGACCCTTCATAGCAGAAGTTACGGTCATGCCTTCGCCATACTGGCCATCGATGATACCCTTCTGGTCAACGTCAACGCCGATGATTTTGCCGTTAACTTTAGCGGCAGCTTCAGCAGCAGAAGAGTAGATGGAACCACCGCAGGCGAATACGATTTCGGTGCCTGCACCATACCAAGTGTCCATAGCAGCGGTGATATCGGCATCTCCGTTGAACTGGTTGCCGTATGCATACTTGATGGATACATCGGTAAGACCAAGTTCAACAGCAGCAGCGTCAGCACCCTGTACGAAACCGTAGCCATAACGAACAACAGCGGGAACAGCCATACCGCCGAGGAAGCCGAGCTGTTTGTAGCCAAGCTTTACAGCAGCGTAGCCTGCCATATATCCGCAGAGCTCTTCCTGGTATACTGCGCAGTATACATTCTTGCTGATGATTTTGCTTACATCCCAGTGAGTAGGATCGTAATCGTATTTGTCGCCAAGAGCGGCACCGAGAAGATCGCCGGCAGCAACATCGAGTGCGATGAAGCTTGCTTCGGGATATTCATTCTCTGCGGTTACAACAGTACCTGCAAATGCATAGCCGGGGATAACGATGACATTGTAGCCCTCGTCAACAGCTTTATCAACCATTGCTACACGCTCTGCATCGGAGTCACCTGCGGGTTTGAAGTAGGTGAACTCAAGACTGTTTGCTTCGCAGAACTCTTTGCAGGCCTCATAAGTGGTCTGGTTGAAGGACTGGTCGGTGATATCGCCGTAGTCGGTGATCATTGCTACTTTGTACTCGCCGCTTGCGCCGGGGTTATCCTGAGCAAGGCAGCCGAGAGCGGTTGCAGCTTCGGTAAGGATAGCGTCATAATCCGGGGTTTCTTCTTCGGGCTGGCTCTCTTCGGGCTGGCTCCCAGACTGGTTGGGGTCTACATTTTCGCCTTCATTGTTAGGCTGGTTGTTGCATCCTGCCATAACGGTAAGCATCATTACCATGGCGAGGAGCAGTGCAAGAAATTTTTTCATTGTTTGTTTCCTCCCTGTGTAAAATTCTATTCACAGTATCTTTACTGTAACACAAATTAAACAATAGTTCAAGACTTAATATGTCAAATATTTATAAAATTTTTAGATAGGTTTTTCAAATACAAACATACAAATAAAAACGCACCTCTTGGTGCGTTTTTATTTAAGGTTATTTATTTTTTCTCAAATACTCGGAAATATAGCCGGAGAAAAGGTCGATTGCAACCTGATTATGGCCGCCCTCCAAAACGATTATATCCGCATATTTTTTGCTTGGCTCAACATATTTTTCGTGCATTGGCTTTACGGTTGCGGCGTACTGAGTAAGCACGGAATCAACGCTTCTTCCCCGTTCCTCCATATCCCGCAAAATCCTTCTTCCAAGCCGGACATCGGCATCCGTATCAACAAATACCTTCATATCCATAAGATTGCGAAGCTCCTCGTTTTCAAGGATAAGTATTCCCTCGACTATGAGAATTTTGGACGGTTTTAGAGTTATGGTTTTATCCTTGCTGCGGTTATGTACAACATAGTCGTACACGGGTTCTTCGATTGTTTCCCCGTTTTTCAGCTTCTTAATATCCTCTATCATCATCTTTGTGTCAAAAGAGTCCGGGTGGTCGTAATTCACGAGGCACCTTTCCTCAAAGGTAAGATGGTCAAGGATATTGTAGTAATTGTCGTGATGAATAACGGTAATATCATCTCTGAATTTATTTATAAGCGTAGTTGTAAAAGTGGTTTTTCCGCTTCCCGTTCCGCCTGCAATGCCCATAACAAACATTTTTTTGCACCGTCCTAAAAAATTATTTTATAATTCCGTAAATAAGGGGTTCCTCCGCCGGTTTTTGGTCGGAATAGCTTATTGCTTCGGAAAGCAGCCTTGCAGCCTCGTTTTCGGCGGCTTCTTTATTTGTATAAAGAAGGGCAACGGTTTCCCCAAGCTTTACCGAATCACCGGTTTTCTTTTTGAGCATGATTCCTGCGGTATGGTCAACGGAATCCGTTGTTTTTTCTCTTCCCGCACCGAGTGCTGCGGCGGCTTTGCCTATCATTTCCGTATCCATAAAGGAGATATAGCCGTCCTTTTTCGCCTTGTATTCCACTACATAGCTTGCTTTTCCGAGGGCATCGGGGTTATCCACAAATTCGGGATTTCCGCCCTGGGCGGAAATCCATTCCTTAAATTTTTCGAGGGCTGCGCCGCTGTTTATGCTTTCATAAACCCGCTTTTCGCTCTCCTCATGGCTAAATCCGCAGCAAAGCGAAAGCAGCGTTGATGCAAGGGTTACGCAGACGCCGTCCAAATCCGAAACCTCGTTTCCCTTGAGCACGGAAACCGCCTCCAGCACCTCAAGAGAATTACCCACGGCATAGCCAAGCGGGCGGTCCATATTAGTGATAACCGCCACTATATTCCTGCCAAAGCTTTTGCCGATATTAACCATCTTTTGAGCAAGCTCTCTGCCCTGCTCCTCGGTTTTCATAAAAGCTCCGCTTCCGATTTTTACATCAAGCACGATATTATGAGCACCGGCGGCAAGCTTTTTGCTCATTATGCTTGACGCAATAAGAGGAATACAGCCGACGGTTGCCGTTACATCACGCAGCGCATATAGCTTTTTATCCGCCGGAGCAAGGTTTGCCGTAGAGCCGATAACCGCTACGCCGGTTTTTCTTACCTGTTCAAAAAATTCTTCCGGAGCTATGCTTGTCTTAAATCCGGGAATGGATTCCAGCTTATCTACCGTGCCGCCGGTATGACCAAGCCCCCTGCCGGACATCTTTGCCATTTTGCAGCCGAGGCTTGCCATAATAGGGGCAACAACAAGGCTTGTTTTATCGCCGACGCCGCCGGTGCTGTGTTTATCCACAGTAAGCTTTCCGAATTCGGACAAATCAACGGTATCTCCGGAATACATCATTGCCCTTGTAAGCATGGCGGTTTCCTCATCGTCCATACCGGAAAAATATATTGCCATCAAAAGCGCAGAAATCTGATAATCCGGAATTTCTCCTTTTGTATATCCGGAAACGAAAAATTCTATTTCCTCCGGGGAAAGCTTTTTTCCGTCACGCTTTTTTTCGATTATATCGCATATCCGCATTACAAAATTACTCCTGTCTTACAGCTTTGCCGCCGTTTTCAGCGCAAGCGTTATCATTGTATCAAACGAGGTTTGGCGTTCCTCCGAGGAAAGGGATTCGCCTGTAACAAGGTTATCCGAAATCGTGCAGATGCAAAGTGCTTTTTTACCGGCACGGGCGGCATTCATATAGAGAGCAGCTGCTTCCATTTCCTCTGCAAGCACGCCCATCTTTGCCCAGCGTTCCCGGTTTGTAAGCCCATTTCCCTCCGAATAAAGCTCATCTTTATAAAAAACATCTGAGGAAAGCATATTGCCCACTTTTACGCTCAGACCCATTTCTCCGCCCGTTTCAACACAGGTATTGAGAATACCGTAATCGGCTATCGGTGCAAAGGTTCCGGGAATATTGAACGATTTTGCATATGCGGAATCGGTGCATGCACCCATCGCCGCAACAATCTCGTTAACCTTTACATTTTCGGTAATTCCGCCTGCCGAGCCGATGCGGATTATATTTTCCACCCCGAAGAAATTATAAAGCTCATAGCTGTATATACCTATTGCGGGCATACCCATTCCGCTTGCCATAACAGTTACGGGCACGCCGTTATAAAGCCCGGTATAACCGTTTACTCCCCGGACATTATTGACCAGCTTTGGGCTTTCAAGATAATTTTCCGCAATAAATTTTGACCTAAGAGGGTCGCCGGGCATAAGTACGGTTTTTGCGAAGTCCTCCGGCTTTGCATTAATATGAGGTGTAGGGTACGGTTTATTCATATCTGTTCCTCCTTATTTATCCTGTTGCGCAATGCGCTTTTTCCAGCATTTATGGCACATGGCTATGTATCTGTCGTTTCCTCCTATGCAAATCTGGTCGCCGGAGGTAACAATTTTTCCGTTGTCGTCCATACGGGCATTTACGGTGGCTTTTGCTCCGCAGTCGCAGATTGTTTTTATCTCCTGAATGGAATCCGCAACCTCAAAAAGGCGTCTGCTTCCCGGAAAAAGCTGAGTTATAAAATCCGTGCGCAGACCGAAGCACATAACCGGCACGCCCATATCGTCAACTATATCACGCAGCTCGTCAATTTGCTCCGGCGTAAAGAACTGGCACTCGTCCCCGATTATAACATCGCAGTCGCCGTGCTTTGCAAAAAGCTCCTTTATGCTGTCGCCGGAGGAAATCTCCTCCGCAGCAGCAAAAAGCCCGACTCTTGATTTAATTATATTTGCACCGTCACGGGTATCCGTCATCGGCTTTATAAGCCATACCTTCATTCCCCGCTCTTCATAATTATACTTTGCAATAAGTGCCTGGGCGGATTTAGAGCTGCCCATAGCACCGTATTTGAAATAGAGCTTTGCCATACAATCATTCCCTTGTTGAGTATATTTTTTATATTATAACACATATGCGCAATTTTGAACAGAGCATAAATAAAATATCAAAAATTTTATTCCTTATACTTATAATTTAATACTTGTTTTTGCCGCTTTTATTTTTGCTTCGGCAAGAGATATAAAATAGCCGTAGCTTTCCTTTAGCTTTCCCTTGTGGGTTATCACACCGTAAACAAGCTTTTGATTTTCAATTATCGGAACGCAGGAAAGCCCGATAAGCTCCGCATATTCCGGAATACAGTATCCGGGAAGAATAGCCACCCCATAGCCCGATTTTGCAAGAGACATCATCATTCGGTCATCATCGCAATGTATGTCTTTGCTGTGAAGCTCATGCAGCTGAATAAGCCTTGTTACCGGGTTTCCCGTATTGAACGGAACATAAGCACTGCCCATAGCTATAATTATGTCGTTTTCAAGCTCATCAAAGGATATTTGGGGGAGCGTTGCTATTCTGTGCTCCCTTGCCACAACCGCAAAGCCGTCCTTGCGGCAAAATTTATGAAATATGTAATCGCTCTTTTTTCGGCGAAGAAGCATATTATCCGTAACAAACACAATATCAAGCTGATTTTGCTCGAACATATCAATTATTTTATCAAAATTGCCTATTTCAATATCCGGACGAATATTAGGATATTTAAGTCTGAATTTTGCAAAAACCGATGTAAGGGCAACCATTTCCGCATGGGATGTACAGCCGATTCGCAGTATTTCAAAATCCCGTTCCGTATTTATCCGATACATAACGGCATCCAACTTCATAAGCAGGTCCTTTGCTACGGGGTAAAATGTTTGCCCGGCCTGCGTCACAGTAACGGAGTGTTTATCTCTTACAAAAAGTTTAACACCCAGTTCTCCTTCAAGGTGCTTGATATGGTGCGTTACCGTCGGCACCGAAAAATACAGCTCATCAGCCGCTTTTGTAAAGCTTAATTTCTCCGCAACCGCAACAAAGCACTTTAATTTCTGCATATCCATACTTTTTTCGCTCCCTTCTGCTTTTTCATTATATATCTTCTATTAGAATTTGTCTAATACTATTATCCGATTTTTAAGAACAAATCCCATAAATGTGTGATATATTTTTAACAAAGAAATACGAAAGGGATGTGTAATTTGAGCAAAAATTTCAGCGATTATAAAATTCTCGTAGTCGGCGCAGGCACTATGGGCAGGAGCATTGCCCAGGTTTTCGCCGCAAAAGGTCTTACCGTATATATGACCGACCTAAAGCAGGAATATCTTGATTCTGCGCTAATTCAGATTGATAACGCCATTGATATTCTTATTAAAAATGAAATGGCGGACGAAGGCTATCGCACAGCGGTCAAAAAGAACCTGCATACTATGACCAACGATGGCATTCCCTCTGTCGGGCGGGAAATAGACTGCGCCTTTGAGGTTATTTTTGAGGATAAAGAAGCCAAAAGAGCGATATATAAGCTCCTTAACGACAGCTGCCGCCCGGACTGCATTTTTGCAAGCAACACCTCCGGAATGGATGTATTTTCCGTATGTGACGATGTTATAGACAATCCGGAAAGACTTATAATCACTCACTGGTTCAACCCGCCCCACCTTATGAAACTCATAGAGGTAGTAAAGGGTCCAAAAACCTCCGACGAGGTAACTTCAGCTGTTCGCGGGCTGCTTGAATTTGCGGATAAAAAGCCCGCCGTACTCAATTATTTTGTTCCCGGATTTATTGTAAACCGTATTGCCACCGTTATTAACAGAGAGCTTTATTATATGATTGACAACGGCTGGATAAGTGCTCAGGATGCAGAAAACGCAATCAAATATACCGACGGTCTTCGCTTTGGGTTTGAAGGTCCTATTGCCCTTTGGGACTTTGTCGGTCTTAAAATTCCGGCAGTTGTTGCAAAAGGCGTTCTTCCCTCTCTTTGCAGCGATACCGACTGCATCCCGCTTGCAGAAAAACTGATTGCCGAGGGTAAAACCGGCGTTGCAGCCGGCGAAGGGCTTCTTAAATATCCCTCTGCGCAGGAATATGTTGAAAAGCGCAGCCGTCGCATTATCCAAATGACAAAGATTCTTGAGGAGTATGACAAGGAGGATTCCAACAATGGATGAATTTAAGAAAACAGACAGCAAAAGGACCATGTATTTTGTGTATTGCCTTATCGGAGCGTTTTTTGTCGGACTTGCCTATACATGGTCCGTGCTCCAATCGCCATTTATTGCACAGCTCGGCGGTGATGCCGTTAAATCCACTGTGGTTCTTTGCTATACCGTAACCGTCCTTTCTTCTACAATGAGCCCATCTGTCTTCGGAGGATTTATCAAAAAGCTCGGTACAAAAAAGACAATGGCTCTCGGCAGCGTGCTGTTCGGTCTTGGCTACATAGTTTCCGGCTTTACCACATCAATGCCTCTGTTTTTTGTTGCTTTCGGTCTTGGCACCGGTATCGGCTCCGGCTTTATTTACCCCACCATTATGGGATATATGGCAAATCTTTTTCCGGATAAGCGCGGCTCCGTTTCCGGCGTAATCGCAGGAGTTTATGGCGGTGCATCTATTGTGCTTTCTCCCCTGCTTGCAAATATGATTGCCGCAAAAGACATAAAATTTGCTCTTACCGTTGCGGGCGGCGTTGCCCTTATTGTTATTTTTGCCGTTGCGATGCTCATTCAGCCCGTACCGGCAGGATATGTTGAATATAAATGCGGTGCGGCAGGCGGCGCAAAAAAGGTTTCCAAATCTGTTTATGACCTCAGCCGCAGTCAAATGGTAAAAACCGCACTGTTCTATGTTGCAATTATTGCATTTGCCTTCGGCTGCACCTCCGGAATGATGGTAATAAGCCAGGTTTCCTCTATTATGCAGGAAAGCTTTGCTCTTTCTGCAACCCAAGCCGCAGTTTATGTTTCCGTTATGTCCTTTATGAGTATGTCCGGTCGTTTTATTTGGGGCATTGTTACCGACCATTTTGATAAATATATAACCCTCAGCATCATTTGCGGGCTTCCTATAATTGCAATGGGTGTGCTTTCTCTTTCAGGCTCCATGGTGCTCACAGTGGTTTGCCTTGGCATAACCGCACTTTGCTACGGCGGCTTCGGCAGCACCATTACACCAATAACCGCCGACCTTTTCGGCTCCTCCCATGTCACCGAAAACTACGGCGTTATGTACCTTGCGTTCGGATTTGCCGGACTTATCGGTCCGCAAATTGCCGTTAAGCTAAGCAGCGGCGGAGATTATTCCAAAGCATTTCTTGCAGCGTGTATAATATCCGTTATTGCGTTTGCAATGGCACTTATTGTCCGCAAAAAGGTTAAAGCAATAAACGGATAAAAGCCGTTTTATATTCCCAACCAAAATCACAAAAAAGCTCCGTGCTCATTTTTCGAGCACGGAGCTTTTTTGTAATGTTATGCTTGAGCACGGTGCTCAAAATAATGACTGCCGCACTTTGCTCCAGTCAATCAAAGCTTGTAAATATCGCTGTATTTTTTCTCGAGATAGTCTGTATAATAAGTCGGGTCAAAGGATGCTCCGCAAGCCTTTTCGAAAATAACATCGGGGTCATACATACTTGCATACTGATAAATGCGTTCGCCGAGCCAATCGGAAATGGGCTTCAGCGTTCCGGAGGCGCAAACGGCATCCACATCAATGTCCTCTTTCATTTTTGCAAGCATCTGTGCGCCGTATGCGCTTCCGAGGGCGTAGGACGGGAAATAACCCATATCGCCGCCGGACCAATGAGAGTCCTGGAGACAGCCGTGGGTGTCGTCCGGCACATCAACGCCGAGGTATTCTTTATAAAGGCGGTTCCATTCGGCGGGAATTTCGTCAACGGTAAGTTCGCCCGCAAACACCTTCTTTTCTATTTCATAACGCACCATAACATGAAGCGCATAGGTAAGCTCATCGGCTTCCGTTCTTATAAGCGAAGGCTGCGCCTTGTTTATCATTTCATAGAAACGGCGGGGCGTAATTCCGCCGAGCTGTTCCGGAAAAATCTCCTGAAGCTTTGGAAGAATTGCTGTGGTAAAGGCTTCGCTTCTTCCGATAAGATTTTCAAAAAAGCGTGACTGGCTTTCGTGGATTGCCATTGAAACGCCGCCGGCAACAACGGTATATTTGTGCTCGTCCGCTCCGCCAAGCTCATAGAGAGCGTGACCGCTCTCATGAATTACCGAGTACATGGAAGAAGCCACATTATCTTTATAATAATGTGTAGTAATGCGAACATCGTCTTTTGTGAACTCAAGGGTAAACGGGTGCTCGGTTTCGCCGCAGTTGCAGTGATTGGGGTCAATGCCCATGTAGTTCATCACATACTCGGTGACAAGCTTCTGCTTTTCGACGGGGAAATCCGCAAACAGCGGAGAGTCGTCAATCTGTGGCTTTTCTCCGATTTTATGGATAAGGGGAACAATATGCGCACGCAGGGTATTGAAAAACTCGTCGCACTTTTTCATATTTAGTCCCCGCTCGTAAATATCAAGCTGGACATCATAAGGATTTTCCTCCGGCTTATAATATTTTGCAAAGCGGATTTTATAATCAAAAAGCTTTTTAAGATATGGCTTAAAGGACTCGTAATCGTTTTCTTCCTTTGCTTTGTGCCAAATATAGCTTGCCTTGCTTATGGTTTTTTGATAGGCTACGAATTCCTCTGCCGGAATATTTTTTGTGAACTCATAGTTGCGCAAAAGCAGCTCAACTTCTCTGTTTTGGTGCTCCGAAAGCTCATCGGAATGTGCTTTAAGGTACTCAAGAAGCTCTATTGTTTCCTTTGATGTTGTAAGAGCATAATCATACTCGGAAAGTATTCCGAGTGCCTCGCTTCTGCCCTCTTCCGTATCACGGGGAGCAACGGTTACACCATCGAGATACATTGCGGAGGTTGCATATCTGAACGCAAACATCTTTTTTTGCAGCTCCGCAAGCTGTTCCGTCTTTTGTTTAAGCTCTTCTGTCATTATTTTCTCTCCTTTTTTCGATTTTGTCACAAGAACAAGTATATTTCTTTATATAAAGCAAGTCAATAAGAAAATTATTAAAGAGGGCATAAAAAATGTCCGCACAATGTACGGACATTTTTTATGCTATTTATAGAAATTATTCGATAAGTCCGCTTTCTTTAAGCAGAATTTCAACATCTGTTCCCTTAACTTTCTTCATAACAAGCTTAAGCAGTTCTTTTTCCTTGAAAGAAAGCTTTATATCGGTTATAGGTTTTTTGTCGATAGCATAATAACAGGCACGGAGCAATTCTCTGACATCATATTTGCTTCCCCAAACCTCCGGCACGCCACGGTCAACATCAAGCAGCGTATAAACGGATTCCATACCGGTGCGCATAGAATACTCTGTTGTAAAAATGGTATCCCGGGGAGTTTCCGCAAACTGACCGATAAACGCAAAGTTTACCGCACCGTCCGGCACTACCTTTGGGCGGTCGGAATTTTTTCTCGGCTGGAAGAAAGCATTGATATACGGCATAAAGCAGGTTGTTGTATTGCAGGCGTTCTTTGCAAGTGATTCAATCCTGTCTTCCGGCACTCCGATATGATAGAGCCATTCCCGGCATACCTCTTCGCCGGTGCAGTCACGCATTGCCTTCTTTACATAATTGCCTTTTTTATTGGTGTTCAGCGAGTACAGCCATACAAGAACCATATTTTTGTCCTGGGATTTGAACTGGGGCTGGCGGTTAATAGTCCATGACAGATACCAGTTATCCGCACTGTCCTTTACCGTAACTATTCCGCCTGTGGTCACCTTTCCGCTGCGTGGATCACGCTTGCAGACATTCATAATGTGCTTGATCACCTCTTCATCGGATGTAGCAACCGTGGCACTCATCCAGTTTGTGGCGTCCACATTGTTGCAGAACGCTTCGGGATTGCCGAATTCACCGTGCTTCGCCTGGGCGGCGATAGCTTTCCACATATTCCATGATTCGCCGCAGCCGTTCTTTATTCCAGAAAGATCCGGAGCATGAGTCTGGTCACCGTAGCAGGAAGTATCGGTGCAGCAGCCGTTGGTTATAAACACGAGGTCGTTTTCCGTAAGGTCGATAGTCTGTTCTTTTCCGTCCTTCGCATAAACGATCTGTTTTGCCGTCTTTTTATTACCCACGGTTTCGATAATTACATTTTTTACATCAATTCCGTATTCAACGACTACGCCGTGTGCCTCGAGGTATTTTACAAGCGGCAAAATCATACTTTCGTACTGATTATATTTTGTAAAGCGCAGCGCACTGAAATCCGGCAGACCGTCTATATGATGAACATACCGGCAAAGATAACGCTTCATTTCAAGTGCGCTTGACCAACGCTGAAATGCAAACATGGTCTGCCAATAAAGCCAGAAATTCGTTTTCCAGAAGGAGTCGGGCAATACATCGGAAATCTTTTTATCCTCAAGCTGTTCCTCCGGGGTAATAAAAAGCCTTGAAAGAGCCATAGCGGACTCTTTATCAAGCTTAAACTGTTTGTCGGTATGGGCGTCCTGACCGCATTTTACGGTTGCACGGCAAAGAGAATAGTTTGGGTCGTGTTTGTTGAGCCAATAGTATTCATCCAAAACGGAAACTCCGGGTGTTTCTATTGACGGAACATCACGGAAGGTATCCCACATAACCTCAAAATGATTATCCATTTCTCTGCCGCCGCGCATATAAAAGCCTTTTGTAATATCTTTTCTGCCGTCGCAGCTTCCTCCGGCAAGCTCCAGCTTTTCAAGCAGATGGATGCGCTCGCCCTTCATTTGACCGTCACGCACAAGATAGAATGCTGCGGTAAGACCGGCAAGTCCCGTTCCGATAATATAAGCGGATTTTTTATCAACACCCTTCGGCTTTTCCGGGTGTGCAAAAGATTCATAAGTTCCTGCGGAATAATACATAAATGAAAACCTCCTGAAATTTATCTTACGGCTTCATTATATCCGGATTTTGCTGATTTACAATCAACAGAAAAAGCTCCGTGACTAAAATTCAGTCACGGAGCTTTGATTGTATAAATTTTGGACAAACAAAGAGTTTTGTACAAAAATGTATAATGACACGCTGCTCTCCATATGTATTAAAGCAAAAACAACTGCAAAATTCATACGAAAAAAACGGCAAACGCCTTATGGTGCTTGCCGTTTTTTGGTGGGAGCGGGTGGGTTCGAACCACCGTAGTCACTGACAACAGATTTACAGTCTGCCCCCTTTGGCCGCTTGGGTACACTCCCATATACAATATTCAGTTGGCTTTGATGTTTGGTGGAGCTGGTAGACGGACTCGAACCCCCGACCTGCTGATTACAAATCAGCTGCTCTACCAACTGAGCTATACCAGCACATCTCAGCGACGAGAGTTATCTTACCACACAGCGGGCGTTTTGTCAACAACTTTTTTCATTTTTCTTAATAAAAATTTTGCGAACCTTATTTTGCAACATACCACCGGTAGGATTGCAAAATACATTGCAATATGATATACTTTTCTTTGTTCGTTTCAAATGGTAATATTTATTTACTTATTGCGTTCTGCGTATTCCCCCCAATGCGCAGAACTGACTGTAAAAAAGCAAGGCTTTTGAGGTAAAAATGAAAAAAATTACGGTCTATCTTCTTCCCTATCGAGGGAAGCTCATATGTGCGGCGTTTTTTACTGCAGTTGCCACCGTATGCGATCTTATGCTGCCAACGCTTATGAGCAGCATCGTCGATAACGGCATTTATAATTCGGATATGGATTATATCAAAAAATATTGCTTTATTATGTTTGTTACTGCGATTATAGGGCTTATCACCGTGCTTATCGGGAGAAAATGCAGTGCCGAGGTTACCGCCGGCTTTTGCTGTGACCTTCGCAGAGTTGTTTTTGCAAAGGTAAACACGATGACCTTCGGCGAAATGAGCGAGCTTGGAACAGCAGCCCTTGTTACCCGTTCCACCCACGACACCGAAACTCTTGGCTGGATTTCATCAATGCTTTCAACAAGTATTATTTCCGTACCCGTACTGTTTATCGGCGGCGTATTTCTTTCCTTCCGCAAGGACATTTTGCTTTCTTCAATCGTGCTTGTGCTTGTGCCGATAGTTTTCGTTGTTGTTGTACTTATCGGAAGAAAAATCGAACCGCTTTGGAAAATCTCCGACAGTTACATAGATAAGCAAAACGGAATTATGCGCGAACGCCTTCGCGGTATTCGTGTTATCCGAGCCTTTGATAATGAGGATAAAGAGCACGATAAAATTGCCGACGCAACCCGTGTTATGGCGGAAAATATTATCAATGCCAATGTAAGCATGGGTGTTGTTGCGCCCCTTGCAATGCTTGTGCTGAACATTTCCGTTGTACTTATCGTATTTGCAGGCTCGTTCCGCATGGAGCAGGGACTTAACGCCGTAAGTGCAGGCGACATTTTTGCGATAATTCAATATGTTTCCCTTGTTATGAACGGGCTTCTTACCGTTGCTTTTGCCATAATCATGGCTCCCCACGCAAAGGTAGCCGCAGACCGCATTGCCCAGGTTATTGACGCAGAGGGCATTGACGACAAGATCCCGGAGGAACACCTTGATTTTTCCGGCGACATTGTTTTTGATCATGCTTCTTTCAAATACGAGGGTGCGTCAAAGCCCGCAGTAAGCGATATTTCCATGCATATAAAGGCGGGGCAGCGTGTTGCCGTCATCGGCGGAACCGGAAGCGGAAAATCCACGCTTGTTTCCCTTATGCTATGCTTTCGTATGCCTACGGAGGGCGCAATTTATTATGACGGAAGAGCCACAACAACATTAAGCCACCACACGGTAAGGCGGAACATAAGCTGCGTTCTTCAAAACTCCTCAATCTATTCCGGCACAATAAAAGACAACATTCTTATGGGCAAGCCCGACGCCACCGATGATGAAATCCACGAGGCGGCATATATCGCCGAGCTTTCCACCTTTGTTGACGGACTTGAAAACGGTTATGACCACGAGCTTAATCAGGCGGGCAAAAACCTCTCCGGCGGACAGAAGCAGCGGCTTTCCATCGCTCGTGCAATCGTCAAGAATGCTCCTATTTATATCTTTGACGACAGCTTTTCTGCCCTTGACTTCCTCACGGAAGCAAACCTTCGCACAAAGCTTGCGGAAAAAGCCGCAGGGCGCACTCAAATAGTAATTACGCAGAGGGTCACCTCCGCAATGAGCAGCGATGTTATTTTTGTTATGGATAACGGTCATCTTGTTGACAGCGGAAAACACGAAGAGCTGCTTTCCCGCTGCAAAATCTATAAGGAAATCTACGCCTCGCAAACAGGAGGTGGAGAAAAATGAACGAAAACAAAAAAAGCGGCAAAAGAACCATAAAAGCCATATCCCGTATTCTGAAAGAAGCAAAGCCCATAAGAGGCTGGCTTATTCTCTCCTGTTTCCTTTGCCTTTGCCTTATTGTATGTACGGTTTCCGCCCCGAAAATCCTCGGCAATCTGATTCAGCAGCTCTATGATTATTGGTCCGGCGACCTTGTTACGGATAATCTTATCGGGCTTATATCAAAAGGTCTTATTCCCCTCGCTGTTATTTATATAGTTCTCAGCCTTATTAAGCTTGGCAATATGTACCTGCTCAACAATGTTGTAAGCCGTTATTTTACCTGCAACATAAGAATACGCATATCCGAAAAGATAAAAAAACTGCCGATAAAATTTATTGACGAAACTCCCGTAGGCGAAATTCTTCGCAGAATGACTGACGATGTTTCTCATATGGGAACCTCCATACACAGCCTTATTGAAACGCTCTCTACCGGTTTTTTGCAGATTTTTGTAATTACCGTGCTGATGTTTTTTGAAAACTGGCAGCTTGCCCTTGCGGTGCTTGTTATAACTCCGCTTTCGGTCTTTCTCTCCTCAAAGGTTTCCGGAATAAGCGAAAAATATTTTCATAATATGTTTACGGAATCCGGCAAATTAAACTCCGTTGTTGAGGAAACATATACCAACTATGCCACCACAAAAGCATATAATTATGAGGAAGCAACCATAAAAAAGCACGAGGCTATCAATACCCGCCAGCGTGATGCGGAGGCAAAAGCCGCCTTTATATCCTCTGCGGTAAGACCCTGCATAACCTTTACAAATGCGCTTGCATACATTGCGGTAAACCTGCTTGGCGGTTGGCTTATCCTTAACAAAGGTGTTTCCGTCGGCACGATTGTTACCATCGTGCTTTTCGCAAAACAGATCGCCGCTCCCCTTGAGGATATTGCGGACGCAATAGGAAACCTTCAGCGTGCGGTTACCTCCTCGGAGCGTGTTTTTGCCCTGCTTGACCTTGAGGAAGAGCCGGAATGTACCGGTACATTCGGAAACGAGGAAATCCTCGGCGATGTAAGCTTTGAGCATGTTGATTTTTCCTACGACAAAGAAAAGCCGCTTATCAAAGACCTTAATCTTGACATAAAGCACGGTCAGAACATTGCGATTGTCGGTCCTACCGGTGCCGGAAAAACCACAATCGTAAATTTGCTTATGCGCTTTTATGACCCGGACAGCGGCAAAATTACAATCGACGGGCGTGACATAGGCGAAATTTCCAGAAACGAGGTTCGCAATCTTTTTGGAATGGTCCTTCAGGATACATGGCTTTTCAACGGAACCGTTGCGGAAAATATTGCTTACGGAAAACCGGAAGCTACCCGTGAAGAAATCGTAAAAGCCTGTGACGAAGCCTATTGCGACCACTTTATCTGCACCCTTCCTAAGGGGTATGATACGGTTATCGGCGACGATACCACAAACATTTCCGGCGGTCAAAAACAGCTTTTAACCATTGCAAGGGCACTTCTTGCAGACCATCGGCTGCTTATTCTTGACGAAGCCACTTCCAATGTGGATACAAGAACGGAAATTCTTATTCAAAAGGCAATGGATAAGCTTATGCGGGGCAAAACCTGCTTTGTAATCGCCCACCGCCTTTCCACAATCGTCGATTCCGACCTTATCCTCGTTATAAACAACGGAGAAATTGTTGAAACCGGCCGTCACGAGGAGCTTCTTGCAAAGAAAGGCTTCTACTATCAGATTTACACCAGTCAGTATGCAATATAAAAGGAGGCTGCGCCCCTATGCAAAACAAGGTTCTTCTTATTCTGTGCGACGGAATGCGTCCGGATTTTGTTAAGAGCTGTTCCCACCCCTTTGCGCAAAAAATCCTCAGCGAATGGCAATATACTCTTTGTGCAAGAACCGTTTTTCCCTCCGTTACCCTGCCCTGTCATATGTCCCTTATGCACAGCTGCGACCCGGCGGAGCATGGGGTTACCTCAAACGAATTTGTTCCGCATGAAGGCGGTCGCCACGGGCTTTTTGAGCAACTTCTTGATAAAAAGAAAACAAACGCATTTTTTTACAGCTGGGGCGAGCTTAAAGACATTCACGAGCCGTATTCTCTAAGCAGAGGCGAATTTATTTCCAGTGTTGTCTATGGCGGAGAAGCATCTGCGGAGGCTCTTACCGCAGATGCTTCCGCAGAGATAAGCCGTTCTGCTCCGGATTTTGTCTTCCTCTATATTGAAAATACGGATTCCGTGGGACATATTTTCGGCTGGGGCTCATCCGAATATAAAAAAGCGGTTTTCCATGCTTTCGACTGCATCGAGAAAATCGTTTCTGCCCTCCCCGATGAATATTCCGTACTGATAACCGCAGATCACGGCGGACACGATTATACCCACGGAACATATGAAGATTGCGATATGACAATTCCGATTTTGCTGCGCTCCGACCGCAGAGCCGATGAGCACCGCCTTGAGCACGCAAATATTATAGATATTGCGCCGGCCATATGCGATTTAATCGGAATTTCACCCTCCGCACGGTGGAAAGGAAGCTCCTTTTTAAAATAAACCCGCTTGAGCACCGTTTTTTCAAAAAACGGTGCTCATCTCATTTTTATGCGTTTTTTCTGCAAAATATTCAAAACATTGCGCCAATCTATTTTCAAAAGCAAAGAAATATGCTATTATATAGGATAATATTATTTCAAGGGAGGCAATGCCTGTGTATTATGAGAAAAGATTTGACTGTCATGTTCACAGCGACTGTTCCCCCAGGGGATTTGATTCCGTAATCGGTCTTTGCGAACAGGCGGTTCACCGTGGGCTTATGGGTTTTGCCGTTACGGATTGCTGCGATTGTGACCGCCTTGAGGAAATGCGCTTTGCCGGGCGTGTTACAGAATCCGTTTATTGCGTACACAAAGCAAGAGCCGTTTTTGGCGGCGACCTTATTATTTCCAGCGGCATAGAGGTGGGGCAGCCCCTCGACGCCTATGCAAGCGCAGACAGAATAATCAACGCCGGACAGTTTGACATTGTTCTTGCCTCTGTAAAAAAATATCCGGACGGAACAAAAATTTCCGATGTGGATTATTCGGAAATGACGGAAAACGAGATTGTAAAAAACCTTGAATACTATTACGAATTACTTTACCGCACTGTTAAATGGGGAAATTTTGATGTGTTGAGCCAGCTTACCCTTCCGATGAGGTACATTCAAAGCAGCGAGGCACCGTATTTTTCAATCCGTTACTGCGATGATATAATTGAAAATATTTTGCGTTATCTTGCGGAAAACGATAAAGCCCTTGAGGTAAACACAGCCGCCCTTAGGGGAAAGCTGAATATGATTTTGCCTCCGGTGCGCTATCTTCGTATGTTTAGGGAGCTTGGCGGAAAATACATAACCGTCGGTTCCGGCGCACACGGAGCCGAGAGCCTCGGCTCCGACCTTTCCGAGGGGATAAGCCTTGTTGCAGAGGCAGGCTTTGAAAACTACTGCTATTTTGACCGGCGCAAACCGGTGTATATAAATATTGAATAAAGGAGAATTTTTATTATGGAACAACTTCTCAAACTTCTTGAACAAAACGCAAGACTTACCGAAGACCAGCTCTCCGCCCTCCTTGCCATTCCCCGTGAGGAGGTTGCGGCGCAGATTGCCGCATATGAAAAAGACCATGTTTTGCTTGGATACAACGCACTTGTTAACTGGGAAAAGATAGACTCCACCGATTGCACTGCCATCATTGAGCTTAAAGTTCAGCCGAAGCGTGACCACGGCTATGAAGAAATTGCCGAGGAAATAAGCCGTTTTGATGAGGTAGAAACCGTTTGGCTTATGAGCAGCTCCAGCTATGACCTCTCTGTTGTAATCCGCGGTCACAACTTCCGCGATATTTCCATGTTTGTTGCAACACGCCTTGCAACCTTAGATTCCGTGACCTCCACCGCAACTCATTTCGTCCTTAAACGCTATAAAGAACGCCATATCCATATGACCGAACCCGAGCGTGACGAAAGGAGGTTTATGTACATTGATTGATTATGGCAGCGTACTCTCCGAAAAAGTCGTTGCGCTTAAACCCTCCGGTATAAGAAAATTTTTCGACCTTGCCGCAGAGGTTGAGGGCGTAATATCCCTAAGCGTCGGCGAGCCGGATTTTAAGACCCCGTGGCACATCCGTGAGGCGGGAATTGCATCGCTTAAACAGGGACGAACCCATTATACGGCAAATGCCGGTCTTTCCGAGCTGCGCAGCGAAATTGCAAATTACCTAAAGCGCAAAATAAATGTTGAATATGACCCGAAAAGCGAGGTTTTTGTAACTGTCGGCGGCTCCGAGGCTATCGACCTTGCTATCCGTGCGCTTATTTCTCCCGGCGATGATATGCTTCTTCCCATCCCGAGCTTTGTTTGTTATGACCCGATTTGCCGCCTTGCCGGAGGGAATGTGGTAACAATAGAAACAAAGCAGGAGGACGATTTTCGCCTTACCGCAGAGGAGCTTAAAAAAACTATTACCCCAAAAACAAAGCTGCTTGTTCTTCCCTATCCCAATAACCCTACCGGCGGCGTTATGCGTAAAAAACACCTTGAGGAAATTGCGGAGGTTCTTCGGGGTACAAACATAATCGTGCTCTCGGACGAAATATATTCAGAGCTTACCTATGGCGGAGAACGCCATGTTTCCATTACGGAAATTGACGGAATGAAAGAGCGCACCATTCTTATAAACGGATTTTCAAAGGCATATGCGATGACCGGTTGGCGGCTTGGCTATGCAGCGGGTCCCGCACCGATAATCCGCCAGATGCTCAAAATCCACCAGTACGCAATTATGAGCTCCCCCACAACAAGCCAGTACGCCGCCGTTGTTGCCATGCGTGACTGTGATGAGGAAATCGCCTCCATGGTACAGCAATATGATATGAGAAGAAAGCTGCTTGTGGATTCATTTAATAAAATGGGGCTGGACTGCTTTACCCCGGAGGGCGCATTTTATGTCTTTCCATGCATACGCTCCACCGGGCTTTCCTCCGAGGAATTTTGCGAACGGCTTTTGCGCAGCAAAAAGGTCGCCGTTGTTCCCGGAAATGCCTTCGGCGAAAGCGGAGAAGGATATGTTCGTGTTTCCTATTCCTATTCCGTTGACCACCTTATCGAAGCACTTAAACGAATCGAAGAGTTCCTTGCAGAACTGAAAGAGGGATAAATTTTGGACAAGATTTCTCTTAAAGCCTGCGCAAAGCTTAATCTTTTTCTTGATATTGAGGGAAAGCGCAACGACGGATACCATCTAATAAAATCCGTTATGCAGAGCATTGATATTTTTGACCGCATAAGCGTTGAAAAAAACACTTTGCTTTCCGTAGAATGCAGCGAAAGCTGCCTTAACGGCGAAAATAACCTTGCCTATAAGGCGGCAAAGCTGTTTTTTGACGAAACCGGCGTTACCGGCGGAGCAAAAATACATATAGAAAAGCGCATACCTATACAAGCCGGCATGGCAGGCGGAAGCGCAGACGCCGCCGCCGTGCTCTATGCTCTGAACACGCTTTATGAATCGGATATTTCCCCGAAGGAGCTTTGCGCAATGGGCACAAAGCTTGGCGCAGATGTTCCGTTTTCCCTTTGCGGCGGCACAATGCTGTCAAAGGGAATCGGCGAGGAGCTTTCTCCCCTGCTGGGGCTGCCCGACTGCTTTTTTGTTATAGTAAAGCCGGACGCCGGAATGAGCACGGCGGAAAGCTACCGTATATACGATGAGCACGCAGCAAGCGGAGTTGAGCACGAGAATATTTCGGCAATGCTTGATTCTGTTGAAGGCGGCGATATTTCCGGCGTTTCCAACGGGCTTTTTAATGCGCTTGAAATTACTGCCCCCGCCGCCGTGCTCAAGGCAAAGGACGCCGTGCTCAACGCCGGAGCAGCCGCCACGCTTATGACCGGGAGCGGCACTGCCGTTTTCGGTATTTTTTGCGATATAGAAAAGGCGGCAGCGGCAAAAGCCGCCCTCGAAAAAGAATATTCTTCGGTTTTTATCGCAAGACCTTCGCAAACCGGCGTTTCCCCGGACGAAAGCGCAGCGGTTTTTGATAGGCTTTCTTCTCTCGGAATAAAATACGAGTGTATAAATCATCCGGCGGTTTACACCATGGAGGAAATGTATGCTCTCGGTATTTTTGACAAAGGCATAGTCGGCAAAAACCTCTTTTTGCGGGACGCAAAGGGGCGCAGGCATTTTCTTGTTTTTGTTTACGGCGACAAGCATGTATCCCTTGCGGATATTCAGGAAAAGCTGAATATAACAAGGTGCAGCTTTGGTTCTGCGGAGAGGCTGCAAAAATACCTCGGTTTGACAAAAGGCTCCGTTTCCCCTCTTGGTGTTGTAAACGACGGCAACGCAGCGGTTGAATTTATCATTGACAAAGACTTTATCGGCTGTCCCTGTGTAGGCGTTCACCCGAACAGAAACACCTCCACCCTTTGGCTTTCTTTTGATGATTTGCTTAAGGTGATAAAATCGAACGGCAACAATGTAAGCTTTGTTGACATTTGAGGAGTTTATATGGATTATAATATTGTTCTTATAAGAAACCGACCGGAGCTTTACTCCGCCGCCACAGAATGGTTCAGTTCAAAATGGCACATTCCTAAAAAGGCGTATGAGGAAAGTATTTCCGAATGTTTGGCGGGCAAAGCCCCGGTGCCGCAGTGGTATCTCGTGTTTGACGATGGCGGCAATATTGCCGCAGGGCTTGGCGTTATAGCAAACGATTTCCACAAGCGCACCGACCTTTCGCCAAACATCTGCGCAGTTTTTGTAGAGCCGGAGCACCGTAAAAAAGGCGTTGCAAAAATGATGCTCGACTTTGTTTGCCGTGATATGGGCAGCTTTGGATTTGAAAACATATACCTTATAACCGACCACACGGATTTTTACGAAAAATGCGGTTTTGAGTATTTTTGTGATGTAGAAGAAAACGACGGCGAAATTTCAAGAATGTATCGCCGTCGCCTTAAAAGTGAATAAAACCAAAATTTTCCGCCGATACTTTCTGCATAAAAAAGTAAAGGCGGTTTTTTATGAGCTTTTTTCACTTCAGAACATTTCACAACGAAAAAAACAGCAGACTGCACGCCATTGAAAGCATTGTTCTTGCCGGACTTATATTTACTATGGCAACGGCGGGAGTTCGGCGTGCCGTTTCTGCAAGCACACAGGTAAAAACAGATACGCTGCGCCTGCATATAATAGCAAATTCCGACAGTGAATTTGACCAACAGCTAAAGCTGAAGGTTCGCGACCGGGTTCTTGAGCTTACCGGCGAGCTTTTTGCGGAGGCAGCCGGCAAAACCGACGCAGAAGCACTTGCAAAATATTCCGCAAACGACATAAAAGCCGCTGCGGAGGAGGTTATTGCGGAAAACGGAGCGGATTACTCCGTTTCCGTTGAAATCACAAATATGTGGTTTGAAACCCGTACTTACGACGGCTTTACCCTGCCCGCCGGAGATTATGACGCAGTGCGCATAATTATCGGTGCGGGCGAAGGGCACAACTGGTGGTGCGTTATGTATCCTCCCCTTTGTATTCCCGGAGCGGAGGACGCTATTGCAAAATACGGCGATAATGCTAAATTTGTAGCCGGAGATGGCTTTGAAATACGGTTTGCTCTTCTTGAATGGTTGGAAAAGCTGAAGCATTTTCGTGCCGCAAAATAAAATTTGTCGTTTTTTACAGCAAATCGTTCAATATTTCACACCATTTGGGCAATTCACTAAATTGACCACTTCGTTTGAAAATTCAAATTCTTATTTTTGGGCAGAATAAACATAAATTATGCCGTTGTTTTTTGCACATTGCACAGTTGCGGATTCAAAAGGCACTTTCCCGTTGCGTATGCTCTTAAAAAAATTATGAATAAAATTTGAAAATTCTATTGACTTATTATTATAAGAGTATATATAATAAGATGTTGAATCACAACATTGGGCTTTTGCCCAAAAAACAATTTTCACGAACAGGAGTGAAACAAGCATTATGCAAAATCTGCTCTACGCTGTTCCTGTTATCGGTGTCATCGCCCTTATTGTGGCCCTTGTTCTTAAAGCATGGATCTCAAAACAGGACGAAGGCAATGACAGGATGAAAGAAATCTCCGGCTATATTCGTGTAGGTGCCATGGCTTTCCTTGGCCGCGAATATAAAATGGTTGCCATCTTTGTTGCAGTTCTTTTCCTTATCGTCGGTTTCTTCATTGGTTGGGGTTCCGCCATTGCTTTTGTATTCGGCGCAACCTTCTCCATTCTTGCCGGCTTTATCGGCATGAAGACCGCCACCGACGCCAATGTCCGCACCACCAATGCCGCAAACAAAAGCGGTATGCCCACTGCTCTTAAAATAGCATTCCGCGGCGGTGCCGTTATGGGTCTTTGCGTTGTCGGTCTTGGTCTTCTCGGTGTCAGCGTTGTATTCATCATCTGCCACCTCGATACCGGCATTTTTGCCAATATCACCCTTGACCAGTGCGCTTCTATCATCACCGGATTCGGTCTTGGTGCTTCCTCTGTTGCATTGTTCGGCCGTGTTGGCGGCGGTATCTATACCAAAGCAGCGGATGTCGGCGCAGACCTTGTAGGTAAGGTTGAAGCCGGTATTCCGGAAGACGACCCCAGAAACCCCGCTGTTATTGCAGATAATGTCGGCGACAATGTCGGCGATGTTGCAGGTATGGGCTCCGACCTTTTCGAGTCCTATGTTGGCTCTATCGTTTCCGCAATAACCCTTGCAATCGCAATTCCTACGATCCAGAGCGGTTTCCTCGGCGAAGTTGCCCTTGATCCTGTTGACGGCTCCCTCTTCCCGCTTTTCCTTGCTGCAATCGGCATCATTGCTTCCGTAATTGCAGTATTCTTTGTAAACGGAAAAACCGCAAACCCCGCAAAACAGCTTAACCTCGGTACTTACATCAGCTCCGCCATTGTTATTGTTGCGGCATACTTCCTCAGCGATGTCTTCTTCAAAAACATGGGCGCATTTATCGCTGTTGTTATCGGACTTGTTGTCGGCGTAGCAATCGGTAAAATCACCGAATACTACACCTCCGGCGACTATAAGCCCGTTAAAGAGATTGCAAACCAGTGCGAAACCGGCGCAGCCACCTGCATTATCAGCGGCTTTGCAACCGGTCTTACCTCCACTGTTTTCCCGCTTCTTCTTATTGCGGTAGGTATTCTCGGTGCTTATTATTTCTTTGGTCTTTACGGAATCGCAATCGCCGCTGTCGGTATGCTTTCCACCACCGGTACCGTTATTGCCGTTGACGCATACGGTCCTATCTCCGACAATGCCGGCGGTATTGCAGAGATGAGCGAGCTTCCCGAAGAAGTCCGTGACATCACCGATACTCTTGACTCCGTCGGTAACACCACTGCCGCTGTCGGCAAAGGCTTTGCCGTTGGTTCCGCAGCTCTTACCGCTCTTGCACTCTTCGTATCCTATTCCCAGATTGCAAGCCTTGACAAAATCGACCTTCTTAACCCGAGCGTTGTTGCCGGTATGCTCATCGGCGGTATGCTCCCCATGCTCTTCAGCGCAATGACCATGAACTCCGTTGGTAAAGCCGCAAACCAGATGATCGAAGAGGTTCGCCGCCAGTTCCATGAGTTCCCCGGCATTATGGAAGGCACTCAGAAGCCCGACTATGCAAAATGCGTTGATATTTCCACTTCCGCTGCTCTTAAAGAGATGCTTCTGCCCGGTATTATCGCTGTTGTAAGCCCTATCGCCGTTGGTCTTATCCTTGGCACCGAGGCTCTCGGCGGACTTCTTGCGGGCTCTCTTGTAACCGGCGTTCTTATGGCAATCACCATGTCCAACGCAGGCGGCGCATGGGATAACGCAAAGAAATACATCGAAACCGGTCATAACGGCGGCAAAGGCTCCGAGCAGCACAAAGCAGCCGTTGTCGGCGACACCGTCGGCGACCCCTTCAAAGATACCTCCGGTCCTTCCCTTAACATTCTCATTAAGCTCATGACCATTGTATCCGTTGTATTCCTTCCCCTTTTCCTCAAGTAATTTAATTTGAGCTGGTTCCCTGCTCCGCTTGGAGCAGGGAACTTTTTAGGAAGCATTGTAAAGCGATTAAAATAGCACGGAGCTTTTTGCTCCGTGCTATTTTTTGTATAAACAAATCCCGTGCTTAAAGCGAACACAGGATTTTATTTTATGCTTTGTTTCCGGCAGCGATGCGCTGTTTTTTCTTTTTTTTGCTGTGACTTATACAGATAACCGTTACAAGTGCAATTATTAAAACCGCCGCTGCACTGCCGCCTATGGCATAAACTTCCCACATAGGTGCTTTTTCCGGCACTATTGTAACCGTCCCGCTACCTTTCATATTAAAACAAAGATAACTGCTGTTTTTGACGGTATCGGCCTTTTCTGTTTTGTTATCGTAACTCACATAGACGGAATAGTCTGTATGGGGAGTTTTTGTTATATTCGTATCAAGTCAAAGTCGATTATTTTCTTCGGCAAAGCCGGCTTTTGAGCATCACTTTTTATCATCCCATATATGGGTTAAGCTCGCTTGTTTTAAGCGAATAGATAAGCTTTGCAACGCCTTTTCCGAAGGAAGTATCTACTTCATAATAAATTGTTCTGTCAAGGTCGCTTGTATAAACTTCAAGGGATTTTCCGCAGTATTTAAGATTATAGGATACTCCTGTTGTAAATTTCAATGTCATTCCCCATCTCATACCGTCTTCGGTAAATCCGTCGGTCGTGCTTACGGTTTTCTTAACTGCGGTGTTCTTTTGCAGATATTCCGCAACTTTAAGCACCTCCGCAGAAACCGTATCCTCGCCGTATTCGGCGACGGCTTTTGCGCTGTACCAACTTGCATTTTTAAAGCCGTCTTCGTTTTCCGGGTATATGCTTCCCACATAAACGATGCTTTCCACCTTTGCGGGGCTCATATACGCAAGCCAGCGGGCAAGTTTTGTTCCGCTTTTGACGGTATTTTGCCAAAGATCAAAAACATATTCCGGAGCCGTTTCCTCAAGCCAAACGGTATATTTATCGTTTTCTGTAACAATTAAAAATGATTTTTCGGTTTCGTCGTGCCAACTTTTCTGCATAACCGTATTTTTAAGCCAAGCCGCAGCAAGAACAAAGTCGCTGTCCGCAACCTGAACGAAGGCTGCGTTTTCGCCGTCAACCGCATAAATTGCGGTTATTTTTTCTCCGCAGTAGAAGCTGTTTTTCTTTAGCACGGCAGCTGCGTTATGGGTTTTACTGAACTCCAATGCCCAGAGATAGTTGCCGATTCCGCCGTCATCCGATTCCGTATATATTGAAGCTTTGCCTCCGTCGGCGGAGGTTATAAAGTATACATACCTTCCGTTATAAGACGCATAATATTGCTCCCCGGAGGAATCCGTCCAGCTTATCTGCCAACCGCCGCCGGTGGGCGGGTTTGGGTCGTTCGGCGGCGTATTCGGCGAAATATTCACCGAAGCAAGCAAGCCGATAATGCTTTTTACATCATTCTTTGTAAGCTCCACCGGTTTTTTCAGGTCGTTCGGCTGCCATGCGGAAAAGCTTGTTATGTTCATGCCGGACACAAAATAGCTTTCCATATAGCTTTTCCAATCGGCATACACCTTTTCTGTTTTTGCTTTTATATTTTCCGACTTTAATACGGTATTCGCTTCATTTGTGCAAAGGGTATACTTATATGTTCCGCTATCGCTCTGCTGCGGCTTTGATGTATTTTCTGCCGAGGACGGCGAAGATTCGCCGTTTTTTGTGTCGCTCTTTTGAGAGATAAGCTCCACTTTATCTCCGTTTACGGAATATATAATGTGGGAAAGTTCGTTTTTTGCTTCGTCGGTTTTGATAAATTCAACCGTTCCGCAGCCCTTTGATTTTTCGGTCCAAATTGTTTCAAAGCGGATTTCTTCTCCGTCCAAAGCACGCTCTATGCTTCCTATCCAGTCCGGATATTCCGGATTTGCCTGCCGCAAAAGTGCTGCCGCCGTATCGCTTATCGGAAGATTTTTAAGCTCCGGCATTTCAAAGAGTATGGCGGTGCTTCTTCCTTTGTCATAAGCCCTTGCGTTCTGCTCTATCTCCCGCAAAAGCTCCTCTGCCACACCCGGAGTAACCGCCGCCTTTGCTTCCGGAGGAAGTTCGCTTTCCGAAATTTCCGAAATTGCATCAACTGTATAAACGCTGCTTTCGCCGGAAGCCGTCTTTTTGAAATTCAGCTTAGCGAAACCCTCGCCGTCGGAAGAAAGCGTCAGCGCATCGTTTATATAGCAAAATCCGCAGCATTTTTTATAAACATAAGCCTCTGCCATACTTTCGTCCTCGTTTACATAAAGGATTTTGAATGCGCATACGGAATACTGCGCATCGGATTTTTCCGACTTATTTACGGCATAGCCAATCGCCTCGTTTATATCGGTCAGGTCGTAATCGGTACCGTCCAATGTTTCGATATGGGTTTGCGGTTGCTCCGTTTCCTTTTTGCTGCATGCCACAAGGGTGCAAGCTGCCAAAGCCAAAACGAACGCCAGCAAAAGCGCAAGGGTTCCTCTGCGCTTTTTTCCCGCAAAAAGCCCTTTTATACGCTTTTTCATAGTGCCCTCCCTTTCGTAAAAACAGGTTGTGAATGCCGCCGGGCGAAAATTTTTTCTTGCCGCAACGGAAAGCAGCGTCTTTCCGTATTCGGCAAGCTGCGTTCCGTCCATCCCGGCTGTGGCGGCTTCGTCACAGGCAAGCTCAAGGTCCTTGTTTGCCTGGTTTTGCATAATCCAAACAAGCGGATTGAACCAATGTACCGCCGTCGCCAGCATAAGCAGCATTTTATAAGCTATATCTTTGCGTTTATAGTGTACAAGCTCATGACGGATTATCATTGCAAGCTGTTCTTCGGAATAATCCTCCGTCGGAAGAAGAAGCACCGTTTGAAAAAATCCCGTTACCATAGGGCTTTCTACCCCCGGACAAACCGCAAGAGACAGCCTCATTCCCGCACGGGATTCTTTTAAGCAGCTTTGGAATATTGCCACTGTGCGCTCTTTTTTTGCAGGTATTGCCCAGCGGCGCACAAAATCAAGAAATTTTTTATAGCTCCAAAGCTGCGTACCAAGGCAGATTGCCGTTCCCAGAGCCCAAATTACGGCAACAACCTTTATTGCCGCAGTCTTGTCTATTTTGACTACCGTCTGGCTCTGCTCCGCTTTCTGCGGCGGAGTTTGCGGCGAAGCAGCCGAAGGTTCCGCCCGGCTTTCTTCCACAGCGGGTATTTGTTCTAAACTATCCCCGGAGTTCTTGTGCTCAAAGCCCTGCTCTTCTTCGTAAAGCGGCATGCTCAAGCTGATTTTTGCTTCTTCTCTGTAAAGCCTTATCGGTGCATTATCAAGGTGAATATTAAACGGAATTATAAGCCGCAGGGCAATTATGAGCCAAAACCAATAACACCACTTTGCCCGGAATTTTTTGTGTATAAGAGGAAGGAGCGCAAAAACGGCAATAAGAACGACGGAAACTCCAAAACTTACTTCCGCAAGGGCGAAAACAAATTTTTCTGTCAAAGCATTCACCCCTTCATTTCGTCAATAAGGCTCTGCAGTTCCTCTATTTCCTTTTCATCAAGCTTATTTTCATCGGAAAAAGCCGCAACAAAGCTTGAAACGGAGCCTCCGAAGAACCTTTTTAACATTCCCTTACTCTCAAAAGCAAGATAATCCTCTTTTGATATAAGCGGAAGATAGTAATTTGTCTTTCCCTCTTTGCGCATGGAAACAAAGTTTTTTGCACAAAGCCTTACCAAAAATGTATTTATTGTATTTGCCGCCCAATTAAAGCCCTCAAGATTTTTTTCAATTTGTGCTCTGGTTGCTTCTCCGCCGCAATCCCAAAGCGCAAGCATCACCTCAAGCTCGCTTTCCGGCAAGCGTTTTATTTCATAGCTCATAATGTTTTCCTCCCTTTTACTACCTGTGTAGTTTATATCTATATACTACAATGGTAGTCCATTCTTGTCAATACTATTTTTCAAAAATTATGTGTAGAAAATGAATCTCTTTTTTTGTATACTTTTGCGGTAGAAAAATTCACAACTATATGATAAAATAAAACTAATGTAAATGTAAAACCCCTTTGCGAAATACTTTTTTCAGAAAGGATTTTTCATGGCAGGCGAACTTATTAAAAACGAAGAAGAAATAAAAAACGATATTCGGGAAATTTTTTCCGACAGAACAGCCGTTGAGGTCGTTCGGCAAAAAGCGCACGAATATGCGGAGATGATGGCGTATTACCGCTGTGCTATCATGGAGGTTGAAACAAAATTTAATGTTTTAAGCGAGGAATTTTCTCTTCAATACGACCGCAACCCCATAGAAATGGTAAAAACCCGCCTAAAAAGCCCCACAAGTATCCGAACAAAACTTGAACGCTACGGCTTTGATATGTCAATCGACAGTATCCGAAAAAATATTCACGATATTGCCGGAGTTCGGGTTATATGCTCGTTTATAAACGATGTTTATATTCTTGCGGACGCCTTTTTGAAGCAGGACGATGTTACCCTTATCTCAAAAAAGGATTACATTAAAAATCCAAAGAAAAACGGATACAGAAGTCTGCATCTTATTGTTTCCGTACCGATTTTTCTTGCTCACGAAAAGCGTATGATAAAGGTGGAAATTCAGCTTCGCACCCTTGCGATGGATTTTTGGGCAAGCCTTGAGCATCAGCTTAGGTACAAAAAGAATTTTGCAATAACCGATGATATGCTTAGAGAACTGCACGAATGTGCGGAGATGAGCGCAGAGCTTGACGGAAGAATGGAATCTCTGCGCAAGGTTTTGCGTGCTTCTCTTGATCAGTACGGTATAGAAAGCAGCCCCGATTAACCAAAACAACACATAAAAAAACCTGTGCCTTTCGGCACAGGTTTTTTTACATTATCTCAAAGGTCAACAAAATATTCGCTTACATTAAGCACGGTTTCTCCGTCAATCTGTGCGGAGCACGGGCGGGAAAATTTTACATGAATATGATTTCCCGTATGTACCTTTACCATATCCGTTTTGTTTATATGCTCGCCCTTAAAAATCGACGGAAACTCCTTTAATGCTTTTATTTTTGATTTGCTCATATATACAACAACGGTGACCTTATCGGAATTTCTGTCCTGTCTTGGAGCCATCATCATACCGCCGCCGTAAAAGCGTCCTTTCATCGTAGGCGCAATCCAAACATTGTCGTATTCAAAGGTGTTTCCGTCAACCTCAACGGTTGCGTGACAAGGCTTAAAGAAGAAAAGAAGACCCTTTATCGCTATTGCGGTATAGTTTATTTTCTTATTAGGTGTCTTTTCCTTAATTTTATCGGCAACCTCGCAGCAATAGCCGTCGATACCAAAGCCCATATTATTTATAAAGAACTGTTCCAAACCGTTTACTCTTACGGTAGGCAAATTTTTGATGTACTCGTTTACCCTTACCTCTTCCCCGGCTTTTTTACCGATGTCGGTAAAAAAGTCGTTGCCCGTTCCGCTGCCCAAAAGATAAATGTTATTCTTTATGTCGCAGTCTTTTGTATGGTTTACAAAATAGTTCAGCGTTCCGTCGCCGCCGATAAGCACGACCTCGTCCTCCTCGGCAAGCCCGGCGAGGAAAGCGGGATAATCAATACCGACCGCATCAATAAGCTCTATTGAGCCGCCTATTTCCGGCCGGATTCCGTTGTTGGATTTTGAATTGTAAAGGTAGTACTTCATTTTTATCCCTCCGATATTACAGCAAACCGCAGATTATTAAAATTTCGCCTATGGAATAAGTCAGCATAACGATAAAATGGGTTTTCAGCCTGCTGTTCTTTTTGAACCGCACAAAGAAAAGCGATGTATCCGAAATAAAGAACAGCACGGCACCTATGCAGGTGATTATTGTTGCGGGGCAGGGATTGCTGAGAAGCCTGAAAATTGCAAAGCAATTCATGGTTCCGTTTACTAAAAGGTAGAAAAACATCGGATAGAAGAGTGCCTTCGGCAGGTGTTCTTTAAGCTTTGAAAATATTATGCTTACCGCAATGACAAAAGCGGCGGCAAAAAACACGATACACCAAACGGGTATTGCGGAAAAGACAATGTCCTCATTATATCCAAGCACAAAGAACAAATGGCTTATCATAAAGGCTACTCCGCCGGCAGAAAACCATTTGTTTCCCTTCGGCATAAGCAGTACATCGCCAAGCCAACTGAAAATCAGAGCCAAAACTATCTGTATTCTGATTTCCGAAGCCGAAAACACATAAAAGCCAAGAAGCGAAAGCAAAATAAACGGCTTTGTTATATTTCTGAGCTTCTGGTCCTTTTTTGAAGAAGCATAGAGGTGAACAGCGGTGGAAACAATAAAAATAATTAAAAATAATATTCCCATTTTATACCTCTATATAAATTATCAGTCGAGAATTTTTGCTGCGCTTGAGGTTCCTATACGGTTTGCCCCCGCCTCAATCATTGCGCAGGCGGTTGCAAAATCACGAACGCCGCCGGCTGCCTTTACGCCCATATCCGGACCAACGGTTTCCCGCATAAGCTTTACATCGGCAACGGTTGCGCCGCCGGTAGAAAAGCCGGTTGAGGTTTTTACAAACTGTGCGCCCGCTCTTTTTGCCGCAAGGCAAGCCTGCACCTTTTCTTCATCGGTAAGCAGGCAGCATTCAATAATAACCTTGAGCAACGCTCTTCCGTCGCAGGCGTCAAGCACGGTTGCGATGTCGTCCTCCACCCTGCGCCAATCGCCAACTTTTGCGGAGGCAATGTCTATTACCATATCAATTTCCTCTGCACCGTCCTCGATTGCGCAGGCGGCCTCAAAAGCCTTTGCCGCAGAAGCGGTTGCACCAAGAGGAAAACCTACGACAACGCAGGTTTTTATTCCGCTGCCTTTAAGCTCCTTATGGACGAAATATGCGTTAAGAGAATTTACGCAAACGGCTGCAACGCCGTATTGCTTTGCTTCGTTGCAGACCGCACGGAGCTGCTCATGAGTGGCGTCCGCCTTTAGCAGAGTGTGGTCAAGCATTTTTGCTACTTCTTGTTTTTCCATTGCTGTCACCTCCAAAAAATCAGCCGCAGCCGCCGCAGGAGCTGCAATCGCCGGAGCAGCCGCCGCCCTGTTCGGGCTTTTCTATGGAATCGGGGTCGTCGCCTGTTGCCGCCATTTGAAGAATATGCAGAACATATTCAAACATATCGTTAAACTCGTCCTGAGCATTGTTATACGCTACCATTTTTTCGTTGTTGGTTATTTCGTCATACATCTCGCGAACGGTTTTGTCAAGCTCGTCAACCTTTGCGTCATCTCTGTCCTTTTTGGTGACCTCCTGGGTAAGCTCGTATCTTTTCATATTAAAGTCTGCGATCGCTTCCTGAAGCGCATCGTCATCCTCAACCGCTTTTTGGGTGGTATTAAGAAGGATATATGCATCCTCCTGCTGAAGTTTTTTTGCAAGCTCTCTTGTCATCTCGATAATATCCATTTTTTATTCCTCCGTTTTAATAATTTCTCCGTCAAGTGCCCAGCCGAGGGATTCTTTCAAATAAACCCTTGCAAAGCCGGCGGGTGCCTGTTCTCTCGGAACACGAACAACAAGGTTTTCAAAGCTTCTGCCGCTTATATATCCCTCGCCGGCGTCACATTCATCGTCAAACAGCACCGTTGTTGTTTTGCCCACATATGAGGCATTTATTTCGTGGCTTATCTCCGTTTGCAGGTCGAGAAGCCTTTGAAAACGGTTTGAAGAAACCTCCGGCGGAATCTGATTTTCCATTACGGCGGCTCTTGTTCCCTCTCTTTTTGAATAGATGAAGCTGTATGTCATAAGCCAGCGGGCTCTTTTTGAAAGCTCCATGGTTGCCTCAAAGTCTTCCTCCGTTTCTCCCGGAAAGCCGACTATCAGGTCGCTTGTGACTGTAATTCCGGGTACGATTTCCCTTGCCATATCAAGAAGCTCCATATAATGCTCGGCGGTATAGCGGCGGTTCATGCGGCGAAGGACATCGTCCGAACCGCTTTGAACCGGAAGATGAATATAGTTGCAAACCTTTTCGCAATCCCGGATTGCTTCAAGAAGCTCCCTTGTACAGTCCTTTGGGTGTGAGGTCATAAACTTTATCCTAAAATCTCCGGGAATATCGTTTACCATACGAAGAAGCTGCGCAAAGCTTATTGGGTTATCCAAACCTTTGCCGTAGGAGTTTACATTTTGCCCAAGAAGGGTTATCTCCTTATATCCCGCCGCAACAATCTCCTTTGCTTCAGCAATTATATTTTCCGGAAGGCGGCTTTTTTCTCTTCCCCTTACAAGAGGAACGACGCAGTATGTGCAAAAATTATCGCAGCCGTGCATAATCGGCAAATTTGCCTTTAGCAAGCCGTCCCGATGAACCGGAAGATATTCCGCCATACAGCCTTCGCCCTCTCCAATATCAAAGAGGCGTTTTTTCTTTGTGAGGTACTTATAGACAAGCTCCGGAAGGCGGGGTGCGGCATGGGTTCCGAAAACTATATCAACAAAGGGATAGCTTTGGCGAAATTTTTTTGCAATATGCTCCTGCTGAACCATACAGCCGCATACGGCAATTATCATATCCGGGTTTTCGTTATGAGCCTTTTTTAGAATACCCACATTCCCGAAAACACGCTGCTCGGCGTTTTCTCTGATTGCGCAGGTGTTGAATATTACAAATTCCGCTCCCTCCGAGGTGTGGGTTATTGTGTAACCCATTTGCTCCAGTATTCCCTCAAGCTTTTCCCCGTCGGAAAAATTCTGTTGGCAGCCGTATGTGTGAACATAGGCATTGTGCGGTCCGGGACGCTCTGCAAGCATCTCTTTGACCGCAAGGGTGTAATCAAACTCTGACATGGAAAATTCCTTTACGATTAAAATAAAGCAAAAACCACCCGTTTTTTGCGAGTGCGCTTTCACACATAATATATTATCACGAAGGGGCGATTTTGGCAATAGTATATAGTGCGATATGTTTAGCAAAGCATTTTCGCGGCAATAATATCTCTGTATCAAAAATACGGAGCGTGAGAATAATGACCGTAAAAAGAGGAGATATATTTTACGCCGACCTAAGTCCGGTTGTCGGCTCCGAACAGGGCGGAATTCGCCCCGTTCTTATAGTGCAAAACGATGTTGGCAATAAATTCAGCCCAACGGTTATAGCCGCAGCAATAACAAGCCAAAAAGAAAAAACAAAGCTTCCTACTCATATTGAGGTTTCTTCCCAAAGCTGCGGTCTTGCAAAGGATTCCATAGTGCTGCTTGAACAGATACGCACAATTGATAAACAGCGGCTTAAAGAGCACATGGGGCGGCTTGACGACGGTTCCATGGGTAAAATTGACGAGGCTCTTTCCATAAGCTTTGGTCTTGGCGGGCAAAACGGCTGATTAACCCCACAAAAAAAGGTCTGCGGCAATGCCGCAGACCTTTCCTCGTATATTCAGTTAAATCCCCGGAAGCCCTTGCCGATAATCTCGCTGCTGTTTGTAATCATGATAAATGCATGGGGGTCAATATCTCTTACAAAGCGGCGAAGGCGTACCGCCTGGCTTCTTTTCATAACCGTAAGGATAACGCTTCTTTCCGTATGGGAGTATGCTCCCTCCGCCTTATAAATTGTTGCGCTTCGGTCAAGCTCATGGTGTATAAAATCGCATATCGGCTTTGGGTTTACCGTAATTACGGTAAAGTATTTGCAAAGATTGAAGTTTTCGATTGCGCTGTCGATAACAAGCGTCTTTGCAAAAAGCCCCAAAATGGAGAAAAGACCTGTTTGAAAATCGAAAGCAAAAAATGCGCTTGCGGCAATAAACAAATCCGCCGCAAAAATTGCCGTACCGATTTCCAATGTTGTATACTTTTTAAGTATCATCGCAATTATATCCGTGCCGCCGCTTGATGCGTCCATATTAAAGAGAATCGCAGAGGCAACCCCCGGTACGCCCACCGCAAAAACAAACTCCAGCATGGGCTGATTTGTAAGCGGCTCCGTTATAAAAGCAAGCTTATCCAATAAGGAAATGCTAACCGTGGAAAGAACGGTTACATACATTGTTTTTCCGGCAAATTCTTTTCCGAGCACCGCAATTCCGAGAATCATAAGTATTGCATTTATAACAAGGTTTATGGTACTTGGGGCTACTTCAAATGGTATTGCTTTGCTCAGAACTATGGAAAGACCCGTAACTCCGCCAAAGGTAAAGTTGTTTGGGTACTTGAACAGCCATGTTCCCACGGCGATAAGCTCAGAAGCAAGAGTAAGCAGCAAAAAATCCGTGACCTGCTGTTTTGTGATTTTTTTGAACTTCATTTTCTTTTTCCTCATATTACCTGGAAGATATAAAATTTAAGATAATCCGTTTCCGGCACATTCCAAAGAATCGGGTGATCCGGAGATTGACGGCGGGCTTCTATCTGGCGAAGCTCCACGCAGGCGTCCTTTGCCGCAGAGCGCAGCATCTTTACAAAAAGCTCCTCCGTCATAAAATGCGAACAGGAACAGGTTGCAAGATAGCCGCCCCTCGGAAGAGCCTTCATTGCACGAAGGTTTATCTCCTTATATCCCTTAGATGCGCTCTCGACGGTTTTTCTTGACTTTGTAAATGCCGGAGGATCAAGAATAATAAAATCAAACTTTTCGTGTTCCTCCTCAAGCTTTGGAAAGAGGTCGAACACATCCTCGACCCGGAATGTCATTTTTTCGGAGAGGCTGTTTGCGGCGGCATTCCGCTTTGCCATTTCTATGGCAGATTCCGAAATATCCACTGCACAGACCTGCTTTGCTCCGCCCTTTGCCGCATTAAGTGCAAAGGACCCCGTATGGGTAAAGCAATCCAAAACACGCTTTCCCTTTGCTATCTTTGAAACGGCAAGGCGGTTATACTTTTGGTCGAGGAAAAAGCCTGTTTTCTGCCCGTTTTCAAAATCCACGGAATACTTTATTCCGTTTTCGATAATCTCCGTTTCGGTGCTTTCCGGATGCGGAACGCCCGCAAGGTCATACCAGCTTTTATTTTCGGAAAGCCCCTCGAGGGTTCTTATAGCAACATCGTTGCGCTCATAAATTCCGCTGATTTTCTGCCCGTCGGCGGTAAGCACCTCGTAAAGCAGCGGAAAAATTATGTCCTTATACCTTTCAATACCCACCGAAAGGGATTGGGTTACAAGCACCTCGCCAAAGCGGTCTACCGTAAGACCGGGAAAGCCGTCCGCCTCGCCGAAAATCACACGGCAGCACTCAATATCCTCGCCCATAACGGTTTTTCGATAATCCCATGCATATTTTATGCGGCGGCGAAAAAAGTCGCTGTCGAACTTATCGTTTGCATTGCGGGAAAGCAGGCGAACACGGATTTTACTTTGCTTGCTGATAAATCCCGTTCCTAAATATTTGCCTTTTTCGGTAACGGCGTCCACAAGGCTTCCGTTTTCATATTCCTCCGGCGCAGAGATAATCTCCGCATCGTATATCCAAGGGTGTCCGCCGTCAACCCATGCTTCGCCTTTTTTTGTGACGGTCACCGTAGGAAAATTGCGTTCCTTTTTCATTTTTATCCTCTCATATTTTCAGCAGTTCTTCTTTTGAAAGCTGTTCTACCATAAATTCCGAATCTTCCCCGCAAAAGGCTGCGGAAAACGGCATTTGCTCAATCTCGGTTTCAAAAAAGCCGAATTTTATTCCGAAAAGCTCATATTTCTTTTTCTCTAATCCGAGGTCAATATTTTTCGGAGAAACGGAAAAACCGGCTCCGAGCAGCTTGAGCACGGCTTCCTTTCTTGTCCAAAGGCGTGTAAAGTTTTCCGGCGACAGCATCGCAAGCTCCGCTTCTTCTTCGGAAAAAGAGCGTTTTGCAATCCTTATATCCGGTGTTCGCAGCTTTTCTATGTCCGCTCCGATTTCATTTTCCGATACGGCGAGCACGGCGGTATTGCCGCTGTGTGAAATGCTGAAGCAGGGTCCGTGCTCAAGATACGGCTTTCCGTGCTCATTATAAAGCATTCCTTCGTCGGAGTTTATTTTGAGCACCGAACGGAGCATAAGGCTTGCCCCCGCAGAAAGCAGCCTATCCTCTTTTTTTAAGAGCCTTTCCGCCTTTTTTCGGCGTTTTGCCGTAACAAGCTCCGCCGCAGCGTCGTATATCGGTTCAATTTCCTCTGCTGTGCAATAATATATCCGGGGCAAGACTGTTTTCCCTCCGTTTTCTGCGCATGGTTTTTTATTTTACCACTTTTCTTTTTTCGTTACAATAGCTTTTGCAGGATTTTATTCATCAATTCCCATAGCGGCTTCCAGAACGGCGTATTCGTCCTCATCAAGCCCTTTTTTCATAGAAAGTGCTTCGTCTATATCAACATCGGTTATCTTCCCCGCTCTCTCGCAGACAACTCTGTTTGTCCCGCCGGAGGAAAGTATTTTTACCGCACAAAATCCCATTTCCGTTGCCGTGACCCTATCCCTTGCCGAGGGGGTGCCTCCCCTTTGTATATGACCGAGAATTGTTACTCTTGTATCAACGCCAAGCTCATTATGTATCCTGTCGCCGATTTCCATTGCGCTGCCTGCGCCCTCTGCAACAATTATCATAAAGTGAGTTTTTCCGTTTATTCTTGCAAAGCGGATTCGTTCCGCAACATCACGCTCAAAATCAATTGGCTTTTCCGGCACAAGCACGGCTGTTGCGCCCGAAGAAAGCCCTACATAAAGCGCAAGATGACCTGCGTTTCTGCCCATAACTTCAACAACGGAGCAGCGTTCGTGGGACTGCATTGTATCCCGCAGGCGGTCAACCGCCTCTACTGCGGTATTTGCGGCGGTATCAAATCCGATAGTGTAATCCGTACAGGCAATGTCATTATCTATTGTTGCCGGGATACCCACCGTTGCTATACCAAGCTTTGAAAATTCAAGAAGTCCCCTAAATGTTCCGTCGCCGCCTATTGCTACAAGCCCGTCTATTCCGAAAAGCCGACACACGGAGGCGGCCTTTTTTCTGCCCTCCTCGGTGCGGAATTCTTCGCTTCTTGCGGTATAGAGCACTGTTCCGCCGCGGTTGATTATGCGGGAAACGCTCTCTGCCCCAAGCTTTTCCACATCGCCTGAAATAAGCCCGTTATATCCTCGGCGTATTCCAAGGCACTCTATTCCCTTGCTTGCTGCGGAACGCACAACGGAGCGCACCGCCGCATTCATTCCCGGAGCATCTCCTCCGGAAGTTAATACGCCTATCCTTTTCATTTTATATTCGCCCAATGCGTTCACCTGCTCATTATAAAATTATATATACTATTTTAACGCACCTTTTGCAATATGTAAATAACATATTTCGCTTTATTTCCCGTTATATTTATCAAGTTAAAGCGGTAAATCGTCCGTAATTTATGCGTTGTTACAAAAAAGGGCTTTTTCGCTTGTTTTTTAGCGAAAAAAGTCTTATTATAGCTTTCATCAGCGCAGAATATCGGAGGTAATCTTATGAATTACAAAGAAAAGCTTGCAAAGCTTGGTGTTTTAATACCAAATGTGCTTTTGCCGAATAAAAATATTGACTATTCAAAATATGCTGTTCTTGCCTGCGACCAATATGCGGCGCAGCCCGAATATTGGCGGCGTGTAAAAGAATATGTTGGCGACTCACCCTCCGCACTTAATCTTATCCTGCCGGAGGCTTGGCTTTTGGAGGGCGACCGCAATTACGAAAAGCGTGCCGGCTTTATGAAAAAATATCTTTCCGACGGCACTCTTGAGGATATGGGCGAGGCAATGATTTTTAACCGCAGAAAAACGCCCGACGGCGTTCGGCGGGGGCTTATCGCCGCATTCGATTTGGAGCAATACGAATTTGAACCGGGACACGATAATCTTATCAAGGTTACGGAAATGACCGATATAACAAGAGTAGCTCCCCGTGTTGAAATCCGCCGCAAAGCGGCTCTTGAGCTTCCGCACATTCTTATGCTTGTTGTTGATAAAGAAAATAAGCTTATGAGTATGTTGGACAGCGAATATTCGAATATGGAGAAGGTATACTATTTTGAGCTTATGGAGGGCGGCGGTCACCTCGAGGGTGCAAAGGTCCAAAGCCCGGAGCTTCTGCAAAAGGTTGCGGATACCCTTGAGGAGCTTTTTGTCGAAAACGGAAGCACATTTTCCTTTGCCGTCGGCGACGGAAACCATTCTCTTGCAACCGCAAAATGCTATTGGGAGGAGCTTAAAAAAGCTCTTTCGCCGGAGGAGCTGAAAAATCACCCCGCACGCTATTGCCTTGCGGAGATAATAAATCTTTATGACCCGGCAATGCCCTATGAGTGTATGAACAGGTTGCTTTCCGGAGTTTCCGACCCTGCTTCGGCACTTAACGAAATGGGGCTTTCTCTTTCCGCTCTGCCTTCCTTGCAGGAGCTTCAGCCGATATTGGACAAATATCTTGCCGCACACCCGGAGGCAAGCCTTGAATATGTTCACGATGCAGATACCTGCGAACGCCTCGGAAAATCGGAGGGCTGTATTGCATTCACTTACCGAAGCTTTGACCGTGACAGCGTTTATGAGATGATTCGTTCCGGACGGGAATTTGTACGCAAGAGCTTTTCTATGGGACATCCCTACGAAAAACGGTACTATCTTGAGGCAAGAAAAATCATAAAATAACAATATCCTTCCTCGCCTCTTTTCGCCTTGACTATTGCCCAAATATGTGATAGCATTGCATTAGAAAAGCACAAAGGAGGAATTTTTACGGATAAAAAAGAGCTTGTTAGAAAAGCCCTTGCCGCAAGGGAATTTTCCTATACCCCTTATTCGCATTTTAATGTAGGAGCGGCTTTGCTTTGTAAAAACGGCAAAGTTTTTTGCGGGTGCAATATTGAAAACGCCTCCTACACTCCCACAAACTGTGCCGAACGCACCGCAATTTTTAAGGCAGTAAGCGAAGGCGAGCGTGATTTTGCCGCAATTGCCGTTGTAGGCGGTCCCGCCGGAGCACCGCCGGAGGATTTCTGCTTTCCGTGCGGAGTATGCCGCCAGGTTATAGCCGAGTTTTGCGGGCGGGACTTCAAAATATACATTGCAAAAAGCGAGGACGAGATAAGAGAATATTCCCTTGATGACATTCTCCCCCACGCTTTTACCGAAGAGGACCTGCACAAATAAAGAGCATATAAGCAAAAAATCCCGCCGAACGGCGGGATTTTTTTGTGTCGCACACTATAAACCGGGGAATATTTTTCCTGTGGATTTATGCGGGTTTTCGGCTTATAATCAAATTACAATATAAATCCGAAAGGAAGCGCATAAAATGTATACAGCCTGTTTTGAAGCATCCGAAGAAACCGACAGAAATTTTGACATAAACTATCTGCTATACGAAAAAAACGATAACTATTTTATAGAAGCCTACATACCCGGAGGAGATGAGGACGAAACCGCCTGTTTGGGGAAATGCAAAGAAAAAGCGGAAAATGCTGCCATGCATTTTTCAAAATCCGCTTTAAGACCCATCCACCTTGCGGATGTTATTTCGGATATGGCGCAATAAGTGAACAAATACGCCCTTTTATCATAAAATATATTAAGTGTGCCTCCTTTTTTAGCAAAGCGGGCGCAGCTTTATCAATTATGATAGGGGGATAATTTATGGCAGAACAAAATATAAACGCTAACGCTGCCGGATTTAAGGAGGCAGTATGTATCGACGCAGGCAGAGTGTACGATTCCTGCAGCGATAAGGATTGCCTTGAAGATCTTCAGGTGTATTTTACCGCCGCAGAGCAGGCAAAAATCGACCGTGCGCTTACCGTAAAAGCAAAAAGCGTCGAAGTACTTAATGTGTGCCTTGAGGTTGAACCAATTCCGTTTAACAGAGGGTTTTATTCCGTCGATATGACTTTCTACTTCCTTGTAAACCTTTCCGCATACTATACGCCCGTTTCCACAGCAGACAGCGTTTCCGGCGTTGCATTCTTCTCCAAAAAGGTAATCCTGTATGGCAGCGAGGGCAATGTAAAAGTATTTAACTCTGAAACCTGTGATTCCGTCGGCAGAACGACCGATACTCCCCGTGCCGTTGTTCAGGTTGTTTCGCCAATCGTGCTTAACAGCCGCATTGCGGAAAACAACTGCTGTGATTGCTGCGACTGTTGCGAAATAAACCTGCCGGCAAGCGTATCGTGCCTTTTTGACGGTGACTTTGTCACCTCCGGCAACAGAAGAGTTCTTACAACCCTTGGGCTTTTCACCATTGTTCAGCTGGAACGCCGTGTACAAATGCTTATTCCAGCATACGATTTTTGTATTCCGGGCAAAGAGTGTGTAACTACCACAGACGATCCTTGCGAGGTTTTCAAGCATATAAAGTTCCCGACAAACGAATTTTTCCCGCCGCGGCTTGAAAATAACGCTTCCGGTACCTGTTCTTGCGGCTGCAAGTAATCCCATAAGCAAAAAATCCCGCCGTTCGGCGGGATTTTTTGCTTTGGTCGAGGACCTTATTTCATGGTGTTCTCGTAGGACTCGATCATCTTTTTGACCATCTGACCGCCGATGGAACCAGCCTGGCGGGAGGTAAGGTCACCGTTGTAGCCGTTTTTGAGGTTAACGCCTACTTCGTTTGCAGCTTCCTGCTTGAATCTTTCAAGAGCTTCTTTAGCCTGCTTGTTGGACATTGATTTTACACTCCTTTTTCGTTTTGCGTTTGCAACATTATTTTGACCTGTGCGGGCAAAATTATCAGTGGTAATTATAGATTTGAAAAACGGATAAAATTTCCGCAAAAAGCTTTAAAACGGCTTTTACGAATAAAAGCACCGCCTATACTTAACCGATATAGGCGATGCTTTTTTTATTTGCATATCGGTTCGTCTATTTTCAATCCACCGCCGAAACAAGAATAACCGCTGCGGCGGAATACAGTGCAAAAACCGCTGCGAGAAGCGAAAAAACAACCGTACAGACAATTTTTACGCTGCGTTTTTTTATAAATTTTGCGGAAAGCACCGCCGCAGCGGCGCAAGCCGCAAAAAGTACGCAGGAAAGCCAAAATTCCATGTAAAAAATCCCCTTTGCTTTTAATTTTGAGCACGGTGCTTGCCGTAATGCCGTTGTGTATTAAAATTTGAGCACGGTGCTCAAATTTTGTGCGGCTGCTCTTATAATATCAATATCCTCGTCCACTCCGTGCTGCTGCTCCAAAAGCGTTTTGTCGCCGACAGCCTCAGATGTGAAAAACTCCCTGTCATAAATCATAAAATAAAGCCTGCCATTACAGAAAGAAATTCCGACAGGAGCTTTTATCTGCGCCGCCGCACCGATAATCCCATTGAGCACCGCAGGCGAAAGAACATCTTCCGCAACTGCGGCGTTATCAGAATACATTGTAAATCTTTTGTCGATTTCTTCGTTTCCGGTTGTTGTTCCGCCCTTTTTGCGAATCCTTTTGTCGAAAAGCATAATCGGGCTTTCTGCACTGTATGCGCCATAGAACACCATAAGGACGCCTTTTGCAAAGGTTTGCCAAAAGGTGTAGACATTTCCCTCCCCGTCGACTCTGCTGTGCTTGTTTTGCAGTATAACATTTGAAAGGCGAAAAGCACAGCCGTAATATTCTGCGGAAAGATATTCGCTTCCCTCCATATGTTCAAACTCGCCGAAAAGCCCGCTTTCATCCGCCGAGGATTTTTCAATGCTGCGCAGCGGCTGATAAACAATATTTCTCATGCCGGAGGTTTCCAGACTGCGGCGTACCACAGTTTCGCTGAAATCGCTTTTGTACCGTGCCGCACGCTTTCTTGCCGGTGCTGCGATTGCTTCCGCAATAATTCCGAGCACAAGCCCTATTGCAAGGCAAAGCCACCACGGAACGGCACCGAACACCGCAAGCAGTACCAGAATAATGCAGATTATGCCAAAAATTTTTTCGACAACTCCTGCGGCAAGAGTGCTTCCCTGTGCGGCGAAACGATTTTTATCGAGGAGCTTTAGGTCCTCTCTTCCGCTTGCCTCAATTTTCTCTCTGCTTTGTTTTTGTTTTTTTGCACCGAAAATTTTGCCAATAACAAGGCCGATAAGCATTGCAACGCCTATTCCGATAAAAATTGCGGGAATACCAAGAATAACGGTAAAAATCAGACTTCCCAAGCTGTAATCACCAAACAAAATCACAGGCATTGCCGCAATTCCAAGTCCAAGCACCGCAAAGGAAATGCGCAGCCACTTTGTCCATGAATACGGGCTTTCAAATCCAAAAAGCTTTTTTATGAATTTCATAAATTCTCCTCCGGCGGGTTACCAAAGCCCACGGATGTAGTTTCCGTCTGCGTCGTACAGCTCGGAAGCGTCCTCGCTGATTGTGTAGTCGTCGCCGAGATAGGTAATTCCGACACCGTCATAATACCACACGCCGCCAAATTCGTCGCACCAGTATTTTGCGTTTTCGGGGTTGGTGTTCGCCTCAATCTGACCGTCGCAATAGAGAACGCACTCGAAGGTTCCGTCCGGTGCGTAAGCATCGGTGGGAACAAAATAGAACTTCAGGCGGTTTTCGTCAAGAGAAACGCCGACATATGCTTTTCCGTTGAGGTAAAGATAAATACCTTTACCGTTGTGGTCGTCGCCAACGGTACCAACGCTCTGCGCTCCGTCGGCGGTTTGTGCGGCATAGGTGCTGTCGGAATCCTCGATATAGAGGCTTTCGCCCTCGTTATCGGTCCAGTAGCCCGCTATATCGCCGATTTCGTTCACATATGCGGAAACATTTCCGTTGCGAACGAAGGTCATCCCGTCAAGGGATTCGATGCTTTTTCGTCGGTGGAGGAGCCGTTTTGGCGGAGCACAAGCCCGTCCTCGCTGAGCTCAAAATCGTAGAGGAAGCCGTCAAAATCCATCATGGGGCGACCGTCGTAAATTCCGCACTCGCCCGCTCCGCCACGACCGTAGAAGGTTTCGTAATAGTAGGTTTCGCTGTCGAAATCAAGCTCGAGAATGTTTCCGCATTCGCTCGACCATGTTCCGTTAAGGTCGGAAGCCAAAACGCCGGAGGATTCCTCGTCCCCGTTATCGTAATAGCTTTCGCCGTAATCGCTGTCGTAGTCGTCGTCGCTGTTGCCGCTGCACGCAGTAAGCGAAAGCGCCAAAACAAGCGCAAGCAAAAGTGCGGCTATTTTGCTGAATTTATTTATATATTTCTCCTATCACGCCCATTCGGGTTCTAAGGTTGAATCATCTTCGCTGAACACAAACTGCTCGATGCTGTCATCCCAGTACCAAATGAAGGTGTAATCCTCGGTATCCTCGTTGGTGAAGTAAATGACAAAGTCGCCGATTTCGTCCTGGTCGATGTCGCCGAAGCTCATGCCGTCTATGCGTTTGCGGGCGTTTTCTATGGTCATGGGGAACGCCACGCTTGCGAAAAGGGTCTGGCTTTCGTCGTCATAGTAGAAGTCTGCGCCGTCGTCGTTTACGCAAACGCAAAGGTTTACTTCGTCGCTGCCCATAAACATGGTTTCGTAGCTGTCGATTATGCCCCAAGTGCGCCAATCCGCACCGGCAACATCATTGTCATCGCCATAATCTTCTTCGTCGCTGTTGTTGCTGCAAGCGGCAAAGGAAAGGCACATAACCAGTGCCAAAAGAAGTGCTGTAATTGTTTTAATTTTCATAATTACCCTCCGTATTCGGTCCTTCGACCATTTCGATAATTTCGTCGTGAGAGATTTCCACACCGCCGAAGCGGACAAAAATCCCGTTTGTTTCGGCAGAGCTCCAAACCTCAGGCTTTTTCAGCGGGCGGAAGCGAAGCTTTTCCATAAACGGTGTCATATCAAGAAGCACGCTGCTTCCCGAAACAAAGTCGATTTTAAGAATGTGGTTTTCAAGCGGCTTTACACCGGATATATATTCTCTCCTCAATCTGCGCTCTCCCCTCTTCTTTTTAATTGCACGGGATAAAAAAATCCACCGTACAATTACATTATACAGTGGATAAGCAATAAACTGAATTAACCAAAGGTTAGCTTTTTCCATTAAGCAGAAAATAAAGCTCCCTTCTCTTTGTGCGGGTATCCCCTTCTATTCCGAGCTTTGAATAGATTTTGTTTATGTATTGTTTTACGGTTCCTTCGGAAAGGAAGAGCTTTTCCGCAATTTCTCTGTTTGTCGCCCTTTCTGCGGCAAGGCGGGCGATTTCCAGCTCCTTTTCGCTTAATTTAAGGGATATATCTGAACCGCAATATTCCTTTGAGAGTGCCTTGCGGCGGTTTTTACTGCTTTTTCCCGCAGAAGCTGCTCTTTGCATAAACTCCGAATATCTTCCCGCAAGAAGCCTTTTAACCGCCGGCGCAATGTATTCGTAATTTTCCGCAAAGGGCATTACTATGCCGTCCGGAATTGCCTCTTCAGCAGCCTCCTCTAAAAGCCTTGCAGAAATCTGCTCCTTTCCGAGCATTTCATATGCGGCGGCGGTCTGTATTTTTATATGAAGAGCCACAAGTGCATAATTAAGCCCTGAGCACGCTTCCAACAGCGAATTGCTTCTTGCTATTACGCTTTCGTACTTTTCCTGAGCAAGAAGCACCTGATTTTCAATCATCATTATCATCGGCTTTGCCGGATTTAGAATATTAACTGCGCCAAGCTTATGCTGCGAAAAAACCGGGGAGATTTTTTCCGGCTTATGAAGCAGCGCAAAGTAGTAATCAAAAGCGGCGTCCTGAGTTAAAAACAGGTTTTGGTCGTGCCGTTTTATCAGCTTTTCCTTTTCTTTTTCCCGGTTTGGCGGGGAATCCTTCAGCTGCTTTGCCATATATATACGAAGAGAAAGCATATTACAGCATTGGATAATATATCTTTGGTTTTTTTCCTCCGCCTCAAAAAGTGCCTTTGTATTCATAAGCCCTGCGGAGGAAAAATCCTCCCGCAAAAAATCCGCTTCCGCCTCCATAACAGCCTCTGCGCCTGCGCCGTGCTTTTGCGTTACTTTATAATAATACGGCATTGCGGTGTTCATGCTTTCCACCTCGTTTTTCATTGCTCCGGGGGCTCTGTGGAACATCATAAGCACGGAGGGAGAACCGAATGTGAACGAGCCGTAGGTCTTTATCGAAGCAGCGGGACGGGTCATTTTTTTGCAGGCACTTTGGTGCAGGCGGCTCATGCCCTCTATGTCATTGTAACAGAAAAAGCTCATTATAAGGTCACATTCGCCGGAAATATTGCCCTTTTCCTCATCGGAGAAAGAGCCGCTTTCCACAGAAGAAAGCAGCAGCTCTTTAAGCTCCAGCATTTCCTTATATTTTCCCCACGAAAACAGCCTGCGCATAAGAACAAGAACCGCATTCGGGTTATTCTCCAGTGCCTCCTTCGGGCAAAGGTCCAGCCGGCGCAGAACCTCCTCCGGGCTGCATGAGGCAAGAGCAATTCCCACATCCTTCTCTATTGCTTTAAGCCAACCAGAATAGTTTTTTCCGTGCTCAAATGCGTCGAACGACTGGAGGTACTGACCGTTTTGCAAATACCATTCGCCATATCGGTTATAATATTCAATGCGGCGGTTTTCGTCAAAGCGGTCGAATATTTTTCCGGCACACGCCCTCATCAAATGATGAAAGCGATAAGTTTTTCCGTCGGAAAGCCTTGCGGCAAAAGCGTTTTGCTCCGTAAGAGAGAAAAGTATTTCCTCCGCAAAGATGTTTTTCGTAATATATTTTGCCATATCCGCAGTAAACTCGTCCGCAAGGCTCATCGCCGCAATAAACTCCCGCTCCGAAGATGAAAGCGGCTCTATAAGCGCACTTGTAAACATATCATAAATATCGGCGTCTTCATTCGGTGCGCTGCCTTTTTTTCTTGCGCAAAGGTCAAGATATACTGCGGCAAACCACCCCTCGCTAAAGCGAAAAAGATGTTCCGTTTCCTCTTTATCGAGAAGTATTCCGCAGCGGCAGGCATATTCATCAATTTCCCCTGCCGTAAGCATAAGCTGCTCCGCACCTATTCTGTACAGGCGGCTTCCAAGGCGGACTATGTCCTCGCCCATCAAAAAGCGGTCCCGCCCGGCAACAATTATATGCACATTTTCCGGAAGGCAAAGGGATATATTTACGATAAAAGACCCTGCTCTGCCCTCGTTAAGCAAATGAAAATCATCGAGAAAAATATAATACTCCTTTTCGGAAAGAAATGCCCGGCAAAGCTCATCCGCAAAAATTGCCGCCTCCCCCTCTTCCGGAGGGCACGGATACTCCGAAAGAAGGTCAAAGCCCGCATACGCAAAGGCGTTTTGAACCCGTTTCCAAAAGGTCAAAATGCTTCCCGCATAGATGTTTATTCGGATAACGACGGCTTTTTTGTTTTTTTCCCGCTTTGCTAAAAACCAGTTTATTGCAGTTGTTTTTCCATACCCCATAGGTGCGGTTATTGCCGTAAGCCGGCGGCGGGATATTTCTTTCAGCGTTTCCTCAAGCCGGGCGGAAATATAAATTGTATTAAAGTCCGGGCGTTCTTTTGACACAGGCATTTCCTCCCTTTCGGTTATTCCGTAAAATATAGTATAACATATATAAAAAAGGTTTCCAATTACAGCGCATAAAATATTTTTTATTTTCTTTGCTTTTGGGTGTTGACAAATCCAAATAGCGGTGATATAATTCTAATTGCAATCAATTCTTATTTAGGAAGTGATTTCATTAAAAACACTGTACAAAAAGAGGCGGTAACAAAAGCCCTGTTTGCGCTTGACCACCCAACGGCGGACGAGGTTTTTGAGTATATACACGGCGAATACCCAACGGTCAGCAAAGCAACGGTTTACCGCATACTCAACAAAATGGCAAGCGAGGGCGAGCTTCTTCACCTTCATGCAACAAGCGGCGGAGATCGTTTTGATACAACGCTTTTTCCCCACCACCATGTTATGTGCGTCCGCTGCGGCAAGGTAACGGACATTTCCTTGCCGGAGCTTCCTTATATTGAAGAACGGATTATGAAGGATTGCGGATTTTCCGTTTCCGGCAGCCTTATATTTTTTGAGGGCATCTGCCCCGAATGTGCAAAATCCGCCGAAAATATTTGAAAAAAAGTTTTTTTGACCCCAAGCTGATATTTTTCAGCCGAAATAAATTATAAAAAGTAAAAGGAGATTATCACTATGGAACTTAAAGGAACCAAAACCGAGCAGAACCTTATGACCGCATTTGCAGGCGAATCCCAGGCAAGAAACAAATATACCTATTTTGCAAGCAAAGCAAAAAAAGAAGGCTATGAGCAGATTGCCGCACTTTTCCTTGAAACCGCAGATAACGAAAAAGAGCACGCAAAGCTCTGGTTCAAATATCTTGGCGGAATCGGCACTACCGAAGAAAACCTTGCCGCAGCAGCCGCAGGCGAAAACTACGAATGGACCGATATGTACAAAACCTTTGCGGAAGAAGCCCGTGCAGAGGGCTTTGAAGAGATTGCGGCACGCTTTGAGGGCGTAGGCAAAATCGAAGCCGAGCACGAAGAAAGATACCGCAAGCTTCTTGCAAATGTTCAGGACGGCGAGGTTTATAAGAGAGGCTCCATCGTTATTTGGAAATGCAGAAACTGCGGTCACATCCATGTAGGCGAATCCGCTCCCGTTGTCTGCCCCGTTTGCAACCATCCCCAGTCCTACTTTGAGCTTCAGGCAAAGAATTATTGATTCTCCATACTTTAATTACAATAAAACAAAAAAAGACACGGACGCATATTGCGTCCGTATCTTTTTTTATTATGCCCTGTGGGTTATTACATAGTTATACCAAATATCATATTGTGATTTAGTAAGGCGTATTCCGTTTCCGGAGGCTTCCTCGGAAGGCTCCGCCTCGGTAAAAGCTGCGGTAATATCGAGATACCATACATCCCGTTTTTCCGCAATACCGGGAAGATAGGAGTTTATCTCCTCGATTTTTTTGTTTGTTACGCTGTATCCCCGCTTTTGCGCCTGGCTTTCGTCTATCGGAAGGATAGGCTGGATATATATATCGGCATCCGGCTGCGCCGAAATTATCGAATCGAGAAAATCCGTATACTTCTTAACAAATGTGGGGCAATCCATCCATGAAATACTCTCTGCGGAAAAAGCAATATAAACTGTATCTATATTTTCGAAGGTGGCAGCATATTCCGCCATTGTAAGAGCCTCTCCGTTCAGCTTGAACGAATTTTTCGTCTGAATTGTGTTCATATCATATCCTGCCGCAGAGGCAAAAGAAGAATATGCAAAATATTTTGAATCGGAAACGCCCGTAACAAAGTAATCCCCGATAAACAGCGTATTTCTGAATGCAAACTCGCTTGCGGCTTCGCTTTCCGGCGCAGGGCCGCCTTTTTTTACCGGCTCTTCCGGCTCCGATTCGGACTCCGCCGCAGAAGATGACTCTTCATTATTATAATTATCCTTGCTTCCGACAACAAGGTGGGTATCCTCCCGGCTTTCTTCCGAAAGCGAGGAGCTTTGCTGTGAGCTTGGCGGCTCTTCGCCGTCCTTTTCCCTGTTTACAAAATCGGACGCCATTCGGACGAAATCCAAAAAAGCGTTAGGGAGCTTATAATCCCTCTCCGCACCCACCGGGTACTTTTTTTCGTCATACTTTTGCCAACCGTATGCGATAAGGCAGGAGGAAGCTATTACTGCGACGGCAATAATTGCGATTTTTACCGCTTTGCTGTATTTTTTTGCGTGCAAAACCGTCGCTTTTTTTCTAAACAATCGCTTTCCCCCTTTCTTTCGACATTTGTTTAACTAAAATATTATAGCAATACGGGCGGAATAAGTCTACTTTTATTTTATTAAATTTCAATTAAATTTAGCGAAAATAAAAAAGAGAAGGTATCTTTATTACCTTCTCTTTTTTATGGAGCTAGTGAAGTGAATCGAACACTCAACCTGCTCATTACGAGTGAGCTGCTCTGCCATTGAGCCACACTAGCGCATTGTTCATATTATAATCAATAGCCGGCGGTTTGTCAAGTTTTCTTTTGACAACGGAACACCTCAATTTATTAAAAAGGATTGCCGGATTTTTGCTTTGCTTTACCAATCGCAAGCCCATGCTCAAACGGGCACGGGCTTGCAATCTATGCTTTTAGGAGTGATTCTTTTGAAGATAGTCTGAGAATTTTTATAATCAGTGCATCCAGAAATAGAAATACAGGGTCATTATGGTAAAGCCTATTACACAGGCGATGGCGCAATACGGAAATATCTTTCTGAACTTGCAGCCGAACACGGTAAGCGCAGGCAGTGCCCGGAACGGCTGTATCAGGTTTGTTGTAAGGTCGCCGACGGTGAATGCATTTACAACATACGAGGTGCTTACGCCAAGCTCCTTTGCGGCGGGCATAATATAGGGTGCCTCCACCATAAACTGCGAGCCGCCGGAGGGCACAACCATATTAAGTAAAGCGGAGAACCCGTCGTGGGTCCGCCCTGATACATTATTCCGAAAAATCTTATTGAAACAAACATTGCATGTTATAGAAACCGTTCCCGCACAGGACATATCTCTTCGTGTTGACCTGCCCGTCGGCTCAAAAATACCCGCCATTGCCTCCAGTGCGGGCAAGGTGCTTATAAGCCAGCTCAGCGACCTTGAAATTGCAAAAATATACGATTCTCTTCAGACGAAGGTTGACGGAGGCAACCTTCAGTCGAAGGATGATTTTATCTTTGAAATTCATTCCGTAAGAGAACAGGGCTACGCCGTCAACGACGGCGAATATGAAAGCGGAGTAAGCAGCGCAGGGGCACCGATTTATAATTCGGCAGGAAAAATAATCGCAGCAATCAATATTGTTCTTCCCTCCTTCAGATTTGTCGGAGAAAACAGGATAAAAATAATCCGCCTTGTTATGGCAGGAGCGGCGGAGCTTTCTGCCGCAAACCAAAAATAAAAAACGCCGGACTGTTTTTTTGGTCCGGCAATTTTTTTCTTTGCATTATTGAAAAAGCGCAGAGAGCGTTATATAATTAAGGCTGTAAAAAATTTGTACGGAAAAGCGGTAATTAAATGAAAATTATTATAAAAATCGGAACATCAACCCTTACATATGTTTCCGGCTGCATAAACATACGGAGAATTGAAAGCCTATGCAAGGTTATAAGCGACCTTAAAAACGCCGGAAACGAGGTTATTATGGTTTCCTCCGGCGCAATCGCAATGGGTCACGGCAAGCTTAACCTTAAAAATCCGCCGCAGAACATTGCGGAAAAGCAGGCTTTTGCCGCCGTCGGGCAATGCGAGCTTATGTATGCATACGACAAGATTTTTTCCGAATACAACCATACCGTTGCGCAAATATTGCTTACCGCCGATGATTTGCGCAACCCGGAGCGTCACGAAAAGTTTGACAGCACAATGGAGCAGCTTCTTGAATGGAATGTAATTCCGATAATTAACGAAAACGACACCGTTTCCACCGCAGAAATAAAAATCGGCGACAACGATACCCTTGCCGCAATTGTTGCGGAAAGCGTCGGCGCAGACCTTCTTGTTCTCATGACGGATATTGACGGGCTTTTTGACAGCGACCCGCGAAAAAACCCGAAAGCAAAGTTTATCGACCGTGTTGAGGAATGCTCCGACGGACTTATGGAGCTTGGCGGTGACGCCGGAAGCGAAAGAGGCACAGGCGGAATGTACACAAAGCTGAAAGCCGCAAAAATCGCTACGGAGGCGGGCTGCGATATGATTATTATGAACGGCGCATTTCCGGAAAATCTGTACAATATAATTGACGGAAAACCCATAGGCACAAGATTTTTTGCTAAAAAGGGGTGAAAGCATTGGAAACAAAAGAAATTCTTAAAGCGGCAAAAGCCGCCGTTCCGATTTTGCGGGCGTACCCGCCGGAAATGATTGACGCCGCTCTTGAAAGTATGGCAAAAAGCCTTGTTGATTCCGCAGAAAAAATTCTTGCGGCAAACGCCGAGGATATTTCTGCGGCAAAGGGAAAAATAAACGAAGTTATGACGGACCGCCTTGCTCTTAACAAAGAGCGTATTCTCGGAATGGCGGAGGGCATTTTGCAGGTGGCAAAGCTGCCCTCTCCCCTCGGAACCGTTCTTGACCGCATAGAACGCCCGAACGGGCTTGTTATTGAAAAGGTAAGCGTTCCTCTTGGAGTTATTGCGATAATTTATGAGAGCCGCCCAAATGTTACCTCCGACGCCGCCGCCCTTGCGCTTAAAAGCGGAAGCGTATGTATTCTTCGAAGCGGAAAGGAAGCCTATCGCTCCGCAAAGGCAATTTCCGAAGCCTTGCGCTTTGGGCTTGAACAGGCGGGCTTGCCCAAAAACGCCGTTCTTATGGTTGACGATACAAGCCGGGAAAGTGCGAAGGAGCTTATGCTTGCAAAGGGCTATATCGACCTGCTTATTCCGAGAGGCGGCGCAGGGCTTATCCGTGCCTGCGTTGAAAACGCCCTCGTCCCCTGCATAGAAACCGGCACGGGTATCTGTCACATCTATGTTGACAGCGAAGCTGACTCGGAAATGGCGGTAAGCATAGCCGAAAATGCCAAAACGAGCCGCCCCTCCGTTTGCAATGCGGAGGAGGTTTGTCTTGTCCACAAGGATATTGCCGAAAAATTTTTGCCAATGCTTCGGGAGCGGCTTTGCGCCTCCCGTTCGGCAAGGGGGCTTGTTCCAGTGGAGCTGCGCTGCGATAAGCTTGCGCTGCAATATATAGACGGCGTTCCGGCGGGAGAAAAGGATTTTGATACGGAATTTCTCGACTATATTCTTGCCGTAAAGGTTGTTGACAGTGTTGAGGACGCTGTTTTGCACATTGCGGAGCACTCTACCCACCACAGCGACGCAATTATTACGGAAAACACTGCGGCGGCTGACTATTTTACGGCGAATGTGGACAGCGCAGCCGTCTATGTAAACGCTTCCACCCGCTTTACCGACGGCGGAGAATTCGGGCTTGGCTGCGAAATGGGAATTTCTACTCAAAAGCTCCACGCCAGAGGTCCGATGGGACTGCGGGAGCTTACTACCTATAAGTATATAATTCACGGAAACGGACAAATCCGCTGAAACGGAGGGCTTAAAATGAAGATTGGTTTTATCGGTGCAGGAAATATGGGCGGCGCACTTGCAAAGGCTGTGCGCAAATCCCTGCCGGACTGCGCTCTTTATATTTCGGATATGAGCACGGAAAAAGCGGCGGAGCTTTCCGCAGTGCTCAACGGAAAAGTTTCCTCTAACGAGGAGATTGCAAAAGAGTGTGACTTTATCTTTTTCGGAGTAAAGCCGAATGCCCTTTTTGCAATGACGGACGGAATAAAAAGTATTCTTGAGCACCGCAAATCGGGCTTTACAGTTGTGAGCATGGCTGCAGGAATTACAACGGCGCAAATTGAAGAGCACCTTGGATTTTCATGTTCGATAATCCGCATTATGCCGAACACTCCGGTTTCCGTCGGCGAGGGAACGGTGCTTTGGTGCTCAAACGAGCATACGCCGAAGGAAAACGGCTTTTTGCTTTGCGAAATGCTTTCCGAAGCGGGCGTTCTTGATGAGCTTCCGGAGCGGCTTATCGACGCAGGTTGCGCCGTTTCCGGCTGCGGCCCCGCATTTGCATATATGTTCATCTGCGCAATGGCGGACGGCGCAGTGGAATGCGGTCTTCCAAGAGCAAAAGCCATCGAATATGCGGCGCAAACGCTGCTTGGCTCCTCAAAGCTTGCTTTGGAAAGCGGTATTCACCCGGAGGCTCTTAAAGACGCCGTTTGCAGCCCGGGCGGCTCCACCATTGCCGGTGTTCACGCCCTTGAAAACGGCGCATTCCGCGCAGATGTTATGAACGCCGTTACCGCTGCCTTTTACCGCACAAAGGAGCTTGGAAAGTAATTTGCAAAAAGCGAATATAATCGCCGCAGAAGCGCATACGCCCTGCAGCTTTTTTATATCCGTTTTTATTAAAAATATCTTAATTTTCGACAAAAACTTTCTTGCGGATATTCCCTTTTGAAAATATTGTGATATACTTATTTTTTGACAATATATTTTTTTAACAGGTGCATTTATGTTTGAATTTTTTACAAAAGAAAAACCGAAAATCCGCATATCGGAGGCAATCTCCATTTTATATTTTCCCCTTGCTCTTATATACCTCGAAACCGTACTCAAAATAAAAGCCTCGCCTGAAACAATTACATTCTGGCTTCCGACATTTTTGTTTTCTGCGGCGTTCGGCGTTGCGGTCGGTGCGCTTTGTCTGCTTATAAAAAACAAAACCGCCCGAAGCATTGTTACTGCCGCCGCAATTTTCGGCGTATGCCTTTACTATACGGTGGAGGTTTTTGTTGAAAGCGCATATCAGGTCTTTATGACCATAGACTCCATCGCAAAGGGCACGGGCGGCGTGCTCACCGATTTTTCCGATACTTTTTTTAAGGCGATAAAAAACGGAATTTGGATAATCCTTGTGTTTTTTCTTCCGTTTATTCTGTTCCTTTGCCTTATTCTGATAAAGAAAATAAAATTTGAGCACGGGGTTCCCGACAAAGCTCGTTTATCCGTGCTCAAATGGTCGGCGTTGGTGTTTGCCGCAATGTGCGTTGAAGCTTTTATTGCCGTATACTCCAGCCCGGCGATGCTTGGTGTTTACCGTGAAGCATACAATTTTAACAATGCGGTGCGTTCATTTGGGCTTATCACCGGAACAAGGCTTGATATTCAGTACGGAGTCTTCGGCGATCCTTCCGCCGGAGAATTTGTAATGGAAATTCCCGAGGAGGAGCCTTCTCCCGAAAGCGGAAACGCTTCTTCGGAAAACGCTTCTAATGAACAGCCCCCCGAGACGCAGAAGCCGGATCCGGAATATGGCTATAACATAACAAATATTGATTTTGACCGGCTTATCGGAGAAACCTCCGACAAAACTCTTCTTAATGTGCATAAATATGTTCAGAGTCTTTCCGGCACAAAACAGAACAAATATACAGGGCTTTTCAAAGGCAAAAATCTCATTCTTATCGCTGCGGAATCCTTCAGCGCAGAGGTGATTGACGAGGAGCTTACGCCAACACTCTATCGCCTTGCCAACAACGGCATACGGTTTACTGATTTTTACCAGCCCACTTGGGGCGGAAGCACCTCCACAGGCGAATATTCCATTCTTACCGGGCTTGTTCCCACCTCTGGAGTTTCCAGCATACTCAAAATCGCCGATTGCGACCTTTCCTTCACCATCGGCAACAAGCTGAAAAACGAAGGCTATTTTTCCGCCGCATATCATGACGGAACATATACTTATTACAGCCGCAACCTTACCCATACAAAGTTTGGATATGACACCTTTACCGCTTTCGGCAACGGTCTTGAAAAAGGCGTGAGCACGAAGGTTTGGCCTGCAAGCGACCTTGAGATGATGGAGTACACTCTTTCCGACTACATCGACAAGGAGCCTTTTTCCGTCTACTACATGAGTGTAAGCGGGCATGGCTTTTACACTAACTTTAACAACGGAATGTCCTCCAAAAACCGTTCCGAGGTTGAAAATCTTGATTACTCCACCACAGTAAAAGCATACATTGCGGCGAACCTTGAGCTTGAGCACGCCCTCGCCTATCTTGTTGACGAGCTTGAGAAAGCCGGCATTGCCGACGATACGGTAATAGCAATCTGCGCCGACCATTATCCCTATGCGCTTGAAAAAGGAGAGTCTTGGGGCAACAGCGAGGACTATCTCGGCGAGCTTTACGGTTATCCCGCCACAAACAATGCCCTGCGTGACCACAACGCCTTTATCCTTTGGTCCGGCTGTCTTGAAAACGAATGCAGCGATTTTCAGACAACGATTTCTTCTCCCGCCTATTCGCTCGATATTCTTCCGACCCTTTGCAATCTTTTCGGTGTGGAATATGACTCCCGCCTGCTTGTTGGGCGAGATGTTTTTTCCGACGAAGAGGCTTTGGTAATCTGGCCCGATTACAACTGGAAAACCGACCGGGGCTATTACGATTACACCCGCGGGCAGTTCTTCCCCGCCGAAGGCGAAGAATCTGCCGACAGCGAATATATTGCCCGCATAAACGCCGTTGTCAAAAACAAAATTGCATATTCAAAAGCGGTTCTTAATTACGATTATTTCCGCCTTATTGACGGCGAATAAAATCTTGTCAAAAAAAATAAAATATTTTGCAATTTGGTCTTGCGCTTTCCGCTTGACTGTGCTATAATAATTCCTGCTGAAAAAAAGCAGCATCTGGGTGTGGCGCAGTTGGTAGCGCGCTACCTTGGGGTGGTAGAGGCCGTGGGTTCAAGTCCCGTCACTCAGACCAACATTAAAGCCCATCGGAAATTGGCTTTCCAATGGGCTTTTTTGCTATATATCCGCTCCCCTGCTTTACACGGCGAAAAGGTCGTTTACCTGTACCGCTGTTATCTTTTTGCGGGTGCGGGTGTAGTGCAAATAAATGTTTGAAGTCGTTTCAATATCGGAGTGCCGAAGCCATTGCTTGACATCTTCCAGTGACATTCCCATATCAAATAAAAGGCTTGCTGTGCTGTGCCGTATATCGTGAAAGCGCATATGCTCAAGGTTGTTATTCTTCAAGACCCTTGAAAATGCCTTTGTAACGCTGTCAGGGCGAAGAACAGTTCCATCATCGTGGGAAAAGATATAATCGCTTGTAGGCGGCTTGCGTTCCCGCAGACGGAGCAAAACTTCTTTGACATTCGGCAAAAGGTCATAGGTTGCATTGCTACCCTCTGTTTTGGTGCTGTCCTTTGCTTCAATAGTAAGGCTTTTAACTACCGTGTGATTTATTGAAAGCGTATTGTTTTCAAAATCAATAGCAGACCACCGAAGCCCAAGCACTTCCGAGCGGCGTAAACCATAATAGAAAGCGACAACAACAAGTTCATACAAATAGTGACCTTTGAACGCATTTATAACTTTCTGCGCCTGCTCCGTTGTAAGCATTACAGCACCTCTTGTAACTGTGTTTTTGGAGCGTTTGAGCTTTATATATTGTGCGGGGCTTTTCGGTATGTAATCCATAATAACAGCGTCATTCAGTGCCTGCTTGATAAGGTGCAAGTGCTTTGACACGGAAGCTTTAGAGAGTCCACCCTCTTTGCCGTCAAGCCTACCCCCTGTTTGTTTGTAATTTATATAATCTTTTATATCACGAGGGGTAAGCCTTTCAAGCGTGTTTTGGTGTTCCTCGAACCAAGGTATTATGTGCTTCCGAAAATACACCGTGCAAGATTCATATGTTGACCTTTGAAAATCAACTTGCTGGTCTGCAAGCCATTCTTCAAAGTAATCTGATACTTTCATTATTACCTCATCGTATAGAATTATAAACCCTGCGATTTATAACACTTTTGAAATTTGTTTCAGCATCTTCAATGCTTTTTGTGCTTTCATATGTAAGCGTATCAAAAATAACATTGTTTTCGGCTTGTTCATTCGAAGTATAGTAAACTTCTGGTTTTACACAGTTCCGAGAACATCTATAAATACGAGTTCCGGCAGGATACCAATGAAGCCGACCGCCTTTAATAACTTTCTTTGGAATTTTGTTTCCGTTTTCGTCAGGCATTTCAACCGTTTCTATTTCGGCATATTCTGTATTTATTCCCGCTTCCTCTGCTTCATCAAAGGTGATATTAGAAAGATAAGCAGATAAATAAGCACCCACATTATCAACACTTTCTATCGCTCTTGTTTTTGTGAAGCCTTGCTTCCAACAATTTGCGATAATCGTATTATCTATGAAAGGTGCTTTATCGGCAAAAATAAGAATAATATGCAAATGCCAAGCACCACGAGCCTGCGGCTCAAGCACACCTATCCATTTTTCATAGTCGTATAAGCTTGAAAGTCGTTTACGAAAATTTTGAAAATCATTGTAAACCTTTTTGGTATCTCGTTCGTTTTTCTTGTATGTAAGAGTAAGAAAAAGAGCATTTTGCGCAAATGATATATTTGCATTGATTAAATTACGAAGTTCTTTCAAAGAGCGTGAAACGCTGATTAAATCATCAACACGCTTTGAATTATGATTAAATTCTTTAACTTCACCCGTGCGAACATCTTCATAGAAATCTTTAGACAGTTTACGAACAGGAGAGCCATTACTCTTGTGAGTATTAAAAAGAATATCAGTTATATTTCCTGCCTGCGTAACCTTGACAATATCGGACGGTTGCGGACGGAAATTTCCTGCCAAAGAATTAACCTTTATGGACACTGTAAAGTATTTTCCTTTACTCGTATTACCGCATTATTCTAATATAATCAAGTTAATATATAAGAATATAACTCGGTGCTGTCCTCGCCCTGCGCATTTTTTTAGCGCAGCGGCTCGACAGCGAATTATGCGGTTGAAGCAACAAAACACACATATTGAAAGCGTAATCAACATATTAAATATTTTGTTTGTGTTATTTTGTTGAATAAATTATAGCATTTATTTTCTGCATTTTCAATATGCTTTCCGTGTAAATATGAAGAATTTATATTTTCTTAATAATTCAGATAAATTGCATAAAATGTGTTGCGTTTTTAAGATTTTTATTGTATAATTGCACTAAAAGGAAGTGGTATAATGAATAAAAAGACATTAAAAGAAGCATTGAAAGAAACTTATAACAAGGGTATCGAAATCGGTACAGAATTTAATGAAGATTATCAAAAAAGAAAAAGTATGATTGCAGAAAGACTTATAGATTTAAGAAAAAAAACAGGACTAACACAAGAAGAACTTGCAAAAAAAATAAATGTAAACCGTGCAACCTATGCAGGATATGAAAAAGAGCGCACAGAACCCAACTGCGAAGTTTTAGCACGGCTTGCCGATTATCATAATGTTTCTTTAGATTACATTTTCGGAATAACTAATAATCCGTGCGGAAAATATGCAAATGAAGAAGTAAATGCATTAAAAGAAGAAATACAAGAATTGAAGAAATGGAAAGAAAACATTATAAAGGTTGTAAATTAAAAAAGTAGCCCTACCATAGCACCACCGTAGACCTACTTTGACACATTGTGACACACTATAACATAATGTGAATTGCTTTAACTCATAGTGACCCACCGAAAGCATTAGCACACTTCCACGCCGCCCAGAACGGCGAAAGGCGTTAGCATAGTGCAAATGCTGAATAAGGAAAGTAAATCATCTGCAAGGGCATTAGAGCGGTGCACAGAGCAAACAAACAGCAAGGCGCACAATCGGTGCAATCTGCCAATACTGAAAGGCACTCCGCTAACGCTCCGTACCTTTGAAGCTTTCGCGGTAGCGGAAGCTTCGCTTATAGCATAATTGCCAAAAAAATCCATTGGGGTGGTAGAGGCCGTGGGTTCAAGTCCCGTCACTCAGACCATGGCGAGTGTTCTTACAGCATTTGAAAGGCTGTTAAGAACACTCGCTTTTTTCATACAGCGAGTTGACCTGGGGCGTAGTTGACAACTACGCCTTTTCTTGTATTCACCGACACCTGGGGTGCCGGAAGTGGAAACACATCAGGGATGAAGATGGCTCCCACACAGTTGTAATGGATCACAAGATGCTGCTCCCATATCCCGTCGATCTTTTCCGCCTGATGGACTTCGATGTGATCGATCAGCTCATTGAGCATCCTGGGGGTCAGAACCTTGGCTCTTGTGTATTTACGGACGGTGGAGATAAACATATCCGCCGTTACAGACTTGCTGCTGAGCTTGTCCATTTCAGCACGGAGAGCCTTGATCTTCTCGGATATCTCCTTTTGTTCATCCTCATACCTGCGGGACATTTTGGCAAAGCGGTCATCCGAGAGTTTGCCGGAAACATTGTCCTCATAGATGCGCTCAAACAATCCGTCCAGTTCTTCATCACGGGCTTGCAGGGTTGCAAGCTCTTTTTCTTTGAGTTTGCGATCCAACGCAACATTCTGTTGTGTGCTGCCCATAACAGCCTTGACGAAATCATCCTCATACCGGCTGGCAAACTTGGTCAGGCGCTTGATCTCACCTAACACCACCTGTTCGAGAAAATCCACCCGGACATAATGGGTAGAGGTGCAGGTGCCGCGGTTGCCCTTATAATTGGAGCAGTTGAAATATCGGATTTCCGGGTTTCCCTGATTGAAATGGAAATGTAGGTTGTTTCCGCAATCGGCACAGACCAGCAGCCCGGAAAACATATTCTTTTCGCCCTCGTTGGTGCGGCGCTTGCGGACTTTACCCCGTTTTTGCTGAACCTGCTCCCACACGGCACGGTCAATAATTGGCTCATGGACGTCTTTGAAAACCACCCAATTTTCACGGTCATTTTCGATCCGCTTCTTATTTTTATAAGACTTTGAGTAGGTTTTGAAATTGAGAATATCGCCGCAATACTCTTGCAGGGACAGGATTTTGGTGACGGTGGAGCTGTTCCACTTGGTAGGTGGCTTCTGCTTGCCTTTTCCGGGACGCTTGACGCCCTTTTTCAGCCAGTAGGCGCGCGGGGTCAGAATTTCCTCCCGCTCAAGCCGGGCGGCAATCTGCTCCGTTCCCATGCCATCCAAGGTCATACCGTAAATATGCTTGACCACCTGCGCGGCCTCATCGTCTACGATCCAGCGTTTCGGATTGTCGGGGTCCTTCATGTAGCCGTAGGGAGGCTGACCCATAGGCTCGCCTCCATTGCCCTTGATCTTATTGCTGATCCTGCGCTTTTTGGAAATGTCCCGCGCGTACCATTCGTTAAACAGATTGCGGATCGGGGCAAGCTCGTTATCGCCCTCGGCCGTATCAATGTTGTCCGAAACAGCTACAAGACGGATATCGTGCTCCGGGAAAAATTCTTCGGTCAGGCGGCCGACCTCGATGTAGTTTCGGCCAAGACGGGACAGGTCCTTCACAAAGACCGCTGCTGCCTTGCCTTGTTCGAGCTGTTGGATCATTTCCACGAAGCCGGGGCGATCCATGGTCACGCCGGAAATGCCGTCGTCCAGGAAATGCACCAGATTGGTGTAGCCTTTTTCCTTGGCTACCTTAGTGAGCAATTTTTTCTGATTGCCAATGCTGTAACTCTCGCCTTCCAGATTATCGTCACGGGAAAGCCGCTCATAGAGGAAGGCTGTCACATCACGGGACTTTTTATTGTTCGACTGTTTCATAAGTCCTCCTTCCTTGGACAGTCGGACAACAAATTTTCTTGCGTGCTATAACTTCACGCTTCAATTATACCGCGCCCGACAGCCACTTGTCAGCCGGTTTTGCAAAGGATTCACGTCTTTCGTTCACAATCCGCCCGCATGAGACGCAGAAGAATTGTTCCAAAGGTATTTGTGCTATCATCCTTGAATACCGGCTTAACAACAAACGACCTGCCGTCAATGTGGTAGGTCGTTATTTCTTCCAGAGGATTTTCACTTGCGATATATTCTTTGCTTTTCAGCAATTTATTATCTTGCATAGTAACCCCTTTCAGTCATTTGTAAAAATAGAAAAAGAGGCAAAACGGACGGCTGCTGGCACAGCTCCACGGGAGTCTAACCCCGGCCCATGCTGATGGGTGCGGCGCACAATGCTTTGTGGGCGTTCAATGCGCGAGTATCTTTGACCCTGCCCGTGCGTCGTCGCCCGCAAGCAGCCACGCTTGCTTTGCGGTCTGGTGCTGTTCGCTCGCCCGTTACAGTGGTCCCGTCCTGCGGACTTGAAACAAGGTCATGGCGCACCGGCCGTATGGCTCGGCACAAACAGGAATGTATCCGTTTGCCTTATACTGCGGCGTTGACCTCCCAACGGGCTTTCTTTGTCAAGGTGCTGCCTTCGGCCACGAAAGAGAGAAACAGGGAAAGGGTAAGCTGTTTC
>CAKSLF010000006.1 GCA_934466455.1 uncultured Oscillospiraceae bacterium | reverse complement strand
GCTGCTCACAATATTCCGCCGATGTTTGCAAAAAGATTCAACCAGTTGATTTTAGACACGGTGCAATAAATTCCAGTTTGTCGAACTGATAAAAACCCTTTAGGAACTAAAGGGCGCACTTCTATACTCTCCTAACGGGAGTATCGTGCGTCCTGCGGAGCTTCATTCTCTGTCAGCAGAAAGAAACTGCATGACCGAGAATGTTTCGTCACTTCGTTCCGTCAAGGGAGCTACACTCCCTTGCGACGCTTGTGCGTCTATCCCTTGTGGACTTGCCGTCCGCAAACGGTTTTGACAAACCGTTTGCCGCCAGCAAGTTTGAAGATTAGACATAAACAAATCCTCCGCATGGTCTAAGCCATACGGAGGATTAACTGTTTTACGGACACCCGTCTATTTTGCAAGGGTTGTTTTTTCGAAAAAAAGAATATTCATTAAATGAACAAATTTATAACCGCTATGAATACCGACGGCACAAACGATTATAAGTAAGATTCCAAATCTTGTATCTTTGTAAAAGCATTATTTGTTTCTCCTGTATCCGATTTCATCACAATATTCGGGGTGATTTTTAAGGTACGGATCTTTATCCCCGCAAATGCAATAATCACATTTGCAGCCGTTAGAGCATGTGGTGGTTCTGACTAACTTTGCGTGGATTAACTCCATGCTTTCATAATCCGGGTTGCAAAGGGCTGGCATAATTTCTAATAGGTTATGCCGCTTTGCAAACTCGGCGATCGGACAGGCGGTAAACTCGTAATATATGGGCTTTGTCTTATCAAAAGGAGCAAGATGCATTTCATAATCGCCCCATTTGTCGCATTGTCTTTTGGCATTTTTGAACACCATATACATAAGCTTCTTGAGCAGAGGCTTATTGCAGTTGACAAACTTGGAAAGAATACGGGAAGAGGGAAGAAATAGTGCTCCCTCCATTTCCTCAATTTCTGCGAGGCTTGAAAAGTCTTTGCATACCGTATAATATGCCATTAAGGCAATGCAGTCATAAGTACCGCCCGCACCGTTGTGAAAATTTTTCTTACCGCCGAGGTCGGTGCACCAGTCAAAAAGAAAATTCACATACTGTTGCTGAACTTGTTCCTAAACGACCTCTTGCTCTTGCGGGGGATAGTGCAGGGAAATTTTTTTCTGAATCTGTTTTTTGCATGGTTTAGAATATAGCACATGGCATTGTCGGTTAAATTGTAATTCACTGTCTTTCATAATTGCTCCTTTTAGCGGTATTGTAACGGCTGTGTTACTTTGAAAAAGGCTTCAAAGCACATATTGTATAATGCATAGTTAGCATATACTAACTTATGCTTTTTTGAAAAGCCGCATTTCTGCGGCTTTTCTATTTGTTAAATCAGTAGCCTTTATCTTTGCTGATATTATATCATCAATAAAGTTTTTTCGCAAGGCAAAAGTAATGATGGTTTAATCTATAAATGTGTTGTGCTGAATGTGAACGGAAGGGAAGAAGATATATAAGAAAACAGCCTTTGTATTTGCAAAGGCTGTTTTCTTTATGGTTGCGGGAGAAGGATTTGAACCTACGACCTCCGGGTTATGAGCCCGACGAGCTACCGAACTGCTCTATCCCGCGATATGCAATTTTCAAGTGCTTAAATAGTATAGCGCATTATGAAACAAATTGCAAGTGTTATTTTGAAATTTCTTAAAAAATTTTTTCATTCGGCGATGCGGCTGCCCCTCGTCATAGACGACTTTTGTATCGCAAAGTGAAAAACCGCTTTTTTCATAGAACCCGATTGCATATTCCTGCGAGAGAAGAACCGCACATTTTCCGCCCCTTGCTCTTGCTGCTTTTTCAAGCTCCGAAAGAATAATTGCGCCAAGATGCCGATTGCGGAACTCCCTAAGCACGGCAATTCTTCCGAAAGCGAAGGTGCCTTCTTCATCGGAAGGGAAAAATCTGCCGGTTCCGGCAAGCTGCCCGTCATAATAAACCGTAACATAATCGCAAATATTGTCGATTTCGTCAAATTCATTTTCGTAGCCCTGCTCTTCTATAAAGACCGCCTTGCGAACCGCAAAAGAATCTTTCTGATTGGCGGTTGTTTTAACAGTTATGTGCTCCAAAATATTCGCCTCCTAAAAATATAAAATATTTTATATTCTTTCATTGTATTTTGCAAGGTATTTTGGCTTGACAATAAGAGAAAAATCGAATATGCTCATATTATAAACCTTTAAGGAGGATTTTTATGAATAATAAAGAGCGTGCGGCGAAGGCTGTCGAGCTGCTTAAAAAAGAGTACCCGGATGCCGTTTGCTCGCTTGAATACAGAAAACCGCACGAGCTTTTGATTGCAACACGCCTTGCGGCACAATGTACCGATGCAAGAGTGAATATGGTAACACCGGTACTCTTTGGAAAGTATCCGACTTTGGAATCTTTAGCGGAAGCAGATGAGCAGGATATAAGCGATATAATTCACTCCTGCGGATTTTATAAAACAAAGTCACATGACATTTCTCAAACCTGTAAGATTCTTGTAAAAGACTATGGCGGAATCGTGCCGGACACGGTAGAAGAGCTTATAAAACTGCCGGGGATAGGCAGAAAGACCGCAAACCTTGTTGTCGGAGATGTTTACGGAAAGCCTGCTGTGGTTTGCGATACGCACTGCATACGCATAACAAATCTGCTTGGGTTTACGGATACAAAAGACCCCGCAAAGTGCGAAGCGGAGCTTCGCCTTCTTCTTGACCCGAAGGAATCCAACAACTTTTGCCACAGAATGGTTCTTCACGGCAGAGCCGTTTGCGTTGCACGCCGCCCGCAGTGCAAAAAATGCGTTCTGAGAGATATTTGCCCTTCCGCAAAAATCGACTATTAAAAATTGTTTACATAATTATATTGAAAAAAATAAAACTGCACATTATAATATAAAAATGAAAATAATAAAGAAATGAGGAATATAAAATGGCTTATCAGGTAAATAAAGATTCTCTTATCGGCGAGGTGCTTGATTACGATAAAGAAACAGCGGAGTTTTTCTTTGAGATGGGTATGCACTGCCTTGGTTGCCCCGCAGCAAGAGGCGAGAGCATAGAGGAAGCCTGCGAAGTTCATGGTGTTGACTGCAATGCAATGATTGAAAAAATCAATAACTATTTCGCAAACAAATAATCCGACCAAGCAAAGCTGCGGCAGCCATGAGAGTATTCACGGCTGCCTTAAATTTGTTGCGGAAAAGGGGAGTGTAATTTTGGAAAAGCTTGATTCCCGCCTTGCTGCGGCTGCCGAATTTGTCGGATACGACACCGTTGCGGCGGATATCGGAACGGACCACGGTTATCTGGTCTGCTGGCTTGTTGAAAACGGCGTCTGTCAAAAGGCATATGCGACGGATATCAATGAAAAACCGCTTGAAAGCGCAAAAAATCTTATCAGTCAAATGGGGCTTGAAGATAAGATAGAAACCCGCCTTACAAACGGTCTTTCGGGTTTACCGGAAAAGGAAATTAACGAGGTGCTTATTTGCGGAATGGGCGGAGAAACCATTATGGAAATTCTCGGTGCTCATGACTGGGTAAAAAGCGAGCGGGTACATCTTGTTTTACAGCCCATGTCCCGAGCCGATTCTCTGCGCCGCTGGCTTTACGAAAACGGTTGGAGAATTGCGGAGGAAAAGGCAGTGGAAGCCGAAGGGCACATTTATTCTGTTATGAGCGTTGAGTATTCCGGAGATAAGGAAACCCCGGATGAGATATTTTGCGCAATAGGAAAAGTATCGGAGCAGGCGGACAAAATTGCGGTAAAATATATGCGCCGGCAGGCAGCAATACATAGAGGAGTCGCCGCCGGACTTATGCGGTCCCAAAACGGAAAAAGCGCAGCAATGCGCCATATAATCCTTGCGGATATGATTGACGGGCAAGCAGATGAAACGGAGAATAAAAAATGAGCACGGTAAGTGATTTTTACGATTTTCTTGATGAGATTGCGCCGTTTTCGGCGCAAGAAAGTTGGGATAATTCAGGCTTTCTTGTAGGTGATGGCTGCCGCCGTGTGGAAAAAGCCATTGTTGCTCTTGATGTAACGGAGCCGGTTCTTGATGAGGCGGCGCGCATGGGCGCACAGCTTATTATAAGCCACCACCCGGTAATTTTCGGTTCGCTCAAGGAGTTTCATCCGCAGAATATAGCTTTTCTCGCAGCAGAAAGGGGTATTGCGGTGATAAGCTCCCACACAAGCCTTGATGTCGCCGACGGCGGAGTAAATGATTGCCTTGCAAAGGCTCTCGGACTTCATAATATAAGAAAATGCGGCGATGAACTCGGACTTCTTCGAATAGGGGAGCTTGAAATGGAAAAGCCGCTTTCTTGTATCGAATTTGTTGAATATACGGCAAATAAGCTTAATGCGGGCGGAATCAAATATACTCCCACAGATAAAAGAATAAATACTGTTGCCGTTTGCGGAGGAAGCGGAGCGGAATTTTTCCGTGACGCAATGGAGTCCGGTGCAGACGCCTATGTTACGGCAAATATAAAGCACAATTTCTTTATCGATATACGCAGGGCGGGCTTTTGCGTGCTTGACGCAGGACATTTCAATACCGAAAATACGGTTGTCGAGCCGCTTGCAAAACGGCTTTCGGAGCGTTTTACGGATACGGAGGTCGTAACCGCAAAATCCTGCTGCGACCCGGCTATGTATTGGGCAAAATAACTTTGTAAAAGAGGTGAGCACGGTTGGCACTTGACGGAATTACTTTGAGCATGCTCAAAAAAGAGCTTGCCGAAAACCTTGTCGGAGCAAGGGTTGATAAAATTCATCAGCCGTCGAAAGAGGAGCTTATTATGTCGTTCCGTTGGAACGGAGGGAGCAAAAAGCTGCTTGTTTCTGCATCGGCTTCTGCTCCGAGGGTACATTTCACAGAAGCACCCATTGATAATCCAAAAGCTCCGCCGATGTTCTGTATGCTTATGCGTAAATATATAAGCGGAGCAAAGCTTGTTGGAATAGAGCAATTCGGACTTGAACGGATTTTGCATTTTTCTTTTAGCACATATAATGAGCTTGGCGATCTGGTGGTGTTAAAGCTTGCCGTTGAAATTATGGGCAGGCACAGCAATATAATACTAATCGGGAGCGACGGAAAAGTAATCGACGCAATAAAGCGGGTTACGGCAGATATGTCAAGCGTGCGCCAGGTTATGCCGGGAATGAGCTATGTGTTCCCGCCCTCTCAGGGCAAGATGAATACCCTTGACCTCGACTATATGGATTTTATTGCAAGGCTTAAATCCGGAAGAGATATTCCGCTTTCAAAGGCACTTATGGAAACCCTGGACGGAGTTTCTCCAATTGTTTGCCGTGAATTTTCCGAATTTGCCACTAAGGGCAACGATACTACCGCCCACGAGCTTTCAAACGATGAGTGCGAAAATCTTGTATATGTTATTGATAAAACCGTAAGTGCGGTAAAAAACGGCGAGTGTGCTCCGTATATAATTGAAGATGAAAGCGGAAAACCCATAGACTTTACCTTTATAGAGGTTAAACAGTACGGTGCTGCGGCTTCGCCAAGGCTTTGTGACAGCTTTAGTTCCATGCTGGATAAATTCTACTCCGAGCGTTCCGGTGCGGACAGAATGAAGCAGCGTTCCGGAGACCTTTTTCGGTTTGTAATGAACCTTTGCGACAGGCTTTCAAGAAAGCTTGATGTTCAGCGGCAAGAGCTTGCCCGCTCCGCAGAGAGGGATATGCTTCGCATAAAGGGGGAGCTTATTCATGCAAACCTTCATAACATTGAAAAGGGAATGACCTCTGTAATACTTGAAAATTACTATGACAACGGAAATCCGATAGAGGTAAAGCTTGACCCGCGCCTTTCCCCGAACCAAAACGCTCAGCATTATTTCAGCGAATATCGCAAGGCGGATACAGCCGAAAAAATGCTCAAAAAGTTTATCGAAAAAGGCGAGGCGGAGCTTTCATATGTTGAGTCCGTTTTTGATTTGCTTTCTCGCGCACGCACGGAGGACGAGGTGCTTATGCTTCGGGAGGAGCTTGCGGAACAAGGGTATATAAAGCGCAGCCGCCAGAAAAATCAAAAGCCGGTAAAGCTTGCTCCAAAGGAATACATTTCCGTAGACGGCTTCAAAATCCTCTGCGGAAGAAACAATCTCCAGAACGACCGTCTGACATTTAAGGAAGCAAAAAAATATGACCTTTGGTTCCATACACAAAAAATACACGGCTCCCATACAATAGTTGTTACGGAGGGCAGGGAGGTACCCAGCACCACAATAGAGCAAGCTGCTCTTATTGCCGCATACAATTCAAAGGGAAGAGATTCTTCATTGGTTCCCGTTGATTATACGGAGGTTCGCAATGTTAAAAAGCCCTCCGGTGCGGCACCGGGTAAAGCGGTCTATGAGCATTACAAAACAGCTTATGTCCGCCCGGCACAGTTTGAGAATTTATTCGGAAATCAGCAATAATTTCGAAGAAAAGCAAGAACCGCTTTGCTTATCGCAAAGCGGTTCTTGCTTTTGTAAATGATATAAGTCGGTTGTAATTTATTTTCTTTCGGAAATATAAATTTCGGCACGCCGCTGGATTGCTTTTGCGGCTTCCTCTGCGGTTATACGCCCGGAGAAAAATCCCTCCGCTTCATCTTGGATTATACTCCAAAATTCTTCGTCAAAAACAGAATCGTTAGCGGCAGGGCTTTCAATAAGCTTCCAAAAGGCGTCCACCTGCTCCTCCGTAAGCTTAGGAATTATTATGCGCTTGCCGTCGGTATAATTGACTACCATCATAGTGGGTTTTTCTTTCGGTTTGGCTGCGCCTTCTTCCTCGCCGCTTTCTTCTTCCGTAAAAATTAACTCATCGGGGGAGATTGTGGCGTTTTTCAACTTTGCTTCAAAAGCATTGCGGTTTGTAGGAAAGCATTGCAATCCGGTCTTTTTGGAAAGCTGCGTTTCCTCCGTAAGCATAAGGCGCATAAACTCCCATGCAGCGTCTTTATGCTCGCTTGCGGAACACATCGCAATGCCGCTTGATACGGAAAAATCGCTGCGTGCGGTTTTTGAACCCGGCCAGCCGACGAAAACGGCGTTGTCTTCAAGTACATCTCCGATAAAGGATATATACTCAAAATCATTTATGTCTACACGAACAAACAGGGATTCTCCCTCCGCCATATCATAAAAATCATCATAATACAGTTGGAAGCTGCTCACATCCCAGTCTTTCGGAAAATAATCGTTTATAAATTCAAGAAGCGCAATAAAATCGGGAGAATCAAAAGAACATTTTCCGTTTTCCCAGTCAATATAATCTCCTGCGCAGGTGCCCATGCCGGAATAAAGAGCAAACTGACGTGCATAGTTCTTTTGGAACATTGTGCAGCCCTCCGGCATTTTTTCAAAGACCTTTTTAATGTTTTCAATGCCAAAGTCGCTTTCGCCTATTATTCGTTTATCTCCTATAACGGTACTTATAGCAAAGCCGGGCACAACTTTATATAGCTTACCCGTCCCTCTGTACAGCATGGATTCAAAAACCGGCCAAACAAGAGCTTCACGCCCGCCGAGGGACTTGTCAGCATCAATATAGGGAAGAAGATCTTCCAAAATGCCGCGGCTTGCAAATACATCATAGTCCACAGTATCCGTAATAAACATATCCGGTGTTTTTCCGGCAAGGATTTCTGTATTAAGCAAGGAAGAACCGGCAAATGAATCGCTTGTGTCGTAGAGCGAATAATCTTTTATTTCAACACGGTAATCCGTGCTCATCTGATTAAACTTTATTACGGAACGGTATATAACGCTGCTTATTTCGCCGTAGCCGCTTGCAAGAGTGAGCACGGTTTTGTCGTCGGAGTATCCGCCCTCGTATCTTTTGAGCAAGGTTACTCCCCAGCTTTTGTTGTCCATTTCATAATCGCTTTCAACACAGACAAGACCGCCTTCGTATGGAAGAACGCATTCCAAAGTTTCGTTAAAAATTCCGCAATTTGCAAGGAGAAAAAGAGGCACAATTTCGCCGGTATCAATATCCGCACCGTAAAGGGCGGTTCCGTCAACAAAAGTAAAATCAAAGCCCTCGGCACCACCATAAAGAGAGGTTGCGTTGACATTGCGCATCAATTCTTCAAAGCACTGCTTTTCAAGATTTACGGAAAGAATATCAACGCCGCCGGATGCCGAGTTGCGTACAACAATCGGAGATTTTCCCTCAATATTCAAAAATTTTATGTAGCCGAAATTATCGCTGGCATGGAAGAGCTGTGCTCCGTCCGGAGAATAAACAAAAAGCTCCGTCCAGTCCGTATAGTACATATTTTCGTTATCATCAAAGGCGAGGATTCCTTGCCTCAGGATTTCTTTTTTATCTCCTTCAAATTCAACGGAGGAAATTTTGTTTCCGGAATAATCGATTTTATGAAGAAAATACTGTTGAGAAAGATCAAAGAATTTTGGGTTGTGGGATTCTGTGGCTTCAACTACATAAAGACATTCCTTGCCGGGATATATTCTGTAAACACCGCTTTTGTCAAGCACTCTTGGGGCAAAATATTCCTCTTCCGTAAGAGTGAAATTTTCAAGAGGACGGTCGTCGGAGCCATCCGGAAGGCAGGAGCGGATTTCCTTTCCCCAAGCCTCATCGCCGTAAAGATTGTAGTACAATCTTCCGTTTGCAAAACAAGAAGTATTAATGGCATAGCCGGTGTCTTTTATTTTATAGTCGCCTTTATAATGCACATTTTCGAATTCCGCCGCAAGGGTTCCTTTGGCGGAAGAGGCGTTTTTTCCGTTTGGATTGCTTTCGCTCTGCTTTCCGCATCCGCAAAGCAGCAGCATAATTATTGCCAAAAGCAATGCAAAAGTTCTTTTTACTTTATTCGCCATAGTCTATACTGTCCTTTCAAAAAAACTTTATAATTATTGTTTTTCCGCCATATAAAGCTCAACCCTGCTTTGTATGGCGTTTGCAGTTTTATACTCATCCTGTTTTCCGGCAAAAAACGCTTCCGCTTCTTCTGCCACAATTTCAAAGATTGCGCTGTCATCGCCCCGAATATTGTATTTTGTGTTTTTGACTAAAGAAAGAAATTCGCTGCGCTGTTCTTCGGTCATTGCATAAAAATCAACTTTAAGTCCGGAGATTGTATAACTTCCTTTGGGCAATTCGTGTAAATTTCCGTCTTTATCCGTATAAGTTTCGGCGGTGCAAGCTTCTTCAAGAGCGGCGTCGAAAACATTTTTGTTTGTGCAAAAATAATATTTGTTTTCTTTGTCGGAAAGCTGCATTTCTTCCGTAAGCATAAGGCGCATAAATTCCCATGCGGCGTCTTTATGTTCACAGGTCGAACTCATTGCAACGGTGGTTCCGGCTCCAAAGGCACAGCTTCCGTTTTCTGCGCCCGGCCAGCCTATAAAGATTTCTTTTCCGTCACAGAAGAACGATAGCAGCTGAAAATCTTTAAGGTTGATAAGGGCACCCGAAATAAGAAGAGCCTCCCTGCTTTTAAGCCGTTCATATCCGAACGGTGTTCCTCCGTATTCCGGCTGTATATCGGCGTCATCGGGAAAATAATCTTTAATAAATGTAAGGCATTCGATAAATTCCGGTGTGTTGAATGTACATATGCCTTTTTCCCAATCGACAAAATCGCAAATGCGGAATTTTGAAAAGCAATAAAGTGCGTTTGTCTTGGAATAATCGTATATTGCGGGACAGCCCTCCGGCATTTTTGCCAATGCGGATTTTAGTTTTTCAAAGCTCCAATCGCTTTCGCTTCCCACCACATCGCAGTCGCCGACAATATAATATATTTTGAAGGTGGGCGTTATTTCGTAAAGTGCGCCGTTTCTATAACACATAGAGTCAAAGACAGGCTCGACCAGTGCTTCCCGTCCGCCAAGAGCCTCATCGGCATCAATATAAGGCCACAGATTTTCAAATATTCCACGGTCGGTATATGCGGTGGCATCCATTGAATCGGTAATAAATATATCGGGTGACTTTCCTGATATAATTTCTGTGTTCAGCACCGTAGAGCCGGCAAAGGTATCATTTGGAGATGAATAGACGGAATAATCCTTTATTTCAACACGGTATTCCGTACTTATTTGGTTGAACTTTACAATCGCTTTATATACGCTGTCGTCTATGTTTCCGGAAGCTGTTGCAAGAGTAAGCACGGTTTTGCTGTCGGAATCCGAACCCTCGTACCGTTTAAGCATAGTTATGCCCCAACGATAATTGGCGTTTCCTGCGCCGTCATAACCGTATATATGATTTACGCAAGAGATTCCTCCGTCAATAGGAAAAACAGTAAACAGCGATTGAAAATCAACTCCGCAGTTTGAAAAACTGAAAAGCAGCACGGTTTCCTTTGTATCAATGTTTGCGCCAAATAGGCTTGTTCCGTTGGAATAGGTAAAGTCAAAGCCTTCAACACCGGGATAGCACGATATATAACCGGTTGAGGAAACGGACATAACCTTTTCAACGCTCTTTGCCGCAAGATTTACGGTAAAAATATCTTCGCTTCCGTAATTGTTTGATGATTTGCAAAGAATGACCTTTTCTCCGGATACATCAACAAAAGAAGAATCTCCGATTTCTTCGCCGATATTAAAAAGTTCTTCGCCCGCTGAGTCGTAAACAAACAGAGCCTTTCTATGGAATAAACCATAGATGTTTCCCTTTGGGTCAACTGCGATATTGGGTATGTCATCAACATTATTTGGGATTATTTCAGAAAGGTCGAGCACGGTGTGCTCGCTTTCGGAAATGCTTACTTTATGGAGGAAAAAGAAACATCGCATCTCACGCATTGAAGAATAGACCTTTCCGTCCTCGGATTCCGGCAATACATAGGCATATATTTGTTCAACAACATAGAGATAGCCGCCCTCGCCGTAAAAAATTCCGGCAATACTGCGCATCGCTATATGCGAATCATCAAAAATTTCTTTTCCCACGACGGAAAAATTATCAAAACGCCGAACATCGCTTCCATCGGGCAGGCAGGAGAAAATCACATTATAACTTTCTTCATCGCTTGAATACTGACCGCTGCTGTCATAGTAAAAACGCCCCTCTGCAAAGCAGCCGTTGTTAATGCATTTTGTACCGTCAACCTGTTTATAGTCGCCTTTATAATGCACATTTTCAAATTCCGCCGCACGAAAAGCTTTTGAGGGAGAAGCGTTTTTTCCGTTTGGATTGCTTTCGCTCTGTTTTCCGCATCCGCAAAGTAGCAGCATAATTATCGCCAAAAGCAATGCAAAAATCCTTTTTACTTTGTTCGCCATAGTAGTTTCGCCGTCCTTTCAAAATGTGTAATGTTTATGATGTTATTTATATTTTCCACAATTTTGACACAAAAGTCAACCGCTTTTTAAGATTATATATAGAATATTCCAAATTAGCATAAAGCACGAAGGTTTGTTTTGCTTTACAATTTGTTTAATTAGCACATTACAATTTTTATCATTGCAAAAAGCTCTTAGATAAGATATACTAAAATAATAAACTTGTTTGGAGGCGAATACTTTTTGGAATATATTTTTGCTCTTGTTATAGGTTATCTTTTAGGTTCGGTAAATATGGCTTGGCTTATTTCAAAAAGCAGAGGCATTAATATAAAAGAGGTCGGATCAAAAAATGCGGGTGCATCGAATGTTTTTATTTCCGTAGGCAAGCCCCAAGGGGTTGCCGTGGGTGCATTTGATATACTAAAGGCGTTTTGTGCGGCGGAATTTATCTCGCTAATATTTCCGCTGAATGAAAACGCCGCCGTACTTGCCGGAGCGATGGCAGTAATCGGGCACATTTATCCTTTTTGGATGAAGTTTTCCGGTGGGAAGGGACTGGCACCGTTTATGGGGCTTGTGCTTTTTATGGATTGGCGAGTTTTTCTTGCTCTCGGCGCAGTAATAATTGCCATTACACTGATTACGGATTTTATTTCGATAGGAACTCTTGCCGTTATTACCATAATGCCGGTTTATGCCGTTATTATGCGGCTTGACATATTCCAAACGGTAATATTTTTTGTCTTGATGATAATTATGTGGTATAAGCACTTTATAAATATAAAGCGCATTGCAAAGGGTGAGGAAATAGGATTTTTGAGAAAAAACAAAGCTAAAGTGTAAAAAAATGCTCCCCGTAAATATTCGTGGAGCAAGCTTTATTTATAGATTTTTGCGTTGCAGCGCAAGCGACCCTTTTTGGTTTCCTTTTCCATTCCGCAGTAAATAAATTTTCCCTTGCTGCGAACGGTGATTATGTCGCCGGGAGATGGCTTTGCATCCGAATTAAGGCAGGCAACGCCGCCGATAAGCACTTTCTCGTGTTCAATAAAGCTTTGGCTTTCGCTTCGGGAAAGCTTAAAAACAGCCGCAACAACGGAATCAAGCCGCTCCGAAGCAACGGTAAAGCTGCTTTCTTCCGGAACGGGTATTGCGTCATCGGGTATATTCTCGATTATTGAGCACCTAACGGTTGTATGTCTGATGCTCATAAGGTTTTTGCATATATAATCCGCAATATTTTCAAGGCAAACCGCATATGCGGTTTTATCAAAAACAACAATATCACCCATGGTGCTGCGCCGAACACCGAGAGACATAATTGCCCCAAGAAAATCTCGGTGAGAAAGTGAATCCGAAAATTTTAGCGCAATAGGTTCGATTTTTACAATTACAATGGGCGGGAACGGTTCGTACCCGCAAATTTCCTCGGAGCCAAAAAGCGCAAGAGCTTTTTCCGCCCCGTCGTACCCGCCAAAAAGCGCATAGGGAACACCAACCCGACTGTTTTTAAGAAGCATTTGCTCTGCCGGAGAAAGAAATTCCGTTGAAGTATAAACACCGTTTTTATATGCACGCTCCGCAAGCTCGCAAAAGCGTTTTTTTAACTGCAATTCTTCATTTGTCATAAAAAATAACCGCCATATCGCCATATTCTATAATGGTTTTATATTATCACACAAAACGGCTTTGGTCAAACGGAGGACATTATGGAATATAAACTTATAAGGAGCCACAGAAAAACCTTAGAGCTTTCTATAGACAACAGGCTTTGCCCGGTAATAAAAGCTCCCGTTGGTATGCCGCAAAGGGATATTGACGCATTTTTTATAAAGCACGAAAAATGGCTGCAAAAGCATATTGAAGAAAAAAGAGAGCGTCTTGAAAAGACAAGCATTTCTCCGCAAGCGGAAGCAGCCGTAAAGCAAAGAGCATTGCCGTACCTTACGGAACGCACAGAGTATTTTTCACGATTGATGGGACTTGAACCCACAGGGATTAAGATAACCTCTGCACAAAAACGCTTTGGAAGCTGCAACGGAAAAAATTCAATTTGCTATTCATGGCGGCTTATGTTATACCCGCCGGAGGCAATCGACTATGTAGTGGTACACGAGCTTGCGCATATTGCACACAAAAATCACGGCGCAGAATTTTATAAGCTGGTTGCAAAATATTTGCCCGATTATAAAGAAAGGGTGAAAATGCTGAGATGAAGCTGATTCTTAAAAACGAGCTGTGCGGGAGCACACTCGACATAGGCGGCGGAGGAGAGGGCGTAATCGGCAGACTGTATAAAGACGCAGTTACCGCCATCGACAATATGCAGGAAGAGCTGGATGAAGCACCGGATTGCTGTAAAAAGCTGCTTATGGACGCCACTGCACTTGATTTTTGCGACGAAAGCTTCGATAATGTTACATTTTTCTATTCTTTAATGTTTATGAGCACGGAAACAAAAGCAAAGGCTGTTTCGGAAGCATTTCGCGTGCTGAAGAAAGGCGGCAGACTTGTAATTTGGGATTGCTGTGTAAAATCGGCTTATCCAACGGCTTTTTCCGCTGTACTTGATATTGAGCTTCCCGAAGAAACGCTGCACACAGAATACGGAATTATAGGAACGGATGTAGAACAAACAGAAAAAACACTTATTGCAATGTGCCAAGAAGACGGTTTTATGCTGCTTAAAAGTGAAGAAGAAACCGAGCATTTTAAGCTCGTGCTCAAAAAATGAAAGCAAAAAACTCCGTGCTCATTTTGAGCACGGAGCTTTTTTCGCTTTATAACCCGATTAAACATCAAGCTTGGAGAGCTTTTCAAGGTGTTCATATTTTTCTGCGGCGTTTTCTTCCGCTTTTTCAAATAGGACCTTTGCACGCTCTGGGAAGGTGCGCATAAGGCTGCTGTAACGAACTTCGCTTTCGATAAAGTCCTTATAGCTTGCCGTGGGTGCGCCGCTGTCGAGCTGGAACGGGTTTTTGCCTTCTGCCTCAAGGCGGGGGTCGTAACGGAACAGATGCCAATAGCCTGCGTCAACGGCGCGCTTTTCTTCTGCCATAGAATTGCCCATGCCGCCTTTAATTCCGTGGTTTATGCAGGGGGCATATGCAATAATAATTGAAGGACCTTCGTAGCTTTCAGCCTCTGCCATTGCTTTTACACACTGTGCCATATTTGCGCCCTGTGCAACCTGCGCAACATAGATATAACCATAGCTCATTGCAATTGCCGCAAGGTCTTTTTTCTTAACCTCTTTGCCGGCGGAGGCAAACTGTGCAACTGCACCGGTAGGGGTTGCTTTTGAAGACTGACCGCCGGTGTTGGAGTAAACCTCGGTATCAAATACAAGAATATTGATGTTTCTGCCGGAAGCAAGAACATGGTCAACGCCGCCAAAGCCTATATCATATGCCCAGCCGTCGCCGCCGAACGCCCAAACGGATTTCTTTGCAAGATAATCCTTGCCTCTTACTATATCAAGAGCACGGTCGCAGGTGCAATTTTTTTCGATTGCAGCAACAAGCTCTTTAGCTGCGGCTGCGTTTGCTTCGCCGTCGTTAACGGTATCAAGATACTTCTTTGCGGCGGTAACAGTTTCCTCGTGCTTGCCGTTTTCCGCAAGATAACGCACTTTTTCGATATAGCTGTTGCGTATGGCTTCCTGACCGAGAAACATACCGTAACCGTATTCTGCGTTATCCTCAAAAAGGGAGTTTGCCCAAGCCGGACCCTTGCCCGCTTTGTTTCTTGTATAGGGAGTAGAGGGCGCAGAACCGCCCCAGATAGAGGAACAGCCGGTTGCGTTAGCAATATACATTCTGTCGCCGAAAAGCTGGGTTACAAGCTTTGCATAAGGAGTTTCGCCGCAGCCCGCACATGCGCCGGAGAACTCAAGAAGAGGACGGCGGAACTGGCTGCCTTTAAGGGTTGCCGCTTTGAATTTGTCAAATACCTCCGGCTTTTCGGAAACACCAAGACCGTATTCGAAAATCTTCTGTTCGCCGATTTCTTCCTCAAGGGGCTTCATTTCAAGAGCCTTTGCACCTTTTCTTCCGGGGCAAACATTTACGCAGGAGCCGCAGCCGGTGCAGTCAAGAGCTGAAATGGTCATTGTAAAGTGCTTTCCGTTTACACCAGTCATCGGAGCGGATTTTGTACCCTCCGGAGCATTGGCAAGTTCCTCATCGCTCATTGCAACGGGACGGATAACTGCGTGCGGGCAAACATAGGAGCACATATTGCACTGGATACAATTTTCCGGAAGCCAACGGGGAACATCAACGGCAATTCCGCGTTTTTCAAAGGCTGCGGTACCCGCCGGGAAGGTGCCGTCCTCTCTTCCGGAGAATGCGGAAACGGGCAGCTTGTCGCCTTTTTGTGCAGAAGCGGGAACAAGAACATTGTTTACAAAATCAACAAGTTCCTCATTATCGCCGACGGCTTTTGGAACGGGAATTGCGCCCTTGGCTTTTTTCCACTTATCGGCGGGGTAACCGACTTTAACAAAGTCTTTCATGCCGTGTTCGATTGCGGCAAAGTTCATGTTGATAACGGCGTCGCCTTTTTTGCCGTAGGAGGCAACAACGGCGTCCTTCATATACTTTTCTGCGTCCTCTGCGGGAATAATTTCGGCAATTTTGAAGAAAGCAGCCTGCAAAATTGTGTTTATTTTTCCGCCAAGTCCGATTTCTCTTGCAATGGAGATACCGTCGATGGTATAAAGCTCGATTTCATTTTCGGCAATATAGCGTTTTACATCGCCGGGAAGGTGCTTTTCGATTTCCTCAAGATTCCAACCGCAGTTAAGAAGGAACTTGCCGCCCTTCTTGAGCACGGAAACCATATCGTACTTGTTTACATAAGAGGGGTTATGGCAAGCGACAAAATCTGCACTGCTGATATAATATGTGGATTTTATAGGAGATTTTCCGAAGCGAAGGTGAGAAACCGTAACGCCGCCGGATTTTTTGGAGTCATAAGCAAAGTAGCCCTGCACATAAAGATCGGTATGGTCGCCGATAATCTTAATGGAGTTTTTATTTGCCCCGACGGTACCGTCCGAACCGAGTCCCCAGAACATACAGCTTTTGTTTCCTGCGGGTGTTGTATCGGGATTTTCTTTAATTTCAAGAGAAAGCCCGGTAATATCATCGTCGATGCCGATGGTGAATGCGGCTTTGCCGCTGTTTTCTGCATTGCGGAAAACGGCTATGATTTGTGCGGGGGTGGTATCCTTGCTTCCAAGACCGTAGCGACCACCGAAAAGCTTTACTCCCTCAAATTCGGTTCCTCTTATTGCTGCGGCAATGTCGAGGAAGAGAGGTTCGCCAACACTGCCGGGTTCTTTTGTACGGTCGAGCACGGAAATAGTTTTTGCGGTGCTCGGAATTGCTTTAATAAGGTGGTCTTTGCTGAACGGACGATAAAGCCGAACCTTTACAAGTCCGTATTTTCCGCCTGCCGCATTGAGATAATCAATGGTTTCCTCAATAGTATCGCAAACGGAGCCCATTGCAACAATAATATGCTCAGCATCAGGTGCGCCGTAATAGTTGAAAAGCTTATAATTTGCGCCGATTTCGGCATTGACCTTATTCATATACTCTTCAACAACCGCAGGAAGCGCATTATAAAATTTATTGCAGGCTTCTCTTGCTTGGAAGAAAATATCGGGGTTCTGAGCGGTTCCTCTGGTTACGGGGTGGTTAGGATTGAGCGCATTTTTGCGGAAAGCTTCGATTGCGCCAAAATCCGCAAGATTTTTGAGCTGCTCATAGTCCCAAACCTCAACCTTTTGTACCTCGTGGGAGGTGCGGAAGCCGTCGAAGAAGTGAATAAACGGAACCCTGCCTTTAATTGCGGAAAGGTGGGCGATAGGGGCAAGGTCCATAACCTCCTGCGGGTTTCCGGAACAAAGCATTGCAAAGCCGGTCTGTCGGCAAGCGTAAATGTCGGAATGGTCGCCGAAAATGCTTAACGCATGGGAAGCAAGTGCTCTTGCGGAAACATTGATAACCGCAGGGAGCAGCTCGCCCGCCATTTTGTACATATTCGGAATCATAAGAAGAAGTCCCTGGGAAGCAGTAAAGGTGGTGGTAAGCGCACCTGCGGCAAGGGAGCCGTGAACAGAGCCGGCTGCACCTGCTTCGGACTGCATTTCGGTTACCTGAACCTTATTGCCGAAGATATTAGTCCTTCCCGTTGCGGACCACTTGTCGGCAAGCTCCGCCATAACGGAGGAAGGGGTAATGGGGTAAATGGCGGCGACATCCGTATATGCATACGAAACATGAGCAGCAGCGGTGTTGCCGTCCATCGTTTTTTTGGAACGAACCATTTTTTCACTCCTTATCTTTATAAAAAATTGAATTTCGGATTTATAATGCCATAAAATTTCTATAATATAATATCATGAAAAACCTTATCTTTCAAACACTTTTGTATATTTCTCCGTATTTTTTAATTTGCATAGATAAAATATAAGGTTTTTTAAGCAGGGTAAATAATTCCCATAAGCCATAAAAATATTGCTATTGCCATTTTGCACAATAGGCAAAATATTGTCGAAAATTACACATAATTATGAAATAAAGTAATTGCAAAAAAAGGTACATTTATAGTATAATAAATTTGGTATATTCTCTGATAACAATGGAGGAAAAAATGGCTTCTTTATATAGCGTAAACTTCTTAAAAATAGTAAAAGAATTTAACCTCGAAGAGGTATGGGCACCGGATGATGTGGATACGGTTCGCATCGAAACAAACGAGCTAAATCGCCCGGGTCTGCCTTTTACAGGATTTTATGACCTTTTTGACCCGTCAAGAATACAAATAATAGGGAAAACGGAGTATTCGTATCTGAAAAGCCTTGGCGGAAAAATGCTTCCCACTGTTGAGGAGTTTTTTTTGCATAAACCCGCAATAGTTGTGTTTACATGGAATATGCTTGTGGATAAAGGCATTGTGGAGCTTGCAAAAAAGTACAGCGTGCCGCTTTACAGAACTTCGGAATCCACATCGGAATTTATGGCGGGAATTACCCATACATTAAGTATCGCATTGGCGAAGCGCATAACAAGGCACGGCGTTTTTGTTGAGGTTTACGGCGAAGGCGTTTTGCTTTACGGCGAAAGCGGAGTAGGCAAAAGCGAGGTTGCAATGGAGCTTATAAAAAGAGGTCACCGCCTTATTGCGGACGATGCCGTGGAAATACGAAGAGTTTCAAAAAGGACCCTTGTAGGAACTTCTCCGGAAAATATCCGCCATTTTATGGAGCTTAGGGGAGTTGGTATAATAAATGCCCGCAACCTTTTCGGAATGGGCTCGGTAAAGAAAAATTCAAAGCTCGACATGGTAATAAATCTCGAGCCTTGGGATAACGATAAGGTTTATGACAGAATGGGCGCAAAGGATGTATATACAAAAATCCTTGATGTCGAAGTGCCGCTTATAACCATTCCCGTACAGCCCGGCCGCAACCTTGCCGTAATTGTTGAGGTTGCGGCAATGAACAACCGTCAAAAGCGTATGGGCGATAATGCCGCAGTAGAGCTTATGGAGAGGCTTGCAATGCCTATGATGGATGACATAGACGACATAGGCGAATGGGATTCTTATTACGGAATCGACGAATAGTATGGGGAGGCAGCAAGTAATGAATAAAGAGCTTTTGGAAAAATTTGAAGAGCAGACAAAAACGGCTTTTTCCGAAAACGAGCCGCTTTCCGCACATACAACTTTCAAAATCGGCGGACCGGCAGAGGTGTTTGCAAACCCCGAAAGCACCGATCAGGTTGCCTGTGTGGTAAAATTCTGTAAAGAAAACGGAATAAAGCTTTTTCCGATAGGAAAAGGCTCAAACCTTCTTGTTTCGGACGAGGGAACACGAGGCATTGTTCTCCATTTCGGAAATGCCATGAGCAAAATGAGCCTTCTTGATGAAGAAACAATATATTGCGAAGCCGGTGCGAGCCTTGCCAAGCTTTGTAATTTTGCACTGGAAAATTCCCTTACCGGGCTTGAGTTTGCTTACGGCATTCCCGGTTCTGTCGGCGGAGCCGTGTTTATGAACGCAGGCGCATACGGTGGAGAAATAAAAGATGTCATATTATTTGCCGAGCATATAGACATGGACGGAAGCAAAGGAAGATTTGAAGGCGACGCTCTTGAAATGTCATATCGCCACAGTGTCTATTGCAATAAAGAATATGTTATAACAGCGGCTGCCTTTCGCCTAAAAAAAGGAAATAAAGATGAGATAAAGGCAAAAATGGAGGAGCTCATCGGAAAACGATATGACAAACAGCCTATGGATAAGCCCAGCGCAGGAAGCACATTCAAACGCCCGGAGGGAGCTTTTGCCTCTGCGCTTATCGACCAATGCGGTCTTAAAGGACTTTCCGTCGGCGGAGCGCAGGTAAGCGAAAAGCACGCCGGTTTTGTAATAAACAAAGGCGGGGCAACCTGCAAGGATGTTCTTGAACTTATAGCAAGCGTTCAAGAAAAGGTAAAGGCAGAAACCGGTTTTGACCTTGAGCCTGAGGTTGAAATCCTTGAAAAATAAAGGAGGGCTGCGCAGTGTCGTTTGCGTCTGATCTTAAGGACGAGCTTTGCAGAGATGTTCCGGAGGAAGAAACCGCTTTGCATGCTCTTCTCTACGGATTTTTGCTTTTTTCATATAAATTTCGTGCGGACGAAATTTCTTTTTCCGTCCTCCATGAGCCGACGGCAAGACTTTTTGCCGAGGCTCTGCTTACTCATTGCGGAATTTCCGCAAAAATCACCTTTAAGGAGCGTGCAAGAGGTGCTCTTTATAAGGTTTGTGTTGAAAAATCGTCCGAACGCAAAAGGGTTATGGACGCATTTTATCACACTCCGGGAGAACCGCATTTGCGCATTAACCGTGCAAATATCGAAACCGATGACGATGTAAAATATTTTCTTCGGGGAGCATATCTCGTTTGCGGAAGTCTTACAAATCCGGAAAAGGACTATCATTGTGAATTTGATGTCAGCTATATGAATCTCTGCAAGGATCTTTCCGCACTTATAGGCGAGGTTCTTGCCCAACCTAAGAGTACGGTTCGCCGCGGGTCCTATGTAGTTTATTATAAAGAGAGTGAGAACATCGAGGATTTGCTCACTTATATCGGTGCGCCTATGTCCGCAGTTGAGATGATGAATATAAAGATTATGAAGGATATCAAAAATCGCGTAAACCGCAGAATGAATTGTGACAACGCAAATCTTGACAAAACGCTTAATGCGTCTTTTCAGCAGGTCGAAGATATACGGTATATCTTTGAGCATAGGGGAGAAAATTATCTTCCGGCAGAGCTGCAAGAGCTTGCGGAGATTCGTATTGAAAACCCGGATATGTCGTTGCGGGAGCTTTGTGAGGCACTTGAAGCACCGATTTCCCGTTCCGGTGTCAATCACCGTCTAAAACGCATAAGCGAAATTGCGGAAGAATTAAAAAAACAGCAGGAAAACAGTTAAAATGGAATTTACATATACCAAAAAAGAGCTTATAAAGCAAATGTTCAAAATCGGAATACCGGTTGCACTCCAAAATCTTATAAGCGTTCTCGTAAATATGCTTGATACAATAATGATCGGCAGAGTGGGCGAAGCTCAGGTCGGAGCGATAAACCAGGTGAATTCGCTCTATGTCTTTTATAATATGTTTATCTGGGGCATATGCATGGGAACGGTCGTCATAACCGCAAGGTACTGGGGAATGGGAAAAACGGAGCCTATCCGTGATATGGTAGGGCTTTCAATGCGCATAAATATGATTGCGGGCGTAATTCTTTCCGCAACAACCGTTCTTTTTCCAAGGCAGGTTATGCGGCTTTTTGCTGTTGACCCGGAGGTAATAGAATACGGCGTTGAATATTTAAGCATTACGGCGTGGTTTTATATTCTCCCCGCCGTCACGGTAACTTTCCTTTCAAACCTGCGTGCGCTCGGAGATGTTAAAATTTCCGTTGTTATTTATACATGCTCATGTCTTACCAACCTTGTGCTCAACTGGGTGCTCATTTACGGAAATCTCGGTGCTCCGGCTCTCGGTGTAAAGGGCGCAGCCGTCGCAACCGCAATAAGCAAGAGCGTCGAATGCGTTCTCGTGCTCATTTATATGTACAGGTTGGAAAAAAGGATTAAATTCCGTATGCGCTATGTATTTGCAAAAGCCTCGCAGTATATTCCGTCTTTTATAAAATACGGCTTGCCCGTATTCTTCAGCGAGTTTGCATGGGGAGTCGGTATGACCGCACAGGCCGCAAACCTCGGTCAATACAGCAAAAGCTTTCTTGCCGCATACAGCCTTGTTATGGTAATCCTCGACCTTTCTACCGTTGCTATGTGCGGATTTGCAAATGCATCTCTAATTATTCTCGGCAATATGATCGGCGCAGGCAACGATGAAGAAGCAAAAAAATGGAGCAAGTTTTTTGTTATCGGGGGTTTTGCGGTCGGTTTTGTAATGATGGGAATAATTTTTCTTATTAGACCGATTGCCCCGTATTTTATTGTTTGCGGCGAGGAAACAAAGGAATATATAAGAAAAATGCTGCTTATATGCGCATATGTTGATTTTTGCTACGGGGTAAGCTGGAACCTCGGTTCGGGAGTTCTTCGTGCCGGGGGCGACACAAAATTTATGGCAAAAATCGATGTTGGTACTATTATTGTGCTCAAATGCATATGCGGCACGCTGCTCGGCACCGTGCTTCATATAAATCCGCTTATTGTAATGACGGTTGTTTGCAGCGATGAGCTTATCAAAGCGGTAATTTATCTTTGCAAATATTTTAAGGGCGATTGGCTGAAGCACGGAATGACCGTTCAAAACGGGGAACAGCCGCTATAAATCAAAAACGCAGGAGGCAAAAAAATGAGCTTCGTACACCTTCATCTGCATACGGAATACAGCCTTCTTGACGGTGCCTGCCGCATAAAGCGGCTTATGCCCCGCATAAAAGAGCTTGGGCAGAACGCTGTGGCAATTACGGACCACGGCGCAATGTACGGCGTTATTGATTTTTATAAGGAAGCACAAAAATACGGAATAAAACCAATTATCGGTTGCGAGGTTTATGTTGCGAACCGTTCCCGCTTCAGCAAGGAGCATCAGCTTGACTGGAGCTATCACCTTGTTTTGCTTTGCGAAAACAATACAGGCTATAAAAACCTGATAAAGCTTGTATCTGCCGGCTTTATAGACGGCTTTTATAAAAAGCCGAGGGTTGATAAGGAGCTTTTGAGGAAGTATCACGAGGGAATAATTGCGCTTTCCGCCTGCCTTGCGGGAGAAATCCCCCGCAACCTTTCCGCAAACGACTACGACGGCGCAAAAAAAGCAGCCCTTGAATATCTTGATATTTTCGGGAAAGGAAATTATTTTATAGAAATACAGGACCACGGTTACGCCGACCAAAAGCGCATTTTGCCTGGTCTTGTCCGAATTTCAAGAGAAACCGGCATACCCCTTGTTGCAACAAACGACTGTCACTATATCGAAAAAGGCGATGCAAAAATGCAAAATGTGCTTGTTTGCATCGGAACAAACCATATCGTAGGCGAAGCAAACGATATGGCTTTTGAAACTGACGAGTTTTATGTAAAGTCCGAGGAAGAAATGCGGGAGATTTTCTCCGCTTTTCCGGAGGCCATTGATAATACCCAAAAAATCGCCGACCGCTGCAATATGACTTTTGAATTCGGTCACACAAAACTCCCGGCTTTTAACGCACCGGATGGGCGTGACAATGTGGAATATTTCGAAACCATGTGCAAGGACGGACTTTTGCGCAGATACGGCGAAAATCCGGCTCCGGAGCTTTGGGAACGGCTCAATTATGAGCTTGATATAATCAAGCGCATGGGTTATGTAAACTATTATCTTATCGTCCACGACTTTATAAGTTATGCAAAGGGCGCAGGAATACCTGTTGGACCGGGAAGAGGCTCCGGCGCAGGAAGCATTTGCGCCTATTGCATAGGTATAACCGACATAGATCCTATAAAATATCATCTGCTGTTTGAGCGTTTTCTTAATCCGGAGCGTGTTTCAATGCCGGATTTTGATGTTGATTTTTGCTATGAACGCCGCCAAGAGGTTATAGATTATGTAAACCGCAAGTATGGAGAAGACCATGTTGCGCAGATAATCACATTCGGAACAATGGCGGCAAGGGCGGCAATAAGAGATGTAGGGCGTGCCCTCGGTATGGCATATCAGGATGTGGATAAGGTTGCAAAGCTTGTTCCTACGGATCTTCATATGACCCTTGAAAAGGCTCTTAAAATTTCCCCGGAGCTAAAGGCACTTTATGCCTCCGACCAAAAAGTAACGGAGCTTATCGACACTGCGCTTAAAGTGGAGGGAATGCCACGCCATTCTTCTGTTCATGCGGCGGGCGTTGTAATTGCGCCAAAGCCTGTTACGGAGTTTGTTCCGGTTGCAAAGCCGGACGAATCTGTTGTTACTCAATTTACAATGACGACTCTTGAAGAGCTTGGTCTGCTTAAAATGGACTTCCTCGGGCTGCGGAACCTTACGGCAATAAGCGATTGTGAAAAAGAAGTGCGAAAGCGCATTCCGGATTTTGATATTTCAAAAGTGCCGGACGACGACCCTGCCGTTTATGAAATGCTCGGAAAAGGACAGGCACAGGGCGTATTCCAGTTTGAGTCTGCGGGTATGAGGAGCGTGCTTGTCGGGCTTGGACCAAAATCCATAGAGGATTTGACGGCAGTTATATCGCTGTATCGTCCGGGTCCTATGGATTCAATTCCGAAATATATCGAAAACAGCCACCACCCGGAGAGAGTCACATATAAAACCCCTCTGCTCAAACCTATTCTTGATGTGACATACGGCTGCATAGTATATCAGGAGCAGGTTATGGAGATTGTCCGAAAGCTTGCCGGATATTCCTACGGAAGAGCCGACCTTGTGCGCCGTGCAATGAGCAAAAAAAAGCTTGATGTTATGGCACAGGAGAGGGAATATTTCGTTCACGGAAAATTTGACGAAAACGGTAACCTCGAGCTGCCCGGTGCGGTAAGAAACGGCGTTCCGGAAAAAGTTGCAAACGAAATATTCGACGAAATGAGTTCATTCGCTTCATATGCATTTAATAAATCCCATGCTGCGGCATACGCCACCGTCGCATACAGAACGGCGTACCTAAAATGTCATTTTCCCGGCGAATATATGGCGGCGCAGCTCAGTTCCGTTCTCGATAATACCGATAAAGTTATAGAATATATCGGTGAATGTCAGAAGATGGGCATAAAAATTGCCGGACCCGATGTAAACACCTCGGAAAGCGGATTTACATGGCAGAATGACGCAGTTCGCTTTGGGCTTCTTGCCGTAAAAAATATCGGCAGGGGACTTATAAACGACATTGTTTCCGAAAGAGAAAATAACGGAAAATATACGAGCTTTACCGATTTTTGCCGCCGTGTTTTCGGAAGGGAGCTTAATAAACGCACTCTTGAGGCACTTATAAAATCCGGCGCACTTGATTCTCTCGGAAGCAACCGCCGCAGTATGCTTTCCGGCTATGAAAATCTTCTTTCAAATATAGACGCCGAAAAAAAGCGCAACCTTTCCGGACAGATGAGTCTTTTCGGCGGATTTGAGGACGCCGCAGAAACGAAAGAAACCATTCCGCAGCTTTCGGATTTTTCTCTTCGTGAAAAGCTTAATATGGAAAAGGAAACCACAGGGCTTTACCTTTCGGGTCATCCGATGAACGAATATGATGAGGCTGTTCAAAGGATGAATGCCTCCACCGTACTCGAAATAAAGCATATGGACGCCGGGGGCGAGGGTTCCGATAAAAGGGTTCGCCTTTGCGGGATTGTACTAAACAAAAGGACAAAGACCACAAAAAGCAATGAAGTAATGGCATTTGTAACCGTTGAGGATACAACGGGAAGCCTTGAGGTACTTGTTTTTCCCCGGACTCTTGCGGAATACGGCGGACTTATAAACATAAACGATGCCGTTGTGCTCGAAGCACGGATTTCTTCAAGAGAGGACGAAGAAACAAAGCTTGTTGCGGAAAGGTTTTTAAGCATAGCCGATGCCGAGAAAATCCCTTTCCGTCCGATAACGGATTTTGGCGGTTTTGCGGGAAAAGCATCCGCACAAAAAGCGCAAAGTCTTCCCGAGCGGCAAGCTGTCCCCGCACAAAAAAGCACATTAAGCGGTTTGTTTATAAAAGTTCCGTCCCAAAACAGCCCGGAATACAAAAAAGCAATGCAGCTTCTTGCTGTTTTTGATGGTCTTACGCCGCTTTATATTCATTTTGCAGATACAAAAAAGACCGTAAAGGCTCCCACAAAAATGTGGGTAGATACCGTTTCCGGTAATAACTATGTTGCCGAAAAACTGGCGCAGCTTCTCGGAAGCGAAAATGTAAAAATGAAATAGAGGCAAATTATTTCCATCGACATTTTCATATGTAACCGTTAAAACATATTTTTTACCGTTTTTTTGCCGATTTTTTGCAATTTTACTGTTTTGCTTGCACCAAAGTGTGTGCAAATTTATACTATTATTTTGCCGGAAAAAATTCGCCGGCGGATTTTCTCACACAGGAGGTATGTATGAAACGAATTTTAAGTATCTTTTTGACAGTTTTAATACTCGTTTCAATGACAGCTTGTGCAGACAACAAAACAAAAGAAATCAGCGAACCCGACATAATCGAGCATGACGCAGTGCTTTCGTCAATACCGGAAAGCAGCACTCCGCCTATTTACATAAGCGCAATCGAAAGCAGCGAAGAGTCTTCCGACAGGGCAAGCTCAGCCGAAAGCAGCTCTTCGCAGCACGAAAGCTCCTCCGAACCGCAAAGCGGTTCTTCTTTACAGTCTTCGGCAAAGCCGCAGAGCAGCCAATCCGGTCAAAAACCTTCTTCTTCACAGCAGCAAAAGCCTTCTTCTCAGATTAGCGATTCTCAAAGCACTCCCCAAACTCCAAACAGCGTTCCTGCAGCGGGAGAAACAAGGGCAGTTTGGATTTCTTATCTTGAATATCAGTCTATGCTTGCAGGAAAAAGTAAAAAATCTTTCACAAGCAGCATAAGAACTATGTTTGCGAACCTTGCCGAAGACGGATTTAATACCGTTTTTGTTCACGCCCGCTCTCATAGCGACGCATATTATGATTCCGCAATTTTTCCGTGGTCTGTTTATTGTACATGGACAGAGGGAGAAAATCCCGGCTTTGACCCTCTTGCCATTATGGTAAAAGAGGCTCATGCGGCGGGTTTGAAAATCGAGGCATGGATAAATCCTTACAGAATCAGCGGGAAGACCGACGCTTCAAAAATCTCGGCGGGAAATCCTGCGTATAAATGGCTCGATACCGGTAAAGTTGTCGTTGTTGATAAAACCGGAATTTTCTATAATCCCGCAGACGAGGATGTAATTGACCTTGTAGTAAGCGGAGTTGAAGAAATAGTAAGCAATTATGCCGTTGACGGAATCCATTTTGACGACTATTTTTATCCTACTACCGATGAGTCTTTTGACAGCGAATACTATAAAAATTATAAAAGCGGCGGAGGCAAACTTGGGCTTGCCGCATGGCGGCGGCAAAATGTAAACGAGCTTATAAGCCGGGTTTATTCCGCAATCAAGAATATAAACCCCGATTGCGTTTTCGGGATAAGCCCGACCGGCAACACAAATTCAAATTACAGCGCACTTTATTGCGATGTTTATACATGGGTAACAAGCAGCGGCTATGTAGACTATATCTGCCCGCAGCTCTACTATGGATTTAATCATAAAAGCCTTCCGTATCTAACCGTTCTCGATGAGTTTGACGGAATGATAACCCAAAGCGAGGTAAAGCTTGTCGTCGGGCTTGCGGCATACAAATCGGGCGCAGAAGACGGCTATGCCGGCACGACCGGAAAACAAGAGTGGGTCCAAAACAGCGATATTCTCTCCAGAGAGGTTGCGGCGGCCCGCAACGCAAAAAGTTACGGTGGATTTGCCGTTTACAGATATGATTCTCTTTATAATCCGGCAAATACGGTTGCAGAAACCGTAAAAAAGGAATTAAAAAATCTTAAAGACATTATGTAACGACGCAGCGAAGGGACGGTGAAAAATCCGATGAAAAAGTTCTTTCTGAATAAAAAGCTTATGGCGGTTGTTCTGTGCCTTTGTCTTGGCGCAGTTATAATCGGCGTAGGTATTTTTGCCGCCGCAAGCGGCGGTATGCCGGGAATGAGCATAATAAGCAAAAAATTTTCCGACGGAAAGCAAAGTGAACCCGCTTTGCTTCCTGAAGAAAGTCAAAGCGAAATAAACTCCGTGCCGGAGGGTGAAGATATAGTTATAGAACCTAACGGCACAGACGGTTCGGATAATACTTCATCGGAAAACCCCGTTCCGGCAGAGCCGATTGCTTTTGCTGCGCCGGAGCGCATGATGGCTGTAACTCTTACTGCGGGAAAGGATTATTACACCAAGCAGGAAATGAGCACGGAGGATATTCAAAGCTCTATTGAGTCTGCAATAAAAAAAGCAAAAGACCTTTCCGCAAACACTGTTTTTCTCGAGGCTTCTTATGATGGGGGCACGCTTTTTGCTTCCTCCGACGGAAAGCAGGCTGCCGTTAGCATTGATATGCTCAAATTTGCGTGTGAAAAAGCCCGTGAGCACGGAATGTTTGTTTATGTGATTTATGATGTGCTCAAGGATGATGAAAACAGTGAGAAAATCCCGGACGGTGCTCGGCTTTCCGTTATCAGAGCGGATGCGTCCGCTCTTTGTAAATATGACATAGACGGCGTGATGCTCAACACATACACCGTGCGCTCAAGCGGAAAAAGCTATGCTCAATACCTTGTAAACGGCGGCGGAATGGGGTACGAAAATTATCTCTACTCCGGAACGGAGGCGGCCGTTTTTGCCGCTTATGACGCAATAAAAGTGGAAAAGCCATCCGTTGCCGTCGGTCTTGCCGTTGATTCGGTCTGGGCAAATGCGGAGGATACCGACGGAGGAAGCAACACTTCCGCTGCTTATACAAGCCTGTACAGCGGCTATGCCGATACAAAAAAATTTGTGGAAAACGGTCTTGCGGATTTTGTTTCCGTAAAGTGTGACTACTCCACCCTAAACAAAAAAGTAAAATTTAAGGACTATACCGAATGGTGGAACACTGAGGTAGGCGAGGATACGCCTCTTTATATCTTTCAGTATGCGACAAAAGCCTGCACGGATGAGCGGGGCTGGAATGATCCCTCCGAGCTTTCGGACCAGGTGATTTCCGCCGAGAAATTAAGCGGATTTTGCGGCAGTATTTTTGATTCCCTTGCGGCTTTGGAGGATAACCCAAAGCAATCCACGGATGCTCTTATAAAATATCTTACGGAAAATGTTGACCCAAGCTTCTTGCTTACTCAGCTTGAGATGACCAGACCGTCAAAAACAAAATTTTCCACATATGAAGCTTCTGTTTCATTTTCGGGTGCTTCAGACGGAAACTTTGACCTTCTTATGAACGGAGAAAAGGTAAAGCGTGATTCAAACGGAGCTTTTATGATTACCGAGGAGCTTAAAACCGGGCTTAATACCTTTGAGTTTGTTCATAAGGAAAAAACCATCTCGTACAGCATTACACGCAATGTAAAAGTGTTAAAAGAAATTTCTCCTCTCGGAAATGTAACCGTTGGCGGCGGAATGAGCATAACCGTAACCGCCCTTGCTTATGAAGGCTCTACCGTAACAGCTTCGCTGGGTTCAACCACGGTTACGCTAAAACCCAGTACCGAGGCGGATGATTCCACCGATAATGAATCGACATATCAAATCTATACCGGAGTAATCGCCGTTCCTGCCGCAGGGTCGGAGGAACAGAGCCTTGGGAACATCATCGTAAAAGGAACATGGGAAGGCGCAACCGAAACAATGGAAGGCGCATATGTTACCGTTTCAGCAAAGGCAAAAGCGGGCGGACTTGTTGAGGTTATTGCAAGATCCGCAGAAACCTTCCCATCGGATACGCTTAATGATCTATCCGATTATGACTGTTACCCGCTTGCAAAAGGAACGAGGGATTATGTAATCGGCGATGAAATCGTTTATGTGGAGGGAAGCAAGACCTATACATATTATAATCTCCAATCCGGACAGCGTGTCTATACAAGTGATGTAAGCCCGGTTTCCGGCGAGCTTGGCGGAAACAAGATAAGTTCGCTGACTGTTTCTGCCGATTCCCGATATACATATGTTACTTTGGAAACGGAGCAACAGGTTGCATATATTGCAAAATATACCGGTTCTGCGTTTACGGTTGATTTTCAATATACAAGCGAAGTTCCGGATTCGCTTGCTTTAAGCTGCACCCCTCTCTTTGATTCCGCAAACTGGAACGGAACAAAGCTTGAGCTTAATTTGAGCACAAAGGGCGGCTTTCTTGGGTATTATGCTTATTATGAGGGCGGAAAACTTGTTTTCCGCTTCAATAACCCAACCGGTACATCAAGTCTTTCCGGCGTTCCGATTATTGTCGATGTCGGTCACAGCGCACTTGGGGTCGGCGCACTTGGGTATCTTTCTGCGTACGGAGAATATGAAATTAACCTTGCGGTCGGAAAATACCTAAAGTCGGAGCTTGAAAGCAGGGGAGCCGTTGTATATATGATGGATACGGAAAGTCAAAGACCCTCTCTTGCAGACAGAACGGCATACGCCTCATCAAAAAATCCCCTTGTTTTTGTAAGCGTACATTGCAATTCCGCAACAACAAGTACGGGGAGCGGAACTGAATGTTTCTACTTTACTAGATTTTCTTCATCGCTTGCGGATTATTTTTCCGCCAATGTCGCCTATGCCCTCGGAACATCAAACAGAGGCGGAATGATAGGAAGATACTATGTAACAAGGGTTCAGGAGTATCCTGCCGTGCTTGGCGAGCTTGGCTTTGTCAGCAATGAGTCCGATTACTACAAGCTTATTCAAAACAGCTATCAATATTCAATCGCTTCCGGCATTGCCGATTCGATTTCCAGCTATCTCGGAGCTGCCGGAAGAAACGGAAGCTACAATTACGGTACCCAATCAACAGACGAATAAAAATCGAAGGAAATGCCGCTTCTTTATCGGAGGCGGCATTTCAAAATGTATATTTTCAGTTTTTTTGCATAAAATCCATCTTTATCTCTTGTAAAAACGAATATTCGTGGTATAATTGATTTTAGTATTTGACGCTTGAAAACTAAAGACAACCAGCTTTTCCTCCTCGGATAAAACTGGGGAGGCTTTTTTATGGAGGAAAATCAATGACAAGAAAAGAATCAAGAGAACAGGCATTTGCAATCGTATTTGAGAGTGGTTTTCATGATGAGGGACTCGACTATATCCTTGAAAATGCCGCCGATGGGCGGGATTTGATTTTGAAGGACGGCGACTTTGCAAAAGAGCTTGCCCGCAAAACTCTTGAAAATCGTGACCAAATTGATGAAATAATCGCTTCCTGCTCAACTCATTGGAAACCCGGAAGAATGGCAAAGACTACGCTTGCTATCTTGCGTATTGCGGTATGTGAAATGTACTATTTCAGCAAAGAAGTTCCGGCAAGCGTTTCCATTAACGAGGCTGTTGAGCTTGCAAAAGTATACGGCGGCGATGACGCTCCCGGATTTGTTAACGGCGTTTTGGGCGCAGTATATAAAAAGAAGACTGAAGGCGAAGATAAATAATGTTTCTGGGTATAGATACCAGCAATTATACGACCTCCGTTGCGCTTTTTGATGATAAAACGGGCAAAATCGCACAAAGCAAAAAGTTGCTTCCCGTTAAAGAGGGCGAGCTTGGGCTTCGCCAGTCGGATGCGGTTTTTTCCCATGTAAAACAGCTTGGGGACATGGTTTCCGCCGTTTTTGAAGAATATGACGGAAAAATCCTTGCTGTTGGTGCTTCAACCCGTCCCCGCAATATAGAAGGCTCTTATATGCCGTGCTTCCTTGTTGGAGAAATGGCTGCAAGCTGTATCGGTGCCTCCTGCAAAATACCGGTACTCCGCTTCGCTCACCAACAGGGGCATGTTGCGGCTGCGCTTTATTCCGCAAACAGGCTTGACCTTCTTAAAGAACGGTTTATTGCATTTCATCTCTCCGGCGGAACAACCGAGGCCTTGCTTGTAGAACCGGACGACAACAGAATAATTCGCTGCACAAAAATAGGCGGTTCTTCCGACCTAAAAGCCGGTCAGGCAGTGGACAGAGTCGGCGTAATGCTCGGTCTGCCGTTTCCCGCAGGAAAATATCTTGAGGAGCTTGCAAAAAAAAGCAGCCGAACCTTTAGGATAAAGCCGGTTATGAACGGTATGGAATGCAGCCTCTCCGGGGTTGAAAACAAGTGCAAAAAAATGTTTGAAAGCGGAGAAAAAGCTGAAGATATTGCGCTTTTTTGCCTAAAATATATAGAGGCTGCACTTTGCGGAATAACAGAAGCAGTCATTGCCGAATACGGAAAGCTTCCGCTTGTTTATGCGGGAGGAGTTATGTCTAACGGCATTATACGGAGCACTGTTGAAAAAAAATACGGCGGAATTTTTGCAAAGCCGGAGTTTTCCTCCGATAATGCTGCCGGAATTGCGGTTTTAACCGCAGTCGCATACAAAAAATAAAAGGAGGAACGCTGTGTGCCGGGATTTAGCATTCTTACTGTTACGCAGATAACCTCATATCTAAAATCATATATTGATGAAAACAAAAAGCTTTCCGGCATATACATTCGGGGAGAAATTGCCGATTTTAAGGAAAATTTTTATTCCGGGCATTTCTATTTTTCATTAAAGGATGCCGAATCGGAGATAAGCTGCGTTATGTTCCGAAGCTATGCCGAGCGCATACGCTTTATTCCGCAAAACGGGATGGCTGTAATCGCAAGGTGCGATTTGTCCGTTTATAAGAAAACCTGTGCCTGCCAACTGTATGTCTATGACATACAGCCGGAGGGGCTTGGTGCAAAATACCTTGCCTTTGAGCAATTAAAGGAACGCCTTGAAAAAGAGGGGCTTTTTTCTGCGGAGGCAAAAAAGCCTATTCCGCCTTTTCCGAAAAAAATAGGCGTTATTACTTCTGCGCAGGGTGCTGCATTGCACGACATAATCAATGTTCTCGGCAGGCGGTGGGCAATGGCAAAATTAGTTTTGACCCCCGTTTCTGTCCAGGGAGCGGATGCGCCCGCACAGCTTATTGCGGCACTTAAAAAGCAAGACACGGAAATAAAACCCGATGTAATTATCCTCGGCAGAGGCGGCGGAAGCTCGGACGATCTTTCCGCATTTAATGACGAAACCCTTGCAAGGGCGATTTTTGCCTGCAAGACTCCCGTAATTTCCGCCGTTGGGCACGAAACGGATTTTTCGATATGTGATTTTGCAGCGGATTTGCGTGCTCCTACGCCTTCCGCTGCTGCGGAGCTTGCAAGCCCGGATTCCTCGGAGCTTATACAGACGATAGACGCTAATTTGGATTTTCTTGAAGCCGCACTAAAAAAGAAAATTACCGAACTAAGCGGCAAGCTTGCCGCAGCCGGTGCTGTTAAGCTAAACAGCTTTACAGCTAAAATCAACACGGAATACGCCTCAAAGCTAACCGAGCTTTCCCGTTTGTTAACACAAAAATTTGAAAATAAAATAAATTCGGACACCATGGAGCTGCAAAAACAGATAACAATGCTGGATTCCAATAATCCGGCAAGGCTGCTGAAAAAATCTATATGCCGTGCCGAAAAATGCGGCTCCGTTATCAGAAGCATCGGAGATATAGCGGTGGGGGACAGCTTTGATTTGTATTTCACCGACGGACATATTAAAGCCACTGTTACCGAGAAAACGGAAGGAGGACTTTCTCTTTGAAAAAGGAAATGAAATTTGAGGACGCACTAAAGAAGCTTTCCGAAATAAACGAAAAACTTTCTGCGGAAGATATTTCTCTTGAAGAATCCGTAAATCTTTTTAAGGAAGGAATTGAGCTTACAAAATTCTGTCAGAAAAAGCTTGACGAAGCAAAGCAGGAAATAGAACAGGTAAGCCTTTAACAGCGGAGGATAAAATGCTTTCTTTTTTGATTGATGACAAAAAAATCATTGACGACGGTATGAGCACCGTTATTGCCGCAGAAAATCCCGAAGAGGATACTATTGTTTCCGCTATGCGCTATTCCGCCCTCGGCGGAAAGCGGCTTAGAGGCATATTGGTGCTTGAATTTGCAAAGATGCTCGGCTGCGAAATATGCGAAGCTTTGCCGTATGCCCTCGGAATAGAATGTATACAGGCGTATTCGCTTGTTCATGACGACTTACCGTGTATGGATAATGACGATATGCGCAGAGGAAAACCCTCCTGCCATATCGCCTTCGGCGAATCCACGGCAGTTCTTGCCGGAGACGCCCTTTTGACCCATGCGTTTTCCGTAATTACGGAAAGTGAAGCAGCAAAAAAGCACCCGGATAGAGCGGTAAAAGCAGTTGCAAAGCTTGCTTCTTACTCCGGTTATCGGGGAATGGTAGGCGGGCAGGTTCTTGACCTTGCCGCCGCAGAAAAAGAGGTTTCCGCAGAAGATCTTTCGTTAATCCATTCGCTGAAAACCGCCGCCCTTATGAGAGCTTCTGCCGCTCTCGGTTGTATTGCGGCGGGTGCGGATGAAGATGTTTGCCTTCTCTCGGAAGAATATGCCCGCTTGTTCGGTCTTGCTTTTCAAATGGCGGACGATTTGCTTGATTTTAATGGAAATTACGACGACTGCGAGCTTAATTCTTATGTAAAAATTCACGGTGAAGAAAAGACCCGTGCCGATATATATTCCTGCATTACAAAAGCGGGAATGGTGCTCTTTAAGCTTAATGAACACGGCTTTGATACCGGTTCGTTTGCCGCACTTTTGGATTTTCTTATCACCCGTATAGAGGGCGTATAATTTGGATTGGAGAAAGAAATGGAAAAAAAGCTTCTTGAAAGTATAAAGCTTCCACAAGGAGTAAAAAATCTTGATAAACAGCAGCTTGAGCAGCTTTGCTTTGAGCTGCGTGATGAAATACTCGATAAAGTATCGGTAACCGGCGGTCACCTTGCATCAAATCTCGGTGCGGTGGAGCTTACCGTTGCGCTGCATTATGTATTCGATTCTCCCCGGGAGCCTATTGTGTGGGATGTCGGTCATCAATGCTATTCTCATAAGCTTTTGACCGGTCGGGACATTACGGGAATCCGTACCGAAGGCGGCGTTTCCGGTTTTCCAAAGCCCTGCGAAAGCGAGCACGACGCATTTGTTGCCGGTCATGCAAGCACTTCGATTTCCGCTGCCCTCGGCATTGCGGAGGCAAAAAAGCTGTGTGGCGATAATTCCTCCGTTGTTGCGGTCGTCGGCGACGGCGCAGCCTCCGGCGGAATGATATATGAAGCAATAAACAACGCCGGGCGCAGCCAAACAAATTTAATTGTTGTGCTCAATGATAATGAGATGAGCATATCTAAAAATGTGGGCGCAATGGCTAAATACCTTGCAAAAATCCGCAACAAAGAGGGATATTTTCATTTTAAGGATGCGGTGCAGCGTTTTTTGCTTAAAATTCCGCTTGTCGGCAAGGGGATTTTCGGTGTGGCAAAATATTGCAAAACCGCTCTAAAGGATTTTTACTATGGGAGCAATACATTTGAGCATTTCGGCTTTACCTATCTCGGACCCGTTGACGGTCATGACATTTCTATGCTCATTCGTGTGCTCAAGCGTGCTCAAAGCCTTAAATGCCCCGTGCTCGTCCATGTCAATACCGTAAAAGGCAGGGGCTACCGCCCTGCGGAGAAATTACCGTCAAAATTCCACGGAATTGCGCCTTTTGATAGGACAAGCGGCGAGCTTACCGAGGCTCATAAAAAGAGTTTCTCCGATACATTCGGCGAAAGTGTTTTCCGTCTTGCGGCGTCGGATAAAACAATCTGCGCCATAACCGCAGCCATGACCGACGGAACGGGGCTGAAAGAATTTGCTCAAAAATACCCCGAAAGATTTTTTGATGTCGGTATTGCGGAGGAACACGCCGTCACCTTTGCCGCCGGACTTGCCGCCGGCGGAATGAAGCCCGTTTTTGCGGTTTATTCTACATTTTTGCAGCGTTCTTTTGACCAGATAATTCACGATGCGTCTATAAATCCGCTCCATATAGTTCTTGCCGTTGACCGTGCCGGAATAGTCGGGGGCGATGGAGAAACCCATCAAGGTATTTTTGATATTCCAATGTTGACTGCAATACCCGGAGTAACTATATACAGCCCGTTCAACTATGCGGAGCTTGAAAAAAATCTAAAAACGGCTTTTGCAGCCGACGGAGTGCAAGTCGTCCGCTATCCGAAGGATTGCGAAAAAACCGTTCCTGAAGAATATTCCGCCGAATACGGTGATTATGATTTTTTTGAAAACAGAAATGATTGCTTGATTATAACCTATGGCAGGCTTTTTGCCGAGGCGGGTTTTGCTGCGGAAAAAACGGATGCTTCCGTGCTCAAATTAGATAAAATTTTTCCCATTGACGAAACAGTCGTAAAAAGAGCCGCACAATTCAAGAATATATTTTTCTTCGAGGAATCTGTTCAAAACGGAAGCATTGCGGAACATTTCGGAACCTTGCTTCGCAAATATGAATTTTGCGGAAAATATATAATGCAATGCGTAAGCGGCTTTGTTCCGCATATGAAGGTTTCCTCTGCAATGAAAAAATACGGGCTCAACAGCGATTCTATGGTTTCGCTTATCGAAAAGGAGGCTTTGAAATGACAGAAAAACAGCGGCTTGATGCGGAGCTTGTTTCCCGTGGCATAATTCAGAGCCGGGAAAGAGCAAAAGCCGAGATTATGGCAGGCAAAGTTTATGTGAACGGTCAAAAAGCCGACAAAGCCGGCGAACTTGTTACTTCCTCAGACAACATAGAATTTAGGGGCGAACAGCTTAAATATGTAAGCCGGGGAGGGCTTAAGCTTGAAAAAGCAATGGAGCTTTACGGCTTTTGCCTTGACGGAAAGGTCTGTATGGATGTAGGTGCTTCAACCGGAGGGTTTACCGATTGTATGCTGCAAAGCGGAGCGTCAAAAGTATACTCCGTTGATGTCGGTTACGGTCAGCTTGCGTGGAGCCTTCGCCAAGACAAAAGGGTAGTAAACCTTGAACGCACAAACATAAGATATATCACTAAAGAGCAGGTGCCCGATACGGTGGATTTTGTCAGCATAGATGTTTCTTTTATTTCTCTCGGTCTTGTAATTCCCGTTCTTCCTCCTTTTTTGGCGGATGACGCAATGATGGTTTGTCTTGTAAAGCCTCAGTTTGAAGCAGGCAGAGAAAAGGTTGGCAAGCACGGCGTGGTTCGTGACCCCGCAACACATATTGAGGTTTTGGAGCGTGCCGTCGGTTTTGCTAAAAAATCAGGTTTTGGAATTGTAGGAATCGAGTTTTCACCAATAAAAGGTCCTCAGGGCAACATAGAATACCTTATGGTCCTTACCCGTAAAGACCCAAGCCTTTTGGTAAGCGGCGATGAGATAAAAAAGCTTGTAGAATCCTCTCATGACGAGCTTGATAAAAAGGAGGCTCCAAAGACTTGAAAAAAAGCGGCACAATAAGGCTTTATAAGAATAAATCAAAGGTTTTTATTTCCGTAAATCTAAATAGAAAAGCAGTAATACCCTGCGCCGAAAAGCTGATTTTGCTGTTGCGTGAATATAAAATAACCGTATTTATGGATATTGCCGCAAGGGAGATTTTTTCCGAAAGCGGAGCGGAGTTTCTTACCGCAGAAAAAGGCTTTGCGGCGGCAGATATGATATTTGTTATCGGCGGCGACGGAACAATTCTTAGGGCGGCAAAAAGTGCGCTTGTTTACGATAAACCCATTCTCGGAATCAATGCCGGAAGGCTCGGTTTTCTCTCCGATATAGAAGCCGACGACCTCTCCGTAATAAAAAAGCTTTTTGAAAGAAACTGCCCAATAGAAAAAAGATCCGTCCTTCTCGTTACGGTTGGCGAAAAATCCGCTTATGCAATAAACGATGTTTTTGTAACCTATAACGAACCGGGAAAAACCGCCGAGCTTTTTGTAAAATGCGGTGAACACGAGGTTTGCCGTTACCGTGCCGACGGAATAGTTATTGCTACGCCGGACGGCTCCACGGCATATTCGATGTCTGCAGGCGGACCTATAATCGACACAACTCTTGACGCCATTGTTATGACTCCGGTTTGCCCCCATTCGCTTATATCCAGGTCGATAGTTTTTTCCTCCGACAAAACAATAAGCATCGGTTCGTCATTTAACGGCGATGAGGAAAATGTTGATGTTATTGTTGACGGAGAAAAAACCTTCAGCATAAAAAAAGGCGGAAGAGCCTATGCCAAAGTTTCTGAAAAATATGTAAAGTTTATCAATCTTTCCGGTCGCAGGTTCTACGAGGTTCTTAACCAAAAAATAATAGGAAGAATATAAGGGGATATTAAAATGAAAACAAAACGCCATTCCAAAATTTTAGAGCTTATTTCCGAGAGAGATATAAACACCCAGGAGGAGCTTCTTGCTTATCTAAAGGATGCCGGCTTTGATGTGACGCAGGCAACCGTTTCCCGTGATATAAAGGAGCTTCGGCTTGTTAAGACGATGGTTTCCGACGGGAAATATCGTTATGCTTCCTCCGTTTCCGACAGCAATGCCGACATCGGCACAAAATATGCGGTTTTCAGCCAATCCACAAAAAGTGTGGATTGCGCAGGAAATATGGTAGTGGTAAAATGTTTTAACGGAATGGCAAATGCCGCCTGCGCCGTTCTTGACGCAATGAACCACGAAGGTGTTGTAGGAACCCTTGCGGGCGACGATACTATTTTTGTACTTATGCGCGACGAAAAATCCGCAACAACTCTTGTTGGCAAAATAAAAGAGCTTATCGGTTGATACATATGACAAAGGAGGGTATAAGCGGTGCTTTCCCAACTTTTTATTAAAAATATTGCTGTTATCGAAAGTGCTTCAATAGATTTTGAGAATGGGTTTAATGTATTTACAGGTGAAACCGGCGCAGGAAAATCAATTCTTATTGATGCAATAAACGCAGTTCTCGGCGGAAGAACAAGCAGGGACCTTGTTCGCACCGGCGAAAACAAAGCTTTTGTTTCCGCAGTGTTCTCCGAAATTTCTCAGAAGGCAAAAGCTGTTCTTGAGGAACTCGGATATGAAGACGAGGGCGAGGAACTGATGATTTCCCGGGAAATATCCGCAGAGGGAAAAAACATTTGTAAGATAAATTCCCGCCCCGCAACTGTCAGCGTGCTCAAGCAGCTTTCCGGAGTGCTCATTGATGTTCACGGACAACACGACAGCGTAATTTTGCAAAATCCGGAGCTTCACATCGGATACATAGACGCATTCGGAAACACATTTTCGGAGCTTTCCGCATATTCCGAAAGCTATAAAAAAATGAAGGAAACCGAGCGTGCAATAAGAAAAATAAGCATGGACGATTCCGATAAGGAAGCCCGAATAGACCTGTTGAAATATCAGATAGGCGAAATAGAAGCCGCCGCAATAGAAAGTGGTGAAGAGGACGAGCTTCTTGCTCTGAGTAAGCGGATAAAAAGCTCCGAAAACATTATGGAGCTTGTTTCGGAAACCGTTTCTGCTCTTGACGGCGGTGACGGCGGCGAGGGCGCACTTGACGAGCTTGAAACCGTTATAAAGAATGCCGAAGAGCTTGCGGAGTATTTCCCTGATTTTGAGGGAATATCTGAAAAATTCAAGAGCACATATTATGAGCTTGAAGAGTTTGCTAACGATGTCAAAAGCTGTGCAGATGAGCTTGATTTTGACCCGCAGCTCCAAAACCGGACAGAAAAACGCCTTGATGAAATATTCCGCTTAAAGCGAAAATACGGCGGAAGCGTGGAATCTGTGCTTGCATATTACGATAAAGCGGTAAAGGAACTTGACGGAATCGAATTTTCCGAAGAACGCCTTGAAAAGCTGAATAAAGAGTATTCCGTGCTCAAAAAAGATACGGAAGAAAAAGCGTCCGTACTTACAAAAAAGCGTCTTTCTGCGGCAAAGGCATTTGAACACGCAGTTATGGACGAGTTGTCATATCTCAATATGCCTAATGTGCGCTTTAGCGTAAATTTTGAGCACGCAGATTTTTCCGAATCCGGATGCGACAGCATAGAATTTTATATTGCCACAAATGCAGGCGAGCCTCTTAAGCCTCTTATTAAAATTGCTTCCGGAGGCGAGCTTTCAAGAATTATGCTCAGCATAAAAAATGTTCTTGCGGATAAAGATAATGTGGATACACTTATTTTCGATGAGGTGGATACGGGAATTTCCGGCTCTGCCGCACAAAAAGTCGGGAAAAAGCTTAAACAGGTTTCAAAAGGACGCCAGATTATTTGCGTTACCCATCTTGCACAGGTTGCGGCTTTTGCTGACAATCATCTTCTTATATCCAAGGCGACTGAAAACGGAAAAACCTTTACCTCCGTTACAAGCCTTGATAAAGAGGGAAGAATTGCCGAGCTTGCACGCATTATGGGCGGGGAGATTACAGATTCTCTTAAAAACAGCGCAAAAGAACTTTTGGAAGCCTCCGGAGGTTGACAAAATCCTCGGTATCGGTTATAATCCATAAAGTATTGATATTATAAAAGGCTATGACGGAACAAAGTAGCGGCGAAATTTGCGGCAAAGAGAGCTTTCGGTCGGTGTAAGAAAGCGTGCGGTTCGTTTGCGAATTACATTCCTGAGCAGTGGGGCTGAACAACAGCAGTAGGTCTTGCCCGGTGCGCCGGTTACAGCGCAAAAGAGGCTGTGTTCAAACACAGCGAACCAGAGGTGGTACCGCGCTAATTCGCCCTCTGTCGGATTTTTCCGGCAGAGGGCTTTTTTTATTTTAGTGCAAAATTAAAAATAAAAACGGAGGAAAGAAAATGACGATTTATGACGAGCTTAAAGCCAGAGGACTTATAGCGCAGGTCACGGACGAAGAAGAAATAAAGGAGCTTATCAATAACGGCGGAGCAAGATTTTATATAGGATTTGACCCGACCGCAGATTCTCTCCATGTTGGGCACTTTATGGCTCTTTGCCTTATGAAACGCCTTCAGATGGCGGGTAACAAGCCCGTTGTGCTCATCGGCGGAGGCACAGGCTATATCGGAGACCCTTCCGGCAGAACAGATATGCGTTCTATGATGACTCCCGAAACAATACAGCACAACTGCGACTGCTTCCGTAAACAGATGGAGCGGTTTATCGAATTTGGCGAAGACAAAGCAATTATGGTGAACAATGCCGATTGGCTGCTCAAGCTTAACTATATAGAGCTTTTGCGTGATGTTGGCGCATGCTTCTCCGTAAATAATATGCTCCGTGCCGAATGCTATAAGCAGCGTATGGAAAAAGGACTTAGCTTCCTTGAGTTTAACTATATGATTATGCAGTCCTACGATTTCTATTATCTTCATACCCATTACGGCTGCAATATGCAATTCGGCGGAGATGACCAATGGAGCAATATGCTCGGCGGCACGGAGCTTATCAGAAAGAAAACCGGCGACGATGCATATGCAATGACCATAACCCTGCTCCTTAACAGCGAGGGCAAAAAAATGGGCAAAACCGCAAAAGGTGCCGTTTGGCTTGACCCGGAGAAAACATCTCCCTTTGAGTTCTATCAGTATTGGCGCAATATCGGAGATTCCGATGTTATGAAGTGCCTGCGTATGCTTACCTTCCTTCCGCTCGAAACCATCGACGAAATAGAACATTGGGACGACAGCCGCATAAACGAGAAAAAAGAGATTCTTGCACATGAGCTTACCGCTCTTGTTCACGGAAAGGATGAGGCGGACAAAGCTCTTGAGGCATCTCATGCGTTGTTCTCCGCCGGCGTTTCAAGTGAAAATATGCCCACTGTTTCTCTTTTCGAAAGCGATTTTTCCGACGGTAAAATCGCAGTAACGGAGGCTCTTATTAAAGCCGGAATCGCAAAATCAAAAGGAGAAGGCAAACGCCTTATAGAACAGGGCGGAATCACCATAAATGACGAAAAGGTCACGGATGTTTTTGCCGCAATTGAAAGAACCGCCTTTGACGGCGAGGTAATTCTCAAAAAAGGTAAAAAAATCTTCAAAAAACTTGTTATAGAATAAAAACAAGGTAAAAAAATCTTCAAAAAACTTGTTATAGAATAAAAACAAAGAGGCGGAAGCAATTTTTGCTTCCGCCTCTTTGTTTTGTGTCTTTCAAAAATCGCCATGTTACGGAGCGGTAATACCGCCGCCGTTCATAATCATCTGACCGTAAATGTAGGAGCAAGCGTCGGTGCAAAGATATGCAACGGTGTTTGCAACTTCCCACGGAATGGAAACACGCTGTGTCAGTGTTTCCTGTGCGCTCTCTACTATGGACTTACGAACCGCTTTCATTCTTGGGTCATCGCTTGGGTTTTCAAAATATCCGCAAAGACGGGAATGCATCATAACGCCGGGCGCAACGCCGTTTACGATTATTCCGTAAGGCGCAAGCTCGGAGGCAAGTGTTCTGGTAAGACTGAGAACTCCGCCCTTTGCCGCCGCATAAAGAGCAAGACCCGGATTGCTTACCTTTCTGGAAGCTTCGGTCCCGATGTTAATGATTTTTCCGGAATGATTCTCTATCATATGCTTTGCAACATGGACGCAGCAGTTAACCTGGCTTATATATGGTCCCTCTGTGGAAATGCGTATATCCTCTTCGGTCATATTCTGAATTGCACCGGCACGGTTAAAATTTGCGTTGTTTACAAGAATATCAAGCTTTCCTCCGGTAATCATACCATATGCGGCTTCAAACATTTTGCCGACTTCGTCGTATTTTGTAAGATCACATACAATAGAATGGGTTTTTACGCCCCATTTTTCGGCTACATCTTTTGCTGTTTTATGAACATCTTCAAGGATATCCACAAGAACAACTTCTGCACCGAGTGCAGCAAGGCTGTTGGCAATATCTCTGCCAAGACCGATACCGCCGGCACCTGTTACAAGTGCAGTTTTGCCTTTAAGGCTTATCATTTCCGAAAGGGGCTTACCCTCCATCCATGTCGGAACTCTGTCCCAACCAAGATCCTGAAGAGTATAGTCGTCTGTATCTCCCTTTCTGGTTACGGTTGCGTTAACATCTGCCATTAAAAATCGCTCCTTTTTAATAAAAATCCGCTGTACGGTTCGTTTATATCTTAACACACAGCTATCGGTATTGTAATTTGCAAAATGAGAATTCAGTAAGCAAAAGGCTTACAGTTTCGGTAAACTGTAAGCCTTTTTCCGTTAATAAATTTATTATTCAAATTTGGGATAAATATAGACCTTGCTCATAAATTCCGGTGATTCCGCCATTCCGCCCATCATCCATTTTTTTATTGTAAAAACCGTATCTGCGGCAAAGCGATAATCCACATATTCTCGTTCTTTTGAAGAAAGCATTTGCTTTTCTTTGCTTTTATCGTTTTCGGAAATTATTTTTGTCAGACTTTCAATAAGGCTTTCATAAAGAGAGTTTTGACAGTCCTCCATAATCGCAATTTTATAGAAGTCTTTGTCATAAAGAAAGCTCTCAAAAATTATTCTGATAACTTCGCTGCGTGCAAAACCCGCATGCAAGGCTTTAAGCAGCGGTCCTTCAATTTCATCAAGCATAATCGTTTCCGTTATCTCATATCTGTCGTGAAAATAACTGTAAAATGTCGTTCTGGAAATGCCTGCATTGCGGCATATTTCCGCAACTGTAATATCGGCGGTCTTTTTCTCTTTTACAAGCTTTTTATATTCTTCGATTATTCTGCTTTTCGTTTCCACAAAAGACCCCCTCCTTTTTGTCTATCATAGCATAAATTTATGCAAAAATTCACAGTAAAACTGCGTGCATTTCCGAATTTGCTGTTTTCAAAAAGCGGTATGGAAATATTCCGTGGTTTGTGCTACAATGTATAACAATCATTCCGTTAGGAGGATTTTTTACAGTGAACGAAAGAATAGCCGCTGCGTGTAAAAACATAAGACCCGCAGACAAAAATATTATTGATGAAGCAAAAAAACGCCAGGCTCAGCTTGCAAAGCCGCCGGGAAGCCTTGGCATGCTCGAGGATTTATCCGTTCGTGTTGCCGGAATGACCGGAAAAATACATAATAAAGCAGATAAATGCCGCATTGTTGTGCTTTGTGCTGATAACGGAGTTTGTGACGAGGGCGTTTCCTGCACTCCGCAATCCGTAACCCTTTCTCAAACAATAAACCTTACAAGAGGAATGACCGGTGCGTCATCCCTTGCAAGGCATTTCGGCGATGAAATCGCAGTCGTAGATGTCGGCGTTATGTCGGACTATAATTGCCCGGCTGTAATAAACAGGAAAATCGCCTACGGCACAAAGAATTTGTATTTAGAGCCGGCAATGACCCGTGAGCAGGCGGAAAAGGCAATTTGTGTCGGGCTTGAAATGGCTGATAAATGCGCCGAGGACGGTGTTGACATAATAGGCGTCGGAGAAATGGGCATAGGCAATACAACAACTTCTTCCGCAGTGCTTTCTGTGTTTACGGGAAAGCCCGCCTCTGCAACCGCAGGAAAGGGCGGCGGACTTCTTGAAGAAGCATACCGACATAAGCTTGAAGTCATCGACGGCGCAATAGAAAAGCATAAGCCAAATCCCGATGACCCAATTGATGTTCTGGCAAAGGTTGGGGGACTTGATATTTGCGCAATGGCGGGTGTATTTCTCGGTGCAGCGGAACACCATATTCCTGTTGTTATTGATGGGTTTATTTCCGTTGTCGCCGCTCTTGCGGCGGCGCGCATTTGCCCCTCTGCAAAGGATTACTTTATAGCCTCCCACGCTTCCTTTGAGCCGGGCTATCTCCTTGCAATAAAAGAGCTTGGGTTGGAGGCACCGCTGCTGTTAAAAATGCGGCTTGGAGAGGGCAGCGGTTGCCCGGTTATGTTCTGTGTTCTGGAAGCGGCATTCGCCGTTATGAACGAAATGGCAACCTTTGAGGAAGCAAGTATAAATGACAGTTACCTTGACGAAATTCGCAAGGGCGATAATTTTACGGTGAAAAGATGAAGATTTTTATATCCGGCGGAGCAAAAAACGGCAAATCCATGTTTGCCCAAACCTGTGCAAAACACCTTGCAAACGAAAACCACCTCTGGTATCTTGCCACCATGGAGCCGCACGACGGCGAAGATGACGCAAGAATCGCACGGCACAGAAACGAGCGTGCCGGTTGGGGGTTCAATACAGTCGAATGGGGGAGAGATATTGTAAGTCACCTCCCCGAAACAGATAATCAGGGAACATACCTTGTGGACAGTGTAACCGCCCTGCTCACAAATGAAATGTTCGGCGGAATGGACGGAAACATAAATTTTGCCGCCGTAGATAAAACCGTAAACGGACTTATTGCCTTTGCAGAAAAAGCGCAAAACACGGTTTTTGTTTCCGATAACATCTATTGCGACGCCGCATTTTACGACGAATGGACAGAAGCCTTCCGCAAGGGGCTTGCGGAAGTTGATTGCCGCCTTGCGGCGAAATGTGATGTGGTTGCGGAATTTTGCTGCGGTCAAATAATTTACTACAAAGGAGCCGACCTTTTATGAAAAAACTGCTCAAAGCGTTTTGTATGAGCTTTAGTATGTTCTGCGCAATACCAACGCCATTTGCTCATGTTTGGGAGGACTCGGTGCGCTCTCTTATGCTTGTCGTTTTTCCGATAGTAGGGACTGTAATCGGTGCAATATGGGCAGGAATCGGTGTTTTGATGCGAAATTTCGGCTGTCCCGAAATTTTTACGGCTGCAATTCTTACTTTTTTGCCATACTGGCTAAGCGGCGGCATACATCTCGACGGATTTATGGATTGCTGCGACGCCGTTTTTTCCCGCCGTCCTCTTGAAAAGAAACGGGAGATACTAAAGGATTCTCATGTAGGCTCCTTTGCGGTTATGAGCCTTGCAATGCTTCTTCTTGTTGGTTTTGCCGCATTTGCCTCCTTCGATGGAAGCGAAAATCTTTGGGTGCTCGTGCTCATTGCCACCGCTTCAAGAGCCTGCAGCGCAATAGGTGTTTCAACTCTCCGTCCTATGGGGCACAGCGAATACGCAGGAAGCTTTCAAAAGGGAATAAGCAAAGGTAATATAATTGCTCTTTTGATTATTCTTGCGCTTTCGATTAGCCTCGGCTGGTTTGCTTTCGGAGCTTGCGGAGTTATATGCGTTTTGGCTGCCGTATTGGGATATGCCGTCTTCACCGCATATACTTTTAAGGAACTGGACGGATTTTCCGGAGATGTAACCGGGCTTGGTACAACAATGGCCGAGCTTTGCGGAGTAATAGCACTTATGCTGTTTTAATTGAGGAGAATATATTATGGAGCTTATAATCGGCGGAGCATATCAAGGAAAAACCGAATTTTCAAAAGAAAAATTCGGCTTTTCTGATGAGGATATTTGTATTTGTGAAAAAGACGGAAAAATCGACTTTAACAAAAAATGCATTTCTCATATAGAAAGATACAGCTTTTGGTGTGTTGAGCACGGTGTTGAACCCTCCGAGCACTTTTTTGAGCACGCAAAAAATTTTGAGCACGGCGTGGTAATTTCCGATGATATTTCCTGCGGCGTTGTTCCGATTGACAAAACGGAAAGAGCTTGGCGTGAAGCGAACGGACGCCTGCTTATAAAGATTGCGGAAAAAAGCGAGCATGTAACCAGAGTTTTTTGTAAAATTCCAACGGAGTTAAAATGATGAATACGGTTTATCTTATAAGACACGGTATAACAGAAGGAAACTTAAAGCGGCTTTATTACGGCAGTACGGATCTCCCTCTTGCAAAAGAGGGCATAGAGGCTCTTGCCATTCGGCGCAAGGCAAAAATATATCCGGATCCGGAGGGCTTCCGCCTTATTACAAGCGGACTTTGCCGCACAAAGCAAACCCTCTTTGAAATATACGGAAAAGAACCGGATATTTCCGATGTGCGGCTCAACGAGGTTGATTTCGGCGATTTTGAGATGAAAACCTATGATGAGCTTAAAAACATTCCGGAGTATCAGCTTTGGATCTCCGGTGATAACTGGAGTAATGTTTGCCCAAACGGAGAAAGCGGAGCCATAATGTTTGCCCGTGCTCAAAACGCAATGAACGATTATTGTAAAGAAGATTGCATAATCGTTTGCCACGGAGGAATAATCGCATCTCTTATGCAGGAGTATTTTCCCGGAGCAAAGGAGCATTTTTACCTCTGGCAGCCAAAACCCTGCGAGGGATACAAAATAACTTTTGCAAACGGAGTTCCGGCGTTTTATTCCGAAATAAAGCTTAACGAATCGGAGGCTCAACAGGTATGAAAAAAGCACTTGCAATAATTTTGACCTTTTTGCTGCTTTTTTGCGGATGCGGCAACGAATCGGAACCCGGCGGCGGAAAAACCGGCGGTTGGCTTTTGACAGAAAGTGAAATTGAGGCAGCAAAAAGCAACGCCGGAAACGAACCGGAAAGCCGCCCGGAGGAATATATCTGCTATATAAGCATAAGCTGCAAAACAGCCATAGACAATGGCATAAAGAAAAAAGAAGCATATGCTTTTTTGCCCGACGACGGAGTTATTCTTCCGGAAACAAAGGTTGAATTTGAGGACGGCGAAACGGTTTTTGATATCCTCGCTAAAGTTGCAAAGAAAAATAATCTCCATATGGAATACAGCGGAACAAAAGGCTTGCAGTATGTGGAGGGAATAAATAATCTCTATGAGTTTGATTGCGGCGGGCTTTCCGGATGGATTTATTCCGTAAACGGCTGGTCGCCAAGCTACGGCTGCGGTCAATACAAGGTGGAGAGGGGAGATGTACTCAAGTTTGAGTATACCTGCAACCTTGGAGAAGACCTCGGTCTTTCGATGAATAAATAAAAAGTCGGTCCCGAAGCTTTGATGAGTTTTGCATTGTCTTCGGGACTGCTTTTTTATTGAAACGGCTTTTATCTTATGCTATAATTTTGTATATAAAAAAACAACCGGAGGTGAAAAAATGGAATATCGCATAGCTGTTTGCGATGATGAACCGCAGTATGCCGAAAATATAAGTTCCGCCGTGTTCGAATGGGCAAAAAAATATAATTCCGTTTGCAAAATCTCCGTATTTCCAAGTGCGGAGGCGTTCCTTTTTGCCTTTGATGAAAAAGATGCTTTTGATATTCTGTTTTTGGATGTGGAGATGAAAGGCACTTCCGGAATAGAGCTTGCAAAGCTCCTTCGCAGCAAAGGAAGCTGTGCGGAAATAGTATTTGTTACCTCTCATTTTGAATTTGTCGGAGAAGGATATGAGGTGGACGCTCTTCATTATCTTATAAAGCCTGTGGCTAAAGAAAAGTTGTTCGAGGTGCTTTCAAAAGCCGCAGCCAAGCTTGAACAAGAGCCTGCCCACATAGTAATTTTTTGCGGGGGCGAAACTGTTAAGCTCTATGAAAGCGATATTTTATATGCGGAATCGTTTCTCCACGACATTGTTATTCATACAAAAAACGGCGAATATAGGACAAAGGAGAACATATCCGTGCTTGAGCAAAAATTAAGCAAAGACTTTTTTCGTGTTCACCGCTCATATATTGTAAATCTTAAAACCGTAACACGCATAAGCCGAACCTCAGTCGTACTCAACGGGAAAACCGAAATTCCTGTTGCAAGAGGAAAATACGACGACATAAACCGTGCTTTTATCGAAAGAAACTGAGGTGATTTTTGTGCTCAGAAAAACATATCTCAAGCTTGTTGAAATGCAGGAGGAACAGGCAAAGCAACATCTCGATGAGGTTCGCAGCATTCATAATGAAATGAGAGGATATAAACATGATTTTCACCACCATTTGCAAGCATTAAAAGGGCAGCTTGAAGCGGGAGAAATCGACCGTGCCATCGCATATATAGACGAGCTTGACCAAACGCTGCAAAATCTCGATACACTGCTAAAAACCGGCAATGTTACGGTAGACGCTATTCTCTCCGCAAGGATTGCAAAGGCAAAGGCACAGGGTGTTTCGGTAATCGTTGACGCAAATATACCGGATAAGTTGACTCTTTCGGATTTAGAATTAAGCATTGTTATAGGAAATTTGCTCGATAATGCGATTGAAGCCTGCCAAAATACAAAAGAAGAAAAATTCATTCGTCTTTCCATGCATATGAAAGGGAATATGCTCTACTTTTATATGCTCAACTCCGCCGGGGAGAAAAAGCAAAAGCTCGGCTCGCTTTTCAAGACAGGCAAATCTGGAATACACGGCTTTGGACTTAACCGTGCGGAAAGCGTGCTCAAGGAGCACGGCGGCTGGGTGAAGTATAACAGTGAGGACGGTGCTTTTACATCTGAATTTCTTGTTCCGGCAACGGAATAATTACAATTCGTGCACTCAAAAATGCAGTTGGTGCACGAATTTTCTTTTTACAAAAGCTTAGTGCTATAATGCAGACATTAGAAAACGAAAGGAGCAATTTGCTTTGAAAAACATAAAAGAACAAAAGAAAAAGCCCTATCGTTCCGCATTAAGCAATGCAATTTGGAGTTTTAGAGGAATGCTTCGCAATGCGCCGCAATCCTTTTGGCTAATGGCGGCAGGTATTCCGATTTCGCTTTTTATTGCATGGAGTGAAATAAAGCTGCCCTCACTTGTGGTTTCGGAAGTTACGCAAAAGCAGACTTTTGCTCATGCGGCAATTGCCGTAGGCACTCTTATCGCCCTTACTTTTGCGGCTGATGCGCTTAAAGGATTTTGCTCAACGGTACTAAAAGCATATCTTAATAAATACCGTTACAGCCAAAGCATCCGGATTGAAAAAAAGTCTATGAGCTGTTTTTACCAGGAGTACGAGAAAAAATCCGTGCGTGATCTTGCAAGACGAGGCAGCTCTGCCACATGGATGCAAGACGGAAAAGTCCCTCTTTGCGAAATGCCGCAGCAAAGCATGGAAATTATAAAAAATCTGCTTTGCTATTTTTTGTTCGGAACAATTATTTCCTTTGTAAGCCCGTGGCTTGTGATACTGCTTACCGTTTTGCCTGCAATAAACTGGCTTTGCGTCCGCGCATATCAGAAATATGAATACAACACCCGCGCCGAACGCACCGACGTAGACAAAAAAATAAGCTATGTTACGCAGCGGGCAAGCGATTTTGCTGCTGCGAAGGACATCCGTATTTACGGTATGGCACAGTGGCTTCGGGAAATATATAACGATCTTTTTAAGGAAAACGATGTATGGCTAAAAAAGCTTAATTATCGCAATTTTATAAACCGCATTGTTGATATTGCAATAATACTTATGCGTGACGGCGCAGCATATGCCGTGCTAATCTCCATGGCACTGAACGGAGAAATAACCGTTGACCAATTTGTTCTTTACTTTGCCGCAATATCAAATTTTGCCACCTATATCGGAAACATTATGACCGCATGGAATGAGATGCAGGCCGCCAGTCTTAAAATTTGCGACTTCTGCGAATACCTCGACCTTCCCGATGGCGACGGCGGCGGAAAAACTAATGCCGACGACTTTATTTCTTCCGCTCCGGAAATTACCTTTGAGCATGTTTGCTTCCGCTATGACGGTGCCGAAACAAACACTCTTGATGACATAAGTTTTACTTTCCGCCCGGGTGAACGCATTGCGCTTGTTGGCATGAACGGCGCAGGCAAAACAACACTTGTAAAACTGCTTTGCGGACTTTATAAACCCACCTCCGGCGACATAAAAATAAACGGCGTTTCGGTAAACGAATTTCGCCGTGACGATTATTACCGGTTGTTTTCTCCTGTTTTTCAGGATGTGCAAACCGCATTTTTTTCCCTTGCAGAAACCGTTGCCGGAACCACAGAGGATAATTTTGACCGTACCCGTGCCGAAGACTGCATACGCAAAGCAGGGCTTGGGAAAAAGATAGATTCTCTTCCAAACGGAATTGACACAAAACTTGATAAACAGGTAAACAAAGACGGAATCGAGCTTTCAGGCGGAGAGGCGCAAAAGCTTATGATGGCTCGCGCTCTTTATAAAGATGCTCCCGTGCTTGTTTTGGACGAGCCTACCGCCGCACTTGACCCCATTGCGGAAAACGAAATATATCTTCACTATCGCAATATGACGAAAGGGAAGACATCGTTGTTTATTTCTCACAGACTTGCCTCAACCCAGTTTTGCGACAGGATTTTGTTCCTTAACAATGGCAAAATTATTGAAGAAGGCACTCACGATGAGCTTATCTCAAACGGCGGCGAATATGCAAAGCTTTATGAAATCCAAAGCTGTTGGTATCGCGACGATTATAAGGGAGGCGAACAGAAATGACCCTGAAAGAGCACCTTAACATAAGCGCACGCAGCGCAAAACTTGTATATTCGCTGAATAAGAAATATTTTATAAGTTCCGTTATTAAAAACATTATCACAGCGGTGCTTCCGTATGTGCCTATTTATTTTTCTGCCCGGCTTATCGACGCACTTGCCGCCGGAGCAGAAGTACAGACGCTTGCAATTTATGCGGCACTTACCGTCGGAATAGTTGCTTTGTTAAGTCTTATAAACGGATGGCTGACAACTCTTAATGACATAGGCTTTGAAGAAGTTTATCGCTCAAGTGAATGGATGCACGCAGAAAAAGCCATGGAACTTGCATATTCATCCATTGAGGACAGAAACATAGCTCTTCTTCGTGAAAGAATTCAAAGTGAAACCCAAACGGGATACAACTTTTTCTATTTTGCCGGTTGTATGTGCAGATTTGTTCGCAGTATTGTTCAGATAATTTCATCCGTTTCGCTTACTGTTTCGTTTTTTATGGTCGATTCGGTATCGTTGTGGGCAAAGCTTGCGCTTATCGGCGGAATTGCCGTGACTACGATAATAAGTATGTTCACAACAAAAAAGTCCTCGCAACTTATGAACGAATTTTTCTCAAGCTGCGTTGAGGAAAATATTCGTGCCGACAAATATAACCAATATATTACAGACTATAAAAGCGGTAAAGATGTTCGCCTTTACAATATGTGCGTATCGCTCGAAAAATTTTCAAAAGGGCTTTTATATAACCTCTATAAGCGTGAAGCAAAAGCAACATTCGGGTGTGCGGGACTTGACCTTATTTCAACATTGATGAACTATTTGTTGCGTTTTGGAATATACCTGCTTCTTATTTTTGTGGCACTTGGCGGCGGGCTTTCTGTTGGTTCAATTGCACAGTATGTTTCCTGTATAATGCTGTTGCTCACCGCAATCTCCGGTATTGTAAGCACGCTTCAGCTTTCATTTGTCAACCATGAGTACCTAAAGCGTTTTTTCTCATATTTTGATATTCCGAACCCGATGTATAAGGGCACTCTTTCCGTAGAAAAGCGTGACGATGACGAATATTACATTGAGTTCCGCAATGTTTCATTCAAATACCCAAACACGGAAGCATACGCCCTCCGCAATGTAAATCTTAAATTCAAGGTAGGGGAAAAGCTTGCCGTTGTCGGTATGAACGGAAGCGGCAAAACAACATTTATAAAGCTGCTTTGCCGACTTTATGACCCAACAGAGGGAGAAATTTTGCTTAACGGAGTAAACATAAAAAAATACGACTATAATGAATATCTTTCGATTTTCTCCGTTGTTTTTCAGGACTTTAAGTTATTTGCATTCTCTCTTGGACAAAATATAGCCGCCGGGGCACATTATGACAAGAAAAAAGCAACTGCCTGCCTTAAAAAAGCGGGGTTTGAAAACCGCCTCGGCACTATGCCTAACGGGTTAGAAACTGTTATATATCATAATTTTGACCCAAGCGGCATTGAAATCTCCGGAGGAGAGGCTCAAAAAATTGCCCTTGCAAGAGCACTCTATAAAGATGCGCCGTTTATTATCCTTGACGAACCTACTGCGGCTCTCGACCCGGTTTCAGAATATGAGGTTTACAGCAAATTTAATGATATATCCGGCAGCAAAACCGCAATATATATCAGTCACCGTCTTGCTTCATGCCGGTTCTGCGATGAAATTCTTGTTTTCGATGCAGGCTACATAGTGCAGCATGGTACTCATGAAGTGCTCCTTGCGCAGACAGGCGGAAAGTATTCCGAACTTTGGAACGCACAGGCGCAATATTATGTAAAACAGGCATAAAAATACCCGCAGATTTTTTATAAATCTGCGGGTATTCATTATATTTTTCCTATTGCTTTCATCTGGATAAGCACTTTTTCAAGTTTTTCTGTGCGGTTTTTTGCGCTGATTTCGTGACAAACAAATTCCGGCTGAACAAGCTCAAGGATTTCTGCTGCACGGGGACTTGTCAGCGGCTGGTGGCGGTCTATTTGCAAGATAACATTATAACTTTGAGTCCAGCGGTCGTAAAAATCTTTTTCCGGAATAATCGTCTTTTTTTTGAGGTTCGCAACAAAATCTCCCGTTGTAGATTTATGCAGATGCAGGGCTTTTATATAGTGTGCAAGCTCTCCGTGGTTTTTTACCGTTTGCAGAACAAAGTCGATTCCCTGTTCTTCTTCAGTAATGTTTTGCGGAGCGCACATAAGATGACCCGTGTCCATAACAATTCCCTTATTTTCATATTCGACAAGGCTCAGCATAAGCTCTGTTTCCTTTGGATCAAGAAGAGTCATTCCCGGGGTAAAAAGATTCTCGAGAAGAAGCTTAAAGTGATAATTTTTGCCTTTCGTAAGAGCGTTTATAATTTCTGCGGCTGCAGTAATTACCTGCTTATTTGTGTGTTCCCATTCGTAATTTAGAATTTCTTCGTTAGAAACATCGTTTATGTGAAAAACCGCATACTCTGCGCCCATCGCCTCGGCATAATCCATATCCTCCTGATACGGCTTCAGAAATTCTTCCCGATTAGTAGCACGGTAGTAGCTTTCCCAAATATCACGAGAGCCAAAATGTCTTTCGAGGCTCTCCAAATCCATATTCCAAAAATCAAGCCAGTTTGGATAGAAGTATAGATGAACTCCGACAACATTTTCCGGACAATATATTCCCGTATTGTCTTCTCCGCCTCTGATTACCTCAACTCCGTCACACTTACATGCTTTTATGAAAGACTCCATATCGGCACGGTCCTTGTATTCTTTAAGCCATTCATTTTCGCTTACCGTATTTATAACATGTTTCATTTCAAATCACCCAAAATTGATTATAGCATGATTTCTGAAAAATTCCATAGCAATTTTTGCTTATATCATTTTTAACAAATATTCCGCTTTGACATATATGCCGCAAAAGCCCTACGGTTATATTGACATTTTCGGTGTTTTGCGTATAATATTGTATATAATAATATTTCTATTCAAGTGTCCGCAGCTTTTGCGGAAGAATAGGGAATTGGGTGCAAATCCCGAACGGTACCGCCGCTGTAAGTGCGGAGAATGTTTGCAAAAAGCTTTGCCAAAGCTTATCCACTGCGATTTTTCGTGGGAAGGAGCAAACATTTCTGTGATGCACAAGTCAGAAGACCTGCTTGAATTTATAATGCTCCGTCCACGGTTTATGGAGTTTACCGGAGCACTTACTGCACAAAACGGCTGCGGTGATTTTGTAAAGAAATCACCGCAGCTTTATTTTTTGTTTACGGAGAATTTTATTGCTATGTTTTTGAAAAAACATTTTATCAAAATCGCAAGCATTTTGCTTGCGGCAGTAACAATAGCCGTCTTTTCCGGATTTGCCGCAACGGCGGAAAAAATGCTTCCGCAAAACCCTATTTCTTCGGAAAGCAAAACAGAGCTTGAGCCGGAGATAATTTACGGCGAAAATTCGGGTAATAAGCTTTCGCAAGGAGAAAGCGGAGATTCGGAAAATTCAAACGGTCGGGGAAATTCTTCCGGAGAAAACAGCGACAGCCCAAACCGCAATAATCTTCCCGATGACATAAAAAACCAAGACACAAAAAGGGAAGAAAACAAAACGCCGGAAACCGAAAAAGAAGATAACGGTGAAAACAAGCCTTCCGTTGACTATTTTATTGAGGATACCGGCGACGGAAAGCAAAACGGAACCGTTCCCGGCGATAAAAACGGCGGCGGCTCCGGAAGCGGCAACGGAAACAGCGGCGATAACTCCTCGGGCGGAGGCGGAACCGAAAACGGAGGCGAGCTTGAGTCCGACGGACCGAAAATAGTAACCGACCTTGAAAACCGTATTGTTGCAAAAAACGAAATTGAAAATGACATTTTTGATTTTTACGCATATGTTGAAGACGGCGAATACGACCATAACCTAAAAGTAAATATTGTAAACGATAATTTCCCAAGCGGAAAATGGCTTTCTGCAAGCGGCGATGATTACAGCGCAAAGCTTTCCCTCGGAGAAAACTACATAACGATTTATCTTCGCAAAGGAAGCAATGTTATTTCCGAGGTTCAATATACGCTGAATTATCAAGCTACAAAGGCAGACGGCTCAAACCCCACGGTAGGAAAAAACCCACCCTCAATCCAAACAAGCCTGGACGGCGTTACAACGCCTCTTAAAAACAGATATTACACTTTTAATGTTACCGCAAAAACCGGCAGCGGTCAGCCGATATATTCAAATCATATCGAAGTTACAATGGATGGCAGCGTTGTTTCTATGCCAACCGGAAGCAACGGAACCTATCATTATGACCTATATTTTCCCGATACCGGTAATGATAACGACGAATATGTGGTAACCGTGCTTGCATGGGACGACGAAGGAAACTCCGCATATGTTGACTATACCGTAAAGTTTCACGGAGTAAAAGACGGAGAATCAATCGGCACTGCAACAATCGTAATTGACGCCACAACAGTAGGACTTGGAATTATAGACAGCTATGAATGCCAAATAGTAAGCGGCGAAACCGCTGCGGCATCTCTTCTTAAAATGCTTGAAGCGAAGGGTTACACCGCAACCTATGACGGCAGCGAAAAAGTAGGATTTTATGTACGCTCTCTCAGCAAGCCGGGGCTTGCTTCCGGCGCAGCGGTTCCGGATAACCTCTGGGAAAAAATTCTTGCCGACGGAATAACAACTTCTTCTCCAAGCGGCGGCAACAGCCTTGGCGAATTTGATTTTACCATGGGTTCCGGCTGGATGTATTCGATAAACGGTACGCTTTATCCCGGAAAAGGTCTTTCGGAATACAAGCTCTCCGACGGCGACACGCTTACTCTGCGCTTTACCCTTGCTTACGGAAAGGATATAGGAGGCTCAACCTCCGGAGGCGGGTTTGGAAAGCTTGCAAGCTATTGCGGAATGTGGACGGACGGCGGATATACGGAATTTGAGCACCAGTATGAAGAAACCGAACGCTTTGACCCAACTCCTTATGAAGACGGATATGTGGTTTATACCTGTGTATTGTGTGAAAGCACTTACACAGAAGTATTGCCCAGTACCGGTCATGAACACAATTATGTAGAAATTGACGCAATGGAACCAACCGAAACCGAGGACGGATATATTATATATGCCTGTACCGAGTGCGGCGACTGCTACACGGAAGTAATACCTGCGCTTGGACCTTCCGGCGGCGAAGGCGGAGATGACGGTGAGGAGGAAGAACCTTGAAAAACAGTACTATTAAGCTTATTGCAATAATTTTATGCACACTTATGCTGCTTTCCGCCTGCGGCGGAAAGCCTGCGTCTACCGGCGACGAACTTATCGATACCGCAAATGCTGCCGCAAGTGCTCAAGCCTCGCTTTTCGGAAAGAAGAGCGGAAAACTTCTTTCCGATAATGAAAGTTTTCCTGCGGGAACTTCCGTGTGCGACTGGACCGCCATGGCATTTTCCGATCTCGGAATAAAAGACGATTATGAATCTTATCTTTCGGAGCTCGAAAATTATGTTACAAAAAAGTATGCCGAAGAGGGCGGTTTGCACCGCTCAAAAGCAACCGAATGGCACAGAATTGCTCTTACGGTTATGGCTTTGGGCGGGAATCCCGAAAGCTTCGGAAAAAAAGCCGACGGTACTGCTATAAATCTTATAGCGGATGGTGTATATAATTTTTCCGGAGAAGACATCGGTGCTCAAGGTACAAACGCTTATATTTATGCACTAATTACTCTTGATGCAAGGGATTTTTCTTTGCCGGAGGATTGCCGCTATAACAGAGAATATCTGTTAAACGCCCTTATAGAAAGCCAAGAAGAGGGCGGTGGCTTTGGAATCCTTAAGGGCAGCACCGATATTGATATAACTGCAATGGCTCTTCAGGCTCTTGCGCCATATACAGGCGATAACGCCGTCGATGCCGCAATAGATAAGGCACTTACCATGCTTTCTAACGCTCAAAACAACGACGGAACCTTTACGAGCTGGGATATGATTTCCTCGGAAAGCTGCTCTCAGGTGATAATTGCACTTTGCTCTCTCGGAATAGACCCGAAAACAGATGAGCGTTTTATAAAAAACGGAAACTCTGTTTTTGACGCTCTTATGAGTTTTCGTCTTTCGGATGGCAGCTTTGCCCATGGTATTGACGAAAAAGAGGGAAACAATATTGCAACCGAGCAGGCAATGCTTGCCCTGTGCTCTATGATAAAAATGCGTGACGGAAAAAGACTGTACGATTTTAGGTAAATAAGGAGATTAAAAATGAACGAGCTTGCTGTGCAAATACAAAACGAAATAAAAAAAGTAATTATCGGCAAAGACGATGTTATAAATAAAGTCCTTATGGCAATTCTTGCCCAAGGACACATTCTTATGGAGGATGTTCCCGGAGTGGGAAAAACCACTATGGCAATGGCGTTTTCAAAGGTACTCGGGCTCGACAGCAAAAGAGTGCAGTTCACCTCCGATACAATGCCTTCCGATATAATCGGTTTCTCCGTATATGATAAGCAAAGCGGAAAGCTTGAATATAAACCCGGCACGGTTATGACAAATCTTTTGCTTGCCGATGAAATAAACCGTACCTCCAGTAAAACACAGTCCGCCTTGCTCGAAGCAATGGAAGAACGCCATGTTACTGTTGACGGCATAACTCACGACTTGCCAAAACCTTTTATTGTAATCGCAACCCAAAACCAGGTTGGTTCAGCCGGAACGCAGCTTTTGCCAAGCTCTCAGCTTGACCGCTTTCTTATTCGTACAAGCATGGGTTATCCCGATATGCAAAGCCAAATCGAAATTATGAAAGACCGGCACCACGAAAATCCTCTTGACCGTGTCGTTCCGCTTACCGACAAAGAAACCCTTAACAAACTTATTTCAGAAGCGCAAAATACACATGTTGCGGATCCTGTTTATGAATACGCATCCCGGCTTGTGGAAGAAACACGCCATAATCAATACATTCAGATAGGTATAAGCCCCCGTGGTGCGCTTGCTCTTTGCCGTGCTGCAAAATCCCATGCTTTTCTTGACGGAAGAGATTATGTTGTTCCCGAAGATGTAGCAGCTGTTTTTACCGATGTATGCGCACACAGACTTGTTCTTGAGGCAAAAGCAAGGCTTCACGAGCTTTCCTCGGAAGAAATTCTAAGCGTAATTCTTAAAGAAACCGCAAAACCTACCGTAACGGAGTTTTCGTTAAAATGAAAAAAAGTCTTATTTTCTCATTTAGTTTGTGGTTTTTTGCAGAGCTTGCGCTTTTTCTGATATTTGCATTTTCCGGTTCCGCAATAGCATGTTTATTTGTGTTTTTGCCGGTACTGCTTTCGCTTTTATCGTATCTTGCCTGTGTTTTATGCAAAAAAAATTTTTCCGCAGCAATAAAATTGCCCGCAACGGCAAAAAAATCTTCCGAAATCGGCGGTACCCTTGTTTTGAATAACAGGTCATCTGCCACTTTTATAAAAGTGCTTTGCTGTATATCCGCAAAAAATGAATTGACAGGGGAGCGGGAGGAAAAGTGTATATCGCTTTTTTCCGGTGCCGACTCTGAGGTTTCCGTAAGTTTTTTATGTCAATTTAAGAATTGCGGCTGCACCGCAATAAAAGTTGAAAAAATATATCTTACCGACTTTTTTGGGTTCGTTCCTTATAAAGTGGATAGCTTTGATTCTTCCGAAGCAAAATGCACCGTTTTGCCAAATACATTTGATATGACCCTCGTCTTTGACAATATGCCCGTCGCAATAGATGACAGCGAAAGCTATTCTCCGAATAAAAAAGGAAGCGATTATTCAGAAACTTTTCAGCTGCGCGAATATGTTCCCGGCGACAGTATAAAACAAATCCACTGGAAGCTGTCCGAAAAACTTGATAAGCTTGTTGTAAGAGAGGCAAGCCTGCCCGTGCAAAAGTCCACTCTTGTTTTTTGGGATAAATATGCCGAAAATGGATTTTCTCCGGAAGAAGCTGACGCAATGGCAGAGGTTGCCGCTTCCGTATGCCGCGCGCTTTCATCAAACGGAACACCTTTTTCCATCGGTTGGAACGAAAACAAAAGCTTATTTATAGAAAGCGTAACCAATACGGAGGAGCTTATCACCGCAATTCCGCAGCTTATAAAAAGCAGTGCTGAAACCGAAATCTCCGGTGCCGAACAATATTTTGAAAGCTATGGAAGCGCAAATTTCAGCAAAATAATTTATATATCAAAATCTATTCCTAAAGGGTACGAAGAATTTTCGGCAAAAAGCAGCATAACGCCCCTGCTGTGTTCGGAAACTCCCATTACCGGAGTAATAACATTTACCGTAACTTCCTATGCCGAAAGCCTTAATATTCTGGAGCTTGCACTATGACCGAAAAGAAAAACAAAAATATATGCATTTCCCAAACAAACGGCAAAAAATACGAAAATCGCACTGCATGGTTTTTTTCTGGCTGCGGAGCGGTTATTGCTTGCGCAGGTTTCCTGCTTTTGCTTGGGCAGGCATTCCCGTCGGTAAAAGGATACATATTTATTGCCGCCGGAGCAACTGCAATATGCTCAGCCTCGCTTTTTACAAAAAATATAGGAAAGTATATTGCCGTTGCGTTCCCGGCAATAAGCATTGCCGCTGCATTGGTTATGTTTTCCGCAGCAAGGAACGGAACCCTTTTACTTATAAATGATTTTCTCGATTTTTTCTCTCTTAAAACGGGAAGAATTTATCTTGCTTTTTCCGTAGAAAACACTGCTTATCCTGCAATTCCTTTTTTGGTGATTGCTGCATTTTCTGTACTTGCAATGAGCACCGCCGCAATTTATAAGACAGTATTTCCGCTTATACCGGTGCTCATAGTTGCATTTATAGGATGCTCAAGCGGTTTTTTGGGCACGGATATTTATTTTGCCTGGTTTCTAACCGGGGTTCTCTTGCTTTTAACAGGCATATTTATGCCGGAAAATACCACACCGGCAAAAACAAAATTTCTTGCTGCGATTTTTGCGGCTATTGCACTGTCTTTTTCTCTTGCTGTGTTGCCCTCATATTTCATAAACGATGAAGGCTCTCTGCGCAGCGGTATCTCCGACGCCTTTCATTCTGTTATTTATGACAGCGGAACAAATTCAATGCCTGAGGGAAAGCTGAAAAATCTCGGCAAATTTAAGCGTTCCGATACCCCTGCACTTGAAATTAAAATAGAGCAGCCTCAAAAACTATATATTAAGGGCTTTGTCGGGGAAGTTTATGACGGAGAAAGATGGTCCCGCCTGCCTAATAAAACCGTACTTGAATATAAAGATACTTTTTTTTGGCTTCATCAGAACGGTTTTTATCCACAAAGCGAATTGGCTAATGCGTGCTCGCTTTCGGAAAGCACCGTGCTCAAAAATATTGAGGTAAAAAATCTTTCCGCTTGCAAAAAGTACGCCTATGTTCCGTATACTCTTGCAGAAAGCAGCATACTTGACCCATACCTCGTTGGGGACAGCACAGTGTTTTCAAAAGGGGAGAGCTATTCGGCAAAATACGCTGCCGCAGGGCTCTCGGAATTTTTTAAGGCGCAGCTTGAGCTTTCCAGCAACCAAAGCGGAACTAAGGAAATCTCCGATTATCTTACAAGCGAAAGTGCCTATCGGAGCTTCGTCTATGAGCATTACCTTGATTTGACGGAAACTGCTGAAGCGGCAATCTCCTATCACCTTAAAGATGAATCCTCGGCACTTACTTTTACCGAGATTATAGAAACCATCACCGAATACCTTAAAAATAATATAGAATATGATGAAAATGCAATAACTCAAAACGGGGATACGGACTTTATTAAGTACTTTCTTGACGGCAGCAACCGTGGGTACAGCGTACATTATGCAACTGCTGCAACTATGATGCTCCGCTATTTCGGCGTTCCTGCAAGATATGTGGAAGGGTACTTTATATCCGCTTCGGAAGCCGCAGAGTACGGTGAAAATACCGTAATCACGCTTGACGAAAATCACGCTCACGCTTGGGCTGAATATTACCTTGACGGCGTTGGTTGGATACCCTTTGAAGTAACTCCCGGGTATATCGATGATGAGCTTGAAAATGCCGCTTTCAGCTTTTCCGGTGAAAGCGGAAAGCTATATTATCAAAGCGATAAGCCCATAACAAATGTTATAAAAAAAGAAAATAAAGATAAGCTTACCGAACTTAAAAACTCCTTTAGATTTAATCCTATATATCTAACCTTTGTATTTATGGGCGCACTTCTCGCACTTGCCGTATACATAATTATAATGCGCAAAAAACTGCGTTCAAAGCTTGCCGCAATAGATGCCGCCGACAATAAAAATGCTGTTGCGCTACAATTTGGTTATGCGGAAATGCTGCGAAGTCACGCAAAAATCCCTCCGGACTTTTTGGAAAGCATCGAATACGATAAAGCTTTTTCCCTTAATGAAGAGGCACTTTTCAGCACTCACAAAATGGATGAAAAGCAGCGTGCCTTTGTCTATGAATACAGCGCAAAAATACTTGATTTTTGTAAAGAGCATTGGAGCTTCGGTCAAAAACTTATAAACCGTTGGATAAAATGCCTTTATATAAAATAGTTAATCGGAGGATTTAGAAAATGAAAAAAAGCCTTTTGAAAATTGCATTATCGGCAATGTTATGTCTGGCAACAGTACTTTTGCCTGCGGCAAACGCCTTTGCCACAGACCTTGATACTCTCGTGTTTGAAGACATAGACGGTGCGGCAATGGGTCAAATCGAGCTTCCCACAATACCGGCGGATGAAAACGAACGGGAAACAGAGGAAGAAAAAGCCTTTGGTCAAAATCCGGCAGAACAGAATGCCGAGGCGGGGGAGACCGTTTCGGTAAAAGTAGAGGTTTCTCCGTCCTTTGCCAATGTGCTCATAATAGAGTCTTCCACAAAGCAGAAAAAGCGCATTTTTTCCGAGGACGGCGTTTTCGCACTCAAAAACGGACAGGCTTACAGCATTATTGTAACCGCATTCGGGTATGTAGGAAAAAGCGAGAGTTACACTGCTTCCTCAGATGAAACATTGCAGATAAGCCTTAAAAAAGCGTCGGAAACTTCATTCAAAAACCTTTCATATGAGGTCAGAGCGTTCCGCCTTGATAAAAATAACAACGGTATTACAAACGCAAAATCTCCGATTTCCTCCGATGATGCAGTGCTTTATTGGGCAAAAAAAATCGGCGTCGGCTACGATACCGGTGCGGCAAGCTCTCCGATAATCGTTGACGGATATATTTATTGCTACGCCGGAAAAAACATTCTTAAAATTGATAAGATAAGCGGAGAGGTCGTTGCTTCTGCCACCATGGTTGGAAACTCAAGCTTTGCGATAGTTCCTATGACCTATGCCGAAGGAAAGGTTTTTGTCGGTCTTTCCAATGGACGAGTACAGGCGTTTAACGCAGAAACTCTTGAATCCCTTTGGGTCTATAAAGATCCCCTCGGCGGTCAGCCAAACTGCCCGATTACTTACAGCAACGGATATATTTATACGGGATTTTGGAGCGGCGAAAAAAAAGACGCTAACTATTCCTGTATTTCCGTAACCGATGAAGACCCGGAAAACCCCACCGAAGCAAAGCTTCCCACTTGGGTTTACACAAAAAAAGGCGGCTTTTATTGGGCGGAAGCATATGTAACGGACGACTATCTCTTTATCGGAACAGATGACGGAGAATATGGGTATGTTACCGGCTATGCATCACTTTTGTCTATAAACAAAAATGACGGTACCGTAAAAGATTCCGTAACTATGCCGTTTACCGGAGATATAAGATGCTGCGTCGTTCAAGATGGCGGCAAGCTCTACTTTACTTCAAAAGGCGGTTATTTTTATTCTGTCGAAATAGATGAGGAAAGCGGAGATATTCTTGAAGACACTCTTAAATACATAAAGCTTGATAACTACCACGATCAGCCGAAGGCTCCCGCAATGAGCACCAGCTCTCCCACGATTTACAATGGAAGAGCATATGTCGGCGTTTCCGGTATTTCTCAATTTGGTATGTATTCCGGCCACAACATAACCGTAATCGACCTCAATAACTGGGAAATCGCATACAGCGTTCCAACCCAAGGATACCCCCAAACAAGTGCGGTGCTTACCACTGCATACGGAAATGACGGCACGGTCTATATTTATATGTTTGATAACTTTACTCCGGGCAAGCTCCGTATTTTGTGTGACAAACCCGGCGCGACTGCTCCGTTAAACGGAACGGTTGAAGAAACTTATGTAAATCCAAACAACGGAATTACTGAACATTATCAAACCCCGCCGGTACTTTTTACTCCGTATGACGCACAGGCACAATATTGCATCTGTACTCCGGTTGTCGATTCCGACGGCTTTATATACTTTAAGAACGATAGCGCATACCTTATGATGCTCGGCTGCAAAATCGAAAGCCTTGAGGTTGTAAGCAAGCCGGACAAAACCAGCTACAACATCGGCGAAACTTTTGATCCCACCGGCATGAAAATAGTTGCCCATTATTCAAACGGTGCTCAAAAAGATGTAACCGATTATGCGTCTTGGTCAAAAGAACCTCTTACTGCGGACGATACAATTTTCCAAATCAGGTTTGAGCATGTTATGTATCAGGATAAAAACGGCGTTCCCGGTACAACCGTTACTCCGCCATACACTACAATAAAGCTCACCGTTGGCGGAAAGAGTGCCGACGGACATGATACCCTTGAAATGTTTGAAGAAAAAGAAAAGAGAAAGAGCCTTATTTCCTTTACCGATACAATAAAATTTAATGAGAGCGACGGCGTTATGTTTACAAACAAAGCCGCCGGCGGCACATTCTATGCTGCAATTCTTTCAGATATAGAAATGACCGACCTAAAAGCCGAAGTAAGCGGAATGATTACTGCGGAAATCGTAAATTTCGACCCGGAAAAATATAAGACCGTAGGCGAACTGTATTCCGTATACGACGAGCGTCTTGCACGCAATGGGGAAGAGCCTGTTGTTGAAAAGAACCTCACCTATGAAAAAGCAAAAGAGCTTGCAAACCAGCGTAATATTGAAGGAAAAACAACTCTTAACTTCGTTAAGTGCCAAAGCTATGTTTATGTGGTAAAATTTAAGGTTGACCAGAACTACACCGCAGCCTATAAGTCGGGTACATACAAAATAACCGCAAAATCCGGCGGCAAAGCTTATTCTACCGGCGAAATTACGGTTGTTTCCGATGTTTCAATATTCAATTATGAGTATGTAAAATCAGCGGGTTATTACGGAAACATACTTGAAATAGGCAGCAAAGACGGCTATTCCGACTTCCTCACCGCAAAGCACGGCTATAAATACGATGAGGCTTATAAAGCGCAAGCCGCCACAGTTGTTTCTACAACAGCATTCCGTGCAATCTGCGGAAAACCTCTTACTGTTTCCTGCGGAAGTTCCGTAACCGTAAACATCTCTTCCGTAGCAAACAACCAGCGTGGTGTAAACTTTATTTATAACTGCCCGGAAGTAAAGAAAGACACCGATTCTTCTGCACAGACAAAGAAAAAGACAACATTCGCTCTTACTTTCTACGGAAATCAAATAATCGAAAGTGATTATACAATAAAATGGGATCTTGGCTGCACTTATTCCGAACTTTTGGATATATACAGAGTTAAGGTCGAGGAGGACGATGTAATTACTTATTACATCTATAAAAATAATCAATATTTCGATAAATTTACCGTTGATTATATGAAAGAAGGCTATACCGAGAATGTCGTTCTCACTCTTAATGGCGAAGCGGGAACACCTCTCGGAGCATATACTATCTCCACAACCCCTCCGGCAGCAGAATCACCCTCCGGCAAAGAAATAAACCCAAATACAGGAGCCTTCGTCCCTGCCATTAGATAAAAATCAGAATAAAAAACAGCGTACCGTCCTTTCCAAGAGCGGTACGCTGTTTTTTTGCCGTATTATAATGATAGTATCATTTTACCGGAATATAAATAAATGCATTTTCTCCAAGGTAATACTCAAAGCACATTTTTCTTTCGTCGAATTTCTTTTCGGAAGAATCGAACCATTCGTCAAAAATGTACTTCCACGCTTTTTTTATTTTATCCGCAAAACCGGTATCATCAGCCTTTGCGTCAACCTCAAAAACCGCATATTTTGCCGCAGGTATGTTGAGAGCAGTAAAGCCGTCCGGTACTTTGCTTTTGCCTATATCCGTTTCAAAGCCGAAGAAATAACTAAGTTCTCCGTCTTTTTCGTCCGGATGAATCCATGCCGCAACTTCGCCGTTATCTTTAAGTTCCATTGGATATTTGGGATATCGACCGAAATCAATCCCACTCCAATACGCTCCGCTTTCTTTAGCCGTAATGTTTTGTTCTTTTGGTTTTACACAATATCCAATGGCGGAAAAAGCGTCTTTTTCAATAAAACTTACTTTCATATCAATGACCTCCACAATCTTTTTAGTTTGCTTTTTGCAATATTCGGAGGCGTTCATTCCATACATCTTGCGAAAAGCCTTTGCAAAACCTGACGGCGTATCGTAGCCTGCGCGCAAGGCCGCATCTGTGATGCTCATGCCGTTTTTTATACTTTCTGCCGCATGCTCAAGTCTGCATTTCAGAATATGTTCCCCAACAGAAACGCCAAAATGAGCACGGAAAAGATGGCAAAAATGGTACAGTGAATACCCAAACCTTTCCGCAAGCTCCGCTGCGGAAGGAGGGTATTCAAGATTATCATTTATGTATTTTTCGCATTCCTGCATTATCTCAAAGTAGTACATAATGAAATAACCTCCGTTGCAATTATTATATCAGAATATTTTGCTTTGCGCTGTTCTTATTTTGCTGAAACAAAAAATATTTATAAATTAAGTTAAGTCAAAAGCGCAGCCGGAGCGGGAGTTGAAAACCTTGGGTTATGGCTGTACGACACCTTTGGATATGAGCCGGGCAAAAAGGTTTATGAAAAAGGCGAAGCGAGAAAAATCGGAGAAGTGACGGACAAGCAGGTTCAGCTTCTTACGGATGCGGCACCATCGCAGCTTGGGAAAGACCTTGTAAAGGTTTCGGACAGCGTTGCACAGCAGCTTTCGTATAAAATTCTGACTGCACCGATTTCCATGTTCGGCGGGAGCGTTGTTTTTGACAAGGCGGTATCAAAAGGGCTTAGTGCAGCAGAAGCGGCAAAGACCGCCGGAAAATTTTCCGGAGGAGTATATACCGGCGGAATGGCACTTAGCAGTGCGGCGGACAAATATGTGCAATGCCGCTCCGAGGGGCAGGGAAAGCTTGAGGCTTCGGTTCATGCGCTTGGGACCGGCGCAATCTCGTACTTTACGGAGAGCCTTGGCGGTATTGGCGGAAGCAAAAGCCCGCTTAACGGACTTGAGGAAAAATGTGCGGAAAGCATTATCGGTTCTATTCTATACAACGCCTTTGAGGAGGGCGGAGAGGAATTTCTTGAATATTCGGCGGACATTCTTCTTGACGGGGCGGTTGACCTTGCGGCAAGGGGAGAATGGCAGCAGGAATGGGATTGGGCGGAGGTAATCGAAAACGCAAAAATCGGCGCAATGACCGGCGGACTTTTCGGCGGATACCAGAAGCTTGGGGATATAAAAGAAGCGGTTGACCGAAAGATAGACGCAAAGAAGGCGGCAAAGCTTGAAAAAGCGGTTAAAGAATATTGCGACTATATGAAAAACGCATACCGCTTGATGAGCGACCCGAACCTTAGAAAGATTGCGGAGAGGCAGATAGGCGACACCACCATACCCGCAGCGACAAGGATGAACCGCAGCGAAACGGGAGAGATGAATTTCGGGGATGTGCTTCCGAAGAGAGCCGGAGAGGTAAGCTTTGAACAGATGTACGGAACGAAGCCGCCGGACGGAACGGAGAACCAAAGCTTTGAGGAATGGGCGGCAGGAAAGGACGCAGAAAAGAAAAAAGCCGCCGAAGGGGCAAAACATATAAAAGAACAAATTCGTGAAAATCAAGAGATACTTAACACAAAAGAAATTGCTGCAAGTGTAGATGTTCCGTTTGAAAATGTAAACGATAAGAGGAACATAAGGGAATGGGCAGTTAACACACTTGCGAGCAGTGGGTATAAAGCAAATAATGCCGAGCTTGGCACTGTTATTTTTGATAAAAAAAGAATAAGCAGTGCTGTTAAATACTTAAAAACACCAACGGAGTTTGCAGCGTTTGCGGTACTTCCGGATGTTATATCAAAAGGCAGTGTGCTTGCAATTCATGAAGACCATAAAGGACGAAATTATGGGACATATACAATTATCGCACCGATTGAAATAAACGGTCAGCGTGGTAATATGGCTGTTGTGGTAAAGAAAACATCTGATAACTTTTACAAAGTTCATAGGGTTCTTACGCCTGATGGAAAAATATTTGATGCGTTTGAAACAAAAAATACAGACACCCGCGATGCTGGGGGTTACGCCGCAAATAGCGATGCACATGCCCAGCGCATGGTATCTGTATCTGAAACCAATATACCACAAAACGGAAACGGTGTCAATACTCTTGATGCGGAAAATTCCACTGCGAAAGCGCAGCAGAATTCCGAAAACGCTGCGAAAGCGCAGCAGAGGAAGCCGGGCACGGTAAGCGCAGAGCAGATGTACGGGGTGAAGCTTTCGCAGGAAAACAAAAACGAAGACTTTGCCGAATGGGCGGAGAAAGAGGATGCCAAAAAGAAAAAAGCCGCCGAGAAGGAAGCGATACTTGCCGAAAAGCAGAAAAATTCGGATAACAGCAATTTAACTAATAGGGAAAAGTACTCTCTTTCCGAACAGGAAGTCACGGAAATAAAAAAAGGCGTCAGTGTTATTACCGACGCGGACAATAATACGATTATTGATATTAAATCGAACATTCTTGAAGATATTCCGAAAGAAGATTGGCTTAAAAGGGTCAAAAACGTTATAAGGAGCGTTTTTCCGAAAGGCTTCAACCTTAACGGAGAGCACATTGACGTTTCTGCAAAAAGCAGAGGAGAATTTGTAAAGTCAAAAGACAGCGTATACCTGAGGGACAAAAGCCCTGAAATATATCGGGACAAGATGGAAACGGCTCCGCATTTGGATGTTATTTCACAAAATACCGAGTTTCAAAACGTGCCGCCGGATCATGCAAGAACTGATAACATAGTTTCTTTTGATAAGGGCAGGGTAAACCTTAAAATAGGCGGAAACGATTACAGCGCAGAGGTAGTAATAGGAGTAAAGGACGACGGAAACAAAGTTTTTTACGACATCGTCGGAATGGACGCAAATAAAAGACGGCCCCCATCTGGGTCGCAGTCTGCGCAAACCGCGAACACCAGAGCCCAGGAGCCGTCGGACAATATATCGTCTAACGATAGTATAACCGATACTTCCGAAAATTTCAAGAGCAAAAGCGAAAATTCCGCTGCGAAAGTGCAGCAGGCGGAAACCGAGGAAGAAGCAAGGCTGATGACGCTGTATGAATCGGAGCCGGAAAACGGGCAGAAGGAAGCCGGAGCAGGCGAAGGCGGAACAGATAAGACGGACAAGTTTATCGAGGATACCCAAAAGCGCATTGAGGACGCCAAGATCACCGACGACAAGCTGAAAGAAATGCCGGAGGACAAGCAGAAGGAAGTTCTGAAAGACAGAGCGGAGAGAGCCGGGCTTGATATGGACGCGGAGGAGCTTGTGGATTTTGCACAGAGCCTCGGCAGAATAAAGGGACTTTTCGGCGGTGAATTTAAGGATTTTGCGAGGATATTGGATGATGTTTCAGGCAGAAGCGAAGCCATCCGAAACACGCTGCATAAGCTTTTTGAAAGACCTTTCAGAAAGGCGCAGAGCCAATACACCCAAAACTATAAAAGAGCCGTTGAAACACATAAGCAAGAAATTTTCCGAGCTTGGCATAAAGGCGGGAAGCAAGGAATCCGCCGCTGTTCAGCGATACGGCGAGGGAGTTTATCAGGTAAGCAAAAACGGAGAAACCAAACCGTATACCGAAGAAATGCTGAAGAGGGATTTTCCCGAAAGCTGGGAGAAAATCGAAGAGGCGGCGAAATACAGCCGCACCGTTTATGACTATTACCTTAAAAACCTAAATGAGATGTATGAAAAAATATATCCGAACACCCTTGAAAAAGCGGAAGCATACAAAAACAAGGTAAGAGAAAAATCGGTGCGGGAATTCAAAAAGGCGGGCCAGCTCGGAAAATATGCCAGGGGGCTTGAAACCAACCTTATGTGCGGTTTATTTTAAAATAAAACAAAGCCGGGGCTTTTTTGCCTCGGCTTTTTCTTTTTGCCACAATTGTACTTTCTGCCACGAAATATGACACGAAGTTCAAAAAATGGCTTAAATATGGTGGGGACAATAGGACTCGAACCTATGACCCCCTGCTTGTAAGGCAGGTGCTCTAACCAGCTGAGCTATGCCCCCGAACGACCTATTTATAATATCATATATTATAACAAAAGTCAATACTTTTTTAAACCTTTTTCGCCACAATTATTGCACGCTGGCTGTCCCTGCGAAGGGGGAGAAAGCTGTCGTCGTCAAATACTGCTTTTACTTCAAACCCCGCCTCTGAAAGCATCCGTTTTAGGGTATCGATCTCATATGCCCGTTCGGAAAAATCAGTGCTGTAACGGGCATAAAGCCCTTCCTCCTGTACTTTCTCAAAAAAGTCTAAGGATATATCCACTGTTGTGCCATCGTTGCAAAGGCTGTTTTGCCATGAGCAAAAAGTATCTCCATTTTCGTAAACAAAGCAATTATCACCGAGAACTTCTTTGTGTTTATACACCGTATTCACATCAAAAATAAACACTGCGCCTTTGTTTGAAAAAAGTGAAACTCTCTTAAAAACTTCCAGAACCTCGCCCTCGTCGGTAATATGGTTTATACTGTCCAAAGCACAAACCGTAGCATCTATCGTACCAAAAAGGTCAAGTTCGCTCATTTCCTGGCAGAGAAAGAGAACACCGCTTTCCAGTTCTCCTCGTTTTTCTGCCGCTATGGAAAGCATTTCATAGGAATTATCCACAGCGACTATATCGTATCCGTACCCTTCAAGTTCAAAGCTCAGTGAACCCGTTCCGCAGGCAAGATCTAAAAGGAGCTTTGCCTCCGGATTATACTTTTGGATAAGTGCATCAAAATAGTGTGCCCTTGCGGGATAATTTACATTAGTCGTAAATCTATCGTAAAAGCGTGCAAAATCACCGTAATCACTCATTTTTTATCATTGCTCTCAAGACGGTCGAAGACAAGAGCATATCCGCCGCAAGAATAATCCTCCGAAAGCGAACGATTTACACGGCTTATTGTTGCGGTAGAAGCACCAGTTTCTTCAACAATATCGCTGTAAACCCTGTGCTCCGCAAGCATTTTTGCAACATGAAAACGCTGTGACATGGTTTTAAGCTCCGGTGCCGTACAAAGGTCGCGGAAAAAGCTAAAGCACTCATCCTTGTCCTTTAGGGTAAGTATAGCCTCAAAAAGACTGTCAAGGTTTTCATCTTTAAGACGGTTATTCATAAAGCATCACCTCAAAAGTTTTATATGCCGAATTCCTGCTCATACATTTTAATACTTTAGCATATAAAAGTCAATGGGTAATATATAAATTCTGAATTTATTTATAACGGTTTTTACACTTTATATTTTTTGATATACAAAACCCGTGTTTTGTGCTACAATATAGGTATTGAGCTGACTTTTCTCCCATATTATTCTTAATATCGAAAGGGAGATGAATGCTTATTGAAATACGATATTATTAAAGCCATAACCGTTTCCGTTGCGGGGTTTTGTATAGTCGCCCTACCGTTTTTCTATTGCGCAAAGAGCGGCGGAACACTTGCTGCGGCTTCTTCAAGAGTAGGGAATAATCCGCCTATAATATTGGATGCGGGTCACGGCGGGGAAGACGGTGGAGCAATCGGCGTCGGAGGAATACTTGAAAAGGATATAAATCTTTCTGTAACGCTAAAGACAAATGCCGTTCTGCGTTTTATGGGATTTGAAACACTGCTTACCAGGGATGAGGATAAAATGACCTGTGATGATGGACTTTCGTCCCAAAGAGCAAAAAAGGTCTCCGACATAAAAAACCGTTTTGCACTTCTTGAAGAAAGCGAATGCCTTTGCTTTATTTCCATTCACCAAAACTTTTTCGGAGGCAATGCTCACGGTGCTCAAATCTTTTACAGCGGAGGAAATCCGGAAAGCAAGCTTCTTGCACAAAAGCTTCAGGACGACATTCGTATAACTCTCCAACCGGAAAACGAGCGTGTAATAAAGCAGGCGACAGACGATATTTACATTCTTTATCACACAAAAAAGCCCGCCGTCCTTGCCGAATGCGGATTTATATCAAATAGCGATGACGCCGAAATGTTGACAAATGAAGAATACCAAAATAAATTGGCTTTTGTAATTGCCGAAAGCACGGTAAAATACATCGCCGAAAAGGAATGAATTTTTATGGGAAAGCTAAAAACCGTATATATTTGTACAGAATGTGGCTATGAATCTCCAAAATGGTACGGAAAGTGCCCCGAATGCGGCGAATGGAACACATTTTCCGAGGATGTCCGTTCCGATGAGCCGCCCTCTAAACAAAAAACTGCCGGAATAATCTCCGACGGCGATTGCTCCGCTGTGGAAAGCATAAATGATGTCGAGATTGCCGATGAATACCGTTATGTCACCGGTATAAAAGAGCTTGACCGTGTACTTGGCGGCGGAATCGTAAAAGGCTCCGTAATTTTGCTTGGCGGCGACCCCGGCATCGGCAAATCAACAATGCTGCTGCAAATTTGCGGAAAGCTTTCAGAAAAGGCAAATATACTCTATATTTCCGGTGAGGAAAGCAAGGCTCAGTTAAAACTGCGTGCAAAACGCCTTGGCGTAGCAGGGAGCAGCCTTATGGTCGCACCCTACACGGATATAGGGCAGGTAGTAAACGCCATAATGGCGGAAAAGCCGGACATGGTTATGGTCGATTCCATTCAGACGATGAATTGCGCAACAATTGCATCATCAAGCGGCAGCGTAACTCAGGTAAAGGAATGCACCGCTATCCTTACAAAGGTGGCGAAGCGTGCCGGAATACCGATTATAATTGTCGGTCATGTAAACAAGGACGGAGCAATAGCAGGACCGAAAGTTATGGAGCATATCGTGGATACGGTTCTGCATTTTGAGGGCGAGCGAACCTTGAGCTACCGCATCTTAAGGGCAGTAAAAAACCGTTTTGGTTCTACCAATGAAATCGGTATTTTTGAAATGGAGGAGGACGGTCTGCGTGAGGTAGAAAATCCCTCTGTTGCGCTGCTCTCCGAACGCCCGACAAATGTTTCCGGAACCTGCGTAAGCTGCATCATAGAAGGTACAAGACCGATTTTTGCGGAGGTACAGGCACTCGTTTCAAAAACCGGGTTCGGTGTCCCAAGAAGGACCTCTACCGGCTTTGATTTTAACCGTACGGCTCTGCTCATTGCCGTTCTTGAAAAGCGTGCAGGGTACTTTTTTGGTAATATGGATACCTATATAAATGTTATCGGCGGGTTGCGCCTTGATGAACCGGCCGCAGACCTTGCTGTTGCAATTGCTCTTATTTCCAGCCTTACCGACACCGTTATAGACGACGGAATTGTTGCTTTCGGTGAAATAGGGCTTGGCGGAGAGCTTCGCAGCGTAGCCCACGCCGAAAGCCGCATAAACGAAGCCGAAAAACTTGGATTTTCCGAAATAATTTTGCCAAAACAGTGTATTGCAAAGCTTAACAGAAATGATTATAAAATTAAGCTTTGTGGAGTTTCCTCCGTAGGTGAAGCTTTTTCTGCAATAAGAAAAAAAGAAGGGTAAAATCTCATGGATTATATAAAAAATCCCAACCTCCCGGAGGGAAGAGTAACCACTGCCGCAGTATCCGCACAAGCACATAGTGTTATTGAAGCTTTGCAATCTGCAAAAATATGCGTTATTCCGGTTGAACCCTGCCCGGATTTACCGGAGGGAATCGCTTCTCATGCAGATTTGCAGCTTTTACATTTAGGCGGAAATTCCGTGCTCACCGCATCGTGCTCAAACGAATGTAAAAATCTGCTTAGAGCAATCGGAATGGACATAAAAAAGGCAGACGCAATCCTTGGTGGGGAATATCCCGAGGATTGCGCACTCAATGCGGAGATTCTCGGCAAAAATATAATATTAAATCCCGATGCAGCCGATAAAAAATTGTTGGAATATATTTACACCAATAATATGGATATAATTTCCGTAAAACAAGGTTATGCAAAATGCTCGGTTTTGGCTGTTTGCAATGATGCGATTATAACTGCCGACAGAGGAATTGCAAAGGCCGCCGAATCTCACGAAATAGAGGTGCTGTTAATACAGCCGGGCGGGATATATATAAAAGGCTACGATACAGGATTTATCGGCGGCTGCGGCGGAATGATTGAAAGTAAAATTCTCGGCACAAGCGGAAGCATGAAGCTGCTTAAAGATTATGATAATATAAAAGATTTTTTGCGCAACAGAAACATTTATATAGAAAACCTCGGAGGAAAAGAGCTTTGTGATATTGGCGGAATTTTACCTCTGTGCGAAGAAACATAAGCCCGGGGAGAAGTCCTAAAATAATACTGTCAACTTCGCTAAATAGAAATTTAGCGAAGTTGCGGGAAGGAGCAAACATATTTACAGTGAACAGCGCATACTTAAATGATTGTCCCGTTTATCTAAAGGAATTTCTTTTTTATATGGAAACAATAAAGGGTCGCTCCGCACGCACAGTTGACGGATACTATATTGACCTGCGGTCTTTTATAAGATTTCTTATGATTAAAAACGGCATTGTTGCTAAAAATACCGAATACTCCGAAATCAATATTTCAAATGCCGGCTTTGAGCTTATCAAAAACGCAACCCGCCTTGACGCTATGGAGTTTCTTTCGGAATTTCAAAGCCACCATGGTAACGAAGCCAAAGCCCGTTCCAGAAAAGTTTCGGCAATTCGTTCATTCTATAAGTATCTCACTGTGTCTTCCGGCAAACTTTCGGAAAATCCGATGCTCAACCTTGAAACTCCGAAACTAAAAAAATCGCTGCCAAAATATCTAACACTTGAGCAAGCCCTGGAATTGCTTACGCATATTGAAACAAGCTTTACGGAGCGTGATTTTTGCATAATAACGCTGTTTCTTAATTGCGGAATGCGTCTTTCCGAACTGTGCGGAATAAATCTTTCGGATATCCACGACAACAAAATAAATTTACTTGGCAAAGGAAATAAAGAGCGTATCGTATATCTTAACGATTCTTGCAAAAGTGCAATAAACAATTATCTATCCGTGCTCAACTCCGGAGAAAAAGTAAAACGCAGTGCTCAGGAAAAAGACGCTCTTTTTCTGAACAAAAACGGCAGACGAATCGGTGCTCGAAGCGTTGAGATGATTGTTGAAAAATGCCTTAAACAAGCCGGACTTGGCGGTATGGGCATTTCTCCGCATAAGTTGCGGCACACTGCCGCAACCTTGCTTTATCAAGACGCAGGAGTTGATATTCGTGTGCTAAAGGAACTGCTTGGCCACGAAAGCTTATCCACAACAGAGATTTATACTCATGTAAGCAACAAGCAAATCGAGGATGCCTCAAAAAAATCTCCGCTTGGTTCCATAAAGCCAAAAAATGGCTCAAAAAAATCAGATAACGGTTAAAACATAGCCTGACAAAAGTGAAAAAAGTGCCGTAATCACTGTAAAAGTAATCAGCTTTACAGTTTGATTTTTCGCATTATAATGCGTTTTTTCCGGTAAGCTGCCGTGGAGTCCTTTATAGATACTTTGTGCCGATAAAAAACAGCTTTCTGCCATTGTTGCAACAAGAAAAAGCGCATAGATAGAAAATGTAAGGTAATCTGCGGCAGCTTTTATAATAAACTCTTCGCCGTAAAAACTAAAATTAAGCGATTCTTTAATTCCGTAAATTGTGCCAAAGCTCATCAGAGTAACAGCCGCCGTAATATGACCCACTGCATTAAAGCTTCCGATATAAAGAAGGAGCAATGCAAAAAACGGCAGTGCAAATTTGTCAAGAGCAATATTCAAAATGCTTTTTCCGTCTTTGAGCACGAATGAGCCAAGCTGTATTTTCAGCTCCTCCGGCAAAATATTTAGCACACAGCTGCCAATAACTGTTCCGCCCAAAAGCAAAACGCAGACAATAATCAAATATTTATTTTTTAGAAACTCTTTAATTTTAATGCTCATAGTTTGTACACCTTTTCCCTTCCCTATCCTCTTCCCTATCAATATATAAAAAATAAGCCTCGGATATTCCCGAGGCTTAAATTTTATTCAAAATTATTTATCCGCCATTGCTACCTTTATCATAACCGCACATTCAACACGCTTTCTTTCAATGTCACACGAAAGCTTTACGGGCTTATCAATGTTTTTATTGAAAGAGTAATTGTTTGCGTTGCATCCGCCGGAGCAATAGAACTTACACCAACAATCCTTGCAGCCCTCTTTTGTATAAACATTTGAGCACGCAAATCTGTCCTTGATGCTCAAATCAAGGGAGCCGTCCTCTATATTGCCCATTTTCCATTCATCGTGACCGACAAACTGATGGCAGGGATAAATATCTCCGTCCGGCGTTACAGAAACATACTCGTTTCCGCAACCGCAGCCACGCAGACGCTTGATAGCACAGGGACCTTGGTCAAGGTTAATCATAAAATGGAAGAAATTAAAGCAACCGCCTTCTTCTTTTTTGCGGCGAATCATTTCAACGGCAAGCTTTTCATATTCCTCATAAATCTTTGGAAGATCTGCTTCCGTAAGGGCATACGGCTCCGTTTCTTCTGCTATTACAGGTTCCACGCTAAGCTGATCAAAACCAAGGTCATCGGCAATATGATAAACATCTTTTGTAAAATCAAGGTTGTTTTTTGTAAATGTTCCACGAACATAATATTCTTTATATTTGCCGTTTCTGCGCTTTTCAACAAGCTTTTGAAACTTCGGTACAAAAATATCATAGCTGCCTTTTCCGTTAACCGTAAGGCGCATAGCATCGTTTACACATTTTCTTCCGTCAAGAGAAAGAACAACATTGCTCATCTCGTTATTGATAAAATCAATGCTCTCATCATTGAGCAGCATACCGTTTGTTGTAACAGTAAAACGGAACTTTTTGTTGTATTCTTCTTCCTTACCCCTTGCATATTCAATAATTTCCTTTACGGCATCCCAATTCATAAGAGGCTCGCCGCCGAAGAAATCAAGCTCGAGGTTATGGCGGTTTCCGGAATGCTCAAGCAAGAAATCAATAGCTTTTTTTCCCGTTTCCACCGGCATAAGCTTTCTGCCTTTACCGAAATCGCCTGTAGATGCAAAGCAGTATTTGCAGCGCAGGTTGCAATCATGCGAAATATGAAGGCACATTGATTTAATGGGTGCACCTTTCATCATACCTGTAAATCGCTCGTAATCATCCTCGCTGAAAAGCTGTCCTGCTTTTTGAAGCTCTAACAGCTCGGAATAAATCTCCAAAAGCTCATTGCGCGGATATTCAGAAAGCTCATCAAGCACCTCTTCGGGGCATTTTTCCGGAAGCTTATCCGTAAATTTGTTAAGCAAATCAAATGTCGGCTTATCAAGAGAATGAACCGCTCCCGAATTTGAATCAAGGGCTATATAATAGCCGTTCATAAAATAAGTATGTACCATTAAAATTTCTCCGATAAAAATGCAGGCACGCAAATTTTCGCGCCTGCAAATTCTTCACAAATCCAAAAAATTATTTGCCTGCCTTGCGGGATTCGTTCTCGCATTCCTGATTTGCAACAGTGCAGGAAGTTTTGCAAGCGGACTGGCAGGAAGCCTGGCATTCGCCGCAGCCGCCTTTGGCGCAGGATTCTTTAAGATTTGCGTTGTTAACAGTTTTAATGTGTTCCATTATGTAATCCTCCAGAATAATATAGCTTTTCAGTATAAAAAATTATAGCACAATGTTTCGTTTCTTGCAACAGTTTTGCATTTATTTTACGATGTTTTTTCGTTTTATTCGAAAATTTGCATCCGAAAAAAATTTTTTTAATTTTTTTCAAAAAAAGTTGTTACATTTTGACCATTTCTGCGTTTAATGCATATAGAGATAGGTTTCTATCTCCTTCAAACAAGAGTATACAAAGAATGCTCCGTCCCGGACAAGCGGAGCTTCTTTGTACACTCACAATAAAGCAATCTGCCTTTTTCAAGCATATTCAATATATTTTTCTATTTTATATAAATACTGTTGCATTTTTTGTAAGCATTTGGTATAATGTAATTACAAAACAAAATTTACATAAGTTTTTCAAAAAAGAGCAAAACTTTTGCTTTTTTTATTAAAAATTTCACTTATAGAAAGGGCGTTGATTCCGAAAGACAGTTTTTATCGGCATCATTTTCCGTAGCGTTTTCCTTGTAAGAACATCCGCCATTACGAATTTTATCCTTCATCATAATCCAATCCCCATCGGGGATTGGATTATGATATATTCTGGAGGAATTGTTATGAATATTTTTTGGTTATTGCTTAAAAGAAAAAAATCTTTTTCCGTTTTGGTTATACTTCTCATAGTTCTTGCTGTTGCTTTTTCTTCTATCAGTTATTGCTCATATGTAAATGCACAAAATCAATATAAAAATATGAGTTCTTATTACACAACGCTCGCAATATCGGCTCCTGCTAATTACGATGAAATTACACGCCTCGGCATGATTGGTTGGAAGCCAAGCGACGACGGAAACACTCATTGGGTAGACGGAACCATTACATACAGCAAGGAAAACATCGAAAAAGTTGTGCTCAATGCTCCGCAGCTTGAAAAAGTCGAAAAAGGCGGGCTTTTAAGCGCGGCACTCCCCGACCTACAAGGTATTTCCTCCGGGTTATTAGAACCAAAAAATCATGCCGACGCATTTGATTGGTTTAGATATAATTTTTGCGTTCTTGCTCTAAAATGCAAAAAAATAACTGATACAGCAGTGCATCCTGAGTTTTATAAGGATGACAGCGAAATGAACTACTATATAGAAGGTCAGGAAAAATATATTGCTGAGTTTGAGGTTATCGGCTGCGTTTCCCTTATGGATTCCTATGGTGACATTGTCGGAAGAAGCGTTACATTACTATCCTACTTCGGCAGCGGTTCCGTTCCGTTCTCTAACAGCGATAAAACAATTCCGTTTGAAGAGGGCAAGCAGTATCTTGTCCGCGGATTTTACGGAGGTCTTTTCACCGATGGCGGTTATGATTATGAAAATGAAAGATGGGGAACCGTCCTCCGCCCGGATGAAAAGGTATACCGTTATTTGGTTCTTACGGACGACGCCTTTGGAGATGATATAAACTTCACCGAAATAAAGCATACCGAAGAGATCAAACTTGATAACGGGCATATAGTAAACAACATTTATTACACCGTTGACGACAATGCTCTGCCCTTTATTGCCGAGTACACCGGAGATTGGCAGGATTTTTTGAATACCGACGAGGGCAAGGTTTGGAAAGATACGATTATTCCCCTTACTGAACTAAACCAAAATTCAGTCGGCGTTATTCTTACTAACAATCTAAACAGTATATATAATTTTAATTCGGGCATCGCAAGCATCCTTGAGGGCAGAGCCTTTTCCGACGAGGAATATGAAAACGGAAGCGATGTTTGCATAATAAGCGCATCTCTTGCCCTGCGCAACAATCTTTCCGTCGGCGATAAAATCTCTCTTGACTATTACAATACCGGTGCCACAAAAAGGGATTTGCTAATCCCGGATTTGAACTACAGAAGCGATTACTACTATACCCGCCTTACTCTTACGCCGGAAAACCGCCTTGGTATCGAGCGTGAATGTGAAATTATCGGCATTTATACATCCCCGGAATTTACCGACGGACAGTATAACTTTACCGCCGACAACATTTTTGTTCCCAAAAAATCCATTCCCGATGCAGAGCAGTATGAAAACCCGGATATAGCTTATCTTAATTCCTTTGTTATCAAAAACGGAATGAAGGACGATTTTGAAGCATATATGGCGGAGCACGATATGGGTGAAAGCTTTATTTATGTTGATATGAACTATGCCGATGCCCTGCCTGCTCTTGAAGCACTTTCCGCAAACGCCCTTAGAATGTTGAGCATCGGCTGTGCAATTTTTGTTTTTGTTGCGATAATCGGCTTCTATCTCATTTGCCGCCAGATGAAATACTCCATTCGTTCCGTACGGCTTATCGGCGTTGAAGCAAGCGTTGTTCGAAAGCAGCTTTTCTCTGCGCTTATCGGACTTTCCGTCATAGCTGCACTGCTTGGTGCTGCGCTTGGCGCAGCCCTCTTCAAAACCATAACCGCTGCCGTGCTCAATGGCTTGGTGGAATTCAGCTTTGGTCCTTTGGCACTCTGCTGCGGCGTTGAATTTGCATTTCTTTTAATTATCTCCGCCATTTGCAGCACTTCTTCCGCAAACCCAAATCTTATGAGTGCCGAAAAAAGAAAGAATAAAAAAATTTCAAAAAAAGTTGTTACATTTTGACCATTTCTGCGTTTAATACATATAGAGATAGGTTTCTATCTCCTTCAAACTCCTTCAAACAAGAGTATACAAAGAATGCTCCGTCCCGGACAAGCGGAGCTTCTTTGTACGCTCACAATAAAGCAATCTGCATTTTTCATGCATATTCGATATATTTTTTTATTTATATATAAATACTGTTGCATTTTCTGTAAGCATTTGGTACAATGTAATCATATAATAAAATTTACATAAGTTTTTCAAAAAAGAGCAAAATTTTTGCTTCTTTTATTAAAAATTTTGCATATAGAAAGGACGGTGATTCCAAAAGACAGTTTTCATCGGCATCATTTTCCGTTGCGTTTTCATTGTAAGAACACTCGCCATTTTACATCTGTCATAATCCCCGCTTTTGCGGGGACCGGATTATGAAATATTTTGGAGGTGTATTCTATGAACATTTTTCGTCAATTATTGATAAGAAAAAGTGCTTTTTCTGTTTTGCTTATCATTTTGATTGCCTCCTCCGTCACATTTTCCTGCATCGGCTGCTGCGCATATTTCAGTGCTCAAAGCCGGATTTCCGATATAGATTCTTCATATACCACCCTCGCAATCCCGGTTTCTTATAGCAAAAACTATATTATGGATAAAATGAAAATCGGTTGGAGACCAAGCGACGATGGAAATACTCATTGGTCGGACGGAACCATTACATACAGCAAGGAAAATATCGAAAAGGTTGTGCTCACTGCTCCGCAGCTTGAAAATGCCGAAAAAGGCGGACTTTTAAGCGCGGCACTCCCCGACCTGCAAGGTCTTTCCTCCGGCTCATTAAAGGCGACAAATTATGCCGATGCATTTGATTGGTTCAGATATGATTTTTGCGTTCTTGCACTAAAATGCAAAAAAATAACCGATACAACAGTGCATCCGGACTTCTATATAGACGATAGCGGAATGAACTGCTTTGTTACAGGAACAGAGAGCTATAAAGCCGAGTTTGAGGTTCTCGGCTGCGTTTCCCTTATGGATTCCTACGGTGATATTGTAGGAAAAAGCGTTACTATAAAAACCGGCTTCAACACCGGCACACTCCCATTCTATAACATTGACGACGATGATAAAACAATCCCATTTGAAGAAGGCAAACAGTATCTTGTCCGCGGATTTTACGGAGGATATTTTACCGATGGCGGTTATGACTATAAAAACGGAAAATGGGGAACCGTTCTCCGCCCGGATGAAGAAGTATACCGCTATTTGGTTCTTACGGACGACGCCTTTGGAGATGATATAAACTTCACCGAAATAAAGCATACCGAAAAGGTTGAGTTGGATAGTGGGTACATAGCAGACAACATTTATTACACCGTTGATGACAATGCCCTGCCCTTTATTGCCGAGTACACCGGAGATTGGCAGGATTTTTTGAATACCGATGAGGGCAAGGTTTGGAAAGATACGATTATTCCCCTTACTGAACTAAACCAAAATTCAGTCGGCGTTATTCTTACTAACAATCTAAACAGTATATATAATTTTAATTCGGGCATCGCAAGCATCCTTGAGGGCAGAGCCTTTTCCGACGAGGAATATGAAAACGGAAGCGATGTTTGCATAATAAGCGCATCTCTTGCCCTGCGCAACAATCTTTCCGTCGGCGATAAAATCTCTCTTGACTATTACAATACCGGTGCCACAAAAAGGGATTTGCTAATCCCGGATTTGAACTACAGAAGCGATTACTACTATACCCGCCTTACTCTTACGCCGGAAAACCGCCTTGGTATCGAGCGTGAATGTGAAATTATCGGCATTTATACATCCCCGGAATTTACCGACGGACAGTATAACTTTACCGCCGACAACATTTTTGTTCCCAAAAAATCCATTCCCGATGCAGAGCAGTATGAAAACCCGGATATAGCTTATCTTAATTCCTTTGTTATCAAAAACGGAATGAAGGACGATTTTGAAGCATATATGGCGGAGCACGATATGGGCGAAAGCTTTATTTATATTGACATGAACTATACCGACGCCCTGCCTGCTCTTGAAGCACTTTCCGCAAACGCCCTTAGAATGTTGAGCATAGGCTGTGCCATTTTTGTTTTTGTTTCAATAATCGGCTTCTATCTCATTTTCCGTCGAATGAAATCCTCAATTCGTTCCGTACGGCTTATCGGCGTCGGAACGGGCGTTGTTCGGCAGCAGCTTTGCTCTGCGCTTATCGGGCTTTCCGCCATAGCTGCGCTGCTTGGTGCTGCGCTTGGCGCAGCCCTCTTCAAAACCATAACCGCAGCCGTGCTCAAAGGCTCGGTGGAATTCAGCTTTGGTGCGCTTGCGCTCTGCTGCGGCGTTGAATTTGCATTTCTTTTGGTTATCTCCGCCATTTGCAGTGCTTCTTCCGCAAATCCAAACCTTATGAGCACAGGAAAAAAGAAAAAATGATGCGGAGGTGTTTTTGATGAAGCAAAAAAGAGCTTCTCTGCACTTACTGACGCTTAAATCCATGCTGCGGCGAAAATGGTCCGGCATAGCCATAGTGCTGATGATAGCTTTGGGAATTTTTTCTTCAATTATACTCAGCCAGCTTACGATTCGTCAGCAAAGTGCCCTTGAGCAAATGGTTGCCACCACCGACATACGCTGCACCGTAACAGACGCCAACGGCATGAACAGTAACGACATAAATATGTTTTCCGTCTTTACGGATATGCTGCTTGGCCGCCGCCCGGATAAAGGCGACATTGCCGAATATGTATGCGATGTAAAAGCGGTTTCTTCCGCTTCGCTTGTTTCTCCTAAAGACTACATCCTGCGCCGAATTTTAACTATTTCTTCCGATGACGCTCTTTTACAGCCGGGCGTGTCCGTTGAATTTTTTGACGGATGGGACGAAGATGCACTCAAAACGGACAAATTGGTCTGCCTTATTCCGGAAAAAATTGCCGCAATCTGCGGCGATACTATCAGTATTCAACCATATAGCCAGGACCCGCAGGAGCTTAAAATAATCGGCATTGTTCACGGAACAGACAGCAACATAATTTATTGCCCGCTTGATATGCTTTTCGATAATGTGCAAGATGTGATTTACATTATCGAAAGCTGCTCGTTTAGTATTCGTGACAACTCGCAGCTTGATAAAGCAAAAGAGGAAATCTATAAAATTTTTTGCGAGCCATCTCTGCTTGTAAAAAAAGACTGGCTTACTTTCGGCGTTATAATCAACGACGAAGTTTACCTTGAAACCCTTAATAAGCTGGAATCAAACATTTCAATGCTTAAAATACTGCTTCCGGTTTTGCTTCTGATTTGTTGCTGCATCGGCTTTTTCACGAGCTTTCTTTCAACAAAAGGGCGAATCAAGGAATTTGCCGTTATGCGTTGTATCGGACTTTCCCGCAAAAAGGTTTTTGCATCAGTATTCGAAGAATTTATTTATCTCTCGGTTGTTGGAGGAGCAATCGGTTTTGCATCTGGACTTGTTTTTGAACCTGCTTTGCAGCTATCCACAATCCTAAAAGCACTGCTTGTGATACTGATATATCTTGCAGGTGCTTCGATTTCCGTTTTGAGAATCTGTAATGTAAATGTTATGAACTTAATGAAAGAGGGGGAATAATCTATGGAGACATTAGAGGCACGCAATGTAAGCTATGAATACCGCAACTCTTACCAAACCGTTAAAGCTGTTAACGATGTAAGCGTTGAATTTTGCCCTGGAAAAGTTTATGCTATTGTTGGCAGCTCCGGAAGCGGAAAAACAACATTCCTGTCGCTGCTTGCCGGGCTTGATGTACCAAGCAACGGCGTAATTGAATTCGACGGATGTTCCACCGCAAAAATAAATCGTGATGACTATCGGCTTAATCATGTTTCTGTTATTTATCAAAACTTTAACCTGTTTCAGCATCTTACAGTGCTCGAAAATGCCGCATACCCGCTTTATATTAAAAAGCTTCCGGTAAAAGAGGCGGATTTTGCAGCCAAGGAGCGGCTGCTTCAGGTAGGATTAAAAGAAGAACAATTTAAGCGTATGCCGAATATGCTCTCCGGCGGAGAGCAGCAGCGGGTGGCTATTGCCCGGGCTCTTGCCGCCGGAAGTGAGATAATCCTCGCAGATGAACCTACCGGCAATCTTGACAGTAAAAACAGCAAAAACATCGTTGAGATTTTGCAGAGCCTCGCTCACGACGAAAACAAACTGGTTATCATCGTCACTCATGACCCTGCCGTTGCCGAAGCGGCAGATATGGTTATGAATATGCGTGACGGCGAATTTATAAGTTGAGCACGATAATAAAAGATGAGCACCGTTTTCGGTGCTCATCTTTTATTGCTTGTTAACGCCTATTATTCCGCCAAGTGCCCCTGCAAGCGTAATTATCCCCGCCTTTACGGCTGCGCTTGCTCCAAATTCGCCCTCTCCGATGATTCCGCCGCAAGCCCAAACCAAAAGAAACATAATAATCCCGGCAATGGAACCGCATAAAATTCCCCTGCTCTTTCCGATTTTTGCGGCAGAAACTCCCGCAGAAAGCCCGCCTATTGCAAGTGCCGCCGTTGCAAGAGGCATAATCAACACCGCAGGTATATTCCCTATTGCAAGCACAGCCGCCATTGCCAAAATTGCCGCAGCGGCAAAAAGTGTGCCTATACCCGCCCCTATTGCGGAGCTTACTATTATTTTTACGGCATTTGTTTCCGACATAAAAAATCCCCCTTTGGCAATCCTTTTTAAGGATATTCAAAAGGGGGATTTTTTATTCAATATGCAATTTGCTTTTATCCTTGTTTTTTTGCTTCAATTGCGGTCAAATTTTGAGAAACCGCCCATTTTGCAATGCGGACCTTACTTCTGTCGCTTCCTGTTTCGATAACAAGAGTATCGTCCTTTATAGAAACAATGCGTCCGATAATTCCGCCTGCGGTCACTATCTCATCGCCTATGTCGAGATTTTCTCTCATTGCCTTGTCTTCTTTATCCTTTTTCTGCTGAGGACGGATAAGAACAAAATAAAAAGCGATTATAACGACAAGAATCGGTGCATAGCTTATAACACTGCTTAAAATATCACCATTGCCGGAAGCGGTGTCTGTTGCGGTAGTAAGAAGTTGATATACGCTGGTCATTGTTTACCTCCAAAAAAATTATAAAAATATTATAAGGCATATTTTTTCTTTGCGCAAGGTGTTTTTATATCCTTTTTCCGAGGATTGGCACATATTTTTGATAAAATTCTTCAAATGTGCCATTATCAAGAGCATCTCTTATGCGCTCCATCAGCGTATTGTAGAAAAACAAGTTATGCTGAACAGTCAGTCTGTGAGCAAGAAGCTCGTTTGCACGAAGCAGATGGCGTACATATGCCCTGCTATGCAAACGGCAGGTCGGGCAGTCACATTCCGGGTCAACGGGACCGTCATCATAGATATATTTTTCATTATTAAGATTGCGTATCCCCTGCCATGTAAAAAGCGTTCCGTGACGGGCGTTTCTGCTTGGCATAACACAATCGAAGAGATCAACTCCGCGGTGAACACCCTCAAGAATATTAACCGGCGTTCCGACGCCCATAAGGTAGCGTGGTTTTTCAAAAGGCATATACGGCTCAACATCTTCAATTATACGGTACATTTCAAGCGTCGGCTCACCAACTGCAAGCCCTCCGATTGCGTAGCCGTCAAGATCAAGCTCCGCAATCTGCTTCATGTGCTCAATGCGAAGGTCGCTGAAAGTGCAGCCCTGGTTAATTCCAAAAAGCATTTGGTTTGGATTGATCGTATCCGGCAAGGCATTAAGGCGTGCCATCTCCTCTTTGCAGCGTACAAGCCATCTCACGGTTCGTTGGCAGGATTGTGCAGCATAGGATTTTGGAGCAGGATTTTCAACACATTCGTCGAATGCCATGGCTATTGTACTCCCAAGGTGGGACTGTATCTGCATTGACTCTTCCGGTCCCATAAAAATTGCGTGTCCGTCAAGGTGACTGCGAAAATATACGCCTTCTTCTTTTATCTTACGGAGCTTTGAAAGACTGAAAACCTGAAAGCCGCCGCTATCAGTAAGAATAGGTCTGTCCCAGTTTATAAACTTATGAAGACCGCCAAGCTCCTTTACCACAAGGTCTCCCGGGCGCAGCGAAAGATGATATGTGTTGCAAAGTGCAACCTGGCAATGTAGTTCTTTCAAATCCTCTGCGGCAACTCCGCCCTTTATTGCTCCGCAGGTTGCAACATTCATAAAAGCCGGAGTTTGAACCGTTCCGTGGACGGTCTCAAATTCACACCGGCGTGCTTTTCCCTCTGTTTTTAATACAGTAAACATCTAAACCTCTTAAAAAATGTAGTCAATTATATTTATTATAGCCCGAATTATATTTATTTGCAAGCAAAACGATGTATCTTTCGCTGTTATTAGGAAATAATATCTTTCGGTGATGATTTATGAAATACAGATGTACAATTTGCGGGTATGTTTTTGATGAAAATAAAGGTGAACCCGGAAAAGGCATAAACCCGGGAACAAGATTTTCAAAGCTTCCGGAAAACTGGCGTTGCCCTCTTTGCGGGACTCCTAAATCAAAATTTACGCTCTAAGCGTAAAAAGAAGCGCAGCCGCTGCACCCAATGGCTTGGTGCGACGGCTGCGCTTCTTTTCGTATTAGGGTCAGGCTACTTTTTTGGAGGAATTATTCTATCGCATCTGTACGGTAGACGAGCTTTACCTGACCATCCATATCGTCGGAAATTCCGGCGAATGATTTATAGTTTTCAGAAACCTCGATTATCGCTTTATAGCGAAGTGCAAGCCCGTCAAGGTTGTCTCCGGCCGCACCGAGAATCTTTTCAACACCTTTTTCGTTAAATTCATTAAGCCCATCGGAAAGGCGCATTGCACCGTCTTTTAACTGTTTTACTCCGTCAACAAGTGCCGGTGCCGATTTTTGCATGGTAAAAATTCCTTCGGTCAACTTGCAAACTCCGTTGTAAAGCTCTGATGCCCCGGCTGAAAGCTTGCTCGCTCCGCTGCTTGCCGTTGCAACACCTGCGGTGTATGTTTTAAGACCTGTATAGAAAGTGTTGTAGCTGTCGAGTTGCATTTTAAGAGAAACTATGCTTGCGGCACCGGAGGCTGCCGCTTCCACCGCCGCATTTATCTTTGCCTGAACTTCCGGTGAACTCATATTTTGCTCTATAAGAAGCTGTATTTGTTCCTCCGTTTTTTGTTCGGCAATTTCCTTTGCCTTCGGCTCTGCAATTTTTGTGAGGGAAGCTTCCACTGCGGCATTTATCTGTGCCTGTTGTTCCTCCGTAATAGCTCCCGCCGCAATACCTGCTTCATACTGCTCTTTTGTCATACCAAACTGTGCAAGCACTTGCTCCAAAACCTGATCGTAAGCCTGCTCTTTTACCTGTGCATAAACAACCGGCCATACCTGCTCATAAACCTTTGCATAAACGGTATCTCTGTTCTTATTTACTTCTTCCGTAACGGCTGCAAGAGCGGTATCATACGCCTTTTTATATACGCTGTCTTTATCAAGAGAAGCTATAATGCTTTCAAGCACTGCGGAATAGTTCTCTATTGTAAGCTTTTGTACATCAAGACCTGCAGCGGCAAGCTGTTCGTCTGCCATGGAAAGCAGGGATTCAAACACCTGTTTTGCTCCGCCGTTAAGCTGTGCGTTATTTGATGCAAGGGTCGAGAGTCCGCCTGCAAGCTCGGAAGCACCTCCGGAAAGCTCTCCCGCTCCGGATTTAAGCTCCTTTGCTCCCTCTGCAAGCTTATCAATTCCGCTTATAAGCTCGCCGGATTTATCAAGAAGAGTGCAAAGCCCATCATAAAGCTGCGATGAACCATCTACAAGCTGTGATATTGCATTTGTAAGAGTTCCGAGAGATGCTTCAAGATTCTCTGTGGAGTCCGCTTTTTCGGAATCCATTTTGTTAAAAATCTCATTTGTCGCAACAGTTACGGTATTGGTAAGCTCAAAGCCTTTGGCGTCTGCGGTTATTTCTACATACTCCGGAATTTCAATTTTGTTGTCCGAAAGTCCAAGGCTTGTTTGAAGCCCCGGGAACGCAATTCCGATAACCGCCGTTCTGTCGCCATCATTGATGATTTTTCCGTTAGAAACCTCTATGTTGGTGAATACATCATTATCAAGCAAAATCCCCGTAAGCATAGCAAAAGGAACATAGATTTTTTCCTGACTGCCGTTAATATCTTTCATTTCATATTGGTTGTTTTTATATGTATAACGAATTGTCACCTTTCCGCTTTTGCCTGTAAGCTCCGAAGGAGCAATCGCCTTTCCGTCAAGCTTATAGCTTACGGAAACGGAAACGGGCAGTTCCTTTTCTATATTTCCCTGATAATAAATATCGTTTCCGTCGGCTTTCCAAACACGGGTGTTATCTCCTCCCATGGTGTATTCTTCGTCGCCTTTTACATTTTCTACATTTTCAAGCTCGGAATAATCATTGATTTCCGGGATTTTATCTGTATTTTTAAGCCAATCGCTTACTATTATCTTTTTTGTTTTTCCTTCTGCATCCAAAAGGACATAAACGGTTTCGTCCTTGCTTATTGCCAATTCGGATTTTTCTTCTTTCTTCTCTGCGCCGTTTTCCTCTATTACCTCTTCCGCCGCTGTTTCAACGATAGGCGCAGTTGTGCTATCCGAATCCGTTTTGTTTTCTGCAAATGCGGTTATGCTCACCGTTCCGGCAACAAGTGCTGCGCAAAGCGCAGCCGAAGTTATCTTTTTTATTGAATTTTTCATTGTTTTACTGCCTCCCTGCATTTTTTCATATCAATCGTCGTTGCGCAAACAATCTTATCGCAAAGGGTAAGAAGCGCAGGTAAAATAAAAATTACGCAAAGCATACTTACCACAGCACCGCGTGCCATAAGCATACACATGGAGCTGATTATATCAATGTTGGAATATACGGCTACGCCGAAGGTTGCGGCGAAAAGCCCCATTCCGCTTACTATAATTGAAGGAAGTGATGCCGCCAAAGCGGTTTTAACTGCGTTGTATTTATCCGATCCGTTAATGCGTTCCACCTTGTATCTTGTAGTCATAAGAATTGCATAGTCAACCGTTGCACCAAGCTGGATTGTACTTATACATATCGGTGCAATAAACGGAAGCGATTGACCCATGTAATGTGGTAATCCAAGATTAATGAAGATAGCAAGCTCAATTACGGAAATAAGTATAAACGGAAGCGAAATACTCTTTTCCACAACAGCAATTATTAAGAATATTGCAATAATAGAAACCGCATTTACCACTTCAAAATCGTGTCCGGTAGTTTCAATCATATCCTTCATACAAGGTGCCTCTCCAATAAGCATACCATTTTGGTCATACTTTTTCAGAATGGAGTTTAACTCATTTATTTGCTCGTTTACTTCATTGCTTGCAACCTTGTATTCCGAATTGATTAACAGCAGCTCCCACTTATCGCTTTTCAGAAGACTTGTTATGCTTTCCGGAAGAATTTCCTCCGGAACCTTTGAACCGATTACCGATTCCAAACCGAGAACATATTTTACTCCGTCTACCCGCTCCATTTCTTTTATTATTTTCCGAACTGAGCTTGTAGGAGTGTCTGCACTGACAAGTACCATATGAGTCGAAGCTATGTCAAACTCTTCGGAAAGCTTTGAATTTGCTATAACATACTCAATGTCCTGCGGCAGGCACTGACCCATGTCATAATAGACCTCATTGTTTGTTTTACTGTACCCGTAATATGCCGGAGGGATAAGGAGTGCAAATACCACAAGAAATACCGGGAATATTTTTACCACCTTAGCTGCAAAGCCTTTCATATCGGGAATAATCGAGCGGTGTTTTGTTTTTTGCAAAGGCCTATCAAAAATGAGTATCAGTGACGGAAGAACGGTTACACAGCCGATTACGCCTAAGATAACTCCCTTTGCCATGACAAGACCAAGGTCCTTTCCAAGCGTAAAGGTCATAAAGCAAAGTGCTGCAAAACCCGCAACCGTTGTTACGGAGCTTCCTATGACCGATGTAAGCGTTTCGCTTATTGCCGTCGCCATTGCATCTTTATTATTATCATATTTCGGCAGCTGTTCATTGTAGCTGTGCCAAAGGAATATTGAATAATCCATGGTAACCGCAAGCTGAAGCACTGCTGAAAGTGCTTTTGTTATATAAGAAATCTCGCCAAAGAAATAATTGCTTCCAAGATTGATGACAATCATCATTCCTATACTTGCAAGAAATACAAGCGGCACAATCCAGCCATCGAGGAAGAGCATCATCGCCACGCAGGCAAGCATAACAGCAATACCCACATATATCGGTTCCTCTTGTTCGCAAAGGTCCTTTAGATCGGTTACCAATGCGGACATTCCCGAAACAAAGCATTGCTTTCCGGCAATGGAGCGTATCTCACGAATTGCGTCCATTGTATCGTCCGCAGAAGTAGATGTATCAAAAAATACCGCAATTAAGGTTGAATCACCGTTATTGAACTCGTTGTAGAGCTTTTCCGGAAGCAATTCCATAGGAACGGAAGTATCCATCAAAGAGCTGTACCATAAAACTGTTTCAACATGGTTTACGGTTTCGAGTTTCTCAACAAGATTAGCAATATCTTTATTCGGCATATCTTCAACCACTATGAAAGAAAATGCACCCTTGCCGAAATCTTTAAGAAGTTCATTTTGACCGATTACGGTATCCATATCCTCGGGAAGATAATCGAGCATATCATAATTTATTCTCGTATTAACCATTCCGAAAACGGAAAGAGCCACCAAAAGCAGTGTAACGATAACAATCGGTATACGCAGCTTTACTACTGATTTTGAAAATGACATTTGTCCTCATGCCTCGCTTTCTTGTTTCAACAATGACAAATATACACACTTTTTTATAAAACAGAAATAGACAATGATTTTTGCTTGTCCTAAATTTGGGCAAAATAATACCTGTGCCTAAAAAAGCAATAGGCACAGGCATTATTTTTCTTCAAATATTATCGCAAAAGGCAAGCTAACAACACAATGCGAAGACAAAAGTCAGTTTTTTGTACATCTGTTAAGAAGCTCCTCCGTCATTCCCCTTCTCAATTCGCAAAGGCGATGAAGCGAAGCTTTTATATCATCCTTCATTCCGCCGTTCATCCACACCATTACCTGACCGAAACATTCGCACTTAAAGTACAGCATCAATATCTTTTTATCGCTTTCATCAATATTTTTATCCCCGAAAGCACTTTTTGCGTAGGATTGTACCGCTTTTTCACAAACATCCATAAGGTAATGTTCAAAAATGCTGCGATTTGTGGAATTGTAGATATGGAGCGCAGCACGTCTATTTTTCATTGCAAATTCTGCCGCAACATCAATACATTGTTCAAGAGAATCAATTTCCGGGTATTCATCGATGATTTTATCAACTTCTTCTATTACAATTTCTTCAATGAGCGAAGGCATATCCTCAAAGTGATAATAAAAGGAGTTTCGGTTAATACCGCAGTCCTCAACTATATCTTTTACGGTTATTTGATTGAGCGGACGCTCATTCAGCAGCTTTTTCATTGAATCCTTAATAGCTTTTTTCGTAAAGTTTGGCATCTAATCGCTCCTCTTGATACTATTCAGAAAAGTTAAATGTCTTATTAGAAAATATATTATACAATAATTTATAAAAAAATAAAAGCGGTAAAAAATAAACTTTTCATTTGTTCGTGTATTGCTGACATTCTATAAACTTCATATACATTTGAATTTTAAGGCGTTCTTCCCCATTAAAAATATCGACCCCTGTTATTTCTTTTATTTTATTTATTCTATAAAGCAATGTATTGCGGTGTATATTAAGGCTTTTTGCCGCTTCAACCGGTTCGTTCACATACAAAAAGTACTTTTCTAAAGTTTCCAACATATTTGTATTATTATCTGCATCGTATCTTTGAATTTTTGCTACGGAAACCGGGCAGAAATCTCTCAAATCATACCGTTTTGAAAGTAACATTGCAACACAGCGAGAAATTTCTTTATCGTACTGAAAAATTCCGTTGACTCCGCTTTCATAAACGGCGTCCACAGTACGCAAAGCTTGAACATAATAGTGATGCGCTGCGGTCAGACTTTCGAAAGCGTTTGATATTCCCACTATAAGCTCATTTTCCTTTGCAAACCTCTCAAGCTCTTTTCTTTCTGTTTCAGAGAGTATACTCTCCATCGGGCGGCTTAAAAACAGAACCAGACTTTTTTGATAATATGTCCACCTGCAATCAGGAATTATATTGCGTACTTCTCTACCAATATACTGTATTTTATCGTCGTACAAATCCCGTTTCCTGTCAACTACTACTGCAAGCTGAAACCATTTATACATTTTCCAATTAAGGAATTTTGTTCTTTGTTCTATTGCATGCTTATTTTGAAGCTTGCCGCTTAATATATCTGCTAAAAAATAGTTGTACATTATTCCCTTGTTATCTTTGTAAAACTCATTCTTTTCCATTTCAATAGCAACTATTTTTGCAAAGCGTTCCAAAAGTTCGTAATCAAGATCACGAAACGGTCTGTTGTTGTCCACAATAGCAATATCTGCAACAGCAATATTGTGTAACTTTACAGCCTTAAACAGCCAATGCTCATTTCTGTCCTTCCTTTCGGAATAAAATATTTTATCTGCGCTTCTGTATTGTTCTACCAGGTTGTTGCGCTGCATCGCACTTAAATTATCCGCATGAATATAGCCGAGCTGCTTTTCGTCCTCAAGCGTTTCGTTAGTAAATGTGTTCTTTTGTGACATTGCAAGTATCTTGAATGCCGTGTCGTTTATAAATATCGGGTTTTCAAACACATCCGACGCAACATCAACAAGGGGCTGAAGTCCTGCATTTATATAAAGCTCATCCAAAATCCTTCTCATTGCAGAAACCACTGTCGCTTCATCAATCATGATATCGGCAATTTTATTTAACACATCAAACTGGTTTATCTCCGAGTTTCGAATAAGATACAAATTCATATCCCCGCTTTTTACAAAGCTGCCGTTCAACGGCTTGTCTTCTATGCAAATAAGATTACTTATCTGATCTGTAACAAGTCTGTCCGGAAGCTCCGAAACATATCCCGCATACAGACAAGCACTAAAAAAGCTTTTTTGACCCGGCTTTATCATTTTATGCGTTTGAATATATGCCGGTATGCCCGTTTCCGTAATAGTTTCTATATTAAATTCTTCAAGTTTTGAAAGTATTTTATGTATCTCCATATCGCACCTCCGCACTTTGTGAATTTTCACAATCGTCAGTGTTATTTTGCTCCAAAAAATTGTTTTTGTCAACATTTTTATAGAGAAAAAAATCAATATAATATATCTTATAATCCGCTTTCAAAAAGCAAAAATAAAAAAGGAGTGACCGTTTATGACCGTACGAGATCAAGCCTATCAAAAAATAGTGGAAAGGTGTTGCGTTCTATTTAACAAAACGCCCGAGGAAATCAACGAAAACACCCGTTTTATTGAAGACCTCGGTGCAAAATCCGGCAATGTTTCTCAAATGACAAATTTTCTTGAAGACGAATTTGATGTTGAAATATCTTTTATGCGTTTCCGCCGTTGCCCTACTTTAGGTCTTGCCGCAGACTACATTGCAGAGCTTTGTGAAGAATAACAAATATAATTATATTATATAAGGAGGTACTATTATGC
>CAKSLF010000005.1 GCA_934466455.1 uncultured Oscillospiraceae bacterium | reverse complement strand
ACCGGAAGACCCCAAAAATCCTCCGAAATTCTGCCCCCAGTGCGGCGACCCCTTTGATGAAAACGATATAAAATAATTAAAACGATACTTAATCTGCCCTATCCCGTCCTGCGGAATGGGGCAGATTTTTAACGGAGTGAAAAATCATGCTCAAAAAAATATTGAAGGTGCTTGGCGTGCTCATAGCCGCCATCGTCATATCGGCGGGCGGGCTTATTGCTTGGCTCTCCGCCACGGAGTACGCCCCGGAGGCTGTTGAAAGTGCCGAAACCATCGGCAATGCTGCCGAAAAGCCGCTTGCGGCGGAAAGCACAATAAAGTTTCTCACTTTTAATACCGGTTACGCCGGTCTTGGGGAAGAAGCCGACTTTTTCATGGACGGCGGCAAAAATACCCGAACCGGCGACGAAAGCACCGTTGCAAAAAATATGACCGGGATAAAGGAGATCATCGCCGATTCCGGCGCAGACATTTGCCTTTTGCAGGAGGTTGACGCCGACTCAAAACGCAGCTTCGGCATAGACCAGAGGGAATACTATCTTTCCGGCATTGAGAAAAACGCCGCCTTTGCGCTTAATTACAGCTGCGCTTATGTTCCGTTTCCTCTTCCGACAATAGGCAAAGTGAACAGCGGTCTTATGACCGTTACCGATTTTGGGGTTGAATCTGCCGAGCGCATTGCTCTTCCCTGCCCGTTTAGTTGGCCTATACGCACTGCAAATCTTAAACGCTGCCTTTTGGTAAGCTATTGCCCCATTGAAGGAAGTGACAGCCGTCTTGTTGTTGTCAATCTCCACCTGGAAGCCTATGACGACGGCGAGGGCAAAGCCGCACAGACAAAAATGCTCAGAGAATTTTTGCAGGCGGAATACGAAAAAGGCAACTATGTTATTGCCGGCGGAGATTTTAACCAAACTTTTCCCGGAACGCTCGATAAATATCCGATAAACGATCCTTCGCTCTGGGTTCCCGGCGTGCTTGAGCCGGAAATTTTACCCGACGGTTGGAGCTTTGTTTACGATGACTCCGTGCCGTCCTGCCGGCTGAATAATCAGCCGTATGATCCGGAAAGCCCCTCCACCCAACACTACCTTATCGACGGATTTATAGTTTCCCCTAATGTTGAGCTTCTCTCCGTAAATACTCTTGACGAGGGCTTTCGCTTTTCCGACCATAACCCGGTTGAAATGGAAATTCGGCTGAAATAAACTTGTTTTTTTGAAAATCCCCTGCGCAAAGCGCAGGGGATTCGTTTTACTTCAAATGTTGAGCTTCTCTTCGCAAATACCTGCGACGAGGGCTTTCGCTTTTCCGACCATAACCCGGTTGAAATGGAAATTCGGCTGAAATAAACTTGTTTTTTTGAAAATCCCCTGCGCAAAGCGCAGGGGATTCGTTTTACTTCAAATGTTGAGCTTCTCTCCGTAAATACTCTTGACGAGGGCTTTCGCTTTTCCGACTGCAATACGGTCAATGCGGAATCTTGCCCAAAACAAGACTGTTTATTGAGTCCGAACACCTTTTTTCTTCAATGCAAACAGCTGCGTTTGTATAAAAAAGCTGCCTGCCGCTTTATTAGCGATAGCTTTTTTATATTACATATTACTGTTTTGTCGCCTGATATGACGCAAAGTCCTTATCAACATCTATTACGGCAAAATAATGCTCATCGTATTTATGGATTTCGTCCGCAATTTTTCCCGCAAGCTGCTCATCGGAAAGCTTACAATCCATAGGTGACACAATGTCAAAAATCAAATTTGTATGGGTGGGACCGCTTACCACACGAAAGTCGTGAAAGGTCACCGCCGGGTCAACTTTTTTAATTATTTCTCCCATCGTTTGGCGAAGCTGCGCCGTATGCTCGTCACGCACATCAATCGGGTCCATATGTATTGTAACAAGGCAGCCGAGCAGTTTTGCAATCTCGTGCTCCGCATTGTCTATCGTATCGTGAATGGCGACTATGTCGCCGTCCGCCGGCACCTCCGCATGAAGCGAAACAAAGGTGCGCCCAGGACCATAGTTGTGTACTATCATATCATGAACGCCGACTATGTCCTCGTGAGAAAGCACCATATCCTCAATCTCTTTTACAAATTCGGGAGAAGGCGGCTCTCCAAGCAAAGAATCTATGGTTTCCTTTGCACTTTTTAATCCCGTTATCATAATAAATATTGCAACAACAAGGCCCATCCAACCGTCCAGTGCCAAATTCGTCAGCATCGCTATTATAGCGGAAACAAGCACGGCTCCGGTTGATACCGCATCCGAAATACTGTCCATTGCGGTAGCCTTCATCGTGGAGGAATCTATCTTTTTCCCTATTGAATTATTATAGAGGAACATATACAGCTTTACCGCAACAGAAACACCCAAAACGGCAAAAGTAAGTGCGGAATACTCAACCGCCTCCGGCGAAAGAATTTTTTCAAAAGAGCTTTTGCCAAGCTCAAAACCCATAAGAATAATAATTATGGAGATAATAAGGCTTGCTATATACTCTACTCTGCCATGTCCAAAAGGGTGATGAGGATCCGGCTTTTGAGAGGCAAGCCGAAAGCTTATAAGGCTTATCAGCGACGAGCCCGCATCAGAAAGGTTATTGAATGCGTCCGCTGTTACCGCCACGGAGCCGCTTATTGTTCCCGCAACAAGCTTTCCGGCAAAAAGCAGAATGTTAAGTGCAATTCCAACTGCTCCGCAAAGGTATCCGTAGGCGGAGCGCACCTTTTGGTCGGCAACATCATCGCCATTTTTAATGAAAATTTTTGAAAGAAGCTTTATCATTGTTTACCTCTCTGTCAAAAAAATTTGCGGTCAAACCCCGGCGGCAATAAAAAAAGCCGCCGCCTCTATTTTTGTAAAAGCGGCATAGGCTTTTTAAGTTTAATATCTTATACTCCCGCGGGAAAAATCCGCTTCAACATCGGCACAGCGTTCTTCATATTCTTCCCGCTCCATCATTCCCGCTTCATAAAGGCTCTTTAACTGGTCAAGACGGCGGCGGCGTTCCGTCGCTGCGTCCGTCGTTATATGTATTGAATCAACCTCTCTGTTAAAAGAGCGGTTTTTCCCCGGCTGTATTTTTCTCTGATTTCCCGAAGCCTTATTTTTTAGCTCCGCAACAATCGGAACAACCGTCATCAAAATCCCGGCAACAATAATTATCGGTATAAACATAAACATAAGGTCGCCCACAGGTACGCCTCCTTTTTTCTTTCTTTAAGCTTATTATATCATTAAATCTGTGATTTGACTACACAAACATTCGATTTTGCGTAATATTTTTTCCGCCGCAGGGGCTTTGCCGAAAAAATATCAAAAAGACCTTGTAAAAAAATATTTTTCGTGCTATAATATAAAACTGTCTGGGGGCGTAGCTCACCTGGGAGAGCGCGACATTCGCATTGTCGAGGTAACCGGTTCAAGTCCGGCCGTCTCCACCATCCAAAAAGCTTTGAAGCCATGCGGCTTCGGGGCTTTTTTCTTTTGCGGGGAAAGGGCTTTGAACAAGTGGCGTTCTACCGTTTGTTCTACCGTAAAAAGTCCCCGCTCCGAAAGGAGCGGGGGCTTTTAGCTTACTCGCACGAAAGAAACCGCATTCCGCCGTTTGACGTGTCCACGGTCAAAACTCGGCTCACCGGGGCGTTATCTGCGACCTTTAGGTCAAAATAAATCTTCATTTCGTCGCCGTCATAGTCGGTTTGGGTTATGGTGTACTCCGTTGACGCTAAATCGTAAAGCGCCGTCGGCGTAACATATGCTTTTTCCTCTGCGTTATAGGTTTCGGATTCCCTCAAATGCTCCGGCGCAAGACCAAAGTAGTCGTAAATGAGCTTTTCAAACTCATCTTCCGGGAAATAAAGCCCATCCTTGCCGTCCCTTCTATAATCCGAAACATTTACGCTGTCCCGGACGCGGTAGCCGAACCACATAACAAGCCAATCCACTCTAAGATCTTTCGCATTATTCCATGTTCCGTGAAGCAGCATTTCTGCGCCGTATTCTTCCAAAACGGATTCGGGGTCTGCCGAGGAAACATTTTCCCGCTCAAATTCGCTCTCCGCATTTTTATATGCTTGATAAGCAGGCGATACATCGACGGGATAATACGTCCTGCTGCTTTCTTTCTCTTGTGAATAAATCATATCCAAATATATTTTGCAGAACGGTTCTTCATCTTCCGCCGATTTGTAAAATTGCATAACGTTGCTGGAAAGCTCGATTCCCAAAAGAATTTCATTGCTTGTTAAAAAGCGCTCTATCGGGTAAACTTTCATATCCGACAGGGAAGAAATGAGATTATTTATCTGTTCCGGCTCTGTAAAATATTTGCCGGAACCTATTTCGGATACAACGTAGTAAACTTTCTTTGCAGATGCTATGTTTTTGGGTATAAATTCATAAACGTCAATGGGGATAAAGGCAGATTCCGGATAGCCGTCTTCTGCGTGGGGGAAAAATTCGCAAAAACTCTCGCCCTCGAATTTTTCAAATGTTCTATGTGAGATAATCTCAAATGAATAAGGGCTTCCGGAAATAATTTTAACGGTATAAAATTCCGCCGGTTCGTCATTGCGGCTTAATTTGAAAGTGGCAATATCCTCGTAAAGCGCACAGATTTCGCATTGCGCGTCCGCCAAGTCCGCCGCTTCTGCCATGGCTTTTGCGCCTTCCGCAGAAATGCAAAAATCCCGAATGCTTTCATATTCGGCAGCAGAAAGGGGTTCCGAGGGGCTTTGCATTTGAATATTATTCCCATCAAAAGAGCATGAAGAAAAAATCAGAATAGCGACCAGAAAGATAATTGCTTTTTTCACTGTTTCTCATTCCTTTCAATGCGGTCTTTCCTTTATAAAAAAGAACGTTTATTTGAGTACAGTATATCAAAGCAGCCTCTAATTGTCAAATATAAATTTTGTTTACATTATGTAAATAGCGGCGGCAGAAATCTTCTGCCGCCGCCTTCGTAAAAACAGCCTTATCTCAAAATGATATACGCCATGTACGCCGCATAGACCAGCACGCAAACCACGCCCTCTGCCCTTGAGGTTTTTTCTTTAGAGCGGCAGAGAAAATACATAAGAAGCGTTACAGCAATAAGGATTGCCGTATCTATAAACAGCTCCTTTGCCACATTTATTGTTGTAATTGCGGAAGCTGCACCGAGAATAAACAGTATATTAAATATGTTTGAGCCAACAACATTGCCAAGGGCAAGACCGCTGTCGCCTTTTCTTGCCGCAACAACAGAAGTAACAAGCTCCGGAAGAGAGGTTCCTGCCGCTACTATTGTAAGCCCTATCAGTGCCTCGCTCATACCAAAGGCAGCGGCAATATCACAGGCAGAATCAACAACAAGATCGCCGCCTATAATTATTGCGGCAAGCCCTCCGATTATGAAAATCGTACTTTTAAGCGGCGACATTGCCTTTACTTCGTCGCCGGAGTCACGCTTTTTAAGCGCATCGGCAACAAGCACGGATATATATGCCACCATACCGCAAAGGAGAAGAATACCTTCTATTCTTGAAATTTTGAGGTCGAGCATCATAATAAGAACCGCAACCGCCGCCCCAAGGCTCCACCAAATGTCCCTGCGCATAATCACCCTTTCGGTTTTCATCGGGCAGATTATGGCGGCAACACCGACAACCACAAGAAGATTGAATATATTGGAACCGATTACATTGCTAAGCGCAATGTCGCTGCTTCCGGCAATCCCTGCGGAAATGCTTACCGCAGTTTCCGGCGCACTGGTTCCCATAGCAACTATGGTAAGCCCGATTATTACCGACGGCACCTTAAGCAGCTTTGCAACGGAGGAAGCCCCGTCTACAAAAAAATCCGCTCCTTTTATAAGCAGCACAAAACCAAGCACGAGTAAAACATACATCATAAAAATAAAAACCTCCGTTGTTTCGTAACGAAGGCAAAAAAAATACAAGGCTCTTCATTACGGTTTGTATTGAAAAGTCTTGTTGTTTAATATATTATCCGGCCTTTCGGCGTGCTGACGAATAACATAACGCACCGAAAAGATTTTTTCGGCACGCCAACTACTCCCTTATGGCATTATATATTATCACCTGTACAAAAATTTGTCAACCGTTTTTTTGCAATATTTTTTGTCCTTGCAAGATTATTGGGTTATATGCTAATATTATATTCGTAAACAGCTTTTTATGTTTTTGAGGAGATTTTATGTCCAAGCTTTCAAATAAAAAATGGTTTCGCACATTATTTTGCCGCAGATTTTTTATCGCTCTGCTGCTTATTGTGCAAATAGTGTTTTTATATGCCCTTTTAGAAAGCGGAAGCCGTCTTTCCGGCGTAATAAGCGTTACTCTTACGGCAATAAGCTTTCTTGCGGTGCTTTCCATAATCCGCAATAGAGATAAAGGCTCATACAAGCTGCTTTGGGTAATACTTATTCTTACTCTTCCGATTTTCGGAGGACTTTTTTATCTTGTTACGCAGATACAGATTTCTTTTCCTAATTTTAAGGCAAAAGCAGCCAACTGCGAAAAAAAGGCGCAGGCTCTTCTTTTTGGTGAGGAGGATGGCTTTGAAAAAGCTGCCGCCGTTTTTCCCGACCGTGCCGTTCAGATGGGCTATTTACGAAACTTTGCAAAATTTCCCGTTTATGAAGAAAGCGGAGAAAAATATCTTTCTCCCGGCGAGGAAATGCAAAAGCAGCTTCTTATCGAGCTTGAAAAAGCGGAAAAATACATCTTTCTCGAATACTTTATCATTCAAGAAGGCGTTATGTGGAACGCTATTATTGAGATTCTGAAGAGAAAAGTCGCCGCAGGTGTGCTCGTTAGAGTTATGTACGATGATTTCGGCTGTTTTTTCCTTTTACCGAAGGACTATCCTTCGCAGCTTAGAAAAATGGGGATAGAATGTGCCGTCTTTAATCCTTTCCGCCCGTTGCTGACGGTAGTTCAAAATAACCGTGACCACAGAAAAATCGCTTCCATTGACGGAAAAACCGTTTTTACCGGCGGAATAAATCTTGCGGACGAATACATTAACGCCTATGAAAAGCACGGACACTGGAAGGACGCCGCAGTTATGGTGCGGGGCAAAGCTGCGTGGAGCTTCACTCTTATGTTTCTGCAAATGTGGGAAATGTCAACCGGCATAAACGAAAGCTATGCGCAATATTTTCCGGCTGTAATGCCGTCGAATGGCGGAACAGCCTTTGTTCAGCCCTATGCGGACAGCCCTATGGACAAGGAAAATGTCGGCGAGCATGTTTATCTTCAAATAATTAACCGGGCGAAAAAATATGTTTATATAAACACCCCTTATCTTATAATAGACGACAGTATGCTTTCCGCTCTTGTTCTTGCGGCGAAAAGCGGCGTCGATGTACGCATTGTTACTCCCCATATTTGGGATAAACGCCTTGTGCATATGACAACACGCTCCTATTATCGGGAGCTTATCGCCGCCGGAGTTAAAATCTACGAGTATACAAACGGTTTTATTCATTCAAAGACCTTTGTTTCCGACGATTGCATTGCAACCGTCGGCACAACAAATATGGACTATCGCAGCCTGTATCTGCATTTTGAATGCGGTGCGGTCTTTTACGGCGGCAATGCTGTTTTTGAGGTAAAAGAGGACTTTATCCGCACCCTCGAAAGCTGTCAGCAAATAACGGCCGAGGAATGTAAGGCAAACTTTTTCTCGGAGCTTACCCAAGACTTTTTGCGGCTTATCGCCCCGCTTATGTAGGCTTATACGAAAAAAATCCCGCTTTTTTGCGGGATTTTTTTGTTCTATTTTTATTTGGTGCGGGAGCTTGCAAGCTTTATCGGCAATATACATACGCTCTGCTGCCTGTTCCGAGGGTATATTGCTTTTTAAGAAAACAGCGGCAAGCCGTCTTAATATTTTCGCCTATCCTTACTATATGTTTGTCCGGGTCATAAACTCCTCGCCGACCCCATGCGTGCTGAACATAACAATCCGGTACCGCCCAAACCTCTTTTCAAAGGAATCAAAGCCTTCCTCCTCAAAATATATCTCCGGTGAGAGTTTTGCTCGCTCCAAAAGCCGCAACAGCACGAAGTTAAGGCACGGTTTTATAAAATTTTACGAATTTATCAATGTATTTGACCGCAATAAAGGTGTTTTATCCTCATTCCGGCTTCTTCTATAAGTCATTTTTCCTGCCCGTAATTTTTGCATACGGTTTCCAGCATAGTGTTTATTGTTTCGGCGGAGAGAGGTTCCGGTTTTCCTATACAGCGTGCCATATAATAAATACGAGCGGTCATTTCCAACACTATGCAGGTTTTGAATGCTGCGTCAATGTCCTTTCCGGTACAAACTGCGCCGTGGTTTGCCATAAGGCAGGCGGCACCGCCGCCCAGTGCTTTTGTTACATTGTCGGCAAGCTGTTGCGTTCCGGGAATTGCATACTCCGCAACACGGACCGCCCCGCCCATTGTCTGTGCCGCCTCGTCGATTATTGGCGGAATATCCTCATGCAGCGCACCGAACACCTGAGAATAAATCGGGTGCGTATGTATTATTGCGTTTATGTCCGGGCGGTTTTTCATTATCTCAAGGTGCATTGCATATTCTATTGTGGGTTTTCTTTCGCCCTCTATGCGGTTTCCGTTGGCATCCATAACCACAACATCGCTTTCCTCTATTGTGTTATACGGCATTGCAGAGGGAGTAAGGTAAATATATCCCGTTTTCGGGTCCCGCAGGCTAAGGTTTCCCCATGTTTCCACCGTAAGACCGGAATCAAGCATACGCTTTCCGGATTCTACAAGAAGCTGTTTATAATTCATTGTTTTCCACCTCCGAGTAAAAGAGTTCTCTTCATCTCTATTTTACCACTGCACAATTCAAAAATAAACAGTACAAAGTCTTTTTTTCGGCAAAAACAAGTTTGAGCACGGATTTTATATTGAGCACAGCCCGGTGCTCATGCTAAGAAAACGAGCACGGCAAAGCCGTGCTCGTTTTTTTTATTCTTCATAAAGATAATCAAGGAACCCATCCGAATAGCATTGGGTTCCATCCGCAAGCACCCACATTGCCTCGGTGTTTTCCAATGAAGCAACCAATGCTTGCCCCTCTTTCAACGGGAGGTTAAAGCAGGCAGTGGAAAGGGCGTCCGCAACGCCGGAATCCGGCGTAATTATGGAAACAGAATCATAAAAATTCTCCGGCATCAGTGTTTCCGGGTTAATTATGTGGTGATACTTTACATCTTTTACATAGTAGTACCGCTGGTAGGTTCCGCTTGTAACAAGAGCGGTATCGGAAATCGCCACCTTTAGCAAATACTTATCCGGGCTGAAAATATCCGGATTTTGTATTCCGGCGATCCAGCCTTTTCCGTCGGCTTTTGCGCCGATTGTACGAATGTTTCCGCCAAGATTTATTGTATAATTGTTTATGCCCATTTCTTCGAGGGATTTTGCTATGCGCTCCGCAGCGTAGCCCTTTGCGACCGCACCGACATCAATGCTCATATCCGGATCCGCAAGAAAAACGGTGTTGTTTTTTTCATCAAGCACAATGCCATCAATATTACAATGCTGCGCCGCCGCTTGCAGGTCCTCCATAGGGGGCACCTTTGCATTTTCCGGGTCATATATTCCGTCCTCCCGGTATTCGTGCCAAATGGAAAGCACGCTTCCCATTGCAATATTTGTCATACCGCCGGTTTTTTCATACATATCCTTTGCAAATTTGAGCATAGAAATTATGTCGGGGTCAACCTCAACAGGAGCATTTATCGCCGTTTGGTTAACGGTGCAAAGGTTTGTTAAGCCCTCATATTTGTGATATATGTCATAGAGCCGGTTATACCGCTCCAATTCGGCAGATATAAAACTGCAGATTTCATCAAAATCCTCTTCGGCTTCTTCGTATCCCACAACGGTGGAAACCGTATCGAAATATTCGAGATATTGTTTTGTATACCTTGTCTTTTCCGGGGCTTTTTCGCAGCCGTAAAAGCCGCACAAAAGGCAGAATATAAGCAGAGCGGAAACGCTCCTCAAAAAAATATTTTTCATAGGCTTCCTCCATAGGGCAATGTATAATGCGGCTTTACCGTTTTTCCGCCAACGGAAATTTTTTTGCAAAGCGCAGTTTTTCCGTTATAAAAATATGAGGGGGAAATATTCCCCCTTTGCTTGCTTTTCAGCAAGCAAAGCTTGATTTTAATGAAAGACACCCCTGATGGGTTTCTTTCATACTTTTTTCCTTTTCGTATTTTATAGCTTGCTGTCCTAAGTAGTCCTTGCGGCTATAAAAATATGAGGGGGAAATATTCCCCCTTTGCTTGCTTTTCAGCAAGCAAAGCTTGATTTTAATGAAAGACACCCCTGATGGGTTTCTTTCATACTTTTTTCCTTTTCGTATTTTATGGCTTGCTGCCCTAAGTAGTCCTTGCGGCTATAAAAATATGAGGGGGAAATATTCCCCCTCATATTATACGCTTTTCAGCAGTGTTTGCAAATTATTGTGCGTTGGCCATAGCCTTGGCTACGCTCTCCATGTAGCCGGTTATCTGCATGGTGCAGCCTGCGAGGAGTGTTTCATCGGTGGGAACCATGTGGTTGTTGGACTCTACGGTTTCGATAGCCTTAACTTCGTCAGCGGTTTTGCCGATAACATAAGCTTCGAATGCGGAAGCCTGCTCGAACCACTCTTTAGCGATGGTGGAAACGCCTCTCATGCCATAGTCGTCTTTGAGCTCTCTCTTGGTGCCGCCGAACTTAGCTTCAACGATTTCGCCCTTGGTGTCGAAGGTGATCTTCGGCTGGATGGTGTCGATAACGTCAGCAAGAAGCTTGCCGTCTTTGTCAACAGCAACAGCTGCGAACTCGGTGTACATGTTGGCTTTGCCGTCTTCTTCAGCAGTAGCGGAGGTAGCTTCGCTTACGGTAGAGATAGCACTGAGGCCGAGCTTGAACTCGTCAGCGGTGAACTCTCTTGCACCGTCATCGTTGCAAGCTTTGGAGAAAGCGTCAACGAAAGCAGTGATGTCCATAGAGCAGCCTGCATAGAGGGTTTCGTCAACAGCTACATTGTGGCCGTTCTCTTCTTTGGTTTCAAGAGCAGCGATTTCAGCACCGGTTTTGCCGATAACATACTCGCAGAAAGCGTCAGCCTGTTCATACCATTCTTTGCCGATGGCGGAAACGCCCTTCATGCCGTAATCTTCTTTTTTCTCGTCTTTTGTGCGGGCGTCAAAAGTGGCGGGGTCTACTGCGCCGTCGGTGATTACAAGCTTGTTCTGTGCAACATCGAGGTCAGCGGCAACGATTTTGCCCTCTGCGTCAAGAACGACAGTAGCAACGGTTGCATCAACCTGAGCCTGACCTGCTTTGGAGGAAGCGGTGCTTACGGAGATGCCCATGCCAAGCTTATAAGAAGCAGCGGTAGCGGGCTCTTCGGGCTCGGAAGATTCGGGTTCGGATACGGATTCAGGGTTGGACTCGGGCTCGGAGGGTTTTTCTTCCTGGCTGCAAGCAGCAAAGGAAAGAACCATTACGAGAGCGAGAAGCAGTGCAAGAAATTTTTTCATGATAATACTCCCAACTTTCTTTTTTCATGCAATATTGTTAAGGGAACACTTCGCCCTTAACTCAACTACACATTATAGCCATACACACCCTCAATGTCAATAGATTTGTTAAGAAATTATCGTCAAATCGTCGCTTCCGCCGCAATTTTCGGTGCAAAAAATGGTAATCGCAGGTGTTTTTTTAACTTTTTTCTACAATAAAGTGCCGTATTTTCCTCATAAAACTTTTGCTTCATCACAAAAGGGAAGTTATCGGCAAAGCGTTGACTTAATAATGTTATTGTTATATAATATTAAGTGGTTTTTTATTGACTCTTTATGTCAAAAAATAAACGAAACCAAACGCAGAAATAGAAAAGAGGTTTTTATCCATGTCTATTTTCGGCATCCGCGGAGTTCATGTTCCGCACCACAAGCACACAGCTAAGCTTGCGGCGGTGCGCATGCCCGTACCGAAAACAGTAGTGATCCCCATGTCCATGCACATCGGTGCTCCCGCAAAGCCCGTTGTAAAGGTAGGGGACACTGTCGGCGTTGGTCAGCTCATCGCCGAAGCGGGCGGATTTATATCCTCCCCCATTTATTCTTCCGTTTCGGGAACAGTTAAAAAAATCGACTCTATTCCCGGCGGAAACGGAAGCCCCGTAACCGCAATCACCATCGAGTCCGACGGCGAAATGCGCACCTATGAAGGCGTTGTTCCCCCCACCGTCACAAACTACGATGAATTTGTTGCCGCTGTCCGTGCAAGCGGCATAGTCGGTCTTGGCGGAGCAGGCTTCCCCACATTCGTAAAGCTTTCCGTAAAAGATCTTTCCAAGGTTTCCGAGGTTATTCTTAACGGAGCGGAATGCGAGCCTTACATAACCAGCGATACCCGCACCATGATCGACCGTGCAGATGATATCTTTGAGGGTATTCAGCTCCTTGAAAAATACCTTGGCGTAAAAAAGGTCATCATCGGCATAGAGGACAACAAGCCGGAGGCCATCGCAAAAATGAAGGAGCTTTCCGCAAAGGATTCCGCAATTGAGGTAAAGGCTCTTCCCGCTTCTTACCCCCAGGGCGGCGAAAAGGTTCTTATCTTCAATACCACCGGCAAGGTTGTTCCGGAGGGCAAGCTTCCTCTTGATGTGGGCTCCATCGTTATGAATGTTACCACCCTTGCCTGCATTGCGGAATATATCCGCACCGGTATGCCCCTTATCGAGAAATGCTGCACCGTTGACGGTTCTGCCGTTGCCGAACCGAAAAATGTCATTGTTCCTATCGGTACTTTGATGAAGGATGTGTTCGACTTCTGCGGCGGCTTCAAAGAGGAGCCGAAAAAAGTCATCTACGGCGGTCCTATGATGGGTATTGCCGTTCCCGACCTTGACCAGCCTATCGTCAAAAGCACCAATGCAATTCTTGCTTTTAATGCAAAAGACGCAGAGGATCCCAAAGAAACTCCCTGCATCCACTGCGGCAACTGCATAAATCATTGCCCCATGCGCCTTAATCCCCCGGCAATCGCAAAGGCTCTTTCTCAGAAAGACGGCGCAGCCCTTGCCGACCTCAAGGTAAATCTCTGCATGGAATGCGGTGCCTGCGTATTTGTATGCCCCGCAAGACGGCTTATTGTTCACCGCCACAAGCTTGCAAAGCAGGAGCTTAGAGCCTATCAGGCAAAGCTTGCGGAGGAAAAGAAAAAAGCGGAGGAGGCAAATAAATAATGGATAATAACTTTATTGTTTCCGTCAACCCCCATGTTTACGGTAAGAAAAACACCACCGGCGTTATGCTTGATGTTATCATTGCTCTTTTGCCCGCCGTTGTTGCTTCCGTAATCCTCTTTGGCGCAAGAGCAGCCCTCGTAATCGGCGTTTGCGTTGCTTCCTGCGTAATTTTTGAGTATCTCTTTACTCTTATCTGCAAGCGTCCCACCTCCATCGGCGACCTTTCCGCCGTTGTAACCGGTATTTTGCTTGCGCTTAACATTCCTTCCACCATTCCGGTTTATCAGGCAATCGTCGGCTCCTTTGTCGCAATTGTTGTGGTAAAATGCCTCTTTGGAGGAATCGGCTGCAACTTTGCAAACCCGGCAATCACCGCCCGTGTTGTAATGCTTATCGCTTTCACCGGTCCGATGACCAATGTTGTATTCCCTGTTCAGAAGGTTGATACCGTTGCCACCGCAACTCCCCTTTCCGCACTTCCCATGGGCGGAGTTGAAGCGGTTGACGCCTCTCTCCTTGATATGTTCCTCGGAATCAGAGGCGGCGCACTTGGCGAAACCTCCGCTGCCGCTCTTCTTATCGGCTTTATATATCTTCTTGCCCGCGGAATTATCACCTGGCATACTCCCGTTGTATTCATCGGAACGGTTTTTCTCGGCTCTCTTGCCATTACCGGCGATGTAACCACTGCTCTTTATTATACTCTCTCCGGCGGTCTTTTCATCGGCGCAATTTTTATGGCTACCGACTATGTTACCAGCCCCTGCACTCCTTGGGGCAAAGTGATTTTCGGTCTTGGCTGCGGAATTATTACCCTGCTTATCCGCTTCTACGGAAGCTATCCCGAAGGCGTTTCCTTCTCTATTCTTCTTATGAATATTCTTAATCCTTATATAGAGAAATGGACGATGCTTAAACCGCTTGGAGGTGTAAAAGCATGAAAGATAACATCAAAAGCGTAGTTGTCCTTACTGCTATTTGCCTTGTTGTTGCGGCACTTCTTGCCGTAACCAACTTCTATACCGCTCCGGTTATTGAGGCAAACAAAGCTGCCGCCGCAACAGGCTCTCTTGCAGAGGTAATCCCCGGCGCAACCGGCTTTGAAGAAATGGAGCTTCCCGCAGATGCTCCCGCTACCGTAACGGCTATCTACAAAGAAACCTCCGGTCTTGGTTATGTAATGACTCTGGAAACCTCCTCCTCTTATAGCGCAAGCCCCATGGCTATAACCGTAGGCTTTGGCGCAGACAGCAAGATTTCCGGCGTTCTTCTTACCAACTATCAGGAGTCCAAAAACTTTGGCGACGATTATCCCTCCACCTATGTCGGTCAGGATTCCGCTCTTGGCGGAGTTGACACCGTTGCCGGCGTCACCTATTCCTCCAAGGCATTCAAAGATGCCATTACCGACGCTTTTAATACTCTTATCAATTCCGGTCTTCTTGCCGCCGGCGAAAAGAGCGAGGAGCAGCTTATTGCCGAGGTTATGCCTCTTGCTTTGCCGGGCTGCGTAAACGGAACCGGTGCGTGCGTTGTTGAAGAAGCAACCGCTTCCGACGCTTCCGTCACCGCCGCTTATAAAGCAAAGAACGGCTGCGGATACATTGCTGTTGTTTCCGGTGCAAACGGAACCGTCGTTTGCGGTATGAACGCATTCGGCGATGTACAGTGCTTCGACCTTGAGGGCAATGATGTTACCGAAGCTTCCGCCGACGCAGTTGCCGCCGTTAAGGCTTCCTTTGTTGCTCCTGCCGTCGAAAATCTTGAAGCCGACCAGACAACCGCTATGCGTGCCTTTGAGGACGGCGTTGAGGTTGAGCTTACTCCTGTTGAATCCACCGGTTCTTTCGGTGCCGTTGTTGCCGCATTTAAGGCAACCGTCGGCGAAGAGGTTCAATATGTAATTCTCACTCATCCTCTCGGCTATAACGATGAAGTTATGAGTATGCGCCATATCATCAATGCAAACGGCGAGATTATCCGCTTCAATACTCTTTCCGAGCTTATTGTCCACGGCGAATATTACTCCGACCATCAGCTTACCGACGAAGCCGCTTACAGAGAGCAGTTCATCGGTCTTACCGAAGATACATATTCCGACGATATGACCCTTGTTACCGGCGCAACCATCACCTCCCACGCCGTTGCGGTTGCTCACCGTTCCGCATTCGAGGTATTTAATCACATAAAGGAGGCGGCATGATTTTATGAAGAACAAGGCTTCAATTTTGCTTAACGGCATAATCAAAGAAAACCCGGTGCTTGTGCTTCTTCTCGGCACCTGCCCCACCCTTGCCACAACCGGCAGCGTTGTTTCCGCTTTTGCCATGGGAATCGCCGCCACTGCCGTGCTTTTCTGCTCCAACATCGTAATTTCCGCTTTGCGCAAAGCAATTCCGGATAAAGTCCGTATTCCCTGCTATATAGTTGTTATCGCAGGCTTTGTAACCGTTGTTCAAATGCTTATGGAAGCATATCTGCCCGACCTTTACAATATGCTTGGCATTTATCTTGCTCTTATCGTTGTAAACTGCATAATCCTTGGAAGAGCCGAGATGTTTGCCCGCAAAAACAATGTTTTTGATTCCGCTCTTGACGGACTTGGAATGGGACTTGGCTTTACTCTTGCCCTGCTTCTTATGGCAACCTTCCGCGAGGTTCTCGGAAACGGTTCCTGGGCAGGAAACGAGATTGCATTCCTTAAAGATTACACCATCCCCGTGCTTACACAGTCCCCCGGCGGCTTTTTCACCTTCGGCATTATGATTGCCCTTATGAACAAGCTTACGAGCGGCAAAGCACCTGTTAAGAAGAGCTTCTCCTGCGAGGGCTGCCCCAACGCCGCCGCCTGCAGAAAAGCCTCCTGCGACGCTGAAGTAAAGGAGGAAGCAAACAATGCTTAAAACCCTTTTGATAATTCTTTTGTCCTCCGTTTTGGTCAACAACTATGTTCTTAACAAGTTCCTCGGAATCTGCCCGTTCCTCGGCGTTTCCAAAAAGGTTGACCAGGCAACCGGCATGGGGCTTGCGGTTATTTTTGTAATGCTTGTTTCCACCGCCGCAACATGGCCTATCCAGACCTATGTGCTCGACCCCAACGGTCTTGGCTATCTCCAGACAATCGTATTTATCCTTGTTATTGCCGCTCTTGTTCAGTTTGTTGAAATTGTTTTGAAGAAGCATATCCCCTCTCTTTATAAATCTTTGGGCGTATATCTTCCTCTTATCACAACAAACTGCGCAGTTCTCGGCGTTACAATAAACAACATCAAGGATCAATACGGCTTCCTTGAATCCATGGTAAGCTCCCTTGGCTGCGGACTCGGTTTCCTCCTTGCAATGGTTATTTTCGCCGGCGTAAGAAGCAGACTCGAAGAGGCTCTTCCGCCTAAGAGCTTTGCCGGTATTCCGATAACCCTTGTTTCCGCATCCATTGTTTCCCTTGCGTTCTATGGCTTTGGCGGAGTTATCGAAAAGCTCTTTGCATAATAAAAGGAGGTAATAAAAATGACTCAAGCAATAATCAATGCCGTACTTCTCGTTGCGGGAATCGGTCTTATCGCTTCTCTTCTCATTTCTCTTGCCTCCACCTTTATGAGTGTGAAGGTAAACGAAAAAGAAGTCGCCGTGCGTGACTGCCTGCCCGGCGCAAACTGCGGCGCATGCGGATATTCCGGCTGCGACGCTTATGCAAAAGCCGTTGCGGAGGATTCCTCCATTCCCGCAAACCTCTGCCGCCCCGGCGGAGCGTCCGTTGCGCAAAATGTCGCCGCCGTCCTCGGCGTTGAGGCTGCCGAAAGCAAGCCTATGGTAGCTTTTGTTCACTGCCACGGAGATTGCTTCAACAATGCTCAGAAAGAGATTTATTACGGTCTTGAGTCCTGTGCGGCAGCAAAAATGCTTTACGGCGGAAAAGGCGCATGCACCATGGGCTGCCTTGGCTGCGGCGATTGCGCAAGCGTCTGCCAATACGATGCAATCTGCATCGAAAACGGCATTGCTCATATCGACCCGAGAAAATGCGTAGCCTGCGAAATGTGCGTAAAGGCTTGCCCCAATCGCATAATTTCTCTTGTTCCCGCAGAGGACGAAAAAGCTGTCGTTACCTGCTCCAACCATGAAAAAGGCGCAGTTGTCCGCAAGGAATGTAAAAACGGCTGCATAGGTTGTATGAAATGCCAGAAAAACTGCCCCGCAGAAGCAATTACCGTTGTTGACAATCTTGCTGTTGTCGATTATGATAAGTGCATAGGCTGCGGTGCCTGCGTCGATGGCTGCCCTGTCGGTTGCCTCGAGATGAAGAAGGCATAAGCTTTCCCATTACTGCGCAAAACGGCACGCCGCAATGCGGCGTGCCGTTTTTGAGCACGAACCGCCGCTTTTTTGAGCACGGTTTTGAGCACGGATGTTTTTTGAACACGAGGTATGGGCTTTTCCGATGCTGCGAGGTTTCTCGCAGCATCGGAAAAGCCCACGACTGCGGAAAGGACGGCGGAAATCCGCCGCAGGTACTATATAATAATGAGTAATATATTTAAGGACAAAAAGCTGAGGAATGATATTTTGCTTGCTGCCGCCGTACTCCTGATTGCGGGCGGCTTTTGGGCATTCACTTCCCTTACAAAGACGGAGGGGCAATACGCCGCCGTTATCGTAAACGGAACGGAAACCGCCCGCTACCTTCTTTCCGAGGACAGAGAAATCCTTCTTAAAAGTGAAAACGGCGGTTTTAACCGCCTTCTTATAAAAGACGGTAAAGCGGACATAACGGAAGCTTCCTGCCCGGACAAAATCTGCGTAAATCAGCATGCAATAAGCAAAACCGGCGAAGCAATCACCTGCCTGCCAAATAAAACCGTAATTGAAATTGTCGGCGGAAACCGGGAGGTTGATATAGTTTCATGAAAGTGAAAAAAGTTGCACTGCTTGGGCTTTGTGTTGCCCTTGCTATGATAATGTCCTATATCGAAAGCCTTTTTCCGCTTAATTTTGCCGTTCCGGGGATTAAAATGGGCCTTGCGAATATCGTAATAATTTTTCTCCTCTATAGGGCAGATTTCGCTTCGGCATGCGCCGTTTCGCTGATTCGGGTTTTTCTTGTTTCACTGCTTTTCGGTAATATTATGATGATGGCATACAGCCTTGCGGGTGCCGCTCTTTCCCTTTTTGTTATGTTTATACTTAAAAAGAGCGGAAAATTTTCCGTAATCGGCGTAAGCATAGCCGGCGGAGTTATGCACAATGCCGGTCAGATAATTATGGCAATTATCCTGCTTGGTGCAAAGCAAATTGCCTACTATCTGCCGGTGCTTGCCGTAACGGGCACCGTGACCGGCGTGCTTATCGGAATTGCAGCCTCAATAGTAATAAAACGGGTAAAGAAAATATAAAAGGAAACAGGCGTTTTCCTCTTTGGAAAACGCCTGTTTCCTTTTTTCTTCTCTCTTTTCTCTGCGGTCTTTTCGTAAAAACGGAGTTAAGGCTGCGGATCCAGCACAAGAACAGAATTTTCGTACACAAAGTCCCTTACAACATCGTAGAAGTGAGAAAGCGAAACATCATTACGATTCAGCTTTTCCGCAAGTCTATCAACCAACTTACGGTCGCTTCCTATGAATCCAATCTCAAAAGTTTCTTTGGTAAGAATGTTTTTTCCCGTGATTCCGAACATCACCTCGCCATCTTTGTGATTTTCGATAACCCAGTATTCTGTCATTGTTTCCGTCATTTTCTTGGCACCCCTCTTTCCTGTTTTTCGCCGCCCGGCAAGGACTGAAAAAAGCAGTACCATTACCGACACAACAATGACATTTTACACCATTAAACAAATTTTTGCAAGAAAATCGCTTCGGCGATATGCCTAAAAAACAGTGAACTTTTTGTATATACTGCACAAATTTGCCCTATATCCGCACCTAAGTTGCATATAAGGCTAAATTTTTTTATTAACGCTAAAGCTGCGCCGGAATTTTTTTATAATTCAAGCCTTTGAAAAAGAAAAAACAGTCCCGTTCAGCTGTTTTTTTCTTTTCCTCAATCGCAAACCTTTTTTACAAAAAACAAAAAAGCCCGGATAGCCGGGCTTTTTTGTCTAAATTATTTTTGGGAGAGGAAACATCTTCCTGCCGTTCTCTTATATGATGCCACAGAAGAACGGCAGATAAAGGGGAAAAATATCTTGCAAAAATATTTTGCGCCGCCAAAGAGAAAAATATTCACTTCGGCAAATTTTTTTCGAAAATCAGTAAATTCCCTGGGCAAGCATTGCGTCGCACACCTTTTCAAATCCGGCAATATTTGCGCCCGCCTCAAGGTCATAGCCGAACCCATACTTTGCGGAAGCCTCTACGCAATTTTTATAGATTGATTTCATAATCTCCTCAAGCATGGAGTCCACCTTTTCAAAACTCCAACTAAGGCGTGCGCTGTTCTGGCTCATCTCAAGTCCGCTTACCGCTACGCCGCCCGCATTAGAGGCTTTTCCCGGCGCATAGAGCACGCCGAATTCTTTATACACACGAATTGCCTCGGGAGTATCCGGCATATTTGCGCCCTCGCAAACAACCTTTGCTCCATTTTTTACGATGGCTCTTGCGGCTTCCCCGTCAATTTCATTCTGAGTAGCACAGGGGAGAACCACATCGGCTTTTACATCAAACCACATATTGCGCGGACCTTCAACAAATCTTGCTGTGGAAATCTGTTTTACATATTCTTCTATGCGTCCGTGGCGAAGATAAATCTCCTCCACGACTTCGGGTTTGATGCCGGCTTCGTCGATAATATATCCGCCGCTGTTGCTCATTCCGACAACCTTTGCACCAAGCTCCGCAGCCTTCTTGCAGGCGTAGACAGCGACATTGCCCGAGCCTGAAATAAGGACGCGCTTTCCTTCAAAGGTTTCCCCCTTTGAGGCAAGAACTTCTTTTGTAAAATAGCACAAACCGTAGCCCGTCGCTTCGGAACGGGCAAGGCTTCCGCCAAAGGAAAGCCCTTTTCCGGTAAGCGTACCCGTAAACTCGTTGCGAATACGCTTATATTGACCGAACAAATAGCCAACTTCTCTTCCGCCTACGCCTATATCCCCCGCCGGAACATCGGTATCCGGTCCGATATGGCGGTAAAGCTCCGTCATAAAGCTTTGGCAAAAGCGCATAATCTCCATATCGGATTTGCCGTGAGGGTCAAAATCGCTTCCGCCCTTTGCGCCGCCCATAGGCAGCCCGGTAAGGCTGTTCTTAAAGGTCTGCTCAAATCCAAGAAACTTTATTACGGATTCGTTGACGGAGGGATGAAAGCGAAGACCGCCTTTATACGGACCTATTGCGGAATTGAACTGAGCACGGTAGCCGCGGTTTACCTGCACCCTTCCGGAATCATCAACCCACGCTACACGGAACTGTACAAAACGCTCCGGCTCCGTAAGGCGTTCCATAATTGCGTTTTGCTCAATTTCCGGGTGTTTTTCCACCACCGGCTCAAGGGAGGAAAATACCTCGCTCACTGCCTGGAGGAATTCTTTTTGATTGGGATTTCTCTTTTCCAATGTTTTATACACTTTTTCAAGATATTCGCTTTTGAATGACATAAAAAATTACCTCCGATTTTAATGGAAATACAATATTATTTTTTTCAAAATTCAATATTGTTCAATCAACGCTGTCTATTATATGCCTTTTCTTTCAAAAATGCAAGATTTAATTTCAAAAAATTCAAAAAATATTTTTTTGATGAATGCTCTGTCAATTTGACAGAGCAAAGCTTTTGGTTTATAATATGTGACTGTGAGCGGAAAGGACGGCAGCGGACCGATTTCCGAAAGGAACGGTGCGAGGAAAGTCCGGGCTCCAAGGGCAAGGATAACTGCTAACGGCAGCCGGGGGCGACCCCAGGGAAAGTGCAACAGAGATATACCGCCGCATTTTTTGCGGTAAGGGTGGAAAGGCGAGGTAAGAGCTCACCGCTTTCTGCGGTAACGCAGAAAGCCTGTAAACCCTATCCGGAGCAACACCGTACAGAAGGCAAAAGCGTCTGCCCGACGCTCTTCGCAAAGGTGGCATTTTTTAAGCTGCACGGGCGACCGGCAGCGAAGATAGATTGCCGTCATTACAGAACCCGGCTTATTTTCCGGTCACAACACAAAAGCCCTTCCCTTTTTTCGGAAGGGCTTTTGTGTTGTGTTTTTTTGCCTCACAGCCTTGATATAATTGTATATAAAATATAATATGCTTATTTTTTGCAAAATGCGCTTATAAACTTTACAAATTGTCAAAAGGTGCTGTGATTTTACAATTTGTTTATAAAATGACCGTTTGAAATTCATAAATATCCCCTATTATATACTTACACTTCATTTTCATTATTTTCCTTCTCTTTCCTATTTCTTTTTTAGAAAAATATCCCGCCGTGTGCGGGATATTTTTTTGCCGCTTTTTCGTTTTTTTCAAAAAAGCAAAAAGTTTTTTTGAAAAAAGCATTGACAAATTGGAGGTTTTGTATTACTGTATTAGTTGCTTAATACAGTAATACAAAACACAAAGGCGGTGATACGGTGGGCTGGGAATTTACCAGTGAAAAGCCAATACACATTCAGCTTGTAAGCGAAATTTCCAATAGAATTATAAAGGGCGAATACGCCCCGGGAATGAAGCTGCCTTCGGTGCGGGATTTTGCGGCGCAAGCCGCCGTCAACCCAAACACCATGCAGCGTGCGCTTTCCGCTCTTGAAGCCGGCGGACTTATTTTTTCGGAACGCACCACCGGCAGGTTTGTAACAAATAATCTTGAGCTTATCCGAAAAGCAAAGGAAGAGCTTGCAAAAACAAATGTGAAAGAATTCTTTTCCTCTATGGCGGAGCTTGGATATTCCGCAGAGGACGCCATTTCTATGGCTAATGAGTTAAAGGAGTGATTTTTTTGGAACAAAATCCGGTCGTTTTTGAAGCAAGGGGGCTTTCAAAAACTTTTGGAAGCAAAACTGCGCTTAAATGCATCAATCTTTCAATATACAGAGGAAAGATAATTGGTCTTTTGGGTCCTAACGGAAGCGGAAAAACAACGCTTATCAAGCTTATCGCCGGGCTTATCCAGCCGGATGCGGGCGAAATTCGCATAAACGGAAAGCCTATCGGGGTCGAAAGCAAGCTTTCGGTCGCCTATCTTCCCGATAAATGCTATCTTAACGAATGGATGAAGGTTCGGGAGCTTGTTGAAATGTTCAGCGACTTTTATTCAAATTTCGACGCAGGGCGTGCCCATAAGCTTATTGCGGACCTTGGCATAAATGAGGAAACAAGGCTGAAAGCCCTCTCAAAAGGCAATCAGGAGAAAATCCAGCTTATCCTTGTTATGAGCCGCAAAGCCGACCTTTACCTTCTTGATGAGCCTATCGGCGGCGTTGACCCGGCGGCAAGAGAATATATCATCAACACGATAATCGGCAGCTATGACGAAAACGCCGCCGTTATAATCTCCACCCACCTCATCAGTGACATAGAAAATGTTCTTGACGAAGCGATTTTCCTTAAAGAAGGCGAAATTTCAATTTACGATAACTGCGACAGAATCCGTGAACAAAGCGGAAAATCTCTTGACGGAGTATTTAGGGAGGTATTCAGATGCTCGGCAAACTGATAAAGTATGAATTTAGGGCAACGGCTATTTATTTCTTGCCGATATATGCGGTGCTTGTGCTTATTTCCGGAATGAATTATGCAATCGGGCTTATCTCAAACAGATTTCACAGCGCATATTCCACCTTTGCCACCTTCAGCCTTTCAAGCGTGTATATGCTTTTGGCATTGGGGCTTGCGATAACAACATTTTTGGTGATTATAATCCGCTTCTATAAAAATCTCCTCGGAACCGAGGGATATCTTATGTTTACCCTGCCGGTAAGCGTTGAGGAAAACATTCTTGCAAAGCTTATTCCCTCCATCGTTTGGTTTTTGGGAAGCGGAATACTCGGAATGTTGACCATTACCCCCGCCATGGGTCTTCGTATGAGCGACAACCCCTTTATTTCCATGTTCTCCTCTTTTAGCATTAAAAACATTCCGGAGCTTTTGCTGGTTTTCTTGTTTATTGTAGGCTGCCTTGCGGCAAGTTTTCTGTTCTACTATCTTTGTATGTGCATAGGACAGATGTTTAACTCCCACCGTTTTCTTGCCTCTGCGGGCGCATACATCGGTATTCAGGCTGTGCTCCAGGTCGGTTCGGTTCTTTCCGTATGGGCTTTGGCAAGCCGTCTTAGCGATATTTCTCTTGCCGCATGGCTCAGCAGGACATTTGCATTTCTCGATACGCTTCCGGAGGACGCATTCATCTACATTGTTATGGGCGTTGCCTGCCTTGTCGTCTTTGTAATTGCGGCAGCTCTTTTCTTTATAGACAGCGCGATACTTCGCAAAAAGCTTAATCTTATTTGACGGAGGCGTATATGAAAAAAATTATCATTGCCGGTGCTGCTCTTGCCGCCCTGATTCTTATTATTCACGGAACGGCAGGCAGAAAATCCAAAAACAAATGAAAGGGCGTTTTTATGAAAAAATTTTTGGCGGTACTTGCCGCTCTGACAATAATTCTTACTATGAGCAGCTGCTCCGCCGTTGTTGACGGCTTACGCAACGGCGTTCATAAAATAATCGACAATGTTGACCCCGAAAAAATTACGGGGCGCATTGTAAGCCTCTCCGGCGAAGTTACGGAAAAGACCGTTTATCCCGCCGACGGAAAGGAAATAACCTCTGTGGTGCTCGACGGTCTGTCCTTCTCTTTCAAAGATGACGGCGAAGCCTATATCAAAATTATTCCCTCCGATAAAAACTGCGTTGTGCTCAAATATCAAAGCGACCTTGATGATTACGGCTTTTATGCAGCCGCCGAGGACGGCGAAATTCGCCTTTCCGCAGAAAAGGCGACCCAGTTCCGCACAAGCGACTTTGAGGCTGTTGTTTATGCAAATTGCGACAGCATAAGAATTACCGGCGGAATCGAGCTTTTTGTGGAGGGCTGCGCAAAAGACAGCCTTACTCTTGATATAACCGGCGGCGTTGACGCCGAAATGACCGGAATTGATATTGATACTCTTGATATTACGGTAATCGGTGCTGCTGATTTTGATATTTCCGGCACGGCAAACAAGCTTTCCGCCGTATTTAACGGTGCAGGCGAGCTTGACGCCAAGGAGTTTATCTGCAAGGAAGCCTTTGTAACCGTCAACGGGGCGGGCAACGCCGAAATTTCCTGCACAGAAAAGCTTGAAGCTAATATTAACGGCGCAGGCGGCCTTGAATATTACGGAAGTCCTTCCGTTAATGTCGGCGGCGCAAGCGCAAAAACCGTTACTCAAAAATCTCCCTCCGTATACGGAAAATAACCTCTCCTTTTCATTATACAACAAAGCAAAAACGCTCCGTGCTCATTCTGTCTGTTTGAGCATGGGGCGTTTTTGCTTTGTTTTCCTCATAATTTTGGCGTTTTTCTTGCGCTGCTGCCTGTTATTTGTTATAATAATATCAATAATATGCGAAAACGCAGAAAGGAATTTTTTATGAACAAGAGGAAAAAACGCCTCGGCGACCGTTATGATGGCTATCGTGTCCGCTCCTTGTCGCCGATGTCTTATGTCGTTCCTTTTATTATGAAAACAAGGAACGATTCTCAAAACCTTTTTAAGTCCTCCGTAGAAATGGGACGCATCGAAAACTACATACGCAAAAAACGCCGTGAAGACGGGCTTTCCGGATTTGGATTTCTGCATGTAGTATTTGCCGCATATGTCAGAATGATTTCTCAAAAGCCCGGTCTTAACCGCTTTGTTGCCGGTCAGCGAATTTATCATGCCGACGGTATAACCTTTAGCATGATGGTAAAAAAATCCCTCGACCTTAATGCTCAGGAATCCGCAATCAAGGTTACTCTTCAGCCGAATGCCACTGCCGACGATGTCTATAAAGCAGTTGACGAAGCTATTGAAGTTGCCCGCAGGAAGGGCGATTCCAACCATTTTGACCGTGTTGCAAGATTTATGAATTATCTTCCCGGTCTTCTGTTCCGCTTTGTCGTATCGCTGCTTACCTTTATGGACTACTTTGGATTTTTGCCCAAAACGGTTCACAGTGCATCGCCCTTCCATTGCAGCGTATTTGTATCAAACCTCGGCTCCCTCGGTATTCCGCCAATCTACCACCATCTCTACAATTTCGGTACCTGCCCGGTTTTTGTTACCTTTGGTGCAAAGCGAACGGAGCTTGAGCTGCAAAAGGACGGAAGCGTTGAAAAACACAAATATGTGGATTTTACCGTTGTAACCGACGAGCGTATAACCGACGGTCATTATTATGCAAGCGCATTCAAATATCTTGATAATATCTTCCGCCACCCGGATATTCTTGACCAGCCGCCGGAAGAAATTATTGAAGATGTTGACTGATATTTTTTAAGAGGGGGATACTCCGATGAAACTTAATTATAAGCGCACTCTTCTTGTCGGATTTGCATTTCTTTCAATCTCCGCCTTTTGGCAGATGTACGACAGCATAATTCCGCTTATTTTGCGCAATACCTTCGAAATCGGCGAAGCAGCCACCGGCAGAGTTATGGCGATAGATAATATTCTTGCTCTGTTTATGCTTCCGCTGTTCGGTCATCTTTCCGACAATACTCATACAAAGCTCGGAAAGCGGACCCCATATATAATTTTGGGGACCGTAGCCGCAGTTTGCTTTATGCTGCTTTTGCCCGTGTTTGACAGAACAAAAAATCTCCTTGGCTTTGCTCTTTGCCTTGGCGTAACGCTGTTCTCCATGGCCACCTACCGTTCTCCGGCGGTTTCTCTTATGCCGGATGTTACGCCGAAACCCTTGCGCAGCAAAGGCAACGCCGTAATCAATCTTATGGGTGCGCTTGGCGCAGTTATCTCCCTTGGGCTTATCGCTTTTCTCGTTCCAAAGGAGGGCAAGCCGGATTATTTCCCGATTTTCGCCATTGTAGCCGCAATAATGGTGGCAGCCGTTGTTATTCTTGTGCTGACGATCCGTGAAAACAAGCTTGTTGCGGAGATGGAAGCTACCGGTGGCTATGAAAGCACCGAGGAGGAGCTTAACGAGGAGCTTTCCAAAGGCAAAAAAATGCCAAAAGACATTCTAAAGAGCCTTATCTTTATGCTTCTTTGCGTTGCATTCTTCTTTGTCGGCTATAACGCCGTAACTACCTTCTTCAGCCTTTATATGACAAACTATCTCGGCACAAAAGGCGGCGACTTTGCAAGTTATCTTATGGTTGCCACCGTTGCTTCCGTTATTGCATATATTCCCTCCGGCGCAATCGCCACAAAGCTTGGCAGAAAAAAAGCAATAACCCTCGGTCTTGGCGTTATGGCGTTCTGCTTCCTGGTTATGTCCTTTATCCGCAGCGCAGGCTTGTTTATGATTCCGTTTTTCGTAATAATCGGCTTTGGCTATGCCTGCGTAATCGTAAACACCTTCCCGATAATTTGGGAGATGAGCAAGGGCAGCGATATAGGAAAATATACAGGTTACTATTACACCGCTTCCATGGCGGCGCAGATAGTTACCCCTATGCTTGCGGGCTTTCTTATTGAAAAAGTATTCAAGAGTTATGCCGTTCTCTTCCCCTATGCACTTTGCGCAATGGGTATTTCTTTCCTGATGCTGCTTAATGTAAAGCACGGCGACAGCAAACCCGTAAAGCCGCAGGATAAGCTGGAGGCACTTGCTCCGGCGGGTGACGACTGATGAACGACGCCGTTACAGCAATTTTGCTGATTTTAATCATACTTTTCCTGCTCTGCGCCTGCGTTTTTGTCTTTATGACAACTCCGGGCAAGTTTCGTTGGTTTGATTTGCCTGCGGTGTACTGCCACCGCGGCTGTTACGACAACGAAGTCGTACCGGAAAACAGCCTTGCGGCATTCCGCCTTTGTTCGGAAAAAGAGCTTGCCGTCGAGCTTGATGTTCGCCCGACGAAGGACGGCGAGGTTGTTGTTTTTCACGACGAAACTCTGCAAAGGGTCTGCGGCGACGGGCGCAATGTCCGTGACCTTACCCTTGATGAGCTGAAGGCTCTTTCCCTGCTTGGTACGGAAGAGCGCATACCCACCTTTACGGAGGCTCTTGAGGCTTGCGCCGGAGTTCCGATTTACTGCGAGGTTAAAACGGACTCCACGGAAATCGACGAAGAATTTCTCAAAAAGGTCTATGACCTTATTGAAAACTACGACGGTCAAATCGTTGTTGTAAGCTTTAACCCGTTTGTGCTGCGCTGGTTCAGAGAAAACCACCCCGAGCTTATCAGGGGATTTTTAAGCTGCGACTTCAAAGAGATGAAGGGCAAACAAAACCGGCTTATGTACACGGCTCTTGCAAACCTTATGTCGAACTTTATCGCAAAGCCGGATTTTATCTCCTATCGCTTTACGGATAAAAGCCTTGGGCTTTCCATGTGCCGCTTTTACGGCGCACGCCTTGTTGCATGGACGGTACGCTCCATGGACGATGTTGAGCACGCCGTAAATCTCGGTTATTCCACCTTTATCGGCGAGCATTTTGATATGACGGAGGTTTGAGCACAGTGAAAAGCTCCGATGAAAAAACAAATGTAATGCGTCTTTTGGATAAAGCAAAGGTGGAATATATTCCTCATGCCTTTTCTGTCGGCGAAGGAGATTCTCTTGATGTAAAAACCGCCGCAATGCGGCTTGGAAAATCGCCGGAGGAGGTTTTTAAGACCCTTGTTACCCGTGGCGCAAAAGGCGGCTATTTTGTCTTTGTCGTACCGGGAACGGGCAGCCTTGACCTAAAAAAAGCGGCAAAAGCCGCCGGAGAAAAAAGCATAGAGATGATAAAGCAATCCGAGCTTTTGCCCCTTACGGGATATATACACGGCGGGTGCTCTCCTCTCGGCATGAAAAAAGCATTTCCCACAGTTATTGACGAATCCGTGCTCGTGCTCAAAACCGTTACGGTAAGCGCAGGCAAAATCGGAAGGCAAATCGAACTTGCGCCGGAGGATTTAATCCGTCTTACCCGTGCAAAAACCTCCGATATTGTTACTGCGGAATAGAATATAAAAAAAGCGGCGTTCCTCTCATTTTTGAGGAACGCCGCTTCTCGGCTGAAAACGGCTTCTTCGCAAAGAAATCTGCTTATTTCCGCCAAAATTATACTGTCGGGGGATGTATTCGCTTATAAAAATGCGGTATAATCGAGCCATCAAAGAAAACAGGAGGCACAAAAATGAACCAAACCGCTATCGGAAACTATATTGCGCACAAGCGCAAGGAAAAAAATCTTACTCAGGAACAGCTTGCGGAGCAAATCGGCGTATCCAACAAAACAATTTCAAAATGGGAAAACGGAAAATGTATGCCGGATTACAGCGTAGTTCAGCAGCTTTGCGCCGCTCTCTCCGTAACCCTTGCGGAGCTTATGGACGGCGAGGACGCAGCGGAGGACAGCCTTCGGGGTTATGACGACGAGCACATACTTGACCTTTTGCGCCGCACTCAAGAGCTTGAACGGCAGAATGTTTTGCATAAGGGAGTTCTTCTTATTGTTTTTGGAATTGCCTGCAGTGCTATATCCGCCACCCTCGGAGGCACGGATGTCAAGGACTTTATTTCCGGTATTCTTATGGGGATTTCGGTTAGCGAAATACTCGCCGGAATTGTTGTAATCGGAAAAAACCTGCTGAAAAAATAAACACAGCTTTTTTCGCAAAGGAGATATATTATGCAAAAAATTGAAGAGCACGGTTTTTCCGCAACAGTATTTCTGCCGGAAAATCCCCCTGAATTTTCCGTATGGACGGTGCTTCCCGGCGAAGACGGAGAGCGTCTTTTTGAGCTTTTGTCCGCTCCAAAGCCTGCGCTTATCTGCGTTGCAGCCGATTGGAACAGAGATTTATCTCCTTGGGCGGCAAAAAAAGTTTTTCGAGGCGGAGAGGATTTTTACGGCGGCGCAAACGATTTTTTGAAAAATCTTGTTGAAAATATAATACCTTTTGTCGAAAATAAATTTAATATTACAAATTGTAAAAGAATAATTGCGGGTTATTCCCTCGCCGGGCTTTTTTCTGCATATGCCTTTTACAAAACCGCCGCTTTTTTCTCCGGTGCTTCAGTTTCCGGGTCGCTTTGGTACGACGGCTTCATCGACTTTGCAAAATCCGCCGATTTTTGCCGCACGCCGATGCGGTTCTATTTTTCCGTCGGCGACAGAGAAAGCAAAACAAAAAATCCCCGTATGGCTACGGTAGAAGATTGCACGAGGGCTGCCGCCGAGCTGTTCCGCAGCCGAGGTGCAAATGTGAAATTTGAGCTTAATCCCGGCGGACATTTTGAAAATCCGGAAAAACGCCTTGCGGCGGGCATTGCGTTTTCCATGAGCTGTATGTAAAGCAACATTGCTTTACATACAAAAAGGCGTTTCTTTTTTGGAACGCCTTTTTTTCGTCTATATTCACCGAAGTAAAAATCACTTCTGTTTTGCCCAGCTGTCCTTGAGGTTTACGATATTATTCCAAACGCCGGGGTTCTTGCTGTCCTTAATAAAATATCCGCTGCGAACAAACTGAAAACGCTCGTCCTCGCCCGCTTCGCCAAGGCTTGCCTCCAGCTTTGCGCCCTTGTATTCTTTTACGGAATCAGGGTCGAGGAAGTCGTTGTAATCCTTTCCTTCCGGAAGAGTTACCATATTCTCTTCGCTGAACAGGCGTCCGTACATACGAACATCGGCGGTAACTGCGCTTTTTGCGCTTACCCAATGGATAGTGCCTTTTATTTTTCTTCCGTCGGCGGGCATTGCGTTACCTGTTTCAAGGTCGGCGGTCACGGCAATCTCCGTTACCTTTCCGCTTTCGTCGGTTTCGTACCCAACGCATTTTACGATATATGCGCCCATAAGGCGAACCTCGCCCTCCGGCTTCATACGGAAGAATTTTGGCGGCGGATCTGCGGCAAAATCCTCTCTCTCTATATACAGCTCTCGGCTGAACTCAACCTTGCGTGTGCCGGCCTCCGGATCGTTGACATTGTTTGCGACCTCAAAATACTCGGTTTTGTCCTCCGGATAATTGAGCACGACCACTTTAACCGGGTCGATTACCGCCATTCTTCTTTGGGCGGTACGGTTAAGCTCATCTCGGATGCAGTGCTCAAGAAGCTCCACATCAACGATGGAATATGCTTTTGAAACACCCGCAGTTTTGATAAACTCTATTATGGAAGAGGGGGTATATCCCCTTCTTCTCATACCGGAAAGAGTAGGCATTCTCGGGTCGTCCCAGCCGTCAACAACGCCGGTTTCCACAAGCATACGGAGATAACGCTTGCTCATGACGGTATGGGTCACATTAAGGCGTGCAAACTCATACTGATGCGGACGGGGATTTGTAAAGCCCACATTTTCAACTACCCAATCATAAAGCGGGCGGTGGTCTGCAAATTCGATCGAGCAGCAGGAATATGTTATTCCTTCAAGAGCGTCCTGAATCGGGTGGGCAAAGTCATAAAGAGGATAAATGCACCATTTATCGCCCTGGCGGTGATGAGAAACATGCTTTATGCGATAGATTGCGGGGTCACGCATATTCATATTGGGGCTTGCAAGGTCGATTTTTGCTCGAAGGGTCTTTGCGCCATCCTCAAATTCGCCCGCTCTCATTCTGCGGAAAAGGTCAAGGTTTTCTTCAACACTTCTGTCACGGTAAGGACTGGGGCGGCTCGGCTTGCCTGCGTCGTTTCCCCGATATTCCTGCATCTCCTCACGAGAAAGGTCGTCAACATATGCTTTTCCGTCCAAAATCAGCTTTTCCGCAAACTCATAGCACTTATCAAAATAGTCGGAACCATAGAAAATTCCGCCGTTAGGCTCAAAACCAAGCCAGCGAATATCCTGCAGAATGCTCTGAACATATTCGTCGTCCTCCCTTGCGGGGTTTGTGTCGTCATAACGAAGATTAAATTTTCCGTGGTATTTTTCTGCGGTATAGGCGTTTATCCAAATGGCTTTTGCTGAACCTATATGAAGATAGCCGTTCGGCTCGGGCGGAAAACGGGTATGAACCTCCGTATTAACGCCCTCTGCAAGGTCCTTATCAATTATGTCGTGTATAAAGTTGGAAATTTCTTCTGGCATAGTGTTCCTCCAAAATCAAAGTGCCGCAAGGGCTTTTTCAATTCTGCTTATAACCTTGTTTTTGCCCATAACGCTCATTACTGCGAACATATCCGGGCTGTTTACTCTTCCGGTAACCGCCATTCTTATAACGGCGGAAACATCGCCGACATGACCCTTAAATGCGTCCGGGTTTTGTTTATATTCCTTTGGTGACGCAGCATAGCCAAGCTCTACGGAAAGGTCTTTTATTTTGCCGAACCATGCGGTTTGGTCGTCGTTTTCGTTATAGATGTCCTTATATTTTTTGAGCACGGCTTTTATATCTTCGGTGCTCATGTTTTGCGGATACTCGCTTCCCGGAACAAAAAGCTCATCATAGAAGAAAGCCATATAGTCCTTCATCTCGCTCCAAACGGCAATATCCTTTCTCGGTTTTGGAATACCTCTTCCGATAGAAATTATGGATTTTGCATATTCCGGCTCTGCGGCAAGAATCATATAGAAATCCCGGTCATATTTTTCCGCCCAATCGGTAAGATAACTCCAAACCTCCTCGGTGGAAAGCATGGACACAACATCCTTTGAAACATCACGCAGCTTGTCCAAATCGAAAAGGGAGCCGGAAACGCTCATTTTATTTGTTGTGAACTTAAAATTTGAATACGGCTCCTTCGGATTTGCAATACGCCATTCCTCAAAGTTGGAATTCAGCAGAGTAAGCAGATATTCGATTACGGAAGGGACGGGATAGCCTTCGGCAAAGTAGAAATCCAATGCAAGCTCCGGGTCCTTGCGCTTTGAGAGCTTGCGCTTGCTGCCGCCGTCCATCTTCATAAGCTGGGCTGTATGGATATATTTCGGCATCTTCCAACCAAGAGCAGCAAAAAGCTGAACATGAACGGGCCATGTTGCAAGCCATTCCTCGCCGCGGACAACATGAGTGGTGCGCATAAGGTGGTCGTCCACAACATGAGCAAAATGATAGGTGGGTATACCGTCGGATTTGAGCAAAACAATATCCTGGTCGTTTTCCGGCATATCGATTTTGCCTTTTACAAGGTCGTTGAGGTGGATATATTTTTCCGGGTCGCCCTCGCTGCGGAAGCGGAGGACCCATGTTTTTCCCTCGGCAATGGCAGCCTCAATTTCCTCCATTGAGCGGTTGCGCCAAGCAGCCCATTCGCCGTAATAGCCGGGGTTTACGCCCTTTGCCTCCTGCTGCTCACGCATGGCGGAAAGCTCCTCCTCCGTGCAGAAGCAGGGATAGGCTTTCCCTTCGGAAACAAGCTTTTTTGCAAACACATGATATATGTCGGCTCTTTGTCTTTGGCGATAGGGGCCGTAATTTCCGATTTCTCCGTCGGCAAGTGCGCCCTCGTCAAAATTCAGTCCGAATTTTTTGAAAACGGAGATTATGGTTTCAACTCCGCCCTCGACCTCTCTCTTCTTATCGGTATCTTCAATACGGAGCATAAAAATGCCTCCGCTTTGGTGGGCAAGGCGTTCGTCCGTAATTGCGCCGAAGAGGTTGCCGAGGTGCATAAAGCCGGTTGGGCTTGGTGCCATACGGGTAACCTTTGCTCCCTCCGGAAGATTCCTCGGCGGGTAGCGTTTTTCCATATCATCGGGAGTTTCCGTAACATCGGGGAAAAGCAGATTTGCAAGTTTTTCGTAATCCATGGCGATATATTTTCCTCCTAAAAAGGGTTTTGTCGGTTTGCATATACAGTTATTTTATCATATTTATATAGCATTTACAACAGTATTATAGCGGCGATTGCGCCAAAGGCGCAATTTTTTTGCACATATAAGGAAAATTGGGCTTGACATTTGAAAAAGGGTTGATGTATCATCGGTTTTGAAATTGGTTGATACCGCAACTTTTTTTATCGGAGGCGTTTTTTTAATGGACGCAACAAAAAGACAAATCACAAAAATCGCAAGAGAGGTAAGCAAGTTTACCGTCCGTACCCTTATGGCGGAGGGAATCGGCTCCGGCGAATTTGATGTAATCCATGCCATCCGCAAAAACCCCGGAATATCCCAGGCAAGGGTTTGCGAGATAACCGGGCTTGATAAAGGCGCAGTTGCAAGGCAAACGGCTAACCTTGAGGCAAAGGGTTATCTTATACGCAAGGAAAATCCCACCGACGGGCGCAGCAAGCTGCTTTTTGCAACGGAGAAAGCGGAAAATCTCAAAAATTCAAAAGCTCATATAGAATCGGGCTTTTATGATTGGCTTTTGCAACCGCTTTCTTCTTCGGAGCAGGCGGAATTTGCCCGCCTTTTGGACATTCTTTATCACCGCTGTAAGGAAGAAAGCAAAGCCGGGTTCCCAAATATGAACAAAATCATCAAAGAAGGCGATAATAATGAGCAATAAGAAAAAAATCTCCCGGGCTATGCTGTTTATCATCCTTTTCGGAATTGTAAGCCTTTTTTCCGATATGACTCATGAGGGTGCCTCCAGTATAAGAGGGGCATATCTCTCACTGCTTGGTGCCTCCGCCGGGACAATCGGCTTTGTTTCCGGTCTTGGCGAGCTTATCGGCTACTCCATGCGCTATGTTTTCGGAAAAATTACCGATAAAACAAAAAACTACTGGGGAATGACCGTTTTTGGATATATTGTCGATGTTCTTGCAGTACCGGCTCTTGCATTGGTCGGCGAGCACGGCTGGGTTGCAGCCTGCGGGCTTCTTTTAGTCCAGCGTATGGGTAAGGCAATAAAAAAGCCCGCTAAGGATACGATACTCTCCTTCGCCGCCTCCCAAGAGGGCGTCGGAAAAAGCTTTGGCATACAGGAGGTCCTTGACCAAATAGGAGCATTCCTCGGTCCTGTTTTGCTTTATCTTGTTATGCTCTTCAAAACCGACGGCACAACCTTTGAAATATATTCAAAATGCTTTGCCGTATTGGCAATCCCCGGCGGAATAACCGTCGCTCTGCTTCTTTTTACAAAACGCAAGTTCCCAAACCCGGAACAATTTGAGCCGGAGGAAAAGGAATATATTCCTTTTAAGATGAAAAAGGAATTTGTTCTCTACATCGCCGGAATAAGCCTTTTTGCATTTGGGTTTATTGATTATTCGCTTATTATAATGCACATTTCCAGAACCTATGCGGGTATCGGCGCACATCTTGCGGAAACAAGCTCCATTGTAAACAGCGGAACTCTTCCTCTGCTGTATGCCGGTGCGATGCTTGTTGACGCCGTGGCTGCGCTTATTTTCGGAATAATGTACGACAAAAGCGGGGTTAAGGCACTTGCTTGGTCAACCGTCCTTTCCGCTCCTTTTGCGATTTTTGTTTTCGGAGGCGGCTCCGTCGGAGCCGTGCTCTTCGGAATCGCTCTTTGGGGAATCGGAATGGGTGCGCAGGAATCAATTCTTAAAGCCGCCGTTACAAAAATGGTGCCGAAAAGCAGCCGAGCCACAGGCTATGGAATTTTCGAATGTTCCTTTGGTGCATTCTGGTTCCTCGGAAGCTGGCTTCTCGGCGTACTGTATGACATAAGTATTCCCGCAATGGTTGCCGTTTCCGTACTTACCCAAGCTGCGGCAATTCCTTTGTATATTGCATCGGACAGACTTTCCAAGAAAGCCTGACCGAGGTGCTGTCTATTCGTAAAAAATCCCCATGCTTAAAACAAGCACAGGGATTTTTTTATCAATAAATACATATAAAAATGCTTTTCTTTGCCTTTTGCGAACGGAAAAATAAAAAAGTATGAATTTTTCTTAAACACTATTGACAAGGTTCAAAAAAGGGATATAATATAGATGTTGGCACTCGAGAGGTATGAGTGCTAAATACCGAAATAAAAAGAACGGGGGTGTTCGCCATGCGGTTTGACGACCGAAAGATGAAAATTCTTTCCGCCATTGTGGAAACCTATATCCGAACCGGCGAGCCCGTTGGTTCAAAAGCCCTTTCGGAAATGCCGGGCATCGGAGTTTCTCCCGCAACTGTGAGAAACGAGATGGCTTCCCTTTTCTCCATGGGGCTTTTGGAACAGCCCCACACCTCCGCCGGAAGAATTCCTTCCCACCTCGGCTATCGAATTTACATCGACCGGCTTATGAAGGAAAAGCCCCTTACACCGGAGGAGCGGGACGGCATTGACGCCTTATTCAATGTCGGCGACCCAGACCCGGATAGGCTTTTGCAGGATTCCGCAGAGGCACTTGCCGAATACACCGGCTGCGCCACCGTCGCAATGACAACCACCCCGAACCATGTTACTGTTGAGCACATCGACATTGTTCCGGCGGACAAAAGCACCGTTGTGCTTTTGGTCATTGCCTCCAACGGAGTTGTAAAAAGCAAGGTTTGCCGCCTTTCGTTCCGGGTGAACGCCGGAATTGCTGATTTTTTCAAAAAATTCGCAAACGACAGATTTTCCGGGCACACTCTTCGGGATATAAGCACCGAATATGTAACGGCCGTCGCCGTACAGCTCGGAGAATATTCCGAAGTATTCAACCCTCTTATTGTGGGCATATATGAGCTTTGCCGAGAGGTCTATGACGGTCAGTATTACCTTGGCGGGCAGGAAAAGCTGCTTATCTACAACGAATATTCCGACAGGGCACTTGAGATTATGAAGCTTCTTTCAAAAAGAGATGAACTCAGCTCGGTGCTCGGCAAAAATCCCTCCGGCGTAACGGTGTTTATCGGAAAGGAAAACAGCCTTTCCCAGCTTTCGGGCAGCTCACTTTTGGTGGCACGCTTCTCAATAGGAGAAAACGACTGCGGAACAATCGGGCTTATCGGACCGGTTAGAATGGATTATTCAAAACTAATACCTCATCTTGAATACTTTGCAAAAAAGCTTGGCACACTGCTTTCAATGACATATCAACAGAAAACGGGTGATGAATAATGGAAAAAGAAAAGAAGACGGCTCCTATGGAGCAGACCGAAGAGGTCAAAGAAGCAGCCGAAACCAAAGAAGCACCAAAGGAAGAAGTTCTTCCCGAAGAAAATCCTCTTGAAGAAGAGCTTGAAAAGCTGAAAAAGGATATGGCAGAGCTTAATGACCGCTATATCCGAACCCTTGCGGAATATGATAACTTCCGCAAGCGCAGCCAGAGAGAAAAGGATGCCGTTTATGCAAACGCAACCTCCGATACCGTAACAAAGCTTTTGCCGATTTTGGACAGCTTTGACCGTGCGGCAAATTACGAATGTCCCGACGAGCAATACAAAAAAGGAATCGACCTTATCGGTACTTCCGTAAAAGAGGCGTTTGATTCCCTCGGAATCAAAGAAATCCCCGCTCTTGGCGAGCAATTTGACCCGAAATTCCACAACGCCGTAATGCATATTGACAACCCGGCATACGGCGAAAATGTAATCACCGATGTTTACCGCAAGGGATACACCCTTGGCGACAAGGTAATTCGGTTTTCAATGGTTGTTGTAGCAAACTGATAAAAATGCGAAAGCATTTATATAAATTGTTAATCTTATCTTTTTAATATTGGAGGAAAAATATATGTCTAAAATTATTGGTATTGACCTTGGTACTACAAACTCCTGCGTTGCCGTTATGGAAGCAGGCGAACCCGTTGTTATTCCTAATCCCGAAGGCGCACGCACAACTCCTTCCGTTGTCGGTTTTTCCAAAACCGGCGAGCGTATTGTCGGTCAGGCGGCAAAACGCCAGGCTGTAACCAACCCCGAAAGAACCATTACCTCTATTAAGCGTAAAATGGGCAGCGATTATAAAGTCACCATCGACGGAAAAGGCTATACTCCTCAGGAAATTTCCGCAATGATCCTTCAAAAGCTTAAATCCGATGCCGAAGCTTACCTCGGCGAAACCGTAAGCCAGGCGGTTATCACCGTTCCGGCATACTTTACCGACGCACAGCGTCAGGCAACCAAGGACGCAGGCAAAATCGCAGGTCTTGAAGTAAAGCGTATCATCAACGAGCCTACTGCGGCAGCCCTCGCCTACGGCGTTGATAAAGAGGACGACCAGAAGATCATGGTATATGACCTCGGCGGCGGCACCTTCGATGTTTCCATCATCGAAATGGGCGACGGTATTCAGGAGGTTCTTGCAACCGCCGGTAACAACCACCTCGGCGGCGATGACTTTGATGACAGACTTATCAATTACCTTGCCGACCAGTTTAAGGGCGAAACCGGCATTGACCTTCGCAGCGACAAGATGGCTATGCAAAGACTTAAAGAGGCTGCCGAAAAAGCAAAAATCGACCTTTCCGGCATGACCCAGACCAATGTAAACCTTCCTTTCATTACCGCAGATTCCACCGGTCCTAAGCACCTCGACTGCAACATCACAAGAGCAAAATTTAACGAGCTGACCGCAGACCTTGTTGAAGCAACTATGGGACCCGTTCGCCAGGCACTCTCCGACGCAGGTCTTAAAGCAAGCGATCTTGATAAGATACTTCTCGTCGGCGGTTCTTCCCGTATTCCTGCCGTTCAGGAAGCAGTAAAGAACATCACCGGTAAAGAGCCCTTCAAAGGCATCAACCCCGATGAATGTGTTGCAATCGGCGCAGCAATTCAGGGCGGCGTTCTTACCGGCGAAGTAAAAGGACTTGTTCTTCTTGATGTAACTCCCCTTTCCCTCGGTCTTGAAACTCTCGGCGGCGTTTTCACCAAGATAATCGACAGAAACACCACTATACCCGCAAAGAAATCTCAGGTATTCTCCACCGCAGCGGACGGTCAGACCTCCGTTGAGATTCATGTTCTCCAGGGCGAGCGTGAAATGGCAAAGGACAACAAGACCCTTGGTATGTTCCACCTCGACGGCATTATGCCCGCACCCAGAGGTATTCCGCAAATCGAAGTTACCTTTGATATAGATGCAAACGGTATCGTCCATGTAAGCGCAAAGGATCTCGGCACCGGCAAGGAACAGCATATCACCATCACCAGCTCCACCAATATGAGCAAGGAGGATGTTGAAAAAGCTGTTAAAGAAGCAGAACAGTATGCCGCAGAGGACAAAAAGCACCGTGAAGAAATCGACGCAAGAAACGCCGCAGACCAGATGGTATATCAGTCCGAAAAGACTATTACCGACCTTGGCGATAAACTCTCCGCAGACGACAAATCCGCCCTCCAGAGCAAGATTGACGCACTTAAAGAGGCTCTTAAAGGCACAAGCGTTGATGACATCACCGCAAAGCAGAAAGACCTTGAGCAGAAGTTCTATGAGGTTTCCGCAAAGGTTTATCAGCAAAGCGCACCGCAGGGTGAAGCAGGTGCACAGCCCGGCTGCGACGGAAACTGCGGCAGCTGCGATAATCATTCCGCAAACGGCGCAAACGGCGACGGCTATGTAGACGCCGACTATCGTGAGGTAAACGACAATTAAAAAACCGCTTTGCCGCACAGCATAAAAAACGGCTTTCTGCGCAGGGGCAAGCTGCCTCTGCGCAGAAATTGGTATATGATAAGAAGAAATAAGGTGAGATTTTGGCGGAAAAGCGTGATTATTACGAGGTGCTCGGCGTTGCAAAAACCGCAACCGACGAGGAAATAAAAAAAGCTTACCGCAAGCTTGCAAAGCAGTATCACCCGGATCTTAACCCCGGTGACGCCACTGCGGAAGCAAAATTTAAGGAGGTAGGCGAAGCCTACGAAATCCTTTCCGATAAAGAAAAGCGTGCCCGCTATGACCAATTCGGTCATGCAGGCGTAGATCCGTCCTATGGCGGCGGTCAGGGCGGGTATGCCCGTTATCAGCAGTATGACCACGGCGATTTCGGCGATTTTGGCGACATTTTCGGCGACATCTTTGGCGGATTCGGCTTTGGCGGCTCCACAAAAACCCGCAACCCGAACGGACCCGTTAGGGGCAACGATACAAGAGTTCATATCCAGATTACATTTATGGAAGCGGTCAAGGGCTGCCAAAAAGAGATACCCATACAGCGGCTTGAACGCTGCTCTGCCTGCGGCGGAACCGGCGCAAAACCCGGCACAAGCCCGGAAACCTGCCCCGATTGCGGCGGCAGCGGTCAGGTGCGTGTTCAGCAGCGCAGTCCCTTCGGCGTTATTCAAACGGTAAAGCCCTGCACCCGCTGCGGCGGAAAGGGCAAAATTATCAACGACCCCTGCAAGAGCTGCAACGGCATGGGCAGAGTTCGCCACAATAAAAAAATCTCCGTAAATATCCCTGCCGGAATTGACGACGGGCAAACCTTTGTTGTTCGCGGACAAGGTGATGACGGTGTAAACGGCGGTCCTGCCGGCGATTTGAACATAACCGTTACCGTTTTGGAGGATTCCATCTTCCGCCGTGACAACTTTGATGTTTGGGTCGATATTCCGATAACCTATGCGCAGGCAGTGCTTGGCGACGACATAGTTGTTCCGACAGTGGACGGCAAGGTGTCCTATACCGTGCCGGAGGGCACACAGCCCGGTACAACCTTCCGCCTTCGCAACAAAGGTATCCCCTATGTTAACGGAAAAGGCAGAGGAGATGAGTATGTGCGTGTGACCGTTGAGGTCCCCACAAACCTTTCTTCCTCACAAAAGGAAATGGTGCGGGAATTCGACCGTTCCACCGGCGACAGAAACTATCAAAAGCGCAAAAGCTTCTTCGACAAAATAAAAGACGCCTTTAAGGGAGATAACTAATGGAAACCTGGAACGAGCTTACCGTAAAAGTAAATACCGAGGATACCGAGCGTGCTGCCGCAATCTGCACAATGGCTGCGGATATGGGAATTTATATCGAGGATTACAGCGATATAGAGCAGGAGGTATGGAATATCGCCCATGTTGACCTTATTGAACAGGAGCTTTTGGAGCGTGACCGTGCTCATTCGCTGATTCATGTTTACATCAAGCAGGAGCAGGCAGCCGCAGAGGCTGCGGCTTTTCTTGACGAGCGGCTTGACTCCGAGGGGATTGAGCACGAAACAAGCATTGTCGGTGTAAACGAAGAGGACTGGGCAAATAACTGGAAACAGTTCTATCATACCCAACATATAGGCAAACGCCTTATTGTTACCCCCTCTTGGGAGGAATATGAGCCGAAGGACGGCGAGGTCGTTATGAGTCTTGACCCCGGCATGGCATTCGGCACCGGCACCCATGATACGACTCGTCTTTGCTTGGAGCTTCTCGAGGACTGCGTAACGCCCCAAAGCCGCATTCTTGATGTCGGTACCGGCAGCGGTATTCTTTCCGTCGGAGGAGTGCTTCTCGGGGCTCCCGGTGCCCTTGGAGTGGATATTGACCCTGTTGCTGTAAAGGTTGCCAACGAGAACGCCGAGCTTAACGGTGTTTCCGATAAAGCGGAGTTTGTCTGCGGCGACCTTACGGATAAGGTCCACGGAAAGTTTGAAATCGTAACCGCAAATATTGTTGCCGATGTTATAATCCGTCTTTTGAACACGGTTAAAAATTATCTTATAAAGGGCGGCACATTTATTATATCCGGGATTATTGATACCCGTGCCGATGAGGTAGAAGACGCCTGCCATAAGGCGGGTTTTGTTACCGAAAAACGCCTTGAGCACGGCGGCTGGGTCGCAATTATGATGAGATACTGACATAAGCGAAAAAAGCTCCAAAGGTCAAAAACCTTTGGAGCTTTTTTAATCTTTGCCCGTAAAATTCAGCCTTCAAATTCATTTTCGGCTTGCTGCTGTGCAAGATATTCCTCATATGCGGCAAGGACCGCACTCTCAAGCTGCTCTCTTGCCGCAGGACTTATGGGGTGTACTATATCCCGAAAAACCCCGCTTTCGTCCTTGCGGCTTGGCATTGCAACAAAAAGACGCTCCGGTCCGGAAATAACCTTTAAGTCGTGCACGGCAAGGTCGCCGTCCACTGTGACGGAAACAAGCGCACGCAGACGCTCGCTGTCGTATGTCCTTCTGATTTTTATATCCGTGATGTTCATATGCTGCTCCTTCCAAATGTTTCTGAAAGGATTTTTGGCAAAATTCCGTGAAATATTCATCAAATGCAAAAATAGATATTCCTTTTTTTGCGGTTTTGCCGTATAATATAATTATATATGGGCAAAGCCCGAATACAAAAGGAAGCGATTTGTTTATGACTATTGATGAAAACCTTTTGAAAACCAGAAAGCACATTCATTTTATCGGTATCGGCGGAAGCGGAATGTTCCCCATGGTTCAAATTCTCCATTCTGAGGGATTTTATATAACCGGCTCCGACAACAACGAAACGGAAACCACAAAAATCGAGCGCAAAATGGGTATTCCCGTCACCTTTGGACAGGCGGCGGAAAACATCGAGGGCGCAGACCTTATAGTTTATACTGCGGCGATTATGGCGGATAACCCGGAGCTTATTGCCGCAAAAGCCTCCGGCGTTCCCTGCCTTGAACGAAGCGATATGCTCGGCTTGCTTACCCGCAGATATTCAAAGGCGGTCTGCGTTGCCGGAACACACGGAAAAACCACTACAAGCGGAATGATAGCCCAGACCCTGCTTGAAGGCGGCTTTGACCCAAGTGCCTTTATCGGCGGCAAGGTAAAAGCCCTTGGCGGAAGCGGCAGAGCCGGAAAAAGTGATATTTTTGTTGTGGAGGCTTGTGAATTTGTGGATACTTTCCTCAAGCTTTCAAACGACATTTCCGTAATCCTTAATATAGACAACGACCACCTTGATTATTTCGGCACAATCGAAAATTCAATAAAGTCCTTTCGCAAATTTGCCTCCAACAGCACCGGTCCCGTTATTGTAAACGGCGACGACGCCAATACAATGAAAGCAGTTGAGGGACTTGATAAAGAAATCATAACCTTTGGCTGGAGCGACAAGAACGATTATTACGCCGCCGATGTTCGTTTTCTTGGCGGAGCAAAATCCGGCTATACCCTTATGCACAAGGGTGAAAAGGTGTGCGAAATCCGCCTTTCCATTCCCGGAAAGCACAATATACTCAATTCCATGGCTTGCGCCGCCGTTTGCCTCTATCTCGGCATGGACCCGGAGGAAATGGCTCTTCATATCGACAAATTCCCCGGTGCGGGACGCCGTTTTGAAATTCTCGGCGAGGTTGGCGGCGTTACCATTGCCGATGATTATGCCCACCACCCTACCGAGATTGCCGCAACGCTTAGGGCTGCAAAGGAAATGGATTTTAACGAGGTTTGGGCTGTGTTCCAGCCCTTCACCTATTCCAGAACCGTCCTTTTGATGGATGACTTTGTAACCGCTCTTTCCGTTGCCGACCATGTTGTAATGAGCGAAATTATGGGGAGCCGTGAAAAGAACACTTATAATGTTTATACAAAGGACCTTGCCGATAAAATTCCCGGCAGTGTTTGGTTCAATACATTTGAGGAAATGGCGGACTACACCATGTCCCATGCAAAGCCCGGCGATCTTGTAATTACTCTCGGCTGCGGAGATGTTTATAAATGCGCCTATATCATGGCGGGCATTGATTGAAAAAGGAGGAGCGTCATATGATACCCATTCCGAAGCTTGCGGATAAAATGCGTATGTACATAGCTAACGAAAAAATGGAGAATGCAGAGGTGCTCGAAACCCTGCTTGAAAACCGTGAGGAGGAGGAAGCTGCGCTTCTTACCGCCAAACGCAAGGTTGACGATTTAATTGTCAGCTATATTCTTCCTGCGGAGAAAACGGCAAAAAGCCGCCATCTTGACCCGGACGGATTTTATGACCTGCTTGCGGAGATTACCGCAAAGTACCCAAAGGAATGGAAAGATGTTCGAGATAAATACGAGGCTGACGGCATTACAAAGCACACAAAGCGTTTTGATGCAATGCTCGACCGTTATGAGGAGCTTTTTACCGTACTGCGCAGTATGACAGACGAGGCAAAGGAATAATTTTTTTCGGATTAAACAAAGCAAAACGGCATTTCTGTAACAGAAATGCCGTTTTGCTTTGTTTTTGTTTTGAGCACGGACACCGTGCTCAAAACATATTTTTTGGGCGAGGCTCCGTGCTCACAAATCGTTCCCGCAGCCTTTTTGGTTTTTTGCTTGATAAAGAAAACAGCTCCCCTATTATCGGGGAGCCGTAATTTATTTTGTTTGAATGCGGAGCAAAAATCAAGTCACAATTTTGGTTGCGGCGTCGGTTCCGTCGTCCTCATAAACATGGAAGGTGTCGAAATCAATTTCAATATGCTCACCAATCTCGTGCTCGTCAAAAGTTTCCGGCGGGGCTATTACACGGACTCCCTTACCGTTAGGAAGACGAACATAGCAGTCATTAACATCGCCCATAAAGGTTTTGTTATCAAGTATGCCGTGGAGCTTTCCTCCCTGCTTGCAAAGATGAATGCTTTCCGGGCGAATTGCCACAACAACCTTGCCGGTAAGCTCGCCATCGTAATCAAGGTATTGATCCGTACCTGTAATGTTGATTTTTCCGTCCGCCGCTTCGCCTTTAATAAAGTCGATTTTGCCGACGAAAGCCGCAACAAACTGGTTTGCCGGTTTGCGGTAAATCTCCATAGGAGGACCTACCTGCTGAATAATACCATCGTTTATAACAATAACTCTGTCGGACATGGTCATTGCTTCAACCTGGTCGTGAGTTACATAAACAACACTTATGCCAAGCTTTCTCTGGATAGCCTTAATTTCAAATCTCATGCTCTCACGGAGCTTTGCATCAAGGTTGGAAAGCGGCTCGTCGAGAAGAAGAAGATTCGGCTCCGCAACAAGCGCACGACCGAGAGCAACACGCTGCTGCTGACCGCCGGAAAGCTGGGAGGGAATTCTGTCGGCGTACTGGCTGAGGTGAACGATCTCCATAATTGCGTCAACCTTTTTCTTTATCTCGTCCTTAGGCATTTTTTTGATTTTCAGCGGATATGCAATGTTCTCAAAAACCGTCATATGCGGCCATACGGCATAGCTTTGGAACACCATTCCGATATCTCTTTTTTCCGGCGGAACAAAGGTCTTGTCGGAGGATACGACCTTATCGTCGATGGTAATTGTGCCGCTTGTGGGTTTTTCAAAACCCGCAAGCATACGCAGCATTGTGGTCTTTCCGCAGCCGGAGGGTCCAAGCAGGGTTACAAACTCCTTGTCCTCAAAAACCTGGTTAAATTCTTTAAGAACTTCAACATTGCCGAAGCATTTTCTTACTTTATCTATTTTAATCGTTGCCATTTTTCATTCTCCCTTCATCAAATTGAGAACTTGCCCTTGGTCACTTTATTAAGCAGCCAGTTTACCGCAACTACGAAAATCAAAATTGCGGAAGCCATTGCGGAAGCCGTCTGTTGGCTATGATAGGTCTGGTACTGATACAGCTCAAAGCCTATGGTCTTTGTATCCGTCGAATAGAGCAGTGTTGACATGGTAAGCTCATAGAAGCAGGGCATAAAGATGAGAAACCAGCCTGCAACAACCGAAGGCGCAATAAGCGGAATGGTAACATCCTTAAACCTGCGCACCCAGCTTGCGCCGGAAATCTGCGCCGCCTCCTCGAGGGATTCATGAATCTGAGTCATTGCAGAAACTATGGTACGCATACCCATCATAAGGTACTTGATCATATAAGCAACTATCATGATGAACAGGGTGTTATAGATATTGATGAAGAACTTTCCGTTCATAGTCATAACAAGACCAAGAGCGATAACGATACTCGGCGTTCCGGAACCAAGGGTGATGAGGAAGTCCGGAATATGGCGACCTTTTGCTCTTGTTCTGGTAAGAAGATATGCCATAACACAGGAAATAACTATACCCGCCGTTGCCGCAACGGAAGCGGATATAAGGGAGTTCTTCGCAGAGTTGAAAATCTGCTGTCTTGTAAAGATGACCTGCCAATATTTTGTGGTAAAGTTGCCTGCTTCAAAAAGCCCCTTGCCCATATTTGTGGTAAAGGAGGTGGCAAATACCGTTGCAAAGGGAATTCCTACAACGATTATTGCAAAGATAATTACAAGGGCCGTTACGGGAATACGCCATTTGCCAAGGTCAACGATGTTCGGACGGGTGGATTTGCCCGAAACGGTGATATATTGTTTACGACCCACAACAAAGGTGGAAAGATAAAGGATAATGTTCGCCACAAGCATAAGGAAAACCGCAAGGGTTGTGGCATCGGAAAGTCCTTCGCTGGAGCCGAGATATACGAAGTCGATAATACGGGTTGTAACCGTATCTATATTGCCCGGTGCGCCGATAATGGAGGGTATTCCGTAGCAGGACGCCGCCGAAACAAAAACGAGCAGCGCAGCCGCAACGATTGAAGGCATCATCATAGGCAAGGTAATCGTCGCCACGGTTTTAAGCGGCGACGCTCCGGAAATTTTGGACGCTTCCTCAAGTGAGGGGTCCATTTTTTCCATTGCACGGGAAATTGTTATAAATGCATAGGGGTAATAGAATGTGGTAAGTACCCAGATAAGTCCGCCGACACTGTAAATGTTAAACGGCATTTCGGAAAGGTGGAATATGTTCGCAAGGAACTGGTTAAGGGTACCTACTGTCGGATTCAAAAGACGCAGCCATGCCATTGCGCCGACATACGGCGGCACCATATAGGTCATAACAAAAAGCGTCCTAAAGAATTTTTTGAAATGAAGGTTGGTGCGCCCGATAAGCCATGCAAGCGGAAAAGCGATGATTACGCCGAGCACCATGGATGCGCTTGCGGTAACAATAGTGTTGCGCAAAGCCGTCCAGTTAAGCTTATATGTATATACTCTTTCAAAAGCCTCGAGAGAAAAGCTCCCTGCCGGAAAAAATGCACGGTATACGAGGTAAAGCAGAGGGAATACCTCGAATACTACAAGAAAAAGGATTATTGCGGAAATAATTATCCACTTTGCGTCAAAATAGAATTTCTTTTTCGGCGCAGGCACTGCAGCAGTACCGGTGTTTGCCATGACACACCGCTCCTTTTTTAGGGAATTGAGCTTCCAGCGTCACACCCCCTGAAAAAAGTCGGCTCCGCTGAAAAGTTTTTTAATTCTGTAAAGTGCAAGGGCGAAAGGACGCCAAAAGGCGTCCTTTCGCTTGTTTTTTTAATGCCTATAAAAGCATATCCGTTTTTATTAAAAGCTATCAGCCTTCGGGCATTTTAACTCTTTCTTCAAAAGCGGTACGAACTTCGGAACGGTTCTTGTAGCAGAACTCCCAGTCAATGCTCATGGTGTTGGCAATGATGTCCTTGGTGGGGATTGCATCATACGGAGGCTCCGGATAATCGGAACGAACGGAATGCATCCAGCCCTTTACGATAGCGGACTGACCAACTTCGGAAAGGAACCAGTCGGTGATAACTTCGCAAGCCGCGGAGTTTGCGTTTGCGCTCATATCGTCATTAATAGTCATGATAGGAGAAGGGCATACGATGGTGCCGTCGGTAGGATAGATGCACTCTATCTTGGACTGCTCTTCTTCTCTCTTCTTAAGTACGGATTCTTCAAGAATCATAATCTCTTTGCACTCGCCGGTTTCAAGCTTGGTAAGAGCAACGGAGCCGGATTCGATCATAACTTCCTGTGCGGAAAGCGCATCGAAATACTCATAGCCATAGGTGCTGCTGAGAGCAACGATGGATGCAAGAGCGGTGCCGGAGGTAAGGGGGTTGGACATGGAGATCATGCCTTTGAGGTTTTCATCATAGGCAAAATCCTTGAGGGACTGTGCAACATCTTCTTTTGCATATTTGTCGGGGTTGTATGCAAGAACCATGTTGGAGATACGAACAGGGTACCAAGTGCCGTCGGGGTCATAGTCAAAAGCAAGGCTTGCTGCTTCGGGAGATTTATAGGCATGGAGAATGCCCATCTCTTTAAGCTCAAGAGCGTAGGAAGGCTCTGCAACCATAAGGATGTCGCAGCCGAGTTTTCCGCCTTCAAGTTCGCTGGTGACTTTGGACTGGATAGTGCCGGTGCCGCCCTGGAAGAACTCGATGTCGCAGTTCGGGAATACGGTGTCAAGAGTTACCTGAAGAGCCTCGATGATATCCTGATACATAGAGGTATAGATAACAACTTTGCCGGTTACTTCTTCGTGGATTTCGAGATCCTTGGTGTCAATACCGGTCTGGGTAGGGCCGCAGGCGGCAAGACCGAGAACCATAATTGCCGCAAGCATTACAGCGAGAAGCTTTTTCATAATGTTTCCTCCTTGATCCTTGAAAATAGAATCATTGTAAAATATGAAGCTTTTGCTTCATTGCTATAATTATAGTATTTTTTCTTTGTAAAATCAATTTTTTGGCTTTTACCGCTTTGTAAAAAACTTGTAATATTTTTTGTTGATTTTAGATAATTTTTATGCTCAAAGACTGCTGTTTGTAAAATAAATATAAAGTCCTAACCCGGCTCTTTTTCTGTTTTTCGTCATAATGCATAAACTCAAAGCCCCCGCATAGTGCAATATGCCGAAATTTCGGCACTATTAAAAAACTTTCGGAAAGCAAATTTATACCGTCATTGTGCATAAAAATTACTTCGTATTTTTGTGCAGCTTGACGGATTTCTTTCATTTTTACGGCTAACATAAGCATTTCTATGCGTTGGTATATAATATTTTTTATTGTAAAGTACAGATTACAATGTTAAAATAAAAAAATATATAAAGAGGTGTTTTATATGTTTCTCGAAAAATTTTTCTTTCCCTCGCCCGGACAAGAGGAGTGCTACGGCGGAAAAATGACCTGCTATAACGACTATTATCCTTTTGGCGTGTTTACATACAGAAATCTTCCCTGTTTTGAGTTTGAGCCGATAACAATATTCTACGGCGGGAACGGAAGCGGTAAAAGCACCATACTTAATGTCATTGCGGAAAAGCTTTGTATCCGCCGGGGCGTTCCGTTCAACAAAAGCCCGTTCTTCGATGACTATGTGGAGCTTTGTTCATCCGACGGGAGAAGGATCCCAAAGGAAAGCCGCATTGTTACAAGCGACGATGTTTTTGATTTTCTGCTTGACCTTCGGTGTATGAACGACGGAATCGACCGCCGCAGAGAGGAGCTTTTTGAGGAATACCGTAGAGAAAAGCTTAAAAAATATTCCTTCAAAACCATGGAGGATTATGAGCACCTAAAGCTGCAAAACAGCGTTCGCCGCAACACCGTTTCTCAATTTGTGCGCAAAACCCTCGGCGGCAATATAAAGGAAAATTCCAACGGCGAAAGCGCGCTTGCCTTTTTCACAAATGCTGTGCGTGAAAATGCGCTTTATCTGCTTGACGAGCCGGAAAACAGCCTTTCGCCGGAAAATCAGCAAAAGCTTGCCGAGTTTCTTGAGGAATCTGTGCGCTTTTTCCGTTGTCAGCTTATCATCTCCACCCATTCGCCGTTTTTACTTGCACTGCCCGGCGCAAAAATCTACGATTTGGATTCCATCCCGCCCGCACGGCGCAAGTGGACGGAGCTTTCCGGCGTACTTGCCTACCGCAGGCTTTTTCTTGAGCACGAAAACGAGTTTTGATATTAAAAGTAGGTGTACGGCAAGGCGCACACCTACCTTTTTTTGCTTGTTCCGCCGCCGAAAAAATCTACGATTTGGATTCCATCCCCCCCGCACGGCGCAAATGGACGGAGCTTTCCGGCGTACTTGCCTACCGCAGGCTTTTTCTTGAGCACGAAAACGAGTTTTGATATTAAAAGTAGGTGTACGGCAAGGCGCACACCTACCTTTTTTTGCTTGTTCCGCCGCCGAAAAAATCTACGATTTGGATTCCATCCCCCCCGCACGGCGCAAATGGACGGAGCTTTCCGGCGTACTTGCCTACCGCAGGCTTTTTCTTGAGCACGAAAACGAGTTTTAACAAGAGGCGTATATGCGCAAAGCCGCATATACGCCTCTTTATCTATTTATAAATTCTGCAACACGGCGGTTCTTGGGATTTTCAAAAATCTCCTTCGGCGTTCCCTCCTCAAGCACGCCGCCGTCCTCCATAAACATAACCCTCGTGGCTGCTTCCCGTGCAAAAGACATCTCGTGGGTCACGATTATCATTGTTGTTTTTGCATCCTCAAGTGACTTTATCACCCGCAAAACCTCGCCGGTAAGCTCCGGGTCAAGAGCAGAGGTCGGTTCGTCAAAGCAAAGCACATCCGGTCGAAGGGCAAGTGCCCTTGCAATGGCAACCCGCTGCTGCTGACCGCCGGAAAGCTGGTGCGGATAAAACCCCGCCTTGTCCGAAAGCCCCACTCTTTCAAGAAGCTCCCTTGCCTCCGCCTCGGCGGCAGCTCTTATCTTTCGGCGGTCGGCTCTGCGCCCCTGCCTTTCTCTTTCTAAAAGCTCTTTTGAAAGAGCAACATTTTCGAGCGCAGTATACTGAGGAAAAAGATTAAAATTTTGAAATACCATTCCAAAATGCAGTCTTTTTTTGCGAATTTCCGCTTCCGTTCCGGCTGTGCCCTCTCCGTCAAAAATTTTTTCTCCGTTTACGCTGATGCTTCCGCCATCCGGCGTTTCAAGGAAATTTATGCACCGCAGAAGAGTTGTTTTTCCGTTGCCTGAGGGTCCGATAATTGCAAGAACATCGCCTTTTTCAAGAGTAATGTCAATGCCTTTGAGAACCTCCTGCCCGTCAAAGCTTTTCCGAAGATTTTTTATTTCAAGCACGCTCATTTTTTATCTCCTTTATGCTCTGAAAAAGTCAAGACGGCGTTCCGCCCGGTTAAGAATTGCTGTGAGCACACCGGAAAACGCAAGGTAATATATCCCCGTAAAGAAAAGCGGCCATATGGCTCCGGCAATTCCTCTTGAGCCCTTGAGAAACGCCTCGCCCATCCATATTATCTCCTGCAAAGCCACAACACGGGAGAGCGAGGTGTCCTTAACAAGAGTGATTATTTCGTTGGAAATTGGCGGAAGAATGTGCTTTACCGTCTGCAAAAGGGTGATTTTGAAAAAAATCTGACTTTTTGTCATTCCGAGCACCTGCCCCGCCTCCGTTTGTCCCTTTGGCACGCTTTGTATCCCACCGCGGTAAATTTCCGCAAAATAGCAGGCATAGTTGAATACAAATGCGGCGGCGGAAGCAAGAAAACGCCCCTCGGCACCGCTGCCCCAAATCGGGTTATCCCAAACAAGCCCGGGAAAATAATATATTACAAGAAGTTGGAGCATAAGCGGCGTTCCCCTAACCACCCATATTATGAATTTTACTGCGGCGGCGATTGGGCAAAACCCCGCAAGCCATGCCGCAAAGCGGTTTTTGCTGCCTTTTACAAAGATTTTTTTTGCCAACGAAGCAAAAGGTGCCCAAGAATTAGCCTCTCCGAAATATACCAAAAGCCCAAGAGGCAACGCACCGATAAGGGTTACCGCAAAAAGCGCAAGGGTTTTTATAAACCCCTCATTCAATACGCCGAATACCACCGGGAACTGTTCCGCAAAATTTGTCATTATATTCTCCCCAAAAAAGCAATTTTGAGCACGGCTCTGTTTCGCCGTGCCCGTTGTGCTTAAAATTATTGTTCGATAATCGCAGCCTGCATTCCGTATTTTTTTGCCATGCTCAAAAGGCTTCCGTCCTCATACGCTTTTTTGAAAAAATCGTTCAGCTTTTCCGCAAGACCGCTTCCCTTTCGGAAACCGACTCCGTATTCCTCGGTTGTAAGGGATATTGTATATGTAAGGCTTGGATACCCGGTTCCCTCTCCAACCATCGCCGCAGCCATAAGGGAATCTATGATTGCGGCGTCGCTTGTTCCGGAGGCGACCTCCATAAGCGCATCCGACTGAGAGAGCACCGGCGTAAACTCAAAGCCTGCTTCCTCCGCCGCCTTTTGCCCGGCGGAACCGTTTTCCACCGCAAAAACAAGCTCCTTCATATCCTCGGCGGTTTTGTATTGCTCTGCCTTTTCCGCCGGCAAAATCACGATCTGAGCATTTCCGCAATAGGCGTTTGAGCACTCCATTGTCGCTTTTACCTCGTCGTTTAAGGTCATTCCGTTCCATATGCAGTCAACGGTCTTTCCGGAAAGCTCCATGCTTTTGTTAGCCCATTCGATTTTTACAAATTCAGCTTTTATTCCGAGGCTTTCGGCAAACGCCGCCGCAAGGTCCGCATCAAAACCGACCCATTCACCGTTTTTGTCCAGATAATCCATGGGTTCAAATTCTGTTACCCCAACCACGAGCACACCTTTTTCCATTACATAATCGAGGTCGCTTTTTCCTTCCGATTTTGAGCACGCAGCCATGCTCAAAACCAAAATTATTGATATTATTATTGTAAATGTTTTTTTCATTTTTAATTTCCTCCGTTTTTTATCATCGTTTTGCGTTGTCTTTTTCTAACCGGCATTGCGATGTCGCCCGACGGAGGAGGAGCTTTGCCGTATCTTCAGCATTTTGCCCTCCGTTTGATTTAATGTGGTAATATATTACTACATTACTACGCTAAAGTCAATAGGCAAAATTATTTTTTTCGAAAATAAATGAGCACCTTTCGGTGCTCATTTATCAATACGCTGTTTCAAGCTCCATGCTTTTTTCTTTATAAAGCGTATACGCCTCGTCAAGGCGTTTTTCGTCAATAAGCTTTACGCAGGGCAAAACCATGGAGTTATATACTTCTTCCCAAATGGCTTTTGCGTTTTCTTTTTTGTTAATTCTCTCGACAACCTTGGGTGCAGCCGCATAATAATGTGCGATGTCTTCCTCGCCGTGACTGCATTTTACTACATATTCATCACGGAATTTCCGAAGCGCAGTAAGCTCATGGCAATCATCGGGCAAGCCCTTTGCCTCCACACATGCCGAGGTAAAATAACAGCCGCCGGAAGAACCGCTTTGCTTATAGCGGCGGCATTCTCTTATTTTGTCCGGGTCTTCGTACGAACCGTAGCTTGTGCAGTACCATTTGTACCCGCTTCTCTCCGAGGGGTCTATGTACTCACAGCTTTTGCATTTGCAATAGTAATCGCTCATCTGAAATCACTCCAGTCTATTAAAAACTTGCTTTCTCTACTGCGGCATCAAAAAGCCCAAACACTTTCCTATGCCATTCCTGTTCAACCTGAAGCTCCATTTCGGCACTTCCCATAACGGAAGCAGCTATTTGGTCAAAAATCCCTCCTTGTTTCTTTTCGTTGTAGGTATTAACTTTATAATTAGCCTTGCTCCGTCCAAAATAATAAAAATTTATCGTATTCCCATTTATCACCCACACCTGATAAAAATACTCCTGCGGAGGATTTGGGTGTCTAAGTACAATGCAGGGATAGTCCTTGCCGGTGAAAAGACCTCCGTCGTGAATTGTATCGTCAGAAATTTCTACCTCCGTTCTGTTCTCGTCAGCACATTTACGAAGAATATCCGCAATCTCTTTTGCGGATATTAGAATTCCCCCGTCAAATGTGATGGGCTGGCTGACTGTTCCCATCTTGCCATTTAATTTAAGCATCCTAACCTCCAAAAAGTATTATTTTGCACCTATATAGGTGCAAAATAATACTAACATTATCCTATAATAATGTCAAGAGATTTGTTCTCAAATAAGTGCAAAATGAGTGCGTTATATGAATCAGGAAGTAGAAAGACGGGTTGGGCGCAATGTCCGCCGTCTTCGTGAAAAAGCCAAAATTACGCAGGAAGAACTCGCTGCACAACTTCAGGTGCGGGGCTGCGACATTACAAGAAGTGCCGTTGCAAAAATAGAGGTTGGTCAGCGTCACCTTTACCCGGACGAAATTATACTCATAAAAGAAATTTTGAATGCCGATTACGATGATATTTTTGCATAACAGCCATAAACAAAAAAAGCACCCTTTTGGGGGTGCTTTTTTGCTTATACTCATCTATGTATAAAAATTATTCTTCAACGGGAGCTTCCTCTGCGGGTGCTTCTTCTTCGGAAGCTTCTTCTTTTACGGGCGGCTCTTCAAGAGCTTTCATGGAGAAGCTTACACGATGCTTGTCAAAGTCGATGTCGGTAATCTTGACTTCAACTTCCTGACCTATGGAAAGAACATCCTGGGGCTTTGCGATTCTCTCGTGAGAGATCTGGGAAATGTGGATAAGACCGTCGATGCCGGGGATGATGTTGGCAAATGCACCGAATGCGGTCATGCTGACGATTTTAACCTTTGCGGTGGAGCCGACGGGATAATCTCTCTTAAGAATTTCCCAAGGGTTGTCCTCTTCTTTTTTATAGCCAAGGCTGATTTTCTTATTTTCTTTGTCAACATCCTTTACGAATACTTCGAGAGTATCGCCGACCTTAACGATGTCGGAAGGATGTGCGACACGGAGCCAAGAGAGCTCGGATACATGAACCATTCCGTCCACGCCGCCGAGGTCAACAAATGCACCGTAGGAAGTGAGGGATTTTACCTTGCCGGTATAGGTCTGACCGACTTCGATGGAATCCCAGAAGGCAGCCTGTTTTGCTTTTCTCTCTTCTGCAAGCACGCTGCGGATAGAGCCGATTGCACGCTTGCGCTGGGGATTAACCTCGAGAATTTTGAATCTGACATTCTTTTTAAGAAGTCCTTCGAGGGGCTCGTTTCTGGAGGCGGTAGCTTGAGAAGCGGGGATGAAAACAGGTACACCGTCGGTAACGGCAATAACGCCGCCCTTGACTGCCTCGGTAACAATTCCTTCAAAGATTTCGTCAGTTCCGGCAGCATCCTCGACACGCTGGAAATTCTTTTCGGCATCGACCTTCTTCTTAGAAAGAATCATGGTGCCTTCGGCGTCATTTACCTTAATTACTTTAAGGGTAATGACATCGCCTACTTTGACGATATCAGCAGGCTTTACATTGGGGTCGTCGGAGAGTTCTTCCGCAGAAACAAATCCGGTATGCTTGCTGCCTACGCTTACAACGATCTCGGTATCTTTAACTACCATAACGGTTGCTTCGACCTTATCGCCGTTTCTGACATACTTGGATTCTTCGTCTCTGAAGGACTGCTCCAGCATTTCCTCAAAGTTGTTTTCTTCTACTCTGTTTTCACTCATGGTTTGTAGTACCTCCTTAATTATGCCGGCTGGGGTAGACGCACCGGCAGTGATGCCAATTACCTCGCAATGTTTCCAATATTCCGGCTTTAGCTCCGATGGATACTCAATCAAAACTGCCGGGCAACCGGCGGCGCAGGTCTCAAAAAGCCTTGCGGTATTTGAGCTGTTCTTTCCTCCGATTATGACCATTTTGTCACATTCTTCGGAAAGTGCCTCTGCCTCCCTTTGTTTAGTATAAGCATCATAACATATTGTATCAAAAATCAATAAATTTGTATATACCTTTTTCGCAAATTTCTCACATTTTTCCCACTCTGCCCTTAAAAGCGTGGTTTGAGAAACCAATGTATGGCATTTTGCACAAAGGGTTTTGTCTTTTTCGACCAATTTTTCCAGTTCGCTCAAATTTCTCACCGCAAAAACGCTGCCCTTTGCGTGCCCGACAATGCCTTTTACCTCCGCATGGTCCGGGTTTCCGACCACAATAACGACATCTCCCGCAGCCGTTCTTTCGGCTACGATTTTATGTATCCTCGCTACGAAAGGACAAGTTGCATCTTCGTAAGGAATGCCCCGTTCTTCAAGTTTTTCGATAACGGAGAGGGGTACCCCATGGGAACGGATTATCACCGTTGCGCCGGGCGGGCATTGGTCGATGCTTTCCACCGGAAAAACTCCCCGGCTGCGCAAGGATTCAACCACCGCAGAATTATGTATAATTTCACCAAGTGTGACCGCCGGCTTTCCCCGTTCGGCATAGCTTTCCGCAATACCAACGGCTCTTTTTACGCCAAAGCAAAATCCGGCGGATTTTGCGACCTTTATTTGCATTGTGCCTCCAAAATAAGTTTTTCCGCAGCTTTTACGGTTTCCTCAAAGGTCATCTTTGTATTGTCAATAAGCACGGCGTCCTCCGCCTGTATGAGAGGTGCGGCTGTCCTTGTGGAATCGTTTTTATCCCGCTCGTTAATTTCCGCAAGCACGGCGGAAAAATCGGCTGCGATTTCCTTTTCCGCAAGCTGAAGAACTCTTCTGTGCGCCCTTTCCTCGGGGGTGGCTGTCATAAAGATTTTAACCTCTGCGTCCGGCAAAATCGCCGTGCCTATGTCCCTGCCGTCCATAACCACGCTGTTTTTTTCGGCAACATCACGCTGGGTATGATAAAGAAACGCCCTTACCTCCGGAATTGCCGAAACGGCGGAAGCCGCCGCAGAAACCTCCTCCGTTCGGATAAGACCGGTTATGTCCTCGCCGTTCAGCAGCACCCGCTGCTCGCCGTCGATATGGCAAAGCTCCTCCTTTACCCCGCTAAGCAGGGGAAGCACCGCTTCCGGGTCGCCGGGATCGACCCCTTTCCGCAGCATATAAAGTCCTATTCCACGGTACAGTGCGCCCGTATCCACATAGATAAATCCGAGTTTCTTTGCAACAGCTTTTGCAACTGCGCTTTTGCCCGCTCCGGCGGGTCCGTCTATGGCAACCTTCATCTTTTTATGTCCTTTCACATTGCCGTTCCTGCGGCATAGCCCGTAGTAAACGCAATTTGCAGATTGTATCCGCCGGTTTCTGCGTCGAGGTCAAGCACTTCTCCGGCAAAATAAAGCCCCGGAACAAGCTTTGACTCCATGGTTTTTGGGTCAACCTCTTTTACGGAAACGCCTCCGGCGGTTATAATTGCTCCCTCAAGCGGCTCAAGAGCCTTCGGCGTAACGGAAAACGCTTTTATTGCTTTAACAAGTGCCGCCCGCTGCTCCTTTGTTACGGAATTTACCTTTGTTTCCGGCAAAATTCCGCTTTTGGCAACAACAAACGGAATAAAGCTTCTCGGAAGCAGCTCATCGAGGGAATTTGCAAAATCCCGATTGAGCTTTTCGGAAAAATCACGCAAAATTCTTGCGTCCAGCTCCTGCTCGGAGAGTCCGGGCTTTAAGTCAAGCTCAATTTGAAAATCGGAAACAGGCTCCTCCACATATGTGCTTGCAGTAAGCACCAACGGGCCGGAAACACCCTCGTGAGTTATCAGCATTTCTCCAAGCTCGGCATAAATGGGCTTCTTTTTTCCGCTTTTGTAAAGGCGAAGCTCAACATTTTTAAGCGAAAGCCCCGCAGCCTCCGAAAAATCTTCCTTTGTGATTATCCCAACCAAAGACGGACGAGGTTTTATCACGGTGTGCCCCGCCTGCTCCGCAAGGGCGTAGCCGTCCCCGGTGGAGCCTGTTAGGGGATAGCTCATTCCGCCCGTTGAAACAAGCACCTTTTTGCTGCGAAAAAATTCGCCCTCCTCCGTTGTAACTCCGACAAGAACGCCGTCCTCAAACACAAGCCTTTTTGCTCTTCCCTTTTCAAGGGTGATATTTTTATTTTTTATAAAAAGCTGCAAGGCGTCGGCAATATCCATCGCCTTATCCGATTCCGGAAAAACTCGTCTGCCCCGTTCCGTCTTTAACGCTACACCAAGTTTTTCAAAAAGCTCCATCGTGTTCTTTGGAGCAAAGCGGCTTATTGCGCCATAAAGAAAGCGTGGGTTTCGCCTTACATGGCGGAGAAATTCCTCCGGCTCACAGCAATTTGTGACATTGCATCTGCCCTTTCCCGTAACGAGAATTTTTCTTGCCGGGCGAAGATTGCGTTCCAAAAGGAGCACTCTGTTTCCGTTTTGGGCAGCATATCCCGCCGCAACGCAGCCGGCTGCGCCTGCGCCGACTATCACAATATCGTAATCAAATCTCTGTATCATCGCTCTTCTCGTAGACCTCGTATTCTTCCCATACCTTTTCGAGGTGGCTGAAGGTTGCGGAAATCTCGTCCCTGCGGCGAATTCCTATTGCCACCATAAGCGCATTGATAAGGGAAAGCGGCGCAACAAGGGAATCTGCAAAGGAAGTCATATCGCTTCTTGCAAGCAAAATTCTGTCGCTGTATTCGATAATCGGGGCGGAATGGCTGTCGGTAAGCGCAATTACCGTTGCGCCCTGGTCATGGGCATATTTTGCCGCTTTAAGAGTGCGCTTGCTGTACCTTGGGAATGTAATGGCAATAAAAACATCGCCCTCGCCTATATGCATGATCTGCTCAAAAACCTCGCTTGTGCTGCTTGTTGCGATATTGCGCACATTCTCAAAGATGTTGTAAAAATAGAAGCTGATAAAGCTTGCGAGGGAAGCGGAGCTTCTTACGCCGAGGATATAGATGTGCTTTGCATTCACTATGGTATCAACGACCTTGTTAAACTCGTCAACTGAGGTATCCTCCAGGGTGCGGCGGATTTTTTCTATATCCATATTAAGCACTTTTGTAAGGACATCGGAGCTGCTCATTCTGTCGCTTGTAATTTCTATTCTCTGGACGGTGGTAAGCTTGTTGCGAATCATTTCCTGCAATGCATGCTGCAACTCGGGATAGCCGTTATATCCAAGCTCGGAGGCAAAGCGCACAACGGTGGATTCCGAAACGCCCACCACCTCGCCAAGGCGAGCCGCCGTCATAAAGGCAGCCTTGTCATAATGCTCAAGAATAAAGTTGCCTATTCTCTTTTGCCCTTTTGAAAATCCGTGCATATTTTCGGATATTCTATGTAAAAAATCTTTGTTCATCAAAAAAGCCGTCCTTTCTTTTGCCTTTCTATATGCACTATAATATCAATAATTCCTGCAAAAATCAATACAAAATCATACAAAAACTGCTCATTTACTTGTATTTTTGCATTAAGTTTATGTTTTTGCACGGTTTTATTGCAAAAATTCATTTTTTACGGCGGAATTTTTCTTTCCGTCGCAGCATATCACTTAAAAAAGAGGTGTTTTTATGAGCAAAACAAAAGAATTTTGCGAGGGCGAAATCCGCCGGGGCTGGATTTGGGCGGCGGCTTTTCTTGTTCTTGCGCTTACTGCGCTGTTTTTTATGGAATCCGTCGCATATGGCTTTGGAAGCAGACTTCTGCCGATATATTCGGTGGAAACAACGGAGCGGAAAATTGCCCTTACCTTTAATTGTGCCTGGAGCGCAGATGATATTCCTGCGCTGCTTGATACTCTTAAACGATATGACGCAAAAGCCACATTTTTTATTGTCGGAAGCTGGGCGGAGCAAAACCCCGACGCAGTAAAGATGATTGCCGAAGCCGGACACGAAATCGGCACCCACAGCAACACCCACCCGGATATGGCGGCGATTTCAAAGGAAAAAATTATCGAGGAGCTTTCCCGCTCCTGCGAAAAAATAACCGTAGCCGGGGCGGAAAAGCCCACTCTTTTTCGTGCTCCAAGCGGTTCCTATAATAATACGCTTATAGAAACCGCATCCGAAGAGGGATTTTTTACTATCCAGTGGGATGTTGACAGCCGTGACTGGAAAAAGCCCGACCCGACGGAAATGGTAACAAAGGTAACGGAAAACGCCGGCTGCGGAAGCATTATCCTTTTTCATTCCGGTGCGGAGCCGACCCCGGAGGCTCTTCCGAAAATACTTGATATTCTCTCCCAACAGGGATACTCCTTCGTAACCGTTTCCGAGCTTATTTATAAAGAAAACTACACTATGAATAATGACGGAAGACAAATATCCCTTGCAAGCCAAAAGCCCGGAGCATAGCACCGGGCTTTTTTTCATACCTGATATTTTTCCGCTTTTGACAGAATTTTTATATCAACAAGCGCGTCCGCAAGGGTCCCTTCCGGAGTATATTCCTCGGAGAAAACTCTGCCGAGGCTTCGTACCTCGCCGAGCAATGCGCCCTCCGAATAAGGAATAAGCAGCTTCATACGGATTTGGGTAGGGGCAAGCATTTTTGATATTTTTCCAAGCATTTCGTCAATGCCCTCGCCGGTTTTTGCCGAAACCATCACACAATCCCCGGTGCAAATCGGAAGCGGTCCTTCAATAAGGTCGCATTTGTTGAGCACATTGAGCATGGGGATTTTATCTGCGCCGAGGCTTTCGAGAAGCTCTCTTGTCACCTCGGTTTGGGAATCCGCCTCCCCGCTTGAAATATCGCAGACATTAAGCAGCAAATCCGCCTGCACCGTTTCTTCAAGAGTGGACTTAAACGCCTCCACAAGATGGTGCGGCAGCCGCCGCACAAAGCCTACTGTATCCACAAGCATAATGCTGCGCCCGTCCGGAAGCTCAAGGCTGCGTGCGGTTGGGTCAAGGGTCGCAAAAAGCTTGTCCTCGGAAAGAACGCCCGCATTGGTAAGACGGTTTAAGAGGGTGGATTTTCCCGCATTTGTGTATCCGACTATTGCGGCGGTTACTATGCCGTCTTTTTTTCTTCTGCTGCGGATAAGCTCCCTGTTTGCCGCAAGCTCGGCAAGCTTATGCTCAAGAGTTTCTATTCGCCGGCGAATATGGCGGCGGTCGCTCTCAAGCTTTGATTCGCCCGGTCCTCTTGTACCGATTCCGCCGCCAAGGCGGGAAAGATTTTTGCCCATCCCCTCAAGGCGGGGCAGCCGATATTTGTACTGGGCAAGCTCCACTTGAAGCCGCCCTGCCCTGCTTTGAGCACGGGCTGCAAATATATCAAGAATGAGCATTGTGCGGTCGATTACTCCAAGCCCGGTCGCCTCCTCAAGGTTACGGATATTTGCCGCCGTAAGCTCATGGTCAAAAATAAGCAGGTCGACATCCTCTGCCTCGGCTATCTCCTTGATCTCATCAAGCTTTCCTCTTCCGATAAGGGTCGCCCGGTCGTATTCGGCACGCTGCTGAATAACCTTTGCAACAACCTCGGCTCCGGCGGACTTTGCAAGCTCCTCAAGCTCGTTTATCGAAACCTCTGCGTCCCATTCGCCGCAATCCGCAGCAACAAGTATGGCTCGCTGGGGTCTTTCTTCGTTTTCAAACATAAGGTTCTCCTTAAAAAAGCGGAAAGAAAAGTTCCTTCCGCTTTTTTGACAAATTATTTAAGGTAGGTTATTGTTTCCTCAAGAGGGCGGCGTTTTTTTGCCGGGATTTCTTCCTCCGCAGAATAGCCCATTGCAATAACAAGGGCAATTTTCTTTGGGCTTGGAATACGGAAGCTTGATTTCAGCTTTTCCTCATTAAAGCAGCCGAGAACACAGGAACCAAGTCCAAGCTCCGTCGCCTCAAGGAGAAAATTCTCAATTGCAAGACCTATATCGTACTGGCGGAAATCCTTTCTTGCCGCTTCGCCAAGAGTGGTTGGCATATTTGCGTGCTCCTGGGTTATAATTACGAAGGCTTTTGCCTCGCCTACCCATCTGTTGACATGGTCGCCCTTGCAGTATTCTGCGGCGGTCGCAACGGTTTCCGGAGTGTTTGCAACATAAAAATGATACGGTTGGGTGTTGCAGGCGGAGGGCGCAAGACTTGCCGCATTTATGCAGGCAACAATTTTTTCGTTTTCCACCGCTTTATCAAGAAATTTGCGGCAGCTGTGACGCTGCTGCATTATTTTAACGAGCTCTGTCATAATTAAACTCTCCTTCGCAATTTTCTTAATAAATTATACCGTTGTTTTATGAATTTTTCAATATGTTTTCAAAAAGGTTTTGCGAATTACGGCTTTGAGCAAAGACCGCAAACATTTCGGGAATAAACATTATGCGGCTGGCTGTATCAAGCCCGGCGAACTCCCCCAAAGATTGCGGATACTCGCCGCAATCCGCCGCAACAAGTATGGCTCGCCGGGGTCTTTCTTCGTTTTCAAACATAAGGTTCTCCTTAAAAAAGCGGAAAAAAGTTTCCTTCCGCTTTTTTCGAAAAATCATTTAAGGTAGGTTATTGTTTCCTCAAGAGGGCGGCGTTTTTTTGCCGGGATTTCTTCCTCCGCAGAGTAGCCCATTGTAATAACAAGGGCAATTTTCTTTGGGCTCGGAATACGGAAGCTTGATTTCAGCTTTTCTTCGTTAAAACTTCCGATGGTGGCTACACCAAGACCAAGCTCCGTTGCTTCAAGGAGAAAATTCTCAATCGCAAGACCTATATCGTATTGGCGAAAATCCTTTCTTGCCGTTTCGCCGAAGGTTGCGGGAACATTTGCGTGCTCTTGAGTTACAATAACAAAAGCCCTTACCTCGCCAATCCATTTATTGTCTTTGCAGCATTCTGCGGCAGTCGCAACGGTTTCCGGAGTGTTTGCAACATAAAAATGATAGGGCTGCGAGTTCCACGCAGAGGGTGCGAGGCTTGCCGCATTTATGCAGGCAACGATTTTTTCGTTTTCCACTGCTTTATCAAGAAATTTGCGGCAGCTGTGACGCTGCTGCATTATTTTAACGAGCTCTGTCATAATTAAACTCTCCTTTGCAATTTTCTTAATAGATTATACCGTTGTTTTATAACTTTTCAATACTTTTTTGAAAAGGGGATTTATTTGAGCACGGCTCCGTGCTCAAATAAATCCCCTTAGCTTTTTGATGCTCATTGTTTTTTGTGACGGTGCTCAAACGAAAAAACAAAGCACTTTTTGGTTACAAAAGTGCTTTGTTTTTTATCCCCGATAAAAAAGCTTCCTTAATTTAAGCTCGTTTTTCTCTTCGTCCATACGGGATATTCCAAGAAAATTTTCGCACCTATCAAATACGGCAATATCGCCGTTAATCCCGTCCCAGCCTCTCTTTTTAAGCTCAAGCGGAACTCCGTTTTTATAAAGATGTGCGTCGAAATCACAAAGAACAAGCCTCGGCAAACGGTCAAAAAGCCGCTCCACAGGCAGAAGAGCAGCCTCCAGCGTGCCGTTTTTCTCCATTTCCTGCACCTCGGCAATTGTATAGCACTCTTTGATTGCAAAGCCGCCCGCTTCGGTTCTGCGGAGCTTTGTCATAGCCGCACCGCAGCCGAGAACACGCCCGATGTCTGCGATAAGGGTGCGGATATATGTACCTTTTCCGCAGGCTACCTCGATTTTTGCGGTTTGCTCCGCTTCGCAAAACTCCGTTACATCAATTGAGTACACCGTGATTTCTTTTGCCGGGCGTTCAACCTCCCTGCCCTTGCGGGCAAGGTCATAAAGCGGTCTTCCGTCCACCTTAACTGCGGAATACATCGGCGGAGTTTGCATTTGCTTTCCGACAAAGGCGGCTGCGGCTTTTCGGAACTGCTCCTCCGTTACTTCGGAAATGCTTTTGGAAAGAATCTTTCCCGTAATGTCCTCCGTGTCGGTGGTTATTCCCAAACGCAGCTCTGCGGAATAGCGTTTATCCTCATTTTGTAAGACAGAGCAGGCTTTTGTGGCATCTCCGAAAAAAAGCGGAAGAACGCCGGTTGCCATTGGGTCAAGGGTTCCGGAATGTCCGATTTTTTTTGTATGGGTAACTCCCCTAAGCTTTGCGATTACATCAAAGGAGGTAAAATCCTCCGGCTTATCTATTGGCAGAATACCGTTTAACATTCTTTTTCTCCGTAGCCGAGGGCGGCTCCCACAACGGCGATTATCGCTTTTTTTGCTTCCTCAAGGCTGCCTTTGACAAAACAGCCGGAGGCGCAGCGGTGCCCGCCGCCGCCAAGCCTTCCGCAAAGCTCTGCGGAATCTATCTCCTCGCCGCTTCTGAGAGAGATTTTATAGCCGTCGTCCCGTTGGCGGAGGGTTGCGCCCACAAGCACGCCCTCAATTTGGCGCGGCATGGAGGCAATCTCCTCAAGCTCGGAATCAAGCGCACCCGCCCGCTCCATCATCTCCCTTGTAATATAAACAAGGGCAAATTTTTTATCAAAGTGGTACTCCATAGTGGAGAGCACCTCTTTTTCGATGGCTATGCGGGAGGGAGATTTCAGCTCGAACATCACCCTGTTTATCATTTTGAAATCGCAGCCGGCGGCAAACATTCTTCCTGCAACCTCATGGCTGTGTGCGGTTGTGTTGGAATAGCGGAAGCAGCCCGTATCGGTGGAAACGCCTGTATAAATACAATCCGCAATAAGCTTTGTAAGCTTGACGCCGGAAAGCCCGGCGCAGATGTCCTCCATAATCTCGGCTGCGGCGGCATTATCGCTTCTTACGCACCATTCCTTCGCATAGTGCTTGTTTGAGGAATGGTGGTCGATACAAAGATCGACCCTGCCCTTATATTTATCCATGCTGCTCCCGAGAAGTTCCTCGTCCGCAACATCCACCGCAACAACGAACTTAGGCTCGAATTCCGACCGGTTTTCCGGATACATATAAGAATACTGCTTTGGAAAACCGTCGTGAGATTCTACCCGAACCCGCTTTCCAAGCTGCTCCAACATATATTTAAGGGCAAAGGCGCAGCCGAGAGTATCCCCATCCGGATTGCGGTGGCAAAGCACCGCAATGTCGTCCATTTGCTCAAGCCTTTTGCAGCATTGCTGTACGGTGATTTCCATAATAACCTTTCCCCTTTCCGCTTATCAGTTTTCGCCGATTTCTCTTAAAATCCGCTGAATATCTGCGCTGTGCTCAATGGAATCATCTGCAATAAAGTGCAACTCCGGCACCTTTCTAAGCTCAAGCCTCGTCATAAGCTCGTGGCGGACAAAACCGGCGGCTTTTCCGAGAACCTTTGCCGCCTCCTTTGCCTTTTCCATGCCCTCAAGTGCGCTTATATAAACCTTGCAATGGGAAAGGTCGTTTGTAAGCTCCACCCGAACAATGCTTATCATTCCGCCGGAAATCCGGGGATCCTTCATATTACGAAGAATATCCATAAGCTCGCGCCGAATATCCTCGCTTGTTCTTCCAAGTTTGAATCCTGCCATATTGCCTCCTTATCAGTTGGCGTTTTCACGATATTCCTCCACGATATACGCTTCAAAAACATCGCCCTCTTTAATATCGTTAAACTTAGTAAGGGTCATACCGCATTCATAGCCCTGGGCAACCTCTTTAACATCGTCCTTAAAGCGTTTAAGGCTGTCGAGCTTATCGTCGGCAATAATAATGCCGTCACGAACAACACGGATATTTGCGTTTCTTGTAATTTTGCCCTCGAGCACATAGCAGCCTGCAACGGTTCCTACGCTGCTGATTTTATATACCTGGCGAACCTCGGCTCTGCCGAGGTCAACATCACGGTACTTAGGAGCAAGCATACCGTTCATTGCGGCTTTTATTTCCTCGATTGCGTCGTAGATTACACGATAGAGGCGAATTTCCACGCCCTCTCTTGCGGCATTGTCACGGGCGGTGGAATCCGGACGGACATTAAAGCCTACTATAATTGCATTGGAAACCTGTGCAAGCATGACATCGGACTCGTTTACTGCGCCTACCGCACCGTGGATTACCTTAACATGAACCTCATCGTTAGAGAGCTTTTCAAGGGATTGTTTTACCGCCTCAACGGAGCCCTGGACATCGGCTTTTACGATTATAGGCAGTTCTTTAATTTCTCCCTCCGCAATCTGGCTGAAGAGGTTATCAAGAGTTACCTTCTGGTATGCCTTAAACTGTTCCTGCTTTGCCTCATATTCACGCTGTTCAACAAGCTCTCTTGCAAGCTTTTCGTCCTTAACGGCGTTAAAGGTGTCGCCGCCGGTGGGAACGCTGTCAAGACCGGTTATTTCAACAGGAATTGAGGGACCTGCCGTTTCAACTTTGTTGCCTTTATCGTCGGTCATAATTCTTACCTTGCCGACGGCGGTTCCCGCAATTACAACATCGCCGGTATGAAGAGTTCCGTTTTGTACAAGAACCGTGGCAACCGGACCTCTGCCCTTATCAAGACGGGATTCGATAACGGTTCCCTTTGCCATTCTGTCGGGGTTGGCTTTAAGCTCTTTAACATCCGCAACAAGAGTAACCATTTCGAGAAGGGTCGGAATATTTTCGTGAGTCTTTGCGGAAACGGGAACGCAGATAACATCGCCGCCCCATTCCTCGGGAACAAGACCGTATTCGGTAAGACCCTCCATAACTCTCTCGACATTTGCGCCGGGTTTATCAATTTTATTGATTGCAACGATTATGGAAACATTCGCTGCTTTTGCATGGTTGATTGCTTCAACGGTCTGGGGCATAATGCCGTCGTCCGCCGCAACAACAAGAATTGCTATATCGGTGCAAAGTGCGCCTCTTGCACGCATTGCGGTAAATGCTTCGTGTCCGGGGGTATCAAGGAAGGTGATGTATCTTCCGCCCTCGGTTTTTACTCTGTATGCACCGATATGCTGAGTAATGCCGCCCGCTTCTCCCGCAGCGACATTTGCCTGACGGATAACATCAAGTATTGAGGTTTTGCCGTGGTCAACATGACCCATAACACAGACAACCGGGTCACGGGGAACAAGATTTCCCGCATCGTCCTCGCTGTCGTCGATAAGGCGGTCCTCTATCGTAACAACAACCTCGTGCTCAACCTTTGCGCCTATATCCATTGCAACAAGGGCGGCTGTATCGTAATCTATCATTTCGTTTACGGAAACCATCATGCCCTGCATCATAAGGCGTTTGATAATTTCGGCAGAGGTGACCTTTAGCTTGAGAGCAAGGTCGCCGACGGTTATTTCATCGGGAAGAGTAATTTCAAGCTTCTGACGGCGTTGACGCTCCATCTCAAGCTTTTTAAGCTTTGCCTGTTCCTGCTCTTTTTTGCTCTGCTTCGGCTTGCCCTGCTGTTTGGAACGCTGAGTAAGCTTCTGCTTATTGGTATAACTGTCGGACATAGAGGAGGACGGCGCAATCTGCTCATACTTTTCATTGTATTTATCAAGCTCGATGTTCGCCGCACTCATATCAACATGGGCTGTGCCTGCCGCAAGCTTTTCCGCCGGCGGAAGATTACCGGGTCTGGGCTTGCGCTCAACCGGTTTTTTCGGCTCGTGACGGTGACCGCCGTTGTTGTCGCTGTCTTTATCAAATCCGCCGCCAAAGCGGTCGTTTTTCTGGAATTGGGGCTTATCGCCAAAGCGGTTTTGCCCGTTCTGCTGCGGTCTGTCGCCAAAACGGCTCTGTCCGCCCTGCTGATTATTCTGCGGTCTGTCGCCGAAACGGTCGTTTCTTCTTTCGCCCTGCTGGGGTCTGTCGCCAAAGCGGTTCTGTCCGTTCTGCTGATTGTTCTGCTGTCTGTCGCCGAAACGGTCGTTTCTTCTTTCGCCCTGCTGGGGTTTATCGCCAAAACGGTTCTGTCCGTTCTGTTGATTATTCTGCGGTCTGTCGCTGCGCTCCTGCTTCTGGACCGAGCGTTCCGCAGGCTTCTGCTCCGACTTGGGTATGGGCTTTTCCGCAGGCTTCTGCTCTGCCTTGGGTATGGGCTTTTCCGCAGGCTTCTGCTCCGACTTGGGTGCGGGCTTCTCCGCAGGCTTCTGCTCTGCCTTGGGTGCGGGCTTTTCCGCAGGCTTCTTTTCCGCCTTGGGTGCGGGTTTCTCCGCAGGCTTCTGCTCCGACTTGGGTGCAGGCTTTTCCGCAGGCTTCTTTTCCGCCTTGGGTGCAGTTTTCTTTTCTTCCTTTTTGGGCTCTTCCGCTTTAGCTTCCTCTTTTGGCTGATTTGCCATAGCAAAATAGGAAGCAAAGCTTGTTACTTCCTTTGCCTTAGTATAATGCTCAAAAACATAGTTCAGTTCTTCTTCCGTAAGAGCCGTCTGCGCTTTTTTTGCCGAAAACTTCTCGCCAAGGGTGTCTATAACATCCTTTAACGGGAGTTTAAGGTCCTTTGCCACATCGGCAACTTTATATTTAATGTTTTCTACCATATAAGCGTTTCCCTCCTAATTTCGTGCTGTTCGTTTGCGATATGCGTAAATTATTTTGTGCCCTCGGCACCCGGGCAAAGCAGTTTTTCAATACTGCCGGCAAATCCGCTGTCGCAAACTGCGAGCACGCCCGCTCGTTTCGCAACGGCATAGCTGATTTCGTCCATTGTAAGGGGCAGCACCCTTGCCGGGATTCCGGCTTCGTCCGCTTTTCGGCTTATTTCCCGAACGGTTCGGTCGGAAGCGTCTTTTGCGAAGAAAACCGCTGCGGCGTTCTTCTTTGCGATCGCTTCCGCAGTTATATCAAAGCCCATAACAAGCTTTCCCGCTCTTCTGCAAAGCCCAAGCATTCCCGATATTTTGTCAGCCGGCATCGGTACAAAGCTCCCTTTCCAATGCGTCATAGACCTCTTCGGGTATTTGAGAAGCAAATACTTTTTCAAGCCGCCTTGACTTTCTTGCTTTTTTAAGGCAATCCGGGTTTTGGCAGACATAAGCTCCCCTTCCGGGGCTTCTTCCGGTTTTATCAAGAGAAATCTCTCCCTCCGGGCTTTTTACCACTCGCACAAGCTCTTTTTTCGGCTTCATCTCGCCGCAGCCGGTGCACATTCTCATAGGTATTTTTTTCAAAGTGCTTCTCACTCCTTCCGAAAAAACTCTTTTGCCTCTATTTTATATCATTCCTCGCCGAAAAATCCGCTTTCCGGTTTAATATCAATTTTCCAACCGGTCAGCTTTGCGGCAAGTCTTGCGTTCTGTCCTCTGTTGCCGATAGCAAGGGAAAGCTGTTCGTCCGGAACCTTTACCTTGCAGGAACGGCTGCCCTCCGGGTCAACCTCCACGGAAACAACCTTTGCGGGAGAAAGTGCAGCAGAAATAAATTCTACCGGATCCTCGGAATATTGTACAACATCAATCTTTTCTCCGCCAAGCTCGTCAACGATTTTTGCAACACGGGCTCCTCTTGCGCCGATGCAGGCACCTACGGCGTCGACATCCGGGTCCTTGCTCCATACGGCAAGCTTTGTGCGGGAACCTGCTTCTCTGGAAACCGCTTTTATTTCAACCGTTCCCTCATAAACCTCCGGAACCTCAATCTCAAACAGGCGTTTTACAAGACCGGGGTGGGTGCGGGAAATCATAACCTTTGGACCTCTTTCGGAATTTGCGACCTCGACCACATAAACCTTTATGCGCTCGCCGTCTTCAAAGGTTTCGCCGGGGATTTGCTCGGATTTAAGCAAATACGCTTCGTTGTGGTCAATCTCAAGGGTAACATTTCCTCTTACCGGGTCGGTGCTCACAACGGTTGCGGTAATAATCTCGTGCTCACGGCTTTGGAACTCCTTGAGCACCTGACCTCTTTCCGCTTCTCTTATTCCCTGTTTGATAACATGCTTTGCCGTTTGGGCAGCGATGCGTCCGAACTGCTTTGTTTCAAGAGGAATATCCACGACATCTCCGATTTGGGCTTTTTTATCGTATTTTGCCGCCTGCTCAATGCTTATCTGGTTTGCGGGATCCTCAACCGTTTCCGCAACGGTTTTGCGAAGGGCAACCTCAAAGGTTTGGCTTTCCGGGTCGATAACTACCTTTACATCTTCGATTCCGGCATAGTCCTTTCTGATTGCGATGGCAATGGCGTTTTCTATCTTTTCGCAAAGATATTCCACCGAAATGCCCTTTTCCGCTTCAAGAAGTTTAAGAGCTTCAAAAAATTCTGCGTTCATTTTTTAAGATTCCTCCTGTTATTCAGCGGAATTGTCCGCCATCGTATCGTTGTCAAAGTCATAATAGAGCTTGATATAAGCCGTATCGCTTTTTGGGAAGGTCATAATAGTGCCGTCCTCCTGCTCTGCGGTTATTATTCCGTTTTCAATCGCATTAAGCTGGAGCAAAAATTCCCTTTGATTATACCCTTCGGGGGCACGGATAAATTTTACCGTTGCAAGATAGCCGAGATAGCGGCGAATTTGCTCCTCGGTAATAAGCTTACGCTCTATTCCCGGGGAGGAAACCTCCATAACATAGCGTTTTTCTATGGGGTCTGCTTCATCAAGAATGGGATCCATTGCACGGCTGAAATTTTCGCAGTCCTCAATGGTCAGCCCGTCTTTATCAATAAAAAAGCGCAGATACCATTCCGTACCCTCTTTTTCAAAGCGAACATCCCAAAGCTCTACGCCAAGGCTTTTTGCCACCGGCATCGCAAGCTCTGCACAAAGCTGCGCCGTGTTTTTCTTTTTTCCCTCTGCCAAAAACAGCACCTCCCAAAATTGCTTAATCAACAGAAAAGAGCGGGCTTTCTGTTCCCACTCTTTCACCTTACTCTAATATTCTGCTATAACATATTTTATCATATATATTTCCGAATTTCAAGCCCTTTATTTAATATATACAGATTAAAAATGCGTTTTTTCTGCAAAATTTCAAAAAAGCGGGTAATTATATATCAAAAAGCCGTCCTTGGATAAAGGGCGGCTTTTTTTAGGGCAATTATTTTTTCTTCTGGTGCGCTTCAATATCGGCAAGAGCGTCCTTGCGGGAAAGGTTGATTCTTCCCTGCTGGTCGATTTCGACTACCTTAACGACGATTTCGTCGCCGGGTCTTACAACATCTTCAACCTTATCAACACGCTTTGTGTCAAGCTTTGAGATATGGCAGAGTCCTTCCTTGCCGGGGGCAATTTCCACAAATGCGCCGAACTGCATAAGGCGGGTCACTTTGCCGGTATAGATTGCACCGACCTCGGGATCCATGGTAATGGTCTTGATTATCTGGATTGCACGGCGAACATTATCGGAATCCATACCGGAAACGAATACATGACCGTCCTCTTCAACATCAATCTTAACATCGCACTCTGCGCAGATTTTCTGAATGGTCTTGCCGCCGGAGCCGATAACATCACGGATCTTCTCGGTATCAATGACCATGCTCATCATCTTTGGAGCATATTTGGAAAGCTCCGCTCTCGGCTCCGCAATGGCGGGAGCCATAATATCGTTGAGGATATAGAGTCTTGCTTTTTCGGTTTTATCAAGAGCCTCTTTAATGATTTCGGGGGTAAGACCGTCGCATTTAAGGTCCATCTGGATTGCGGTAATGCCGTCTTTTGTTCCGGCGACCTTAAAGTCCATATCGCCGAAGAAATCCTCGAGTCCCTGAATATCTACCATAGTCATCCAGCGTTCGCCCTCGGTGATAAGGCCGCAGGAGATACCGGCAACGGGCTTTTTAATCGGAACGCCCGCATCCATAAGAGCAAGGGTGGAACCGCAGATTGCGCCCTGGCTTGTTGAGCCGTTGGAGGAAAGGACCTCGGAAACAAGGCGGATTGCATAAGGGAATTCTTCAACGGAGGGGATAACCGGCTCCAGTGCTCTTTCCGCAAGTGCGCCGTGACCGATTTCTCTTCTTCCGGGACCTCTGGAGGGTCTGGTTTCGCCAACGGAGTAAGACGGCATATTGTACTGGTGCATATAGCGTTTGCTGGTCACGCCGTCAATACCGTCAAGCTCCTGCGCCTCGGACATAATGCCGAGAGTTGCAACGGTGAGCACCTGGGTCTGTCCTCTTGTGAACATACCGGAACCGTGCGCTCTCGGAAGAAGTCCGACTTCCGCTGCAAGCGGTCTGATCTCATTAAGTCCTCTTCCGTCAACACGCTTGCCCTCATCAATAAGCCAGCGGCGGACAACATATTTTTGAAGCTTATAGATAGCCTCGTCGATTTTTACGATGTCATCGGGATAAATTTCATCAAATTTCTCGTGGATCGCCGCAATAATGGGCTGAAGAGCTGCGTCGCGGACATTTTTGTCATCGGTATCGAGAGCTTTCTTTACATCCTCGATAGCAAAGTCTTTAATTGCGTCGAAAAGCTCCTGCGGAACCTCGATTACCTGATAATCGAACTTCGGCTTTCCGATTTCGGCAACGACGGAGTTGATAAAGTTTACCATCTTAACATTTTCCTCATGGGCGGTCATAATCGCCTTGAGCATGGTTTCGTTATCAACCTCGTTTGCGCCGGCTTCTATCATAACTACCTTTTTATCGGTGGAGCTTACGATAAGGTGCAAATCGGATTTTGCTTCCTGCTCTGCCGTTGGGTTAAGAATAATTTCGCCGTCAACAAGAGCAACCTGGCAACCTGCAATAGGTCCGTTCCACGGAATATCGGATATTGCAACAGCCATAGAAGCACCTATCATACCGCAGATTACATAGGGATAATCCGGATCTACGGAAAGTGCGGACATAACGACGGAGCAGTCGTTTCTCATATCTTTTGGGAAAAGGGGACGCATCGGGCGGTCAACAACACGGCTGTCAAGAATGGCACGGTCGGTGGGGCGACCTTCTCTTCTTGGGAAAGAACCGGGAATTTTGCCGACGGAATAGAGCTTTTCGTCAAAATCGACGGAAAGCGGGAAATAGTCGATTCCCTCTCTTGGGGTTTTGCTTGCGGTGGCGTTGCAAAGCACTGCGGTGTCGCCGTATCTTACCAATACGGAAGCATTTGCAAGAGCGCACATTTTGCCGGTTTCAAAGGTTATTTTTCTTCCGGCGAGTTCGGTTTCAAACACTCTGTAATTTTCGAACAAAAAAATTCCTCCGTTTCTTTTTTGCGCACAGCAAAACGAAAGCGGAGGCGGGAATAAACAATAAATCCAAAAAGCAATTTTCTTGCTTCCTCGATTAACTGCTTATTTCCGGCGTCTTCCGTTTTGCTTTGCACTTTTTATTATTGACTGATTTTTTACCGCTTATTTCAAGAAAGTCAGGCGAAGCGTTGCTCCGCCTGACTTTTTTTGACAGAATTATTTGCGGATACCGAGTTTTTCAACAATGGCACGATAACGCTCGATGTCGTTCTTCTTAAGGTAGTTAAGAAGGTTGCGGCGGCGACCGACCATTTTGAACAAGCCGCGGCGGCTGTGGTTATCTTTTTTGTGCTCTTTAAGGTGCTCGGTAAGGTCTGCTATTCTCTTGGTAAGAACGGCAATCTGAACCTCGGGAGAGCCGGTATCGGTTTCGTGGATACGGTTAGCTTCGATAACCGCAGTTTTTTCTTCTTTGCGCATCATAATAAATACACCTCGTTTTTTCTTAATTTGGCTTTTTCACAGAAAAAGGCGTTTACAAAACAGATGAGATGCAAACCGCAGGCGGCGGCAATTCTATTACCGCTTAGCGGACTTACCTTTTTCCGAGAAAAAGTTATAATATCGGGGCATAAGCCCAGCCTTTGAATTATAGCACAAAGCAGGTTGCTTTGTAAAGCCCTTTTTTACAGATTTTTTAGGTATTTCAGCCCTTTGCCTCCTCCTCAAGTGCGGAAACTATTTTAAGTCTGCCGCCGATCTCTTTAAGAGTAAGTATATAAAGACCGTCCGGCTCCTCGAAGAGCTGTCTTTCCGCAATAACCTCAAGGGAATCGGAGCCGGGGGTTACGGAGGTGATGTTCCCGCAGGTAACGGTGCCGTAGCCTCTGCCGCCGCGTACAAGATAGAGCACGCCGTCAACCTCGCTGAAATTATCCGCAACATAGCTTTCGTAAATTTCCGGAAGCATATATTCGTCAAGGTAGGCGCAAAGCTCGCTCAGGGATTTATAGCTCAGAACCTCGAAGTATGCGGCTTCCGCAGGGTCAGGCTCGTAGCCGGGGAAGGAGGAAAGATCTCTGGAGCCGTCCTCTCTGTAATAGGGAGACAAATCGAGAATCTTTTTGCTCCCGTCCTTGGGGTTTATGATTGCGGATTTGCCGTTTTCAAAGTCTACGTCAATGCCGAAATCCTCCGCCACCACTCCGGCAAAGACATCCACAATGGGTTTGACATCCTCCTCGGTGACTGCGGCAAGGTCTATGCCCCCGGACATACCGCTGCTTTCGCCTTGGGTATTGCCTCCGGGCATATAGCCGTTTCCGCCGGGCATATTTCCGCCCATATCGGAGGAGGACTGAGAGCTGTTCAGACCGCCGAGTACCTCGCCGACGATATTATCGACGATGGAGCAGGCCGCAAGCCCCATTATGAGAATTACCGCCAAAATCGGTGCGATGACTTTTTTCATTGAATATCATTCCTTTCATTTGAATATAAGCAAGCCTTTAGGCGAACTTTCGGTGAGCGTTCTCGGCGTTGCTGTACGCACTGCGGCTGCGGTGAGGGAACTTGGCCCCCCTTACACATGGAAGCCGAGATATGCGCTCCGCTTTCCTCGGTGCTCAAGCTGTGCTCAAAATATTTTCGTCATGCTCAAGCCGTGCTCAAATTCCCATCAGCTCCGCGGTTTTGGCACCGGAGGAGCTAATCCAGCTTTCGGCGGCGGATTTTGCGTTGTCGCGGTCGAAGGCTATGCGGGCGAAAAGAGCCTCGCGGCTTTCAAATTTCATTTCCGGGCGGACAAAGGAAAGCAGGAACACAAAAACTTTTTTTCCGTAGAGATTTCCGGCGAAGCCGATAAGGTTCGTTTCCGCACCGGGGGCGTTCTCCTCGGAAACCGTGGGCTTTACCCCCACATTGGTGACGGCGGGATAGAATTTGCCGTCCACATAGGCGGCGGAAACGTAAACGCCGTACTTCGGGATGACATAGCCCCCGCCAAAGCCCTGATTTATGGTGGGCAGACCGTACTCTCTGCCGAGATGTTCCCCCGCCACAACGGTATTTTCTATGCAGAACGGGTAGCCGCAAAGCCGTTCGACGGTCTGCATATCGCCTTTTGCCGCAGCTTCTCTTATCCTTGTTGAGCTTATTGCCTCGCCGCCGTCGTACAGCTTTTCGATTACGGCGCATTCCATTCCGAACTCTGCGCAAAGGCGTTTCATATCCTCTGCGCCGCAGGCGGCACGCTCTCCGAACCGAAAGTCCGTTCCGCAAACAACTTTTCTGCATTTAAGATGCTCAACAAGAACTTTGCGCACAAATTCCTCGCCGGAAAGCCCTTTTACCTCATCAAAGTCCGGAGCATATACATGGGCTATACCGCAGCTTTTCATAATATTGAATTTTACGCAGGGCGGTTCCAACCGAACCGCACCCCTCTTGGCTTTGGAAATGCTTTCTTCTGAAAAAGTAAACACCCACGGCTCAAGGTCGCCGCTGTTTGCGGCTTCCTTCAGCACGGCACGGTGCCCGATATGCACTCCGTCAAAAATCCCGAGAGCAACCGCCGTAGGGCGGGCTGCAAGGGCGTTTGTCAAAAAATCTTCCGGCATTTTACTCATCTTCTTCATCATAAATTACATAATCAAGGTACAATCCCTCCGGCGGGGAGGTTCGCCCGGCAAGCTTTCTGTCCCTCGATTCGATTATTTCCGGTATGGCGTCGGGCGCAAGCTTATCCTCGTTTATTTCAAGAAGCGTGCCCACCATTATCCTTACCATATTATAGAGAAAGCCGTCGCCGGTTACGGAAAAGGTGACCAGCTCGCCCTCTCTCTCCACGGAGCAATAAAAAATCTCCCTTGTACAATCCTCCTGCGTATTCTGAGCACCCGCAAAGGCGGAAAAATCGTGCTTTCCGATAAAATCCGTGCAAACGGCGTCCAGAAAATCCGCATCAAGCTCCCTTGGATAATGCAGCGCAAGCCCGTTATAGAACGGACTCATGTACGGCGCATTCCATATTTTATAAACATAGCGTTTTCCTTTGCAGGAGTACCTTGCATGAAAATCCTCCGGCACCTCTGCGCAATCCTTTACCGCAATGTCATCCGGCAAAAGGGCGTCAAGGCTCCGGCGCATATGGGCGCAATCCATAGGATTTTCCGTATGGAAATTTACGCAGAACATATTTGCGTGAACGCCGGAATCCGTCCTCGAGCAGCCTTTAACATCCGGGCGTTCTTTAAGGAGCACCTCCATTGCGTTTTGCAGCGTTTCGCAAACCGTGGAAGCGTTTTTCTGCACCTGAAAACCGTGGTATGCGGTGCCTTTATATGCAAGGGTAAGAAGAATGTTTCTCAAAGCACCATCACCGCCGGTCCGAATTTATTCAGCAGAATGACTCCCGCAAGCGCAGCCGCCATGAATACGGCTGCAGCCCAGTCCCTTGCGGAGATGGAAAGCTGCTTCAGTCTTGTTCTGCCCTCGCCTCCCCGGTAGCAGCGGCACTCCATTGCAAGAGCAAGCTCGTCCGCACGGCGGAAGGCGGAAACAAAAAGCGGAATCAAAACCGGCACAAGTGCCTTTGCCTTTTGTATCGCATTTCCGGAATCCATATCCGCTCCTCTTGCCTTTTGTGCGGCGATTATCTTGCCGGTTTCATCAATAAGGGTCGGGATAAAGCGCAGTGCAATGGTCATCATCATCGAAAGCTCGTGAACGGGAACTTTTATTTTTGTAAGAGGCTTCATCAGCCGCTCCAGCCCATCGGTAAGTGCAATCGGCGTCGTGGTATAGGTAAGAAGGCTTGTTCCGGCGATAAGGCTTATTATGCGCACGCACATAAGCACAGCCGTTACAATACCCCTTTCGGAAATTGAAATAAACTTCCACTCAAAAACAGGTTCGCCCTCAACAAAGAAAATATTGAGCAGGGCCGTGAATATCACTATCGGCAAAATCGGTTTTACACAACGCCAAACCAGCTTAAACGAAAGCTTTGAAAGGGCGTATGCAAACAATGTTACAAAAACCCCAAGCATAAGCGGAATTATTCCGTCCGCCAAAAAAAGCATAACTATATATACAATAATAAGAATAAGCTTCATTCTTGGGTCCATTTTATGAATTACGGAGTCGCCGGGGTAGTACTGACCGAATGTAATGTCCTTCAGCATCAGCGCACCCCCTTTTTCCCGAGAAGCCCGAGCACGGCGGTTCTTGCCTCATCAACCGTGAGCACGGAATCCGGCACGGAAAAGCCGTCTGCTTTAAGCTTTGCAAAAACACGGCTTATCTGCGGCACCTCAAGACCCATTTCCACAAGCTCGTCCACCCTTGAAAACACCTCTTTTGTTGCCCCGTACATGGCAACTTCGGAGTGGTTCATTATGAGCACATGACTTGCAAAGCGAGCGACATCCTCCATACTGTGAGAAACAAGAATTATGGTTGCGCCGTATCTTTCATGGTAGGATTTTATCTCGGAAAGGATATATTCCCTGCCTTTTGGGTCAAGCCCGGCGGTAGGCTCATCAAGAATGAGCACCTCCGGTCGCATTGCGAGCACGCCCGCTATTGCGACTCTGCGTTTTTCTCCGCCGGAAAGCTCAAAGGGCGATTTTTCAAGATAATCTTCGGTAAGCCCGGTAAGGCGGGCTGCTTCGAGCACCCGCTCGTTTACTTCTTTATCGGAAAGCCCCATATTTTTCGGACCGAATGCAATATCCCTGCGCACCGTTTCCTCAAAAAGCTGGTGCTCGGGATATTGGAACACAAGCCCGACCTTAAAGCGAAAGCGGCGGATATCCTTCGGATTTGCCCAAATATCCTCTCCGTCTACAAAAACCTTTCCGGAGGTCGGCTTCAAGAGTCCGTTAAGATGCTGTATCAGTGTGGATTTTCCGCTTCCGGTATGACCGATAAGACCGACGAAGGAGCCTTTTTCTATCTCGATGCAGGCGTTATCGAGGGCTCGGTGCTCAAAGGGGGTATCCTTTGAATAAATATAGCAGAGATTTTCGGTTTTTATTGCGGCGTCAGCCATTTTGAGCACCGCCCTTCAAAAGTTCTTCGATTGCCTCAACGCATTCTTCCTCCGTGAGCACGCAATCCGGCAGCTTGCAGCCCGCCTTGCGCAGCTCATGGCAAAGCTCCGTCACCTGCGGCACATCAAGCCCTCTTTTTTTAAGCAGCTCCACATTTTTGAACACCTCCCGAGGCGTTCCGTCCATAAGAGCTTTGCCGTCATCCACAACAACAATGCGACCGCACTGCGCCGCTTCGTCCATATAGTGGGTTATGAGCACCACGGTTACTCCCATTTCTCTGTTAAGCTGCTTTATTGTGCTCATAACCTCCCGCCTACCCTTCGGGTCGAGCATTGCGGTAGGCTCATCGAGCACGACGCAGCGGGGCTGCATTGCGATTATCCCTGCTATCGCCACACGCTGCTTTTGCCCTCCGGAAAGCTGGTCCGGCGCATGAAGGCGGTATTCGTACATTCCGACTTTTTTTAGAGCCTCATCCACCCGGCGGCGGATTTCCTCCGGGGGAACGCCGAGATTTTCCAAGGCGAACGCCACATCGTCCTCAACAAGAGTTGCGACTATCTGGTTATCCGGGTTTTGAAAAACCATGCCGACCTCCTGGCGTATCTCGTAGAGCCTGCTTTCCTCGGCGGTATTTATGCCGTCAACGGTAACATTTCCTTCCGTAGGAATAAGTATTGCGTTAAAGTGCTTTGCCAATGTTGATTTTCCGGAGCCGTTATGCCCGAGCACTGCAAGAAATTCTCCATCGTCTACGGAAACGGAGATCCCGTCCAGCACAAGATTAGGCAGCGAACCGTCAAACGCCGGATAGCTGAAGCTTATTTTGTTTGCCTCAATAAATTTTTCTTTTGCCATTTATATTTCCTTTTTTGCCGTTTGTTATTTTGTAAAAAGCCAGGTTACAATGCCCTCCGCCTTATCCATGCCGAGGCTTTTTTGTAAGCCGAGGGAGGCGTCGTTTCCGAGGACGACATGGTCGTACGGAATTCTGCCCTCTTTAAGCTTTTTGTTTATCATCATACCCTCAAGAGCGGTGGCAATTCCCTTTCTGCGATATTCCGGAATAACCTCCAAAAGCCCCATGGAGCCTTCGTTATGCTCGCCGATAAAGCCGACGCAGCGTTTTCCGTCGAATGCGCCTATCATTCCGTGACTTATGCGGCTTCCTATATACTTAACATCGTTTTCGCCGTAGCGGTAGGTGCGGCATACAAAGTCGAGATCCTCCATTGTAAGGCGGCGATAGGTTATTTTTCCCGTATCGGGAAGCTTTACCGGAGTACCTTTGTTATATGAGGTCTGCATACAGGGCAGCATTTCCATCTTCCCGGTAACATTAAAAATGTTCGGAATAAACTTAAACTGATGAGCAACGATGTCCCTGCCTTTTTCCATAAGTGCGGCGATTTTTTCCGTTGCTTCCGGGGTTTCGGCGGAAAGCTCATAAAGCCAGCCGTCCCTGCGGAAAAGCACTCCGTCCTCCTCGGAATAGAGCACCTCCGTCTTTTTATCGAGCAGAGCGTCTATCATATCAATGTGCAAAAGCCTGTCCTTTTCAAGAAATTCCTTCGGGTCCTTCATTTTTGCCGCCTCCCGTTTTTTTGTTTATAAAAACTGTCTTTGTTTTATTATTTGCTCCAGATTGCGCTGCTTCCGCAAGGAAGCACCATTCCGCTTGCGGTTACCGGCAAGCCGATTTCCTCGGCGGAAACCTTTCCGCCGAATTTTTGCATATTTACGCCGAGAACATACGCCATAGCAGAGGCGGAAAGCCCCGTTGTATACGAATTAAGCAGAAAGAAAAGCGGATCGTCGGAAAGGACCCCCGTACAAAGCTTAACAAGGTCATAAATCTGATCCTCCAGCTTCCAAACCTCGCCGCCGGGACCTCTTCCATAAGAGGGGGGATCCATAATAATTGCGTCATAAGTATTTCCCCGGCGAATTTCTCTTTCGACAAACTTTGCGCAGTCGTCAACGATCCAGCGGACGGGCTTTTCCGCAAGAGAGGAAAGCTCCGCATTTTCCCTTGCCCAATGCACCATTCCCTTTGCTGCGTCAACATGGCAGACGGAAGCCCCCGCCGACGCTGCGGCAAGGGTTGCTCCGCCGGTATATGCAAAAAGGTTGAGAACCTTTATACTTCTGCCCGCCCCGGCGATTTTTTCTCTCATCATATCCCAGTTTACCGCCTGCTCCGGAAAAAGCCCGGTGTGCTTAAACCCGGTTGGGCTTATTTTGAATTTCAAATCCCTATATCCGATGTTCCAATTTTCCGGAAGCTTTTTGCGGCATTCCCAATGACCGCCGCCCTCCTTTGAACGGATATATCTTGCGTCCGCCCTGTGCCAAAGGGGATGTTCCTTCGGCGTATTCCATATAACCTGAGGGTCGGGACGGATAAGCACGACATTTCCCCAGCGTTCAAGGCGTTCACCTTCGGAGCAATCCAAAAGCTCGTAATCCTGCCACTCCTTTGTGTATCTCATTTTCTACCTCATTTAAGTATGTTCTGAAGCGTTTCGGCGCATTCCTCCGCAAGCTTCTTTATTTTTTCGTTATCTCTTCCCTCTATCATAATACGGATAATCGGCTCCGTGCCGGAGGGACGCACAAGGATTCTTCCGTCGCCCTCAAGCCTTTGGGTTTCTATATCTATATAGCTCTTTACCTCCGGGTCGGAAAGTCGTTCCTTCATCTCCGGCGTTGCGGAAATGTTTATCATCACCTGCGGATAAAGGGTCATAATCTTTTTAAGCTCCGAGGCTTTCTTTCCGGAAATAAGCAGCGTTTCCGCAAGAAGAAGCCCGGTAAGCTCGCCGTCGCCCGTGGTCATATATTCGCGGATTATTGTATGCCCGCTTTGCTCGCCGCCAAGGCAGGCACCGGTACGGAGCATTGTTTCAAGCACATACCTGTCGCCCACCTTTGTTGGGTAGCAATTAAAGCCCTGCTCCTCGGCAAATTTGAAAAGCCCCATATTGCTCATTATGGTAGGAACAAACATATTGCCCTTCAGCCTGCCCTCATCGGCAAAACGCCGGGCAAGAATCGCCATGATCATATCGCCGTCGATAAGCTCGCCGTTTTCGTCAACCGCAAGGCAGCGGTCGGCGTCGCCGTCAAAGGCAAGCCCGAGGTCAAAATTCCCCTTGCGCACAAATTCGCCCAGTGCGTCCGTATGCAGCGAGCCGCAGTCCTTGTTTACATTGGTTCCGTCCGGCTCGCAGCCGATAAAGCTTGCCTGCGCCTTTACTGCACCGAAAATCCGCTTTGCCGTTCTGCTGGAGGCACCGTTTGCGCAGTCCACCGCAATACGCAAGCCGGAAAGGTCATGCTTTACGGCGGAATAAATATGCTCCTCGTATGCTTCGATTGCAAGATAATTTACGCTTATTTTTCCTATGCAATCCGTTTCCGCAAGCTCGATTTTCTCACTTTTATCAAGGACAATGCGCTCTATTCTGTCCTCCTGCATATCCGTAAGCTTAAAGCCGTCGCCGCCGAAATATTTGATTCCGTTATACATAAACGGGTTATGGCTTGCTGTTATCATAACGCCGCCGTCCGCCCCAAGCCGCTGTACAAGATATGCAACGGCGGGAGTTGGCACAACGCCGAGAAGCTCCACATCGCAGCCGACGGAGGAAAGCCCCGCCGCAACGGCGCACTGGAGCATTTCTCCGGAAAGGCGGGTATCTCTTCCCACCAAAATTCTCGGGCGTTCAATTCCCTCCGCCTTTATTATCATTCCTGCCGCACGGGAAATTGCAAGGGCAAGCTCCACATCAAGCTTTTCGTTTGCTATTCCCCTCACGCCGTCCGTTCCGAAAATTCTTCCCAAAAAATCATACCTCCAGTTTCATCTGCTCCGGGGCGGAGCCTTCCGCCGGCGGAGGATTTATTCCAAGGTGCTCGTATGCAAGAGCCGTTGCGCAGCGACCCCTCGGGGTCCTGCTCAAAAATCCTATCTGCATAAGATACGGCTCGTAGACATCTTCTATTGTTACGGCTTCTTCGCCGATTGCCGCCGCAAGGGTTTCAAGCCCCACCGGACCGCCGTTATAGTGGTGTATCATTGTAAAGAGCAGGCGGCGGTCGATTGAATCCAGTCCAAGCTCATCCACCTCAAGGCGGGAAAGAGCCTCCGCAGCAATTTCTTTTGTAATTATGCCGTTTCCGATAACCTGCGCAAAATCCCGAACTCTTTTAAGAAAGCGGTTTACTATTCTCGGGGTTCCGCGGCTTCTTCTTGCAAGCTCCATTGCGCCCTCCGGCTCTATTTCTATACCGAGAATATCTGCGCTGCGCCTTGCGATTTTGCAAAGCTCCTCCGGAGTATAAAGCTCCAGCCTTGCCACGACGCCAAAGCGGTCCCGAAGCGGCGCAGAAAGCTGACCCGCCCTTGTTGTTGCTCCCACCAGGGTGAAATGGGGCAAATCAACGCGGATGCTTCTTGCGGAGGGACCCTTTCCCACAATAATATCGAGGGCGTAATCCTCCATTGCGGGATAAAGAACCTCCTCCACGCTTCTGTTCATACGGTGTATTTCATCGATAAAAAGAATATCGTTCTCGTTTAGGTTGGTAAGCAATGCGGCAAGGTCGCCGGGTCTTTCGATTGCGGGTCCGCTTGTTATACGAAAGCCGACGCCCATTTCGTTTGCAATAATCTCCGAAAGAGTTGTTTTTCCAAGCCCGGGAGGTCCGTACAGCAGCACATGGTCAAGGGCGTCGCCCCTGCGCTTTGCCGCCTCGATATATATCGCCATATTTTCCTTCGCCTTGCTTTGTCCTATGTATTCGTCAAGGGTTCTGGGGCGGAGGCTGAGTTCGTTTTCTCTGTCGGTTTCCTCCATTTCCGGGGCGACAATTCGGTTTTCAAAATCGTGTTCTTTAGAAAGCAAGCGTAGTTCCTCCCCTTATCTCCCCATAGCAAGGGATTTTAATGCCCGTTTTATCATTTCGTCCACCGCAAGATCCTGCGGCAGCTTTCCTATGGCGGCGGCTGCCTCCGCATTGGTATAGCCAAGGCTTACCATTGCGGCGATGGCTTCGCCTGCGGCTCCTTGAAGATTTCCGACCGAAACCGCCGGTGCAGAAAAGCCCTTTGCCGCAGAATCGCCGGATATTTTATCGTGAAGCTCGAGAACGATTCTCTGCGCAGCCTTCGGCCCTATTCCCTTTGCCTTTGTTATGGACTTTGCGTCACCGGACGCAACAGCAAGCGCAAAGGAATCCGGCGTAAACTCCGAAAGCACCGCAAGAGCTGCTTTCGGACCTATGCCGGAGATCCCGGTAAGCATACGAAAACATTCCTGCTCGGCACGGTCGTAAAATCCGTAGAGGTCGATTCCCTGCTCCTGAGTAAAAGTCATTGTGGTAAACACAAAAATCTCGCTTCCCTCCGGCGGAAGGCAGGAGAGGGTAGTTCCGGAGGCTTTGCAGGCATAGCCGACGCCGGAACATTCCACCACAAACATTCCGTCCTCCATATGAGAGAGCTTTCCGTTAAGGCTGTATATCATTAAAAATCACTTCCCGAAAAAATCATCTTGAGCTTTCCGCAATTACTCTTGAAAGCAGCGAGCCGCCGGAATATCCGTGGCATATTGCCGCAGCAAGAGCATCGGCGGTATCGTCCGGCTTTGGTACGGAATCAAGGCGCAGGGTTTCCTTTACCATCATCTGCACCTGCTTTTTTTCCGCCCTTCCATAGCCGACAAGCGACTGCTTTATCTGGAGCGGAGTGTATTCAAAAACGGGTATTCCCGCCCGAATTGCCGCAAGGAGAATGACCCCCCTTGCCTCCGCAACCTCGATTGCGGTTTTTTGGTTGCTGTTGAAATAAAGCTTTTCTATGCTCATACATTGGGGCTTTGTTTGCGCAATAACCTCCGCCACGGTATCGTAAATTATATTAAGGCGGGTATTAAACGGCGTTCCCGCCGGGGTATCCACCGCACCGTATTTTACGGGATAGAATTTGTTTTTAACATAATCCACAACGCCGACGCCGACTATTGCATAGCCCGGATCTATTCCGATTATCCTCAGGGCGGAAATCCCCCTTTCGCATAATATTCCATTATAGTTCTATATATTATAACATAATGCGCAAAAAGGTACAATTAAATTTTTATTAACACCGCCAAAAACTTTTCGTCAAGGTTTTGCAACAATTCCGCAGTATAATTGCACTATATCAAAGGAAAAGAAAAAGAACGGAGGGAACAACCGTGAAAAAACTTTATACCGCTTCTCTTGCACTTATTCTTGCTCTTTATGGGTGCTCCTCACAGCCGAAGATAAGCGAATTTGAGGGAATAATCACAAAGAAGGACGATTCCGGCTTTGTTTTGGCGGAATCCGTCGGCGGGGATATTGAAAAAGGTTCTCTTGTCAGCTTTTCTTCCGCAAAGCTTGCGGATAACGGCGCAGCTGTTGGCGACACCGTTTCGGTAACCTTTGACGGAGAAATCAGAGAAAGCTATCCCTTGCAGATAACCGCCGAAAGCTGGGATTTGGTTTTCCGCTCGGAAAACAGTTCCCTTTACATATCCCTTTCCGCCGTAACGCCGGATGGCTGCAAGGTTTCCTTTACGAACAACAGAGATACCGCATACAGCTTTTTCGGCTACGGAATTGAAAAGCGGGATTCTTCCGGCGAATGGAAGCTTATCGGCGATGAATATTCCAATGACGAAAGCACATGGAAGGTGGAGCCGGGCTGCTCCACCGAAATAAAGCTGAACTGGACAAAATACTGCGGCGAGCTTTCAAAAGGCGAATACCGCCTTATTTATCAGTATCTTGCGGACGGCGCAGACAAGGCTCTGCTTATCCGCAGCGAATTTACCCTTTAACGCCCCCGAACACAAAAAAGCGGCTTTCCCCCGAAGAAAGCCGCTTTTTTTTGTTTTACAGGTCAATCCAAATTTTTCTGTATTTCTCTGCAAGAGCCTTTTCCTCCGGGGTAAATTCCCGAAATTCCCCCGGCGCAAGGTTTTCATCAAGGTATATTTCACCCACGGAAAGCCTTTTCAAATAAAATACGCTGCACCCCGCTCCTTTAAGCAAAAGCTTTACCTCGTGCCGCTGCCCCTCGGTAACGGCAATTATTCCGACACTTACCGCACCGCCCGGATTTTTCATACAGTGCTCAAGCTTTTCCGCCGGAATGTATTTTGAGCACGCAGCTACGCTTTCGTGCTCAAGGTGCTCGATCCGGGCGGGCTTTGCGGTTTTTCCGTTTCCGTAAAGAGCTCCGCCCATTTCGATTTTTTCTTTTCCGGCAGAGGTGAGGCTCCCAAACGCCATAAACAAATATCGCTTTACAAAGCCGAATTCCGGGCGGGTAAGCCTAAAGGTAAGCTCGCCGTCGTCCGTTATTACAAGCAGTCCCTCCGTATCAATGTCAAGCCGCCCGACAGGATAAAGCCCCGTGCTCATTTCTGTCGGAAAGCAATCCATAACCGTTTTGAAAAACGGGTCGCTTGTTGCGGAAACGGTTCCCCTCGGTTTATTGAGCATATAGTATCTCAAGCGGTGCTCACCTCTTTTTCGGCAAAAATTCAGCGCAGGCAAAAAGCCTGCGCCATCATTAAATTTTATCTTACAGTCCGAATTTTTTGAAAAGTGCGGGCCAAACATCAATGACAACTATCGGAATCACAAAATACCGCAAAAACGCAACCGGATTTGTTGCAGGGAGCAAAAGCTTCGGCGGCAGATATACCAAAACAATAAGCGCAAGCCCTATTACAAAGCGCAGGGCTTTTTGCTTTATGGTGCCCTCTACGGAGAAATTGATGAATTTTGTTTCAACAAAGGTTGCCGCAGCGATTCCGAGCGCAAAGCCGAAGCTCTTCCAAAAATCGGCTATATTTCCCTGCATAAAGCAGAAGGGCGCATATATAAGCGCACTTATGAGAAAAAGCACCGCCTTATGATGGGCAAACTTTCGATAAAAAAGCCAAAGAATAAGCGGCAGGCAAATTCCGATAACATAAGACACGCCGACATCCATAGGCCAATGGCAGCCGAGATACATACGGGAAATTCCCACCAAAAGGGGCATTACAAACGCCAAAATCCAAAAGCGTTTGCGGTTAACCGCCCTTGCAAGAGCGGTAAAAAGGTTTGCGCAGGACTGTGTATGTCCACTTGGGAACGAATACCCCGTTGCAGTGGAAGCACGCAGGGTTCGTATACCCTCATAGCCTATCGGGCGGGCGACCTTAAAAATCCCCTTTACCGAATTGACCAGCAGGTTCCCCTGTGCGGCACACCAACATATCCAGTAACCAAGCTCTTTATTTACGCACCAGAAAAGGAACACCGCCACAGGCAGCAAAAAAAGCTCCTCTCCCATTATTGTAATTATCTGAAAAATTACATCAAGAGCAGGGCTTGCAACGGACTGTATAGCCCGGATTATTTCCGCCTGAAATTCCATAAAAGCACCTCTTTTGCATAATTCATCTTTTCATAAATCTATATAAATAAATATACCACAAATCCGCACCGTTGAAAATAAAAAACGAAAAATTTTTTTGTAAAATCAAAGTAAATAAAAAATTCCCAAAGATTAAAAAAAATTTAATGGTTTTTTGGGAAATAGTATGCTATTATATGGGTGAAAAAGCACGCCGTTTTTTTCTGCGGTATGAAATATAAAGTACGGGAGAGTGAAAAAAGTGAAAATAAAATGGACAGAGGCTATGACAAAGCGCACCGTTGTTTATATTGTCGCCGGAATAGGTATTCTTGCGGCTTATTTTATCCTCATCAATCTGAAGAGGGTCGCCGGGATTTTCAGCTATGTCGGCGACATATTAAGACCCTTTATCATCGCCGCAATCTTTGCATACTTTATCAACGGTCCGATGATGTTTTTTGAACGGCATTTTACCTTTGCCGATAAAAAGAAGCCCCGCCCGACGCTAAAGCGTGTTCTTGCAATAATTGCCGCATGGATTTCCGCCATTGCGGTGCTCTCTCTCTTTTTTGTAATTATCTTCCCGGACATAAAGATAAGTGTAGTTACCCTTGTTAACAATCTTCCGGGGTATTTCGACGGGCTGAAAAATCTTATTTCCTCCCTTGCGGAAAAATACAGCCTTGATATAAATTATCTTGATTCTTTGATGAACTTTCAGATTACCGTAGACGGTATTATGGAGATCGCAAAAAAGTACAGCGACGCACTTATCCCTCAGCTTCAAAACATTGCAAACATCTCCGTACAGATAGGCAGCCTTATAGCCGATATTGTTATTGCAATAATTATTTCGGTATATCTCCTTTTCAGCAAGGAAACTCTTATCGCTCAGCTTAAAAAGGTCATCTATGCGATTTTCAGCCGCCGCTTTTCGGATACCTCCGTTCGGGTTGCAAGAGAAGTCCACCGCACCTTCAGCGGATTTATCAACGGAAAGCTTTTGGATTCCCTTATAATCGGAATCCTCTGCTTTATCGGTATGAGCATCCTGAAATTTGAATACGCTTTGCTTATAAGCTTTATCGTCGGCGTTACCAACATCATTCCGTTCTTCGGACCCATCTTCGGTGCGGTTCCCTCCGTATTGCTGCTTCTTATGATAGACCCCTGGCACGCAATTTGGTTTGCGGTATTTGTCTTTGCTCTCCAACAGCTTGACGGCAATGTCATCGGTCCGAAAATTCTCGGCGACAGCACCGGTCTTCCTGCGCTTTGGGTCATGTTTGCAATTCTCGTCGGCGGCGCACTTTGGGGCGTTGTCGGAATGTTTGTCGGCGTACCGCTGTTTGCGGTAATCTACCGTTTTTCCAAAGAAATTTTTGAAAATATGCTCAAAAAGAAAAATATGCCCGAAGGCACCTGCGCATACAAAGTCATTAAGGGCGTAAAAGATAAAGCCGATATTGAAACGGAGGCAAAATAATGAGTATAAAGCGTGTTTTTTGGATCGTCCTCGATTCCTTTGGGGTCGGCGAGCTTCCCGATGCGGATAAATTCGGCGACGAGGGCAGCAATACCATTGCCGCCTGCGCCGCAACCGGCGAGCTTGATATTCCGAATATGATCAATCTCGGTCTTGGCAATATTGCCGGGGTAGATTGCATTAAAAAGGCAGAGCATCCCGCCGGCGCATTTGCCAGACTTAATGAGGTAAGTATGGGTAAGGACACCACCACCGGGCATTGGGAGCTTGCCGGGCTTACAAGCCGGCAGGCCTTTCCCACCTATCCCGACGGTTTTCCAAAAGAAGTAATAGACGCCTTTACCGCCGCAACCGGGCTTGAGGTCCTCTGTAACAAACCTTACAGCGGAACAAAGGTTATCCTCGACTACGGAAAAGAGCATGAAGCTACCGGAAAGCCCATTGTCTATACCTCTGCGGACAGCGTTTTTCAGATTGCCGCCCACGAGGATGTAATTCCCATAGACCGGCTTTATGACATCTGCCGGAAAGCAAGAGCCGTGCTTTGCGGAAAACACGCCGTCGGCAGAGTTATTGCACGCCCCTTTGCCGGAAGCTATCCGGACTATTACCGCACCGGAAACCGCCACGATTTTTCCCTTGTTCCTCCAAAGGACACCGCCCTTGATGTTCTTTCCGCCCATGGGATTGCAACAATCGGAGTCGGAAAAATATACGATATTTTTGCGGGCAAGGGTGTTTCCGAAACATACCGCACGGGTCCGAACAAGATAGGAATGGAGCGCACAAGCGAACTTCAGGACAAAGACTTTACCGGGCTTTGTTTTATCAATCTTGTGGATTTTGATATGGTCTACGGTCACAGAAACGACGCCCCGGGCTATGCCCGTGCTCTTTCGGAATTTGACGGTTGGCTTGGCGGATTTATGCAAAAAATGCGTTCCGGCGATGTTCTTATGATAACCGCCGACCACGGCTGCGACCCGGCTACCCCCTCCACCGACCATTCAAGAGAATATATTCCGCTTCTTGTTTACGGAGATGAAATAAAGGCAGGGGTTGACCTTGGCACAAGAAAAACCTATGCCGATGAATCAAAAACTATCCTTGAAATGTTTGGAATAACGGATTCCGAAACCGACGGAGAAAGCTTTCTTTACGAAATAAAGGCATAATTCGGCAAAATATATTAAAAAGTATTATAATTCACATTATATAATAGTAAAATGCGGCGTCGGAAGACGCCGCATTTTTCGGCTTTATAAAGCCGTTTCTTTTATTCTGCTGCAAGCTTTTTGTTTAATCTGTCGATGTTCCTTTTCGGGCTGTCAATCGCCTCGCCTTGGGTTTCGCTCCATTCCTCTTTCATAAGGGAAATTATACTTTCGTAACAGGATATTGCTTCCTTATAATCGCCTTTTATTTCATAGATTTGCGCCATACATTCATAGGCATCCACAAAATGCGGCTTTGGGGAAGCTTCGTTATATTTTTGGAAAAATTCTATTGCTTCATCATAGCGGCAGCATTTTGCCATTTCGTTACCGCAGGTAATCCAAACATTTGCATTGGTATTGTATTTTTCCGTCATTTCCTGCCATACCGCAAAGGCTTTCTCCGGCTTGTTTTCCTTCTTCAAAATCAAGCCGAGATAGAAAAGACTGTTAAAATCCTCGCCAAGGTCATTTAGTCTCCGGAGGTATTCCCTTGCTTCCTCACAGCGGCAATCCGCCGTAAGAAGGTCAAGCAGCCACCAATATGCGGCTTTATTCTTCGGGTGGTTTGCAATAAACTCTTTATAAAAATCAATGGTACGGCTGTGGTTTACAATATTCCAATCGAGATATGCGCCGCCCTCGGAATCAAAAATTGCGTTGTGCGCCTCTTTGCAATCCGGAAGAAGCTCCAGCGCAAGGCGTGCAAGCGGCGACGCCATTTCGTTGTATTCCCGGGCGCGCTTGCAGTAAAGCTCAGCCAAAAGCAGGGTTGCCTTGGTGCGGTGTTCCGGCTCGATGCACTTGTCCTTGAGGAACGCCTCCTCCGCCTTGAAATCCGCTTCGGCGATGAAGCGTTCGTCCCATATCATATTTTCGATGCGCTCCATGCGGCTTTCGTCCGTCATGGAAAAAAGTGCGTCGATTGTGACGCCAAGCGTCACGGAAAGTTCCGGCAAAAGCTGAATATCCGGCATTGCCGCACCGTTTTCCCACTTTGAAACCGCCTGTGGGCTTACCATCAGCTTTTGCGCAAGCTGCTCCTGCGTCATGCTTTTTGCAAGGCGAAGGGTTTTTATTTTTCCTCCTATTTGAACGGTCATATAACAACCTCCGATTATAAAAATTTGTCAGACGCCTTAACTTGACTAAAGTATACCGCTTTTTCTAAGACGGTGCAATAACGCCGCCGTTAATGCGGCTCTACTTGCGGTTGAACGGAACTTTTTTCGGAATATTTTATTTTTTCATTGACAAAACCCTTTGCGGTTGCTATACTACAAATGTAGAAAAAACATATTTACTTTTCAAAGGAGGCTTATTATATGCGCAGATCAACTTTATTTTTTACCGTTCTCGCTCTCTTTGCCATTCTGCTTTCTGCGTGCGGCAAGCCCGAAAGCGAAAGCTCCTCCCTTCCGGATTTCTCCGAAAGCGTATCGGAGCAAAGCTCCCCGAAAGAGGCTCCCCAAGAAAACTTCGAAACAGTTTTGCTCGGCAGCATTGCAGAAATAAATCTATCCGACATATATTCCGTAAAAATCTCCTGCCGGAACATTGAGGGAATAAAATCCTGCCGCCTTACCGGTTCCGCTGCCGACGAATATGCAAAGGCTCTTTCGGAAATACGCCTTGTTCCGTTTGATAAAATGAAATTTGACGCGATTACCGGCGGCGACATTGTATACAGCGTTTATTTTCGAGGAGGCGAAGCAGAAATCGTCTACAACGGCTCCTATACAATAACTGCGGACCTTTTTGAGAAAGAAGATATAGACGGGGAGCGTTTTTTGCCTGCGGACAAGGGTTACCCCGAAATTCCCGGCGATGTTTTTTGGTGTACGCTTAAAAAAGACTCCGTTCCGGAGGTTCTCACCTTTGCGGGACCAAGCTGCGGCGAGTATTCCGCATATCTTGAAAAGCTTTGGGAAAAGGAAATCGTACTCGGCTCTGCGGAAACGCTTGAGCAATGGCAAAGCGGCGTTGCGGATTACAGCGGCATTTCAAAAATTGTTGTGATTGACAATTCCCTCGGCACCGAGAATGTAAAAACCGACCTTTCGGAGGAAGAGTGCCTTGACCTTTTGGAAAGGATTGCCCTACTTTCGCCCAATGTTATGGAGCGGCACGAAAATCCCAGCACCGGCGGTTCTTCCTTTATCGCTCTTGCCTTTGACGAAGGCGGAAATATGCTTTGGGCTGCAAACACCGGAGATATGGGCTTTATGCTCTCTTTCCCGAACGATGAAAAGCTTTATCGCTATGAATGTGTTCGCAGCTTTGCTCCTCCGCAAGCCGAAACGGCAGAATGATGTCATACTTATCCGAAAACCGTTTTTTATAAGAAAAAAATCCCGTGCTCATTTTTTGAGCACGGGATTTTGATTTGAGCACGGATATTTTCCGTAAAATCAGGCACGCAGCTTTGCGCCGAGCTTTTCAAGCTCCTTGAGCACCTTTGCGACCGCTTTGTCACATTCCTCAACGGTAAGGGTGCGGTCCGGCGCACGGAGAGTCATCGAATAGGCTACGCTCTTTTTGCCCGGAGCAACGGAAGGACCTTTATAAACATCGAAAAGCTCCACCTTTTCAAGCAGCTTGCCTGCTCCGGTGCGGATAGCCTTTTCAAGGCTTGCGGCGGGTATTTCGTCGTCGCATATAATTGCAAGGTCACGGCCGGAAGCCGGGAAGCGGGGAGTCGGCTTAAATTTCTTTTCGGCAATGCGGTTTTCAAAAATATCAGCCATATCCACGGAGGCAACATATGCTCTTGTTCCGATTTCGTAATTTTCGAGCACGGCAGGGGCAATCTCACCGATTACGCCGATTTTCTTTTCGCCGATTGTGATTTCCGCACAGCGGCCCGGGTGGAAAGCAGGATTTGTTTTAAGTGCGGAATACTCAACTCCGACAACGCCGAGCTTATCGAATGCCTCATTAAGAATACCTTTCAGCGCAAAGAAATCTTCTTTATCGCCGAAGGTTCCCACAACGGCAACCACTCTTTCATCGGGAAGAATATCCGGGCTTTCTTTGGGCAAATAGACCTTGCCCATTTCATAAAGCCTGCCGGAAAGGTTTCTGTTGTTATAGTTGCGGGAGATTACCTCAAGCATTGAAGGCACACAGGTTGTGCGCATTACGGAGGTATCCTCGCCAAGGGGATTTGTTATAACAACGCTGCGGCGAAGCTCGCTGTCCTCCGGAAGATTTATCTTGTCATAGTATTTCGGGCTGATGAAGCTGTATGTTTCCACCTCATAGCAGCCGTTTGCACGGAGCAGCTCGCCAAGGTGCTTTTCAAACTTCTGTTCAAGCGTAAGCCCGCCCTGAGAAGCACCCGTTACGGCGGTGTTCGGAATGACATCGTAACCGTAGAAGCGGGCAATCTCCTCTGCAATATCCGCTTTATGGCGGGTATCTCCCGCACGGTATGAGGGAACGGTAATTATATTGTTTTCAACCTTATAGCCGATTTTTTCAAGAATAGAAATCATCTTTTCCGCAGAAATATCAATTCCGAGGAAGCGATTTATCCATTCGGGCTGGAACGGAACGGTAAGCGGAGCCTCGTTTGCATTATCTATATCAATATATCCGCCGACTACCTCGCCCGCACCGAGCATCTCAACAAGCTGGCACGCTCTTTCCACCGCAGGCAAACACATTCTGGAATCAAGTCCTTTTTCATATCTGCCGGAGGATTCCGTTCTCATCCCAAGTTTTTTTGCGGTAATGCGCACGGAGGATCCGAGGAAATTTGCGGATTCAAATACCACGGTATTTGTATCATCTTGAATTCCGCTGAATTCTCCGCCCATAACGCCTGCCACGCAGGAGGGCTTTTCTTCATCGCAGATTACAAGCATATCGGAAGAAAGCTTGCGCTCCACTCCGTCAAGGGTGGTTATGCTTTCGCCCTCTTCTGCGTTGCGGACAACGATTTTTCCGCCCTTGAGATATTTATAGTCAAAAGCGTGCATCGGCTGACCGTATTCAAGCATTACATAGTTTGTAATATCAACAAGATTGTTTATCGGGCGAACGCCGCTTGCACGGAGGCGTTCACGCATCCATCTCGGGGAGGGAGCAATCTTTATATTTTTAACCATTCTTGCAATATATCTGCGGCAGAGGTTGGGGTTTTTTACCTCTACGGAGAGCATATCGTGAATATCGCCGGTTTCGTGCTCCACCTTCGGCTCGGGAAGATGCAGCTCCTTATCAAAGGTTGCCGCCGCTTCTCTTGCAAGACCGATTACGGAAAGACAATCCGGGCGGTTTGAGGTTATCTCAAACTCAACGGTGGTGTCGTTAAGTCCAAGTGCTTCCCTTATATTATCGCCGGGCTTGCAGTCCTCTTCGATAATGAGAATTCCGTCCTCTATCGCATAGGGAAAATCATGTACGGTTACGCCAAGCTCCGCAACGGAACACATCATACCCTCGGAAACAACTCCGCGGAGTTTTCCCTTTTTTATTTTAATTCCGTTCGCAAGGGTGGAATTATCAAGAGCAACGGGAACAAGCGCACCCTCGAAAACATTGGTTGCGGCGGTAACGATTTGAACCGTGCGGTTTCCGACATCAACCTGGCAAATCTGAAGCTTGTCGGCATCCGGATGTTTTTCTATATGAGTGATTTTTCCCACAACACAATTTGTTATATAGTCCGCTTCCTCGGAATAACATTCAACCTTTGAACCGGACATTGTCATGGCGTCGCAAAACTGCTTCGGCGTAACGCCGGTATCAACATAGTCGCTGAGCCATCTTAAAGACAGATCCATTGTTTTACCTCTTTTCTTGTAATTATTCCTCTCCGCCGTTTTCCGCAATATCCTTCAAAATCACGGAAAGCGCAACGCCGTCACCGGCAAGACTCTCAAAGGTGGGAGGAGTGATATAACTCTGTATCATCAGCATTTTGAACAGATATACGATCGTATCCGCCTCTTTTGCTGCGGCGGCATAATCGCCGACATTTACATCTTTAAGCATTTTTACGGCTCTGTCACGAAGCTCCGGGGAAATATCCCTTTCCTGATAGTCCATAAACGCTTTCCGCTGCAAATTCAGGCAGCGAGCCTGAAAATTCTGCGTCATGCTGAAAATTTCCTGTTTGTTCGGCATAAAACAGCCTCCTTATCAGAACTGGTCAAGGAAACGAAGGTCGTTTTCGTAAAGAAGACGAAGGTCGTTTATGGCAAAGCGGCGCATTACAATACGCTCCAGCCCTATTCCGAAGGCAAAACCGCTGTATTCCTCCGGGTCGATATTGCAATTTTCGAGAACCTTTGGGTGAACCATTCCGCAACCGAGAATTTCTATCCAACCCTCGCCCTTACATACGGGGCAGCCCGCTCCGTGGCAGTTAAAGCACTGAATATCCATTTCGGCAGAAGGCTCGGTAAACGGGAAATGATGCGGGCGGAAACGCACAACGGAGTCCTCGCCGTAAAGCCGCTTGATAAAAATTTCAAGAGTGCCCTTTAGGTCTGCCATGGTTATGCCTTTATCAACAACAAGTCCCTCTATCTGGTGGAAAAGCGGGCTGTGGGTTGCGTCAACTGCATCGGAACGGTAAACTCTTCCCGGAGCAATTATTCTGATAGGCGGCTTTTGCTTTTCCATAACACGCACCTGAACGGGCGAGGTTTGGGTACGAAGCAGCACATTTTCGGTAATATAGAAGGTATCCTGAGTATCTCTTGCGGGGTGGTCCTTAGGAAGATTGAGTGCCTCAAAGTTATAATAATCGGTTTCTACCTCCGGACCCTCGGCAATGGAAAAGCCCATTCCCACAAAAATATCCTCTACCTCATTAAGAACGAGGGAAAGCGGGTGCTCCTTGCCGGTGGCGCAGGGCGTTCCCGGAAGGGTTACATCAATGGTTTCTGCGGCAAGCTTTTTTTCGAGCATATGCTCTTTTATATGAGCGTCCGCTTCTTTAAGCTCGTTTTCGATTTCTGTGCGAATCTGGTTGGCAAGCTGCCCGATTACCGGGCGTTCTTCGGCGGAAAGCCCGCCCATTTGCTTGAGAATTGCGGTAAGCTCGCCTTTTTTACCGAGGTAGCGAACACGCAGCTCCTCAAGCCCTTTGGAATCCTCCGCCGCAGCAAGCTCGTTTCTTGCCTTTTGGCGAATCTGTTCCAGCAGTTCTTTCATTGTTCTCAACTCCGTTTTTTTGATAATAATAAAATAGCTTGTTTTGTTTTGCGGCGAAAAGCCGAAAAAATTTTTGCATAAAAAAATCTCCGCCCCACCGCAAATTGGGACGAAGACTCAAAAGCAAATTCTCCGTGGTACCACCCACCTTCCGAAAGGCGAAAAAAGCCCTTCGGCACTCAAAAAAGCCTATAACGGTGCCGTCCGTTCCCGCCTACTGCAATTTTTTTCAGCGGGACCGCTCGCAAGCGAACTTCGGGGCGCAGCTCCGGCAAAACGGCTTTCAGCCGGCGACCGTTCTCTCTTTTTCCGGAAAAACACGCTCTTACTCTCTTGGTCAATGCGTTTATTTATATAACAAAAGGATAATAACACATTAAAAACTTTTTTTCAAGCCTTTTTCGATTGAAAAATACTTAAAACAAAAGTATAATTATAGCTAAAGCAAAGCTTTGCTCCGATTTAAGAAAGAATTTTTCCCTTTGCTTTTTGCCGAAGAAAGGACAACATATGAAAATCTTTACTATCCCACAGATGAAGAAAGCGGAACGCCTTTCCGATGAAATGGGCGTTACATACCAGAGACTTATGGAAAATGCCGGCTGCGCCGCAGCCGCCTGCATAAGAAAAAGAGAGCGCAACATAGTCGGGCGCAACTTTATGATTTTTTGCGGAAGCGGAAACAACGGCGGCGACGGCTTTGTTGTTGCACGAAAGCTTTTTGAAGAAGGCGCAAATATAATCGTTGTGCTTTGCGGCGGACTTCCCCGCACCGAAGAAGCAAAATATATGTATAACTGTATTTTGGAAACGGGAATAACAATACTCGATTGGGAAACCGACGGCGCAAAAATAGCGGAATATATCGGCGGCGCAGACATAATAGTGGATGCGCTTTTCGGCACCGGATTTTCCGGCGAATTTCGCCCGCCCTTCGGAGAAATAGCCTCCCTTATAAATTCTTCCGGCGCAAAGGTCATCTCCCTCGATATAGCAAGCGGGATAAATGCAGATACGGGCGCAGCCGCAAAGGGTGCGGTCCGTGCGGATTTTACCGTTGCTTTTGATGCACAAAAGCCCGGTCATCTGCTTCTTCCCGGAAAGGAATTTTGCGGAAAAACCGTGGAGGTTGATATAGGCATACCTCACGAAGTGCTTGACGAAATTCCTCAAACCTGCTTTTGCGCAAGCGAGGAAATGGTTTTTTCTTCAATCCGCAAACGCCCCCGCATAAGCCATAAGGGCACCTTCGGAAAGCTGCTTTGCATAACGGGAAGCGCAAGCTTTCCCGGTGCGGCGGCAATAAGCGCAACCGGTGCCCTGCGTATGGGCGCAGGCATAGTTAAAATAGCCTGCACCGAAAGAGTGCAAAGCCTTATTGCCCCTATTGTTCCCGAGGCGACCTTTCTTCCTCTGCCCGCAAACGCCGAGGGCGGAATTTCCGCAGATGCGGCGGAGCTTTTGCTCCCCGCAGCGGAGGAAGCCTCCGCCGTGCTCATAGGCTGCGGGCTTGGACAAAGCGAGGATACCTGCGCCCTTGTAAAATCCGTGCTTGAGCACGCAAAATGCTCCCTTGTGCTCGATGCGGACGCCTTAAACTGCATTTCCGCAGAACCGGAGCTTTTGCTTTCCGCCGCAAAAATGCCGGTTATCACCCCGCATATGGGCGAAATGGCAAGACTTTGCGGCAAAACCCCTGCGGAAATTGCCGAAACAAGGCTTGAAACCGCCGCAGAGTTCTCCAAAAAATACAACTGTGTGCTCGTGCTCAAGGACAGTTCCACCGTTATTGCCTGTCCAAACGGAGATGTATTTTTCAGCCCGGTCGGGAACCCCGGTCTTGCCAAGGGCGGAAGCGGCGACCTGCTTGCCGGAATGATAGCTTCCCTTGCTGCGCAGGGCTTTATCGAAACCGCCTGCGCCGTCTGCGGAGTTTATCTTCACGGGCTTGCCGCCGATAAGGCTGCCGACAGCCTTTCCGAATACGGCATGCTGCCAACCGATATTCCGGCTTATCTTTGCCGTCTTCTTGCCGACAGAGAGCTTTGACCGCATATTTTTACCTCCTTTGCGCATATGATATTCCATATGCGCAAAGGAGGCTTTTTTGTTATGCGAAAAGGAATAATGCTTGTAATTTTTGCACTGCTTCTTGTCGGGTGCTCAAGGTCCGCCGCTTTGAGCGCAGAGAACATTGCTGCGGCCTATTCCGGGGATTTCTCCTGCCGGGCAAGCATCACCTGCGGCGAAGATTTTTTTGCCGCCGACATAACAAAAAGCGGCGGCTCCGTCGTATTTTCCGTAACGGAGCCGCAAAGCATGGCGGGGCTTTCCGCCGTTATTGACGGAAAAAGCGCAATCTTTGAATTTTGCGGAATATCGGCGGAGCTGCCCTTTTCCGCAATTCCGGAAAAAGCCCCCGCAAGGCTTTTTTTCTCCGCCGTGACCGCTCTCTCCCTCCCGGACGAAATCTACCTTAATATAGAACAAACCCGTGCGGTCGCACGCTGCGACGGCTTTTCCGCAGAGCTTCAAAAGGAGGGACTTGTTCCCGTAAGAATAACCTTTCCCGAAGAAGAAACCGTCTTTGAAATCGAAAATTTCAAATTTCTATAAAAAAATCGAAAAAACATCTTGCATTTTACGGTTCAATCGGTTATAATATCCCTTGCTTGATATGGACGGTTAGCTCAGCTGGTAGAGCTTCCGCTTGACGTGCGGAAGGTCAGGGATTCGAGTTCCTTACCGTCCACCATATTCCGCCGTGATTCTTATGAATTGCGGCGGTTTTATTTTGCAAAAAAGGGCGTGTTTTTATGAGCCGCAGCCGCAAAAAAATTCTTAATCCGCTTACAATGCTTCTTGCGGGGCTTTTTCTCGGCGTTGCCTCCCGGCTTTTTGATATCTATTTTGATAATTTAGGCAACATTTTTTCGCAGATGGCCGTATGGATACTCCTCGGCACTCTTATTGCGATATACAGTCCGACAAAAAAAGCCGCCATGCTTAACATTCTTCCGTTTTGCCTCGGTATGCTTGTTACATATTATACGGTTGCTGTCATCACCCGGGGAGTTTACAGCGTGACCGTTATAATCGGCTGGACGGTATTTGCCTTCCTTTCTCCCGTTATGGCGTACTTTGCATGGATGGCAAAGGGACCCGGGGTTTTTCCGAAGATTATCTCCATCGGAATCGTGGCAGTTTCCGTTCTTTCAAGCATAGTTTTGTTCGACCGCCTGCGGTTTTACGATTTTATCATAGGCGGAATCCTGATATACTTTCTGTTTTTCAAAAAGATAAAAAGATGATTTTTTTCAGAAGGCGCAAAAACGGCGGTGTTCCGCCGTTTTTGCGCCTTCTTCGCATTAAAAAAATCATTGACTTTAAGACTTTAGCGTGCTAATATCTTATTCATTGATTACTTGAAAAAAGGAGGTTTATTCGTGTATGAGTGAAAAAGTAAAAGGAGCTTCTGTCCGAAATAATATTATTGAAACGGAAATCCGCATTAAGTTCATCAAGGATGTTTTTGAAAGGGAGCTGGCGCAAAATCTCAATCTTACCCGAGTATCCGCTCCTTTGTTTGTCTTTCCCGAAAGCGGTCTTAACGACAACCTAAACGGGGTCGAACGCCCGGTTTGTTTTGATATTGCCGACATCGGGCGGAATGTTGAGGTCGTTCATTCCCTTGCAAAATGGAAGCGAATGGCTCTTGCCCGCTATGGCTTTTCCGAGGGCGAGGGTCTTTATACCGATATGAACGCAATCCGCCGTGACGAAAGCCTTGATGCGCTCCATTCCGTATATGTTGACCAATGGGATTGGGAGAAAATCATCTCCCCGGAGGAGCGCACCGCAGAAACGCTTAAATCGGCGGTTTTGAGCATATACTCCGCCCTTTTGAGCACGGAAAAAGCCCTTTGTGAGCGTTTCGGAACGGTTCCCGTTCTTCCTAAGGAAATCGGCTTTATGACCACAACGGAGCTTGAGGACGAATTTCCGGAGCTTTCGCCGAGGGAGCGTGAGGACGCCGCCGCAAAGCGTTTTGGCGCAGTTTTTCTAATGCAAATCGGTGCTCCGCTTAAAAACGGAAAGCCCCATGACGGAAGAGCTCCCGACTATGACGATTGGTCGCTTAACGGCGATATTCTCCTTTGGGACAAGGTTCTTTCCCGTGCATTTGAGATTTCCTCCATGGGAATCCGTGTTGACGCAGAATCTCTGCGCCGCCAGCTTTCCGCAGCCGGATGCGAGGAACGGGCGGCACTTCCGTTCCACAAAGCCCTTCTTTCCGGAAAGCTGCCCCAAACCATGGGCGGCGGCATAGGTCAATCCCGAATATGTATGTTCTTGCTCGGAAAACGCCATATCGGCGAGGTCCAGGCTTCCGTATGGTCGGATTCCACGCTCGAGGAATGTGAAAAAGAAGGAATACATCTTCTGTGAAAAAAATCAAGCGGCTCTGCACCTATTTGTGCAGAGCCGCTTTTTTATGTATTTATTCTGTTTTTTCGATTATAACTGCCGTTCCGTTTGCACAGGCAACGATCATATTGCTTCCTATGGTCATAAAGTCAAGGTCAACGCCGATTACCGCATTTGCGCCGCACGCCATACAATTCACAACAAGCTCGTCCAATGCCATGCTCTTTGCTTTTTCCATTTTCCGTGCCATCAAGGTGGAGCTTGCTCCGAAGACATCGCCCACACCTGCGCTAAACTCCGAAAGAAAGCCTGTGCCGAGGACTACCTGCCCGCTCATAACATCAAGATATTTAACGATTTTGTACCCTTCAAAGTTAAATCCCGATGTTTCCAAAAAACTTTGTTTCAAATATGCAAGATTTGCATAGATTTTATTGCGCCTATCTATTTTTTCCTCCGCTTCCCTCTGCGCAGCCTCCGCAGCTTCTTTGGAACGCTTTTCTTTCTCCGTTGCTGCGGCGGTTTCCTCTTTAATTTTTTTTACGGAGCTTTCGACATCGCTCATATCCAGCCTTGCCGCACAAAGGGAGCATATCTCATAGTTTTTGATATGCTTTCGCTGGTTTTTAATTGAAAATTCTTTTCCGCAGCATTCACATCTGTCTGCCATACTTTTGCCCCCCTAAAAATAGAATTTCCGCTTTTCTGTATATATTAAGTATACAGTACCGCCAAGGGTTTTTCAACACCCGTTTCTGACACAAAACTCGTCTTTTCTTGCATTAAGCATTGTTTTGTTTCCCGCCTTTTTTGCCTGCATAGGCGGGTTTTTCTCAAATTTTAAGCGGTATTTTGCATTATATGTTTTATTTTAAGGATAAATATGCTATACTAAAGGGTACTGTGACAAAAATTAACCTTTTGCGAGGTATTTATATGACTGAAACCGAAAAATTCTTTGAAAAAATGAAGAGCAAAAAGGTCGCCTTTATCGGAATCGGCGTAAGCAACCGTGATGTTATCAAAATGTTTGCCGAAAAAGGCATACAAACCGAGGCAAGGGACAAGGCAAGCCGGGAAAAGCTTGGCGGCTGCGCCGCCGAGCTTGAAAAAGCCGGAGCGGTTCTCCGCCTTGGCGAAAGCTATCTTGACGGAATTGACGCCGATGTTGTTTTTCGAACTCCGGGTATGAACTGGTGGAATCCCGCTCTTTGTGAGCTTCGAAGAGAGGGCAAAGCCGTTACAAGCGAGATGGAGGTTTTCTTTGACCTTTGCCCCTGCAAAAAATACGGTGTAACCGGCTCCGACGGAAAAACCACCACAACAACGCTTATTGCGGAATTTCTCTCCGCAGCCGGAAAAACCGTCCATAAGGGCGGAAACATCGGGCGTGCGCTTCTTCCCATAATTGAGAATATAAAGGACGACGACTGCGCCGTTGTGGAGCTTTCCAGCTTTCAGCTTATCTCCATGCGCCGTTCGCCCGATGTTGCGGTTGTAACCAATGTTGCGCCAAACCATCTTGATGTTCACAAGGATATGGAGGAATACATCGAAGCAAAGCGCAATATCCTCCGCCACCAAAACGCTTTTTCCGTAACCGTGCTTAATGCGGACAATGTAATTACCGCAAGCATGGCGGAGCTTGTCCGCGGGGAGCTGCGCTGGTTCTCCCACACAAAGCCGGTGGAGAACGGTGCATTTTTGCGCAGCGACGGAATGCTCTGCTATTCCGAGCACGGAAAAATAACCGAGCTTTTTCCGAAAGAGGATATAAAAATCCCCGGTATGCATAATGTGGAAAATTACCTTACCGCAATAACCGCAGTTTGGGGCGAGGTTCCTCTTGATATTATCCATGGCATCGCAAAAAGCTTTGGCGGAGTTGAGCACCGTATAGAGCTTGTTCGGGAGCTTGACGGAGTTAAATGGTACAACGACAGCATAGCCACAAGTCCAACCAGAACCATTGCTGGGCTTTCCTGCTTTGACAAAAAGGTAATACTCATCGGCGGCGGCTATGATAAGCATATTCCATATGAGCCGCTTGCCCCCCACCTTATCAATAAAGTAAAGCTGCTTATCCTAAGCGGACCAACCGCCCCGAAAATTTCCGCAGCCTTACAGAGCAACCCAAGCTATAACGGCGAACCGGAGATTATCTTTGTAAACAGCATGGAGGAAGCCGTTGCCACCGCATACGGTTATGCGGAGGATGGCGATATTGTAACCCTCTCCCCCGCTTCCGCAAGCTTTGACCTCTATCCAAACTTTGAGGTTCGGGGCAGAAAGTACAAAGAACTTGTAAACAAACTCGGTCAGCTTGACGGAATACCCGCAAGCGAGCTTTGAAAGGACAATATATGGATGCAAAAGAAATTCTGAAAACTCTTTGCGCCGCAAGGGGTAATTCCGGCGCAGAGGACGAAGCAGCAGCCGTTTGCGAACGCCTGCTTGCGCCATACGGAAAGGTGCGCCGGGATAATCTCGGCAATGTTATATGCGAGGTTGCCCCCAAAAAAGGCACCCGCCATGTTCTTTTGGACGCACACATGGATCAGATTGCGCTTATTGTCACCCATATCGACGAAAACGGATTTGTTTTTGCCATGAACTGCGGCGGAATAGACCGCCGCAGCATCTGGGGAACAAGAGTTACCGTTATGGGAAAGGACGGAGAATATCCCGGAGTTGTCTGCTCCGTTCCAAAGCCTCTTCAGGGCGACGGAAAACAGGAGAACCCAAAGCCGGAGGATTTTGCCGTGGACATCGGCTTTGATAAGGAAACCGCAGAAAAGCTTGTTCGCCCCGGCGACAGAGTTATGCTCCTCGGAAAATGGCAGGATATGGGCAATGGGTATGTAAGCTCCCCCGCTCTTGACGACCGGGCAGGCTGCGCCTGCATTCTTGAGGCTCTTGAGCTTCTCAAAGGCAAGGACATTCCCTGCGGACTTACCGCAATGTTTTCCACAAGAGAGGAAACCGGCGGCGAAGGCGCAGCGGCAGGCGCAGCGGCAATCTCCCCCACCGAGGCTCTTGAAATGGATGTCAGCTTTGGCAAAACGCCGGATACCGACGATGTTGAAACAAAATTTATGAAAAAAGGTCCGATGATCGGCTTTGCTCCGGTTCTTGATAAGGCAATGAGCGAACGCCTTGTTGACCTTGCAAACAAGCACGAAATTCCGTGGCAATACGAGGTCATGGGCGACTCCACCGGAACAAACGCCGACGATATGGCAAAATCCGGCGCAGGAGTTCGCTGCTGCACCGTTTCCATTCCCCAGCAATATATGCACACGGTAATTGAAAAAATGGCTGTTGAAGATATAAAGAACACCGGGCGGCTTATTGCCGCATATGTTATGGAAGGGGGCGAGGAATGATGTCTGATTTGATTAAAAATCTCGGCGTACTTTCCATGGCAAACGGTTCCTCGGGCGACGAGGGCGCAGTGCGCAAAATAATTCTCTCCATGCTCAAAAAAATTCCGGATTGCAAAGCCCGTGTTGACAATCTCGGCAACATTCTTGCGGAAAAGCAAGGCAAAATCCGCCCGCAAAAACGGGTTTTGTTCTGCGCACCGATGGACGAGCCCGGCTTTATTATAACTAACATCGACGAAAACGGTTTTCTTAAATTCGAGTGTGTCGGAAGCATAGATTCCCGTGTGGTAATAGGTCGCTGCGCACTTATCGGAGAAAACTCCGTTCCCGCCCTTATCGGCAGCAAGGCTCTTCACCTTTTGGAGAAGGACGAGCGCACCGCCCCCGCCGATATAGACAAGCTGTATATGGACATCGGCGCAGACAGCAGAGAAGAAGCGGAACGCCTTGTTCATATCGGCGACAGAGGAGTTTTTGACGGGGATTTTCTTTCCTTCGGCGACGGCTTTGTTATGGGAAAAGCACTTGAGGGGCGTGCCGGCTGCGCCGCCCTTATCGAGCTTCTTTCCGAGCCTGCGGAATATGATTTTTGCGCCTGCTTCTGCGTGCGCAAGGAAATAAAGGGCGCAGGCTGCGGCTCCGCCGCATTCACCCTTGCGCCGGATATTGCCGTTATAGTTGACGGAGCACTCGCCGGAGATACCCCCGGCGGCGCAAACCGCTCCTGCTCTATCGGAAAGGGCGTTGTAACCGCATTTAAGGATGCCCGCACGATTTATGACACCGCCCTCTGCCGGTTTATAACCGAGCTTGGCGAAAAAAACAATATCCCGGTACAAATTAAGCAGAATCTTTCCGAATACAGCCTTGGGGAGGATATTCATACCGCAAGGGGCGGCATCCGCACCGTTTGCGCCGAATATCCCGTAAGATATGCTCAAAGCGCAGGCTCCGTGCTCAAAATTTCCGACCTTGAGCACGAGGTAAATATGCTTAAAGCTTTGAGCACGGAGCTTTGTGAGATATGATAAAGCTTCTTGATAATCCTAAAATAATCGAAAAGCTCTGCACTGCCGAACCTTATATGGGCAGCATTTTTATGGCGGCGGCTACGGCTTTTTACGATTCTTCGGAGCTTATGACCGTTTGGACGGAGCTTGATGAGCACGGAAACGCAATTTCCGCCCTTAATGTAGGCACGGAGGAGCTTATGCTCCTTTGCGGAAAGAATCTTCCGGGTGCTGAAATGCTTGCCTTTATGTCAAAGCTTGCGGAGGACGATAAAATCACCGAGATTTGCTGCGGCGACGGAGCTTTTCCTGTGTTGAAGGCTGTTTTTGGCGAAAATACGGAGGTCCTCCCTCTTATGAAATGCTCAAAACATATAAAATACAGCCGAGAGGGAATCCCGCCCTTTGTTAAAAACGACATAAAGGGTTTTTATACCCTCGTATGCTCCGAATTTGACGGAGCTGCTCCGGATTACGAGATGTGGGTTCTTAAAATGGCAAGAAACATAAACCGTGGACAAAGCGAAATCGTCACCATAGAGCAGGACGGAAAGCCGGTAAGCGGTGCCTGCATAAGAGGACGCTCCCCCGGCGGCGGCGGAATTGTTTCCGTAGTTACTCTTCCCGAATACCGCAGGCAGGGTTTTGGCTCCGCCGTAACAGCGGAATGTGCGGAGATACTTAAATCGCAGGGGCTTTCCTCATGGCTTTGCCCCTGTGACGACAGAGCAAACAGGCTCTATTCCCGCCTTGGCTTTAAGCCCTGCGGAAATTTTAATACAATATATCTTGACAAAGAGGAAAACAGCAATGAGTGAGTTTTTTAAGATTGATTCCCGGCTCGAAGCCCTTGCGGAGCGTGCTCTTGAAGACTGCGAAAAGCCCTTTGCCCGCATTGCGGACATTGAAAAATACAATTCGGAAAAGGTTCTTCGTGCTTTTATTGACAACCGGGTAAGCGAAAGCCTTTTTGCCGGAAGCAGCGGCTACGGCTATGACGACAGAGGCAGAGAGGTGCTTGACCGTGTGTGGAGCCGGGTTTTCGGTGCTGAGGATTCCATGGTACGCCACAATTTTATGAGCGGCACCCATGCAATTTCAACTGCGCTTTTCGGTATTCTGCGCCCCGGCGACACGATGGTTTCCCTTACCGGAACCCCCTATGACACGCTTCAGGGCGTGATCCACGGAAAGGGCGTAGGCTCCCTCGAGGAATTCGGCGTGATCTATAAGGAGCTTTCTATGCTGCCCGACGGAAGTGTGGATTTTGATTCTGTTCCCGCTGCAATAAAGGGCGCAAAAATGGCATATATTCAGCGCAGCAGAGGCTACTCCACCCGCCCGAGCCTCTCTATTGATGTAATCCGCAAAATCTTCTCCATAGTCCGGGACGCAAACCCGGAAGCAATCTGTGTCTGCGACAACTGCTACGGAGAATTTGTGGATAAGCTTGAGCCTACGGAGGTCGGCGCAGATCTTATAATCGGCTCTCTTATTAAAAACCCCGGCGCAGGCATTGCCCACACCGGCGGCTATATCTCCGGAAAACACGAATTTGTTGAGCTTTGCGCCCATCGGCTTTCCGCTCCGGGAGTCGGCAGAGAGGTCGGCTGCACCCTCGGCGAGCTTCGCCCTATGTATCAGGGACTGTTCTTCTCCCCGGGCGTAACCGCTTCCGCCGTTCGCACGGCAGTTTTTGCAAGCCGCTTTTTTGAGCTTTGCGGTTTTTCTGCGGACCCGGCTTTTGACGAACCCCGCACCGATATAATCGAAACCATCGCCCTTGGAAGCCCGGAGGCACTTTGCGCCTTTTGCCGCGGAATCCAAAGCGGCTCGCCTATCGACTCCTTTGTAACCCCGGAGCCTTGGGATATGCCGGGCTATGACAGCCAGGTAATTATGGCGGCGGGCGCATTTAATCTCGGTGCTTCCGTGGAGCTTTCCGCAGATGCGCCCCTGCGTGAGCCATACGCCGTTTGGATGCAGGGCGGGCTTACCTTCCCCACCGCAAAAGCGGGCGTTATGCTTGCGGCACAGTCCATGCTTGACGAGGGCATACTTAAAATTTGATTTTGCGAACAAAAATCCCGGCAGCAAGCTGTCGGGATTTTTTTTATTTGTTATTCTTCCTCTTCGCCGTTATTTTCCGCCTTGGGAAGCTTTTTTGCGTGGACCTTTTCTATGCGGTGCTCCTCCGTTTTTACAACGGTAAATTCCACATCCTGATAGGTCACTATCGGGTGCTCGCTTTCATCGGGGATACGACCGAGCATATCGGTTATAAATCCGCCGAGAGTGTCGTAATCAAGCTCCTTCGGAAACTCGATTTCCAGTATATCCGCAACATCATCGAGAAGCATGGTGCCTTCAAAATCAAAATTATCCTCGTCGATGCGGTTATATTCGGCTTCCTCATCGTCGTATTCGTCCTGAATATTGCCCATAACGGACTCTATTAAATCCTCCATGGAAACTATTCCGGCGGTGCCGCCGTATTCGTCAACAACAACGGCGATTTGTATTTTTTTCTGCTGAAACTCAAAAAAAGCCTCACGGCAGCTGTTGGATTCCGGTATAAAGCTTACCGGGCGCAAAAAATCCGAAACCTTGCGCAGAGAAAAGTCCTTTTCTCCGATAAGCGCAAGCAAATCCTTTGCATAAATTATTCCTTTTATATTATCTATCGTATCTTCGTAAACCGGCATTCTTGAATATCCGTCGGAAATCGCAAGGTCAACCGCCTCCGTAATCGGAACGGAAAGCTCAATGGCGGTTATATCCATTCTGTGGGTCATAACCTCGCCTATTGTGCGGTCGTCGAACTCGAAGATATTGTTTATCATTTCTTTTTCGCTTTCCTCAATGGTGCCCTTTTCGTTGCCTGCGTCAAGCATCATGCGGATGTTTTCCTCGGTTGCGGATTCCGGTTCTTCCTTCGGGTTTATTCCGAAAATGCGGAGTATTCCGTTTGTGGAAACACCAAGCAGCGCAACAAAGGGCTTGAATATCTTATAGAAGAACGAAAGCACCCCGGCAACGGAATAAGAAACTCTTTCCGGATAGTGCATTGCAATGCGCTTTGGAACAAGCTCGCCGAAAACAAGGGTTACATAGGAGAGCACTATCGTAAGCAGAATGAGCACGGCGGTATGCACCGCTCCCTCGCTTATCGCGCCGTTTATCGAACCTACAATAAGCTCGGTAAAAAAATCGGCATATTTATCTGCTGCAAATGCGGAGGATAAAAGCCCTGCCAGCGTTATGGCAACCTGTATTGTTGCAAGAAAATTGTTCGGTTCGTTTACCAGCTTACAAAGAAGCTTTGCTTTTTTGTCGCCGTTCTCGGCGTCGTGATGAAGTTTGGCATCATTAAGCGAAATTATGGCGATTTCGCTCATTGCAAAAAAGGCGTTTACGCCGATAAGTGCAAGAACAAGAATAAGATACCATATACTTCCCGGGTCATCCGGCATAAGATGATTCCTCCAATACAAATAAAGATGGCGGCTTTGCCGCTTTTTAGTAAAACAGTATTATACTATTTTACAGTTTATCATATCATTTTGCCGCACCTCTGTCAATAGAGGGTTTTTAATATTCCATAGGCAAAAATTTAATTCCCTTTGTTTCCTGCATTTTGTCCGTAGGCACAAAGCCAAGCCGCCTGTAAACCGGAACCGCATATGGCGAAGCATTTACGGTTATGCACTTTTCCGGACGGCTTTTCACAGCGGTTTCAAAAAGCCGCCTGCCTATCCCCCTGCGATGGTACTCCTCACGGACAAAGAAAAAATTTATGTGCGGCGAACGCCCCATTGATATAACACCGACAAGTTTTTCTCCGTCAAAAGCACCGATAAATTCCCGTTCCGAAATATATTCTTTATCGTCAAGTATGCTGCGGAAAAACTCCGTTCCCTCCGGAGGATATTCGGGTGCCTCAAATTTAAGAAATACCTCCCAAATAAGCGCAAGAGCCGAAGGCTTTTCCTCCTCCGAAAGCCGCCGTATAAAAATCCCGTTTTCCGCCATTTTCGCACCGCCTGTTTATTAAAATTCAAAGGCTTTCCGCAAGCCCCATTGCCACATCAAAAAGTCCGTGCTGGCGGGCTTTTTCCTTTTCTCCGCCCATATTGCCTATATCCCATTTTTCGCCGAGGACATCTCCGTCGAAAAAGAAAATATAAAGCTCCGTGCCTATAAAATCGGAGAGTGCCTGAAGAGCCGCCGCCTCCATCTCAACGCTTATGCAGCCCTCCGCTTTTCTGCGGATAATTTTATGCTGCGTTTCCCGATAAATTGCGTCCGTGGTCCAGTTCCGCCCGGCTATGCAGGGTACGCCGCTTTTTTCCAAATATTCCGCAACGGTGCGGCTGTTTTTCATCTCTATATAATCCGCCGCAGGAGCATAGTGGTACGAAAAGCCCTCGTCACGATAGGACTCCGTAGGAACAATAACCTTTTCTGCGCATTCTTCCGGCGCAAGCACTCCGCAGCTTCCAAACACAACAAATTTTTTTGCACCGGTAAGGACGCTTACCTCCTGCATAATTGCACCGGCTGCGGGGGCACCTATCGGGCTCATATAGAAGAGTATCCTTTTTTCGTTATCCTCTATCAGATATATTTCCACTTTTCCATTTGCTGTAGCAGCCCTTGCGGCGACCGAAGGCGAATATTCCGAAAGAACCTTTTCCAGCACCTTTCTGGAAAAGGTAACAACGCATACATCCGCAAGTTTTTCACGGCTGCCGTAAATATGCTCCGGGGTAAAGAGGGCTTCGCTCTTTGCGGAAAAATCGTCAACTATACTCATAATATCTCCTTTTTAAGCAAAAGTGCAAAAAATAAAAGTGTGCTTATTTCAAAAATAAAAACCGCTTGATTTTTGCTCAATCAAGCGGTTTTCCTCTGGAGCAGGCAACGGGAATCGAACCCGCCTTTGTGGCTTGGGAAGCGACCGTTCTACCGATGAACTATGCCTGCGTTTTGCAACATAATATAATTATGCCGCATTTTTTCAAAAATGTCAATAGCCTATGCAGAAAGCGGTGCTATATGAATTTTTCCCTTTGCGTGCTTCGCTTTGACAAAAACGGTATACTCTCCGTCCTCCGGCAAGATTACGGCAAAATTTGAAGCCGTGCTTCCGTCGCCGCTGTAAATTTCCGTTCCGTCCGGAGCGGTTATGCTCATTTTAAGAAAACCGCTTTCCGCTTTGAACTCAACCCAAAGAACCGTTTTTGCGGAAAACTCCATCGAATGGCTGTCGCTGCCGTTCATTTCCTCAATTTCGAGAAGATATTCGTTTGGATTTTTAACTCTGTTCCCGGTAAAGCCGTCACGGTTTGTAAAAATCAAAAATACCGCAGCACCCACGGCTGCAAGTATGCAAACTGTCAAAGCTATTTTACTTTTTATCTTCATTTTCTTTTTTTATGCAGCTTCCTATGCAAAGTCCCGCCAACATTCCAAGAGTAATACCGAGTCCCGTTCCGTCAAAGCTACTGCCTATCGCCGTGCCGAGGCACATCCCGAGGCACATTCACTCCGTTCCGTAATCTTCTTCCCTGTCGCTTTCTTTTTTATTCTTTCTTGCGGCGGATTTTGCCGCAAGTATCGCAACAAGAAGCCCCATTGCTATCCACGGAAGAGCTGCGCTTAAAAATTCATAGATTCCGTCCATATATCTCCTTTTCCGCTTTATCCTCCGCACAGCCGGCGAAAAAGCTTCCCTTTGCCATTTCGGAAAGAATATTATACCGCTTTTTTCTATGCTTTTCAACACCGCAGCAGTAGAAGAACCTTGCCGAAAATCAAACCGAGAGTAAATATTCCCGTCCGCACAAAGCTCATCTAAGGTTTTGCTGCTCCCTTGAAACAGCAAAAGCCTTTGTTATTTCGTTTTCGCCGTCAACAAATTCGTCCACCTGCCTGCCGGATTCTCCTACAAAATGGAGCGGTCCCGTACAGGCGGGACATTGATAATTTGTGATTTATGTTGCCATGTTCCTTCCTCTTTTCCTGTGTCGGTGCCTGACGGCACCGCAGCCCTACTCTCTGTGGTAAGTCAGCCCGCCGCCCAATATGACCGCGTTTTGCGTATCGTACAGGATGTGCAGATCCGCCGCCGCATGATCGCTGTTTCCCAGCACGATCTCCTGCAAGTGCTCCGCCACATCCTCACTGTATTCGCCGCCGAAATACGGCGTCTGAAACGCAGACTCGACGCACAGCTCCCAACCATTCCATTTCTGCTCCGTTTCGTCGAACCACAGCTCCTCTGCGTACCAGTGCATCCCGTCCTCATTCTCGGAAAACACATATTTCTGCAGGCCGTCCTCCGTGACCCATGTGCCTTCAAGCAGCGCAAAAACATTGCGTGTCTGCTCATGCTCGGCGCATTCTCGCTCTGCCTGCGCCTGCCGCTCCGCATCGCTGTAATACTGCGCTTCGTCGCCCATCGTCATCATACCGTAGTCTAGCCAGAATGTATCCGCCAGCCACGCAAACTGCGGAGAGTCCAGATAGCGCAGATGATAGATAACGTTGTGTTCTCTGTCCTCAATCGTCAGCCCGCTGATTTGTTCTGCAAAATCCGCCCGAACCGTCAGAACGCCGTTTCGGAACGTATGGTCAAACTGATCGCCCAAATCTTCAAAATTCGCATCGTAGCAGCGGATGGGATTGTCTTTGAACTGCCCGCCGCAATAATAGAGCTTCATGACACCCGGGCGGTAAACGGTTTTTTTTATGTGGAAGTCGTCGAATAGGACCGTCGTCTCGGGGTACCGATAGGTGCATCCATTGACCCGGCCGCAGGCGGTGAGACCGAGCAGCCCCATCCACAGACCTGCCATTATGAGGAACACCTTGCGTTTCACAGCATCACCTCCGTTTTTTTGCAAATAACCGACTGCTCCCGCTCCAAATTGGGGCGGGAGCCGGTTTTCATATAAATTCTCAGAAGTACGACGCTCTTATTTGAACGTCATGTTGTTTAGAATGATATCCGGCAATGTTCCCGGGACGCAGTCCAAGTCACGCAGACCGATGGAGAGGGCGCAGTTGTCGTCAAGCTGCGCCATGTACTCGATCCAATCATAGCCGATGTTTCTGTAGGTGCGCCCATGAAAGGTGATGCCGCCGATCATGCGGTCCTCGATATCCTTGTAGTTTTCGAAGCTGTCCTTGTAGAAATCAAATTTCTCAATGTTCTCTCTTACCTCGAACCGGATGGTGCCGGCACCAAACGCTGTGGGATCGTCGTTTTCCACCAGGCTGCGCTTTCCATCATCGAACGACCAGCCGGATACCGGGATCTTCGTCATGATTTTGACCTTAACATCGTCTTTTGCAAACTGGGCGATTTCCACGGAGAAGTCCTTCATCTCGGCATTTGCAGACGCTGCCTTGTTTGCCTCCGCAGCTTCTGCTTTGACGATGTCAAGATACTTCGCAATGGCCTTCCTTGCCGGAGAAGCCGCTGGTGTTGTACGCACTTACCGTATAAACGCCCGACTCGTTCTCCTTGAAATTGGCGTAGATGAAATGGGAGCCGTCGTCCTTGGATATCCATTTGTAGTAGCGGTAGTTTGCCTTCATGTGGTCGCTGTACTCTTACTTGACAAACTCGCCCTCTACGTCGCCGAAGTAAGCAACGATTTCCTCGTAGGCCGTATCAAAAATGGACTTATTTACCTCGTTCATCCGGACATAGCCCTTCTGGACCTGCTCTTCAGTCACGATGCCGTCTCCACCGGATGCCATAGCATCCGTCGGGGTGAGAGGAGTGCCTTCTGTCGGATCACTTTCTTATCCGATGGCGTCTGGCATGGACTTACCCGCATCAATCAGCGGCAGATACCAGTCGGTGTAGCGGTAGGGATAGCCGCTCTCGTCCATATCATCCCAGTACAGACCCCACGGGCGCAGATAGATGTCGTAGTGGAATTCGTCATCGCCGTCTTCATAGTCGCCGCTGATCCAGATCATGTCGTCATAGTCCGACAGCGCAGGATCGACGATCCAGTCCGCATGCTCCAGAGCCGTGTTTGTGAACCAGCCGCCCTCGGACATCACCGTGCCGTGCTCACCGGTTCCGGCTTCGCTCAGACTGACCTGTACGGAGGCCATGGGATCGGACCTTGTGTAGTCCCCGTCCCAAAGCGTGATCGTGCCGGTGTAGTCCGTACCGATACTAATGTCGCCGCAGACATCCCAACAATTCCCCTCCATGCTCTCATAGTAGCCATAGCAGCCGGTCATTTTCCACCAGCCGTACCATTCGCCGTTCCACCAGTCGAGCAGTGTGTCGCCGGTCGTGGCGGCAGGCAGCCCGGCTCCCGGCTCCGTATCGGCAAGCGTTTCCCGACTGAGCGTGGATGGATCGATTGTGATTGTGCCGTTTTTACTGCCGAGCAGTTCTTCAAAGGTGGCCTTGATTTCACTGGTAGTGTCGTTGAGCACGAAAGCTGTTTTCACCTCCAGCGTTGCGCCGGGAGCAACTTCCTTAAACTGGTTGTCTATCACGGTCTCAAACGCCTCGTAGTTGGTAATGATAGATGCAACCTCCAGCTCTACGCCGTTCTGCATAACCGTTTCATCAACGCTCCAAAGATACGAGGCATTTTCCTTACCGTTGTTTGTAAAGTCCAGCGTAAGAACCACCGCATCGTTTCCGTTTGAATCTTCCATTATGCATGCGCCCTTGTAGAGCAGTTCACAATCGCCCAACTTGATCAAATTGGAATTTTTCGCCTTATCCTTTCCGCAGGCGGCGAGGCTGAGCAGCATCAGTGCCGCAATAAGCAGGCATAGCAACTTGGTCTTCGTCTGTTTCATAATTTCCTCCCTATATCCTTCAGGTATGCACAGAGCTGCTGATCACCATGAAATTACATGTAATTCCGGCAGAAAAACAGGGGTGCGTACCTAAAGCCTTTTGTTCCGGTTATTTTGTGCGCTGGATGTAATTACCGTTTTTATCGGTGAACTTGCCGCAAAGGATCTTGATAAAGTCAACAAGATATCCTATGCCGAACAGGCCGGCCGTCAGCGTGTAGAGAACCCCCGTTCCGATCTTGCCGACATAGTAGCGGTGGATGCCAAGCCCGCCACAGAAGAGGCAAAGCAGGAACGTTGTAAGCCAGTCCTTGGTTTCGACCGGAACCTCCGGTGCAATATAGTCCTCTACTTCCTCGCCGTTCAGGATCTTCTTTACGGTTTCGGTCACGGTGTCTATATAGTTGCCGCGCTCCGTTGCAAGGTCGACCGTAGCACCCTTGAGGCCCTTGCGCAGCACGCTGTTCTTATCAATGCGCATGCCGCCTACAGACGTCTTGGCCTCCGTGATCACAGGCTGAATACGGATATGCGTGCCATCTTTGAGGAAAAGCCAAAGGCCAACATCCAGGCTCGGTTCCTTTTCAAACGAGATGCGCTGACCGGGAATGCCGCCCTTGATTTGGAACGGCATCTGGAAAGCTGTCCTGCGGGCATTGAGCTTCTCCATGACCTCTTCAAGCGTGGTGGAATAGGAAAGATCAAATTCACGGGGGCTGGTCGCAAATGCGACGTCTTTAATGCTGCCAGTAAGGTTATCCATAATTTTTCTCCTTTCTAAAGTCCGGTGGATGATAAGTATTGTTTTCTTATGCGGCTTATTTTTTTGTAAAGGTGCCGCTGATGCCATAGCCGGAGTTCTCATTCATAGTAAGGCTGCTGCCATCCACGGAGAACGTGTAAGTAGACGGTTCGCTCCATGCCTCCAGCGTCACCGTAAGCTGGTCTCCGTCGATGGTATAGGTGCCGTCCTGTTTCATGTATGCATTCTCCATGGTGCATTTGCCTTTTCCGTTGAATGTCCATGTGATTACCCCGTCTGCGCCGAGTTCTGCAGACCAAGTACCGGCCAGCGCATCCTTACTGCCGCAGGCGGCAAGTGTCAGGAGCGCAGCCACGATTAGAAACAATGCTACAAACTTTTTCATTATTTGTTGTCCTACTTTCTCAGTAATTACTTGATGGATGGTCATCCGTTTACTGCGCCGCCGCAGTATTCGCAGCAGCCGCTTGCATCCGGTGTGGTTGTTGCACCGCAGTAGGGGCAGGTGACTGCCGCTTTGGGTGCGGCTGCCTGCTCGATCTTTTCACGCACATCCCTGCGGACCTGCGTCAGAACCTGCCGGATCTCCTCGCCGAGCTTTTTGTAATTGCGGTACTCAACATTGGTTTCCGGATTGCACCGGGTCGTCATACCCTGGCGCATTGCAGGCGGCGGTGAAATGTCCACGGAGCTGGAGTTGAGTTGGAAGCGCATTTCGTCAAAGTAGGGGTTGTTGACGAATATGGTGATGTAGAAATCATAGGAGTATTCATATTGCGGCGGATTGTAGCCGACCTCCTTTCCGTCCTTATCCTCACGCTTGAGTTCCGAGCGGCTCTCGTCAATGTCGAGATTGCAGCCAGTCACGTCTGCAAAGTCTAAAACATCCGGGTTGGCTTCCGCAAGATCTCTGGCTCGTGTCACCATGAATTTCCCTGCGTCCTCGTCAAGAAGCACCTTGGTGTCCGTGCCGAGCGTCCGGGTGGTGTGGAACGCCGCAACCTTTTCCTGATTTTCTTCTCTGTAGGCAAGCTGCGCCTTGATTTCCGCAACAGTGCTGTTGCGCCGGTCTGAGAACCATGGGGAGAGCTTTCTGGCGCAGTTTTTGCAGAGATTTCCGTCCTCCAGCTTGCGGTTTCCAAGTAAACCGATCTTTTCTCCGCAAATATCGCAATATTTCTTATCGAACAGCCCCATATATGTATCAACCCCCTTTGTGCCTACTTTCTCAAACTATGCGGTGTACTGTGCATCTGCCTTGGAATTGAGCACCGCACCGTAGATGTACAAAGCCGGAACGGCCACGCCCGTCAGAACGCTTGTGACGTTAAACTCGCCGCCGTTGACCAGATTCATCACGATGCTCAAGACGCTGAATACAGCCACGATTGCGCCCCATATGATCAGGTTGCCTGCTTTTTCGCTGCGCTTGCTGTGCTTGACACCCTTGATACCGGCAATCAGCTGACAAATTCCCCCGACCAGTGTTAGGAACAGTGCTGCCCAATAGGCAAATGTCAGACCGGATGCCGCACCGACTCCCGCCGCCAAAGCACCCAGTCCTCCGACCAATACACCTGCAAGGATGGAAAATGCAGCGGCAATGATCATCAAAATCCCGGTTACCTTCAAAAACTTGTGTCCATTCACGATAGATCCTCCTCCCCTCTATGTTGTTTGTTTTTATTCTTCCGCAGGGCGTCTGACTCCACACTCTGCGCAAAATACGCTACTGCCATTCGGCATCCCGCACAACGGGCACTTCCAGCCGCCGTTCTGGCAGACGCCGGGGTAAACCGGAAGCTCCGGCGTGCTAATCCGCTTCAAGATTTGATGCATCATATGCTTCCTCGGCAATATCCAGCACCAAAGCCTCCAATGTCTCCGCATGGCTGCCACTGAATTTTTGCGTTTCATCCCCGTCAGCGGTACGCCAGACGATCCGGATCTCGCTGTCAATTTCATCATAGATGTCAGAAGACGGTTTTTTGTACGCCGGAAGATCTGACTCTGCCAGCACATTCTGAAGCTCAAACCACTGCACCCATGTTAGCTGCCAGGGAATCGGGTCGGAAAATGCATCTGTCCTGCTTTTCCTTACCTCGTCGCCGCCGGATTGGCTTGGAAACCAGCCGGTCAGCAGCGGCGTATCGTTCTCCTGGTAAAATTTCAGTGAAAAGCTGCTGTAGAAATTCCTGTGGTTCTGCCGCCACTCAAACTCCACCAGTTCCTTGTCTGTTCTGTATGTATCCGGGTTTTCCGTTCTGCCTCCGTCTTGAATCCGGCTTCCAATGAAGAACCAGTACAGCAAGGCACCTGCCAGTGTGATAAATACGATCACCGAGATGATGATCAAAGCAATTTTCAATGCTTTCCTCATGTCAAGTCGCCGTCGTTAAACGATTGCCATACTCCGGGCAGAATTTCAGCGGATGTGCCGGGCCTGCCGGTTGCGTCTAATGCCGCATTGGTGAATTCCATTTTTAGATACTTCCTTTCCCTCTTAACTATGCCCACGGGTCTTCCGCCGAAGGGATACGGATGCCGCTGAGAATGCTGGAATACTCCCAAAGGAACCAGTCGCCAGTCGAGGTCTTCTGCCGCAGTTTTATGGGCCGCAGCGAATCTGCACCGGCTGTTTTGAGAAATAAGCGCAGATAGCCCGGCTCCGGATCCTGCGGCCTCGGGTCTGCCAGTATGTTCAACGTATACGGTGCCTGCGGCCGATAGCCGTTTTCCGGCGTCGCACCTTCAAAATACGCCAGCGGCAGATAGGCTTTTCCACGCAGCCGGTCGCACAGAAACTGGCAGTCATACGGCATCATGGGTCTTGGCCCCCGCAGAATATCCATTGCGGCGGTGCCTGCATCTTTGTCCCGATCAAACAGCGCAAGCGCACACAGGAACAGGGCACAGATGTGTTCCGGCTGCCGTCCCTCGGCGATGTGTGCTTTAAACTCCGGCAAGCTCTCCGGCATTTTCTGAATTACGACCTGTAAGATAGCCGCTCCTTTTCAAAACATATTGATCGTACCCGCAAGATACGCCGGCGATACCGGATGCTGTACATTGGCAGACAGTGCCTTGCTTCGGGTATGTCCCTCCGCCGACTGGAGGGATACCGGTCACGGCTGTCTGGTTTTCTTTCGCCGGACGAGTAGAATGATGATGCCGGCAATGACCAGCAGCACCGGCACCGGCACAAGCACGAGCAGAAGAACCTTGACTACGGGGAAGCTGAGTGCTGACGGTTCTTTCGAAGAACTGTCCTTTTCCTGCTTTTGAAGATCGTTCTGGGCGGTGCTGTCTTTGACAAAGTCGCTTTTTGAGCCTTTATCGCCGGAGGTTTTGCCTGTATCGCTGCTCGGCTCATTTATATTGTCGTTTTTTTCATCCTTGTCGCTGTGTTCCCCGCCGGGCGCACTGCCTGCATCGTCTTTATCGTCTTTATTTGCTGATGTTTCAGGCGGCTTGTTAGTAGCCGCATCCGGAGGTGTAGAGTCGGTCGGACCCGGGGTTGGCGTGTCGGATGATCCTTGTGTGAGGGCGGGGATTGGCTTTGTGCGTACCATGCCGCACATGTTGCACCTCCACTCCATTACACCCTCACGCTTTTCCGTCGGCTGTACGACGACCGTTCCGGCGTCCCAACTGTGGTCCGTTTTGGAGCTCCCTCGGCGTTCCGTTACACCGCATTGCGAACATTCGCGCGTTTGGATGCCCTCTTCCATGCAGGTGGCCTGCGTCGTGGTAAACCATGCGCCGAATTTATGTCCCGTCTTGGAGATTCCGCGGCTCTCCGTTGCGCCGCAGGCTGTGCACTCCCGCTTCTGGATGCCCTCTTCCATGCAGGTGGCCTGCGTCGTGGTAAACCACTCACCGAAGCTGTGTCCCTTGGCGGGCGTCGTTGTTGTCCCCCCATCTGCGCCGCAGTCGTCGCAGACAAATTCGGTATATCCCGAAGTGGTGCAGGTAGCAAATACTTGCTTCCAAATGACCCAAAAGTGACCCGTAGCGGGTTCTGTGCTGCGCCCCTGGCTCGCATCGCAATTCCGGCAGTAGGTGTAATATTCCCCTGCCGTGGTGCAGGTAGGCTCTTTTGTATAGTACTTATACCAGCTGTGGCCCGTTGCCGGTGCGGGCATTGTATACCACTTGTTGCATGTACTGCAATATGCTCGCTTCGTGCCGGCTTTTGTGCAGGTAGGTTCTTTACCCGGAACAACTTCCCACTGCCCAAAGCTGTGGGGCAGGGCAGGGTCGGTGGAAAAGGTGCATCTCCACCCGCAGACGGTACATTCCAGTACATAGTATCCTCCCGACAGGCAGGTTGGCTTTCCCTCATCGGTCTGTATAACATTTTCATGATGTTCCGGATTCGAGTCGTCCGGCGAGCACGCAAGCGCGGTAACTGTGAACAGTGCCAATGTGAGCACAAATATCAAAAATACTAGAATCAATCGCAGGAATTTTTTCATCTCTCACACATCCTTTCAAAGCGTGTCAATCACACCGGCGAGGTAAGTCGGCGATACCGACGCATAAATAAAATTGTCTACCAACTGATCCTTCACCGCCTGCCGTACCTCGGAGGCAAGCAGTTCGTCCGCGTTCTCATCTACCAGAAGCAGGGTCTTGCAGACCCAGCCGAGCTGCTTTACGGCACTGCATAGCCTTAGCCGTTCGCTCAGCTTCCATGTGCCCTGCCGGATGACCTCCATCACCAACACGTTGGCACGGCAGGTTCGGCACAAGGCAAGCGTTTCCTCCGGTTTTGAAGAACGGTAGACGAGAAAATCCGGGTCGTATCCCGCAAGCGATTGCATGACTGCCTCCGCCAGGAGCCCGCCTTTCATATCCAGCACAATTCTTCGCATATGTGCTTTCCCACCGCCTTTCTCTTCTTTTGCATATTCCATTTATATTTTAGCCGTTATCGCACCCTTCCGCCCCCGCCGATTGGATAGGGTTTGCAATTATTTTTTCAAAGGTCATGGTCTGGCTCGATTCTCTCGGCAAAGGGTGTAAAACTGTTTTGCCTTTTTCCGTCCGCATGATATACTATCCATACGAATGTGCAGAGCCGGGAGGCATACGGCATAAGCAAAGCGACAAAAAAGAGCCTTTTGTATGCGCTGGGCGTGTTGACGCTCATTGCGTTTGCCATGTGGCTCCGATATGCAGGTCGGCATATTTTTCATTCTCCGGCTGTCAGCCACCTGCGAAGCGGGATCTATGTGTTTTTGTCCAGCGCATGGTGCTGCTCCCTATGGACCCGCATCGTGCAGACGCAGGTGCGGAGCTATCTGCTGGCGATTTTGGTGCTGATGGTGCTGTGGATTCTTCTGCGCTCAATCAAATATTCCATTGAAAACACGGATGCAGAGCACCGGCTGTGGTATTTTTACTATTTCCCGATGCTGTTTATTCCCATACTGTCGGTCTTTGTTTCCCGGTCGCTGGGCAAGGGAGAGGATTTTCGGCTGCCGCAATGGACAAAGCTTCTGTATGTTCCAACGCTGCTTCTGCTCCTGCTCGTTCCGACCAATAATCTGCACCGGCAGGTGTTTTCCTTTCCGTCCGGCGTTTTATCGGATCAGGCGTATCGGTATGAGAGCGGCTATTTCTTCGTCTGGGTTGGGTGGCTCTGTGTGCGGGGTTCGCATTTCTTTCAATGGTGAAAAACTGCCGCATCCCGCACAGCAGGAGAATTCGCTGGCTGCCGCCGGTCCCCTTCGCACTTTCGCTGGCCTATGCTTATGCTTATGTCAAAAAGGTCCATTGGGTCTGGGTGCTTGCGGGCGATATGACGGTGTCGCAGTGCCTGATCTTTGTGCGCATCTTTGAATGCTGCATTCAATGCGGGCTGATTCAGTCCAACCTCGGATACGATGAGCTTTTTGAGGCAACGAGTTTGCCCGTCCGGATTACGGATCCTGCATTTTGCTCCTAATATGTGTCTGTCGCCATGCAGGAGGCTTTGCCGCAAAGTGAACTGCGGCATATGCAGCAGGATACCGTACAATTGGGCGACGATACGCTTTTGAAGCGGCACCGGCTGCGCAGCGGCTGGGTGTTCCGGAAGGAGGACATTTCTGCGCCGAGGACGGATACCGTATCGTAGCGTCTATCCCCGGCGCAAAGCAGGCGGTTGAGATCGGCATAGCAAAAAGCACGGAATTTGCAAAGACGAAATTGAAAGTTCTGCGGCATCTGATGCGGGGCTTGTCTTACACGCACATCGCAGCGGAGATGGGCTGCGAGATGTCGACGGTCAAATTCCATGTGGCAAACATGCTGCAAAAAACAGGGTTTGAAAACAAGCTTCAGCTTGCCCTGGACTGCCTCTTGCAGAATCGACTTCTAGAGGGCTTCTGGGAAATTTACATTGAGATCAGTTACCTTCTGCTCCGCCACACCATAATCGAGCAACGGTGTGGTCAATTCATGTAGCTTATCAAAAATGCGTTTCTGCTCCATTATTGGCGGTAACGGAATCAGTAGGGCATCCAAACTATCCGAGTTGAAAGTGTTACCCTTGATTGACGATTTTGTATCGCCACTTCGCGAGAGAAGCGACAGCGTAGCGAACAGGAACATTGTGGTTATTTTATCGGGGTCGACATACGGGTATATTGAAATGATGGCTTCGCTATGAAATGCATCGATTCCCAATATCGACACCTTTCCGACTGTCAATTTGAAACTCATCAATAAAGTGCCAGCCTTGCTGATTTTTCCTTTGAAAATACGCTCAGCTGCATAATGATTGACACACTCTTTAGTGATGGTCACAGTCCCATCTGCCACCAAATCCGCAATAGAAACCCAAGGGAGCGTGGCGTCGCTCCAATATTCCGTCTCTTTCCGCAGAGGCGTTTTTCCCATCGAATAGTCGACTAAATCTTTAAATCGAATTCACTCCCAGCTTTCGGGATTATCAAAGGGAGTATCCAAAGGATGTGCTTCATCGCCGATTTTCTTATAAGGAGTATTATCAGAACTCGCCTGTTTAACGATTACCTCGGTAGTTTAACGAATACTCCAGTAATTCAACGATTACCCCAGCTGTTTAACGATTACAACGACGCAGAAAGCTACAATCCTCCTAAAACGCACGAAACCCCGCCGCAGAATTGTTCTGCAGCGGGGTTCGCTTATGCGCCTGAACAGCCAATAAACCTTATATCAAGCGGTTTTTGGGCGTAGAAAAAGTCCACCGTAATTCTATCAAAATTACGGTGGACTTATGACGGAGCAGGGGTCTCCAAGGATGAACACCCCTCTGAGGCTCCGGTTTCGCCTTCAAAGGCCATTTTGATAGTATAGGTGCTTGCTTGCCAGAGGCGATGCAATGGTGCGCAGAATGTCTGCCGGCTTACGATGTTTTTTCTTCATCATAGACACTTTCTAAAAATCTTGGGTCAGCCCATATCGGCGGACAGTGCCTTGTCGATTTGGGCTTGCAGTGCCTCCGCCTGCTTCTTTTCCGTAATAGCACCCACGATGGGGTCGCCCACGATATTGCCGTTGCGGTCGACCACATAGGTGGTGGGATAAGCAAAGATGTTGGTAGTAAACTTTCCCGCCTCACCATCTGAGTCAAAATACACATTCTGATAGGTGGCGCCCTTCTTGGCCAGCACGTCCTTCGCCTCGGAAATCGCTGCCTCGTCGCCGTCCAGCGTGAAGGTGTTGACGCCGATGAGGGAGCCGCCCTTCTCCGCGAGTTCCTTATTCAGCGCGTCCAGCTCGGCAAGCTCTCCCACGCAGGGATTGCAGGTGGTGAACCAGAAATTCACTACGGTGACGGCGTTGCCGGAGAACAGCTCGTCGCTCTTCACCGTGTTGCCATCCAGGTCTTTCCCCTCAAAGGCGGGGAACTTCTGCATACTGCCGTCGTCGGGAGGGGTGCTCGTGTCGCTGCCCGCGGGCATACTCATATCGCCGTCCATGGATTTCTGCATGATCTCGGGATACTTCTCTTCCAACTCGGTCAGCTTGTTTTCAATATTGCTGATCTCCGTGGCCGACTCCTTCAGCCACTCATACTCCTTGTCGGTGAACTGCTCTTTCGCGGCCTCGACGGTATCCAGCAGGAAGTCGCCGTAGTTTTTGCCGTCCTCCTGCATGGTCATGCCCTTATCGGCCGCCATGAACACCTTCTCCCAGAGCTCGGCATTTTCCGACAGGAGCGCGTTTTCCCGCTCCAGCAGCTCCTTGTGCAGGGCGAGCGCCTCCTCGGCGGTTTTCGGCTCGCCGGTCATGGCGGAGCCGTCTCCGCTCATATCCGCCTGCTTGTCGTTGTCCTTTGCGCCGCAGGCTGCAAGGGAGAGCAGCATCATCGCGCCCAGCAGCAGAGCCAGTATCTTCTTTGCGTTCATATTCGTTTCTCCTTAAGCTTTGTTGTTGTTTTCTCGCAGCGTCGCTGCGTTTTCTTTCTCTTTTCCATCGCCGAAGCCGTAGCGGAAGCACACGGCGTTCGTCGGACAGGCACGGATACACATCCCGCAGCGGATGCACTCGGTATGGTTGGGCGTTTTCGTCACATCCACGTCCATCTTGCAGGCTCTGGCGCATTTCCCACAGGAGACGCACTTACTCTTGTCCACCTTCATCTGGAAGAGGGACACCCGGTTGAACAGCGCATAGAACGCGCCCAGCGGGCAGAGCCACTTGCAAAACGGCCGGTAGAACACCACGCTCAGCACGATCACCGACAGCAGGATGCTGAATTTCC
>CAKSLF010000004.1 GCA_934466455.1 uncultured Oscillospiraceae bacterium | reverse complement strand
AAAATGGCTAACGGCTATGACTGCAAAATCCTCGTCCAAATCGGCGGCGTGAAAGAGAAGCCGAAGAACAACGGCATTTTCACGGTGCAGCTTGAGGATGGCACGGAGGTTTATCCGCAGGAGCTGCACGGTGCGGCTACTATTGACCCTGATAATGACGGCACAAACTATAAAGTGGATTATGTTGACGGATTTTGGAGAGTAATTGTTCCGGAGGGGACGACCGCACTCAAAATTTCTCTTGATAATCTTAAAAACACCGCCGGAGAAAAGGCGGAACCATATGCTTTCTTTAGCAAATTCGGTAGTGCGCAATATGCTAGTGGCAAGGCGGATTCATACCAGATTGACCCAATAGATGTAGAGAAAGACGGCAAAGCCGGATTCTATGGAAACATTTCCTATGAAGGCTCGGAAGAAAATATAGGAAACCAATTTGAAACAAAGTATGAAAACGGCTTTTATACAATTCCGCTTGAATACCTTATAAACGACATCTATTATGTGCAGGATGATGCGGAATGGTATGGCTATCTTAACGACTTTGAGGGAGCAAAAGTTAATACCGATTATAAATATGCTTCGATTTTTGTCGGCACATTTACAAAAGGTAAAATGCTTAACGGCTATGACTGCCAAATCCTCGTCCAAATCGGCGGTGTGAAAGAGCAGCCGAAGAACAACGGCATTTTCACGGTGCAGCTTGAGGACGGCACGGAGGTTTATCCGGAAGAACTTGCAAAGCCCGAAAGCATTACTTGGGTTGGTGATACATATCCGAAAGATATTACCTATTATGAGGACGGAATTTGGAAAATAACCGTTCCGGCAGGCACAAGCAAGCTTAAATTCTCTGTTGACAACCTCAAAAACCTTGCTGGGGTAGAAAACAAGACGGACTATACTTTCTTTGCAACTTGGAGGGGCAACCTTCAGGGAGGGGCGTCAGGAGGAAAGGCAATCTGCTTGGAGATAGATCCGGAATACCTCGGAGAAGATAATATGTGGGAGTACGGCATATCTACTCTTCCGGACTACAAGGATTATTGCTACGAAACCGAGTACAAGGACGGCTTCTACACAATTCCGCTTGAGCAGCTTATGCGCAATCCTGCGGATATGAAGGATGTTGAAAAGCAGGTTTGGGGCGAGCTTGACAGCCAATACAAATATGCGGTTGTATTTATCGGTACTCACGATAAGGGCAGACCCGCAAATGGCTATGACACAATGGTTCTCGTCCAAATCGGCGGCGACGGCGAAAGCGGAGAGAACACTCCCCCTGTTCGCAGAAGCAATGTTGCCGCAAGCAACCTTGTAAGCGTTGATGAAAAGCTTCAATACACCGTAGATCTTTCCGATGTGTTCTATGATGCGGACGGCGACGCCCTCACCTATAAAGTGCGCCTTGGAACCGACGGAGAATATGTTCCTTTCGAGGGCAGCACCTATACCCATACCCTTACCGATTGGAGCGGCGAGACCCTTTATTTCACCGCAAACGACGGTAAAACCGACGGCGGCAGCTATATTGTAAAGCTGAATATCTCCCGTGATATACTTATCGCAATCTGCGAAGCCATCATCGCCGACCCAAGCGATTATTGGACGGAAAACGATAACTGGGACGGCGAAACATATCTTAACGCACGCTATCAGAGATTTGTAAACAGACTGAAAGGCTATAAGACTGCCGCCGGCTCCTCGAGCGAAAGCTTTTACAAAAACAATCTTATCGAGGCATATAAAAAGCTTATGCCGAAGAGCAAGGTAAACGCCAGCAGCCTTTATGCGGAAGCGGTATTTAACCGCATTGAAGATACATCGGGATATACCGATGTATCCGTTCCGCCATATCTCGAGGCTCTTGCGGCGGTCGACGCACTTTATGCGGAGGGCGCAATCGCAAGCGAACCCTATACCGAGGAAAAACAGGCGGAAATTGAAAGAGTTGCCGCCGAATGCCTTACGGCAAAGAAAAACCTTGTTTGGAAGGACAGCTACAAAAAAGCTTTTGAGTATTACCAAAAGAACAAGGACGAGGCAAAAAAGCTCCTTGAGCTTTATGACCCCTCAAAATATACCGAAAGCGACTATGCTGCGGAATCATGGCAGGCATTTGTCGGTGCATGGAACGACCTTAAAGCCGATGTTGACTTTGTGTTCGACGAAGAAAGCGGAAGCCCTCGCGAGTACCAGATGCTCCAGAACTTTGAAGCGCACATGAAGGCTCTTCCGCAAAAATTCAACGAGCTTGTAAGCGCAATCGACATAACCGTAAGCTTTAAGTACATTGAAAATATGCACTTCCGCTACGAAGTAAAAACCGCAGGCACCGACGGTTATTACAACGCCGCAATGACCCTTAAAGCCGGCGAAACCACCGTTAGGGATGCGATCAATATCAGCGGAAGAACCCTTTATACATTTACTTCCGGCGCAGCGCAGGTAAAAGAGGGAATGACCCAGTACGACATGAGCTTGATTGGCAGCCCCCTTTATGCACTGTTTATCAATGGCGTTTATGTTAACACCGGAAGAATGGGAAATAGCGGAAACGATGCCGATATAAGTGCCTATCAGCTCCATAACGGAGATGAGGTTGTAGTTGCCCGTATTACTCCCCAGTTTACCGGCGGCGAAGCCAGCAGCGGATATGATACCACCCAATGGTTATATTCTGCGACGTTAAAGCCCGAGGGCATTGAAAAGAGCGTCGGTCTTATCAGCATTAACTCCATAACCCAGAACGCAAAGGTCGGCGACAGCGTTACCATTAAGGCAAGCGCAAAAACCGCCCACGCCTCCAACCTCGGCAAAAAGCTGAACGCAGAGGGACTTACTCTTCTTATCAGCGAGCCTTCCGAGGAAAATGTAATTTCCCAGAATTGGCAAAAGACCGTATTTACCACAAACGCAAAGGGAACCATCGACTATGTATTTGCAGAGCCGGGCTATTACACCGTTGCGATTGTTAACAACAAATACGACGAGCCTTCCCTTACGAATGTTTACGGCGTTACCACAGTCGGTACCTATAACACTCTTATGATAGGCGACTTTACCACCGTGTATATTGCTCCGGCGGACGACCCCGACGCACTTGTTGCAAAACAGCGTGAAAAGAACCTTGCCGAAGCAAAGGCATATTTCGAGCAGTTCAAGTACTATGATTTCAACGACGGATTCTATGAGGACACCCTTGTTCCCATGTACAAAGCCCTTGTTGAAAATCAGAAGAACGCAAAGACCTTTAAGGAGCTTGTAAACAGCTATAACAACAATTTCACTGCGCTTCAAGAAGCGGTAAACAAGAACCTCCGCGACCACGAGGCAATCGTTGCGGAGCTGCGCAGCTACCTCCGCTATATCCCCGAAGATCTTTCCGAGATAAACTATTCTTACAGCAATGTTGTAAGCGCAATCCAAAGAATTTATGGCGGCATGAACGATTACGAAAAGAATCTTCTTTCCGATAAGGAAAGAGAGCTTGCGGAAAAGCTCATGCTCCTTGACGCAAACAATCTGCCCACCGGCAAGAAGGTTACCATTGATGTTCAGAAGGACGAAAACATGGTTCTTGCGAGCGGCTACGGCTGGCTTCCTTCCGCACCGAACGAAAACAAAGTATATAAAGTTGTAGTAAGCTATGGCATATCGGAAAAATATTACAAATGGACTACCGGAACCGCTTCCGAGCCTTTCGATGACGGCATGACCGCATATCCCGGCGACATTGTTCACGCAAGAAGACTTGTTGTAACAAGCGACGACGCATACTGGATGGTATTTTCCTATGACGGCGGAAACACTTGGAAGCTTTCCACAAAGGTTGACGGCGGCGAAGGAATGTTCAGCGCAGACTTTATTATGCCCGAAACCGATGCGGACACCCTTGTATTTGCGCTCAAGATGGTTTCCAAAGCCGAATATGAGGAAATGAAGCTTAATGCCGAAACTCCGGAAATGGCTCTCGAAGAAGCACAGGCGGCATATAAGGCAGCCCTTGAGGAAGCCTTTGCAGCATACGACAGAGACAGATACACCGCAGAAAACTACACCGCCCTCCGCTATGCAAAAGAGGACGGCATAACCAATATTAACAAAGCAAAAACCGTTACTGCGGTTGTAAACTACTTCAACATTGCTCTTGAAGCAATGAAGGCTGTTCCGCAGAAAGCACAGGTTTATGTTGAGGTCAAGAACGAAACCTTCACCGAATCCTATGTTGACGATAACGGCGATACCATAACTCCTCCGTGGACGGGAACCCTTGTTGCGGAATGGGTCGACATCGACGAAGATTCCACCATGATGAGCAGCATTGTTAAAGCTCTCGGAAATCACGGCTATGTTGCAGTCGGCGCAGAGAACAACTACATCTCCAGCATAAACGGACTCGGCGAGTTCGGCGGCGGCTCCGGCTCCGGCTGGATGGGTACGCTCAACGACTGGTTCACGAACTTCGGCTTCGGCGAATTCAGCGTTGCAAACGGCACGCTTAAAGCCGGCGACCGCATAAGCGTCCTTTACACTCAAACCCGCGGTTCAGATATCGGCGGTGCGGTAGAGGGCAATACCGATACCTCACTGAAAGCACTTTCCGCCACCAACGGAACTCTTGCTCCCGCCTTCGATAAGGAAACCACGAGCTATCTTCTCACCATGGACGAGGGCAAGCACACAGTAACCCTTAACTATACCGCAAGCAACAAAGCGTTCCAGGTAAGAACCTACCTTAACCAGTACACTCCTTCCTCCAATGATTATTATGCCTGCGGCGAAACCATCTCCGTAAAAGAGGGCGACATAATCTATGTTTCCTGCGGCGATCCGGCATGGCCGTCCATGGCGGGCAACGATGCACTGAAAATTATTCCTCATGTTTATGCAATCACCGTTGTGGGAAGCACCGGCGCAGTAGCGGAGCTTATCAAGGCACTGCCTGCACCCGAAAAGCTCGAATATTCCGACAAGGGCGACGTTGAGAACGCAGAACGCCTCTTTGACGCTCTCGGAGAAGACGAACAGGCGAAGCTCGACGAACAGCTCAAAGCTAAACTGAGAAAGTGCATTGAAAGAATGGCGGACCTTGAAAAGGTACACGCCGTTGAAGAGCTTATCGCCGCACTTCCGGCAAAGCTTCCGATTACCGAGGAAGAAAAGGTAAAGGTTGACGAGGCAAAAGAAGCCTTTGATGCTCTTGGCGAAGAGCTTCAGAAGGATGTAAAGAGCGTTTATGTAAACAAGCTTCTTTCTCTCCTTGGTCAGCAGAAGATTTATTTCGATTATCAGGGCGGCAAAGAGGGCACAAAGATGCTGTTCACTCAAAAGAACGGCAAGCTTGCGGTTCTTCCGGGAACAAGCAAGGAAAATTATCACTTTGACGGTTGGTATACCGAAAAGGACGGCGGAAAAGAAGTAACTCTTGATACTATCTTTACCGAGGGCTGCAAGCTCTATGCTCGTTGGCTTGATAATGCTCAGTATGTAGAAAAGCTTATCAGCGCAATTGGCGAAGTTGAGTTTACTGACGAATGCAAAGCAAGAATCGATGCGGCAAGAGCGGCAGTTGATGCGCTTACCGAGGAAGAAAAGACCGAAGTAGGCAACTATGAGACTCTTCTTGATGCAGAAGCAAAATACGCAGAGCTTGTTGCAAAGAGAGAAGCCGACAAAGCCGCCGCAAAAGCCGTTGACGAAGCGGTTGCGAAACTCACTCCCGTAACCCTTGAAAGCGGAAAGGCAATCGAGGAAGCAAGAAAAGCATTCGACGCACTTACTCCCGACCAGAAGCAGTTCCTTGCAAGCGATACCGAAAGCAAGCTTGTTGCAGCGGAAAAAGAGTATGCACGCCTTGTAAAAGAGGCAGAGGACAAAGCCGCCGCAAAGGCTGTTGACGACAAGGTCGCAGCAATCGGAGAGGTAACCTTTACCGATGAAAGCAAGGCGAAGATCGACGAGGCAAGAAAGGCGTTCGACGCACTTACTCCCGAGCAGAAGAAATTCCTTGCAAGCGACACAGAAAGCAAGCTTGTTGCAGCGGAAAACGAGTACAAACGCCTTGTAAAAGAAGCCGCCGATAAGGCTGCGGCAAAAGAGGTCGAAGACCTTATTAACGCAATCACAACTCCGATTACAAAGGACAGCAAGGCTGCAATCGATGCAGCAAGAACCGCATATGAGGCACTTACTCCGGAGCAGAAGGACTTTGTTTCCGAGGAAGCCCTCAAAAAGCTCATCATTTACGAAAAGGCATATGCCATTGTAATGAAGAACGAGCACGAAAACGACCGTGATGACAGGAGAGATAACTCCTCCGTAATCCACATTACCGCAGCAGCCGCCGCAAAGGGCGAACAGAACCCCCATACCGGCGCACCGGCAATGAGCATTGCGCCCGCAATGCTCGTGCTCGCAGCGGCGGTGCTCGTGCTCAAAAAACACGGCTGATTGAATTTTTCATAGAATCACTTCTTCTTCCTAAATATGTGATGCTTAAAAAAAGCAAGGCAAATCCCCTTTGCATGGTCAGTGCAAAGGGGATTTTGCCGTTTTTGGGCAAAAGTATTGACAAATCTTAATAAATGGTTCATAATTATTTAACAGTAAAAAAGGTCACTTAAAATAGAATATCGGCATATTTCGGAACACGGCTTTGCGCTTTTTTGCGCAAAGTACAGAGGAACGGGGTGGAAATCCCCGACGCAGAAACGGCACTGTGAATGTGGGAAAGGAAGCTTTCGGCGCAAAGGCGCAGCCACTCGCAAAAAAGCGGGGAAGGCGAAAGCAACCGTGCGGCAGATAACCGCAGAGCACAAAGTCAGGATATTCGGTTCCAATCTCCGCTTTTGGCTTTCCCAAAGGAGCAGTATGCAGTGCATAAAAACGTTTGCACCAAAGTTTTTTCAAAACTTTGGTGCTTTTTTATTGCGGAAACCGGCGGCGCAGTACTGCGCCATTCTTTACTCCGTAAAGAATGATAAGTCTTGAGCGGCGGAAAACAGGCAATCACGGTCGCAAGACCGATTGTAATAAAAAATTTTCCGAAAGGAGAAGTGTAAACAATGAAGAAGATATTGTCGCTGCTTTTGGCAGTGATGATGGTCGTGAGCCTTTGCCCGATTTCGGCACTGGCGGACGAAGTTAACCCGATTGAGCTTCAGCAGGTTGAAGCGCAGGAAGAGCAGCAGGAAGAACCTCTGCCCGAACCTGTCGAAGAGCAGCCGACCGAAGAACCCGAGCAGCCTACGGAAGAACAGCCGGCAGAGCCCGCACAGTCCGCCGCACCTGCGGAGGAACCCGCCGAGGAACCCGCGGCTGAGGAAAACGAAGCCCCGGTGCTCAGAGCACCCGCGGCAGCCGGAGCGGCAGTTCCCGCACCGAGCGCAACAAACGGCTTTGTTGAAGAAATATATTTCCCTGTTTCTGTGCAAAAATCGCAGGGTGATAAGCTTGAGCGTATTCAGGGCTTTACCTTTGATAAAAATGTTACAAGCTACGATGTGGTTTTGCCGGAAATACCGGGAGCATTTGGTCCATCTTCGGTGTATTTTGGAATAGCTATACCGAGCAGTTATGTTGGCGGTTCGGACGATCTTTACTATCAGGTGTACTTTAATGGTGTTCTTAAAACCGCAAAGCCTGTAAAGCTTAAAGAAGCGGCAACAAGAGTTATGGCAATGATGTACATGAAAGACATCAAAGTCGGAAAAGTAAGCAAAATGACCATCGTAGTGGGATTGGTTAATTCTGCGAAAACGGCTTTTGAATATTCCGATGTCTACGAGTTTAATTTGACCCGTCAAGCCTCAATAAAGACAATGCAGTTGTCTGCGGGCGGGAACAGCTTGGCGGTTTCTCCGACTCCGGACTTTACAAATGAACCCTATGTGCGTGATTACTATGTTATCACGACCGAAAACAGCTTAACGCTTAATATTACTGCTTCTGCCGGAGCTAAAATATATGTGGGCGAAAACGAAATTACCGGCGGCAAGGATACTGAAATAGACCTTGCACAGTACCGCACGGGAGAAAGCTCCGCAAAGCTGCCTGTGACAATAAAACATGACAGCGGCGAAGTAAAATCCGAAACCACGTATAATATATATGTAAGCAGTAAAGATTACACCCCGGTTATCACAGAGCAACCGAAAAATACCGTGGTCGAAAAGACCGATGAAACGCCGCTTACCGTTGCAGTAACAGCAGAAGGAAATGGAACGCTTAGCTACCAGTGGTATTCAGCAAGAGCTAATGCTTCTAATGTTATAGATAGAAAAATTGAAGGTGCTACGGAAGCAACATATATGCCTCCGACTAAATACGCCGGAAAAACTGCCTATTATTGCATAGTGACAAATACCGTAGACGGAATTCCGTATATGGTTACCTCTGAAAAAGCCATATATGAGGTAAAGCTTACATATCTTACCGCACCGAAAAGCTATATCATAAGCAACAACGGATATTCTTTTTATGAAAACGGCCGCCCATGGCTGGTGGTTGGCGTGGCGGACAAAAGTTCCGATAACAGCGAAAACGATACATTTGAAGGTCATAACATATATAAAGAAGTAAAGGTCGCAATTTACAGGACGGATAAGAACGAATCCACCGGCGGCGAGCTTGTTGCAGAAATCGGTTCTCCGAAGGCAAAAGAAGGCTATTATAGAATGTACCACAAAATGCTTTCCCCGCAATCCGTAAAGGGCACTTGGTATTATTATGCAGTTATAACTTTTTCCAAAGAGGGATTTGAGGATGCGACGGGCACTTCGGAGCCTATTGCCATTACATTTAGCGAAATCGGCGGACTTGTTACCGGACTGGAAGGCTCCGGCTCTGCCGCAGATCCGTTCCTTGTTCATAATCAGCAGGAGCTTGAGTATGTAAAAGCTATGGTAGAAGGCAAAAACGGAACGGCATATGATTTTGCCGGACAGACTATTGCGTTTGCTAACGATATTTCACTTTCCGCTGATTGGCAACCTATCGGCGGTCTTGAGGAAGGTGCAAGTGAAAAGGACAGAGGTCTTGGACTTTTGCCGTTTGCAGGTATAATTGATGGGCACGGATATACCCTTACGATTGCCGACAACGGAAAGTGCCTACTTAAATATGTCCGTAATGCAACTGTAAAGAATCTTAATATAAAAGGTAGCCACATTCGAAGCAATGGCCTTGTAGAAAAGTATATAGTGGACTATGGTGCAGATGCTGAATATAACGGACAAGTGTCAGAAAAAACTATTACCATAGATATTGAAAATGTCACTATAAAATCCGGCACTAAAATTTTAATGTCCGGCTTTATCAGCGGCTATGCCTCCGGAGCAAATGCAGTTAATATTACAAATTGCGTGGTTGAAAAGGGTGTTGTAATCGGGGATGACGGTACTTGGGGAGAAGTTAATGACAGCGAGTTCGAGTATGAATATGTAGGAAAGTTGAATCACAAGGATTGCATTGGCTCTTTCGCAGGTTCGTTTAACGGAACCATAAAAAATTGCGTGAGCTATGCAACCGTTTACGGCGGAAACCATGTTGGCGGTTTTGTTGGTATGAAGGGTCAATCAATGGGTTCATGCGATTTTATAAATAATGCCTTCTTTGGCAAGGTAATAGCAAGCGGTGACGGCGCAGGCGGAATTGTAGGAAGCGGTTACAGCGGCGCAAGCGGCACGCCTATGGTACAGATACATAATTGCTATGTTGATGCCGAAATCATAGGCAACGACAGAGTCGGTGGCATCATCGGTGAAGAAGGCGGACACAAAAATAACGTCGACGAAGGCGATGTTTACGGTGTAAAAGGCGTTGTTTCCGTTTCCGAAACTCATTTCTACGGCAAGCTTTCCGCAAAAGGCAGCTATGTCGGCGGAATTGTGGGTTATTTCCATGACTTCACCAAAAAATCCGGAGAAGCAAGCAACTTCTTTGTTTCCACCTGCGGCACCGACAGAGCAATCGGCGGTGTTGCCGAGGGCAACACCGTTGTCGGCGAGGAACGCTACGGCTTGGCGTTCTCCGAAGAGGATTTCGCAAACGGTACTGTAAACGCAAAGCTGAACGCCTCCGAAAGCCCGTACAAAACCTACTATGGATATTCTGAATGGATTCAGGCAGCTAAATACCCGGTTTTTGACGGAACTGCACCTGCCGTTGAAGCAAAAATAAACGCAATCGGCACTCCTATTACAAAGGACAGCGGCGATGCAATCAAGGCGGCTCGTGACGCATACGACGCACTTACTCCGGAGCAGAAGAACCTCGTTTCGGATGAAGCCCTCAAAAAACTCATCATTTATGAAAAGGCATACGCCATTGTAATGAAGAACGAGCGTGAAAACGAGAGTGATGACAGGAGAGATAACTCCTCCGTAATCCACATCACCGCAGCAGCCGCCGCAAAGGGCGAACAGAACCCGAATACCGGCGCACCGGCAATGAGCATTGCACCCGCAATGCTCGTGCTCGCAGCGGCGGTGCTCGTGCTCAAAAAACACGGCTGATTGAATTTTTCATAGAATCACTTCTTCTTCCTAAATATGTGATGCTTAAAAAAAGCAAGGCAAATCCCCTTTGCATGGTCAGTGCAAAGGGGATTTTGCTGAGCGGAATGTGATGGAGGAGTTGCAGCAAACTAAAAATTAAAAACAAATTTGCGAGTAGTAAATCGGTAGTAAAATAATTTTTGGCGATTTTGCAATGCTTGATTTAATGCGGCTTTGCGGGCACAAAAGTCGTAAATGGGCACATTTAATATAAATTTAATATTTCCACTGCGATTTTTGGGCTTGACACTTTAGAGGCGGGAGTATATAATAAGTCTGTTACATTTATTGTACAAAAGAACGGATTGTTCTTTAGCTCCGGCCCACTGGCGAAGGAGGGAAACAGATAATGGCAGAAATCCATGTCAAAGAAAACGAATCTCTTGACAGCGCACTCAGACGCTTTAAGCGTTCTTGCGCACGCTCCGGCGTTTTGGCAGAAGTCAGAAAGCACGAGTGCTATGAGAAGCCTTCGGTAAGACGCAAAAAGAAATCCGAGGCTGCCCGTAAGAGAAAGTACTAATTATTAACAGGGATGGCGGACGGCTTTATAAAGCTGTCCGCCTTTCTATTTGCCGGAAAAGGGGGCGTTTTTTATTTGAAAATCCTAAAGCCGCAATACCGCTTTTTGAATGTGATGCAGATAACCCCCGAGGATATAAAAAAATCGGGCGCAAGGGCTGTGCTTGTGGATGCGGACAATACGCTTGCCTTCCATGGATCCCAGCAGCCGTATCCCGGTGCGGTTGATTGGCTTAGGAGCCTTGCCGCAGCGGGAATACCCGCCGTTATTATTTCTAATAATAACAGAGAAAGAATAAAGCCCTTTGCGGAAAAGCTTGGGTTGCCTTTTGTGGAAAAAAGCGCAAAGCCGCTTCCGAAAGGCTTTCTTAAAGCCTGCAAACGCCTTGGCGTTTCTCCGAGAGAAACCGCCGTTATCGGCGACCAGATTTTTACCGATGTTTTGGGCGGAAATATTATCGGGGCAAAGGTCTTTTTGACGGAACCGTTAGGTCCCGAAACCGACAAATTTATAAAGCTTAAACGCCATTTTGAAAAATGGGTAAAATAAAAGAAAAGAGGAAATAATATGGACAGAATTAAAAGACTTTCAGAGCAGCTGCCAGAAAATATCGACGCCGCTCTTATAACCTCCGAAGTAAACCGCCGTTATTACACCGGCTTTGTTTCCAGCGCAGGCGCACTTGTTGTTACAAGGAAAAAAGCCGTCCTTCTTTTGGACAGCAGGTATGTTGAAGCGGGCAAAAAGAAGGTTACCGACGCCGAGGTCATACTTATGACCGATATGGCAAAGCAGCTTAACGAGCTTTTTGAGGAATACGGCGTAAAAACCATCGGTATCGAATCCGGTTATATGACTGTGGAGAGCCTCTTCAGCCTTCGCAGGACGCTTAATGTAACAATCCTTGACGAGCCGTATCTTAACGAGATTATTCTTAGACAACGCTGCATTAAATCTGCGGAGGAATTGCAGGAGATCCGTGCGGCTCAGGCAATTACCGATAAGGCTTTTCTCCATATGCTTGATATAATCAAGCCCGGACTTGTTGAAAAGGATCTTCAGCTTGAGCTGGATTATTTTATGCTTAAAAACGGCGCAACAGGGCTTGCTTTTGAAACAATTCTTGCTGCCGGAGCAAACGGCTCCATGCCTCACGCCGTTCCCGGACTTAACAAGATTAAAGAAGGCGACTTTGTTACAATGGATTTCGGTGCGGCGCACAACGGCTATTGCTCCGATATGACAAGAACCGTCGCCGTCGGAAAAATCTCCGACGAACAGAAAAAGGTATACGACCTTGTTTATAAAGCACAGACTACTGCCTGCGAGGCGGTAAGAGCGGGTGTTCCCTGCAACAAAATCGACGCTGTTGCAAGAGATATAATCTACGGCGCAGGCTATGAGGGAAAATTCGGGCACGGTCTTGGTCACAGCCTTGGTCTTGAAATTCACGAAAATCCCCGTTTTTCTCCCCTTTGCGAAACAATGACCGAAGCCGGAATGGTTCTCAGCGTAGAGCCGGGTATTTATCTTGAGGGACAGTTCGGCGTTCGTATAGAGGATATTGTTGAAATCAGAGAGAACGATTGCGACATTATCACAAAGAGCGAAAAGAAGCTTATCGTTCTCTAATTGTATTATAAAACGGTGCAAAGCCTTCCCGGAAAAAGGGAAGGCTTTGCATATTATCATTAAATAAAAGGAGCTTTGCAAAGGATGAGATTCTTTATCGCAATATGCGTATGCAGGGTGCTTTGGTTTATAGGCAGGCTTATCGGCAAGGGTACGGCAAAGCCGGGAGATATTGCAAGAATTATTTGCCCAAAGGTGCTTTCCCGGCTTAAATTTGACGGAAAGATAATCTGCGTTACCGGAACAAACGGAAAAACCACAACCTCCAATATGATAACCCATATCCTGCGAAAAAACGGTTTTTCCGTAATCAACAACAGCTTTGGCTCCAATATGCTGGGCGGAGTTACAACGGCTTTGCTTTGCGGCTGCACAATGGGCGGCAGGGTAAAGGCGGATTTTTCCGTAATTGAAATCGACGAGCGTTGGCTGCGCTTTCTTGTAAAAGAAATTCACCCGGATTATCTTGTTGTAACAAACCTTTTGCGGGACCAAATTATGCGCAACTGCTGCCCGGAAATCGTCCTTGAAAAAATCCGGCTCGGTATAACCGACGGTACCGTTCTTGTGCTTAACTCAAACGACCCTGTTTCCCAACAGCTCTGCTGGGAGAGAGAAAACCCCGTTGTGTGGTTTGCCCTCGGAAAAAACGCCCGTTCCACGGAGCATTGTACAAGCGGCACAAATGACGCAAGGGTTTGCCCAAAATGTATGCACACTCTTTCCTATGAATATTATCATTATAATCATGTGGGCAAGTTCCGCTGCGAAAGCTGCGGCTTTGAATGTCCGAAGCCGGATTATATCGGAACCGACCTTGACTTTGACAATGCGTCTATGAAGGTCAACGGCGTTTCCGTAAAGCTTACCTTTGACGCAACATATTTTATGTTCAATACGGTTACGGCTGCCGCAGTTTGCTGCGAGGCGGCAAAGCTCCCGCTTGAAAAGGTTCTTGAAGCCGCCGCAAGCTTTGATATAGGCGTGACCGGGCGGTATGAGGAAATGACCGTTCTCGGAAGAAAAGCGCAGCTTATTTTGACGAAGCAGAACCCCGCCTCCGTTGACCAAAGCGTGCAGTTTGTTGCGGAGAAAAAATCACCGGTTACTGCGGTTATTATTGCGGACAATATGTTCCATACGGATAACAAGGATGTTCTGTTTATGTACGATGTTGCATACGAAAATCTGCGGAATACGGATTATATCATAATCTGCGGACAGAGGCGTTATGACCTTGCGGTGCGTATGAAGCTCGGCGGAATGGATATGAGCAAAATTCTTATTTGCGACAAGCCGCAGCAGATAAAGGACTGCCTTGAAAAAACTCGGGGCGACATCTGCATTATGACTCTTCTCCATGCGGAAAACGACGCTGCACTTATGAAGGAGCTGAAAAAGCTATGAAAACCGTAAAAATTCTTAATCTATATAATGAGGCTCTGGAGCTTAACGGCGACACGATGAATGTAACCGCATTTACAAACCGCCTTGAGGAAATGGGCTGCGGCTATGAGCTTTGTACGGCGGGAGTAGGAGAAAAGGCGGATTTTTCTGCCTTTGACATTGTTTTTGTCTGCCACGGAAAGCCACGCAATGTTTCTGCGGTAAGCGGCGATTTTGTAAGCCGCAGGGAGGATTTTATTGCTGCGGCGGATTCCGGCGTTCCGATGCTTTTTACCGGAAGCGCAAATATGCTTCTCGGAAAGGATTTTGAAATGCTGGACGGAAAAACATATTCCGGAGCGGGGCTTTTTGATTTTACCTGCCGGGAATTTGACGGAATGTATGTAAGCGACGCCATGCTTGTTCCTTCCTTTGCGCCGGAAAATAAAATGTTCGGCACATATTACCGGTGCGAGAAGGTCGAATTCGGCAAAGATGAGCCAAACCTCTTTTCCGTAAGCAAAAATCTCGGCGGAGAAGGCGCAGTAGGCGCAAAAGAGGGGTTTAGATATAAAAACCTCTTTGCTACATGGACGCTCGGGCCGGTTCTTGCAAGAAACCCGGTTATGCTAAAGGAGCTTTTGCGCCTTGTGCTTGGAGAGGACTACCGTGAAACGGATTTTTCTCTTGAGCAAAAGGCTGTGGATATGATTTTGCGGGAGCTGTGCTAAACAAATATAAAATAGTAAAAGCCGCATTTCTTCGAAAAGAAGAAATGCGGTTTTTTGCATATATGCGGGATTTTTTCCGTCAGGAGAACACCGTAAAAATCCACGGACGGGGGAAACAGAGCGATTTGTTTCTCCGCAGAAAACAAATTTGCAAGTTATGATTGAAAAAGCTGCAAAATCAATTTAACAAGTCAAAACGGTGCTTTGTTAAAAGCAAATAGCATAAATATTCATTTATACACAAAAAATATACATAAGAATTTTGGAAAAGCAAAAAATCTGCGGTTTTGCAGCCTTGCCTGCAAAACCGCATAAAATCAAGGAAAAATGCGGACAAGCCGTAAAAAAAATAAAAAACGCTTTTTCTGTGGAATACAAGTGTTTTTACTGTAAAATCAAACAAATTTTATTTTTTACAAATAAATTTCATAAATACTATTGACAAAAGGCGGCTTTGGGTATAAAATAGCACCCATAGTGATGAAGCTTTTTCAAAAGAGTTATTCAAAAGCTTACAAAAAAATATGAATTTGAGGTGAAACTAATGAAACTAAACAAAATCCTTGCTTTGCTTTTGGCAATAGTTATGGTGTTCAGCTTTGCGGCTTGCAATAAGGGCGGCAGCGAAGATTCCCAGAGCGGCTCGGAGCAGCCCTCCTCAGGAAGCGGAAAGGTAGTAAAATCTCACCTTACCGCAGCTCTCGAATCCATCGACCCAAAGCGCACCTCCGCAGGCGATGACTTTGAGGTTATCGGTACCATGATAGAAGGTCTTTTCAAGGTTGACGCATCCGGCGCAGCAGTTCCCGGAATTGCGGAGAGCTTTGAAATTTCCGAGGACGGTCTTCAGTGGACCTTCCATCTTCGTGAAGCCTATTGGTCCAACGGCGCAAAGGTAACGGCAGACGACTTTGTTTTCGGCTGGGACAGATGCGTTGATGAAAACGACCCGGCACAGTATGCTTCCCTCTTTAAAACCGCAGGCATCGAATCCTATGAGGCTGTTGATGAATCCACATTTGTTGTAAAGCTCGGTCTGCCCTGCGCTTTCTTCGATTCTCTTATGTTCTTCCCGGTTTTCTATCCCGTCAACCGTGAATTTGCGGAACAGTGCGGCGACCTTTATGCTTCCGCACCGCAGTATTACCTCAGCAACGGTCCGTTTGTTCTTAAAGAGTACGAACCCGCCGCAATGACCTTCTCCGTTGCAAAAAACGAGAAATATTATGACGCCGATAAAATTCAAATCGACGGTATTGATTACAAGGTAATCCTTGATTCTCAGTCCGCATACCTTGCATATCAGAACAACGAGCTTGATATTTGCAAGCTTTCCTCCGAGCTTGCCGAGATTCTCAAGAGCGATCCGGAGTTCCATTCCGTTATGACGGGCTATCTTTGGTATATTTCTCCCAATGTTTCCGCAAACAACGGTCTTGAAAATGTAAATATCCGCAAAGCCATCGGTATGGCTTTTGATAAAGAAGCAATCGTAAACAATATTCTTAAAAACGGTTCCGTAGTTGCCGATTGGTGCGTACCGCAGAATTTGGCAACCGGACCCGACGGAAAGGACTACCGTGCTTCCTCCGACATCACAATCAATGTTTATGATGTTGCAAAGGCTCAGGAATACTGGAAAAAGGGTCTTGAGGAGCTTGGCGTTGATTCTCTTTCCTATACAATCATCTTTGATGATGACGGTACCTCCAACAATGTAGTCGCTTTTATTGCAGAGCAGCTTATGGCAAACCTTGAAGGACTCAACATCGAGCTTCAGGTTCTTCCTAAAAAAGAGCGTTCCGACCTTATGAAAGCGCACACCTACGACATCGGCTTCTGCCGTTGGGGACCCGACTATGCAGACCCGCTTACTTACTTTGATCTTTGGACCGACGGTTACACCCACAACTACGGCGTATGGCATTCCGACGAATATATGGAGCTGCTTAACAGCATTAAATTCGGTGAGCTTGCCGTTGACGCAAACGCCCGTTGGGATGCGTTCAAGGACGCCGAGCAGATTATTGCCGATGAAGCGGTTATCCTGCCGGTATATCAGGCATGCGACGCCTGCCTTATCAAATCCAATGTTTCCGGCGTTGAGTTCCACTCCGTTGGTCTTAACAGAGTTTACAACAATGTTGTAATCGGCTGAAAACGGTAATTGAAAAGCATAAATCATTAAGAGGCAAGACAAAAAAGACAGTGACCCGCCTCACGGCGGGTCACTGTATCGTTTTTTATTAAGCATTTTGGGGTTATTTTGAGAAGATAGAAAAAGAAGGGGGCTTCCCCAGTGAAGAAATACATATTTAAGCGTGTTGTTTACTCCATTGTGGCAATACTTGTGCTTTTGCTGCTGCTTTTCAGTATGCTGCAATATATGCCGGGTTCGCCGTTTAACGACGACAAGCTTTCTCAGGAGCAAATCGACAAGCTTTATGAAAAATACGGGCTTGACCAGCCTTTTTATATAAGGTACATCAAATATGTGGGCAGCATTTTGCAAGGCGACTTCGGCGTATCTTACAGTATAGGCGCAAATGTGCCTATTACGCAGCTTTTGCAGACAAAGCTGCCAACATCAATAAGGCTTGGCGGACAGGCGGTTTTGCTTGGAGCAACGCTTGGATTGCTGCTTGGTCTTTTGGCTGCGCTTAAACATAACACGATATTCGATACGATTTCGACGATAATTTCGGTTCTCGGCGTTTCGCTTCCCTCCTATGTTTTTGCGCTTTCTCTGCTTTATGTTTTCGGATACAAGCTTTCGTGGCTTCCTATATTGTACCAGCTTGATAATCCGTTTGAATCTTCTATTTTGCCGACGATTGCGCTTTCTATGTTCTCTATGGCAAATATCGCAAGATTTACAAGAACGGAAATGCTGGAGGTTTTGCACAGCGACTATATGCTTCTTGCGGAGAGCAAGGGCATAAGCGGACCCACTCTTATAATCCGCCATGCGCTGCGCAACGCCCTTATTCCGATAATCACGGTTCTCGGTCCGCTGATTGTAAATACCATGACCGGTTCTCTTGTTATCGAAAAAATCTTTGCGATTCCCGGCATAGGCGAGCTTATGGTTCGTTCCATACAGCAAAACGACTATAATGTAACCATTGCCCTTTCGTTTGTTTACAGCGTTATGTATATCGGCATAATGCTTATCGTCGATATTCTTTACGGAATTATCGACCCGAGAATTCGTCTTTCAAAGGGGGATAATCATGAAAGCTGAAAATTTTGATTATGCCTCTTTGCCGGAAAACGCCTTTGAGCTTCAGCACAATGACACCCATGCTCATGTGGATACAAACTTTGCTTCCCAAAGCTATTGGAAGGACGCCTTTGTGCGTTTTGTCAGGAACAAGGGCGCAATAATAGGTCTTTTTCTTATTATAATAATAATTGTTTTTGCGGTAATCGGTCCGCACATAAGCGGATATACCTACCGTGAGCAGAACATAGTTCAGCAGAACCTGCCGCCTCGTATAAAAGGGCTTGAATGGCTTGGCTTTGACGGCAGAGAAACCATAAAGGTCGGCGATATCGAGCTTGAAACCGATAAATATACGGGTGCCTTTGACGATGTTTATTACTGGTTCGGTTCCGATAACCTTGGACGCGATATTTTTACCCGTGTTTGGGAAGGAACCAGAATAAGCCTTTATATTGCGGTTGTTGCCGTTGCGGTGGATATTGTTTTCGGACTTTCCTACGGACTTATCTCCGGCTATTTCGGCGGCAGGGTGGATGCGTTTATGCAGCGTTTTGCCGAGATACTGAACTCTATCCCAAACCTTGTTATAGTCACTTTGATGATTCTTGTTTTAAGTCCGGGTCTTGGCGCAATTATAGTTGCCCTTATGATAACGGGCTGGATACCGATGAGCCGTATTGCCCGTGCTCAAATGCTAAAACTCAAGGAGCAGGAATTCGTTCTTGCCTCCAAAACCCTCGGAGCGGGTCCGTTCCGTGTAATTTTTAAGGAAATAATGCCGAACATAATCGGTCAGATTATAACCCAGACGATGTTTTCCATTCCTCATGCGATTTTTACCGAGGCGTTTCTCGCCTTCGTCGGATTGGGTATTCCTGCGCCGATGGCTTCGCTTGGCACTCTTATTTCCGATTCCTACAAGAGCTTTACTACCCATCCGTATATGATTCTTTCTCCGCTTATCGTTCTTGCTTTGCTTATGCTCAGCTTTAACCTTGTTGCGGACGGACTTAGGGACGCTCTTGACCCCAAACAAAAGGATATGTAAAGGAGGACGGATTTTATGAGCGAAAATAATGATTTTATTCTTAAGGTCGAAAATCTGTCCGTAGATTTTGCAACCACAGCCGGTACCGTTCATGCGCTGCGGGGAGTCGATTTTGCCGTTCGCAGAGGCGAAACCGTTGCAATCGTCGGCGAATCCGGTTCCGGAAAATCCGTTACGGTAAAAACAGCCGTAGGCATTCTTGACACAAACGGAAAAGTCGTTTCCGGCAAGGCGATGTTCACCTTTAAAAACGACAGCGGCGAGGAGGAAACCATAGACCTGCTTACCCTTTCAAAAAAGCAGATGCGCCGCACGATTAACGGAAAGCGCATTGCAATGGTGTTCCAGGACCCGATGACCTCGCTTAACCCCACAATGACCATAGGCGCACAGATTATGGAGGGCATGATCTGGCATTACCATACGCCGAAGGCGGAGGCAAAAAAGCGTGCGATAGAGCTTCTTGAAATGGTTGGCATAACCGATGCGGAAAAGCGTTTTAAGAGCTATCCTCACCAGCTTTCCGGCGGTATGCGCCAAAGAGTCGTTATAGCAATAGCCCTTTCCTGCAATCCGGATCTGCTTATCTGCGACGAGCCGACAACCGCCCTTGATGTTACCATTCAGGCAAAAATCCTTGAGCTTATCAAGGAAGTGCAGGATAAGCTTGGAATCTCCGTAATTTATATTACCCATGACCTTGGCGTTGTTGCAAAGGTTGCGGATTTTGTAAACATAATGTATGCAGGCAAAATCGTAGAAAAGGGCACCGTTGACGAGATTTATTACGATCCACGCCACCCATATACATGGGGTCTTCTTTCCGCATTGCCGGATTTGGATACCGATGACGAAAGGCTTTATGCCATTCCCGGAAGCCCGCCTAACCTTTTGCACGAGGTAAAGGGCGACGCTTTTGCTCCGAGAAACGAATTTGCGCTTAATATCGACAGCATTGCCGAGCCTCCGCTTTTTAAGGTTACGGATACTCACTATGCCGCAACATGGCTTCTTGACGACAATGCGCCTAAGGTCGATATGCCGAAGGAGCTTCGTGCAAGAATCGACCGTATGCTGAAGGAGGCGAAATAAAATGGAAGAAAGAACTCCGCTTCTTAAAGTAGAGCACCTTAAACAGTATTTCCCGATCAGCAAAAAGTTTACCGTAAAAGCGGTTGACGATGTTTCGTTTGAAATATATCCGGGCGAAACCTATGGGCTTGTAGGCGAATCCGGAAGCGGAAAAACCACAATAGGCCGCTCCATAATCCGCCTTTATGACCCAACCGGCGGAAAAATCACCTTTGATGGGGTCGATATAACCGGAAAAATGACAAAACAGGAAAATCATCTTCTCCGTACGGAAATGCAGATGATTTTTCAGGACCCGATGGCTTGCCTTAACCCGCGCCAAAAGGTTGCGGACATAATCGGTCAGGGACTTGACATAAACCACCTCTATTCAAGCAAGGCGGAAAGGGACGAAAAAATTGCCCACATACTCCAAAAGGTAGGTCTTGCTCCGGAGCACGCAGAGCGTTATCCTCACCAATTTTCCGGCGGACAGCGGCAGCGTGTCGGTATAGCAAGAGCCTTGATTATGAACCCGAAGCTCATCATTGCGGACGAATGTATATCCGCACTTGATGTTTCCATCCAGGCGCAGGTTGTAAACCTTATGAAGGATATCCAGCAGGAAACCGGCTCCTCTTATCTGTTTATTGCGCACGACCTTTCTATGGTAAAGTATATTTCCGATAGGATAGGCGTTCTTCACCTCGGTCATCTTGTGGAAACGGGAACTACGGACGAGATTTTTTCTAACCCCATCCATCCGTACACCCAAAGCCTGCTTTCCGCAATTCCTCACCCGAACCCCGAGGTTGAGAAAAAGCGTGTTTCTCTTGCATATGATTATTTTTCAAGCGGGATAAACTATCTTGCAGGCGAGCTGCGCACCGTTGACGGCACCCATAAGGTTCTTGCCACGGAGGAGGAGTTCCGAAAATGGACCTCCGAAGAAAAAAACTACCGTTAATATGAGATAATCTTCCCATAAATACCCCAGAGCAAAACAGCCTCTCCGTTTTTTTCGGAGAGGCTGTTTTGCCTTTATAAAATTCGCTTGCCGCCTTGTTTTATGTGCGATTTTTTTACGAAAAAGCGCATATCGCCCGCCCGGATTCCCTCCGATCACGGCGGAGGGAATATTCGTCAAATCAAATATACTTTACGCCAAGGATTATTACACCGATAAGCACAAGCACAACGCCGGTAACACGGTTAAGAGTTTTTGTGCTTGCCTTGTTTGCGATTTTTGCGGAGAGCCTTGCAAAAACAAGCGTAAATACAACGCAAAGCGCAAGCACGGTAATATTCGGCGCACCGCCGATTGCAAAATGGCTTATCGCACCGGTAAGAGCCGTAAATGCCATGATAAATACGCTTGTTCCCACGGCGCATTTAAGCTCATAGCCAAGAACGCTTGTAAGAATGAGCAGCATCATCATACCGCCGCCCGCACCGATAAAGCCGCATACAAAGCCGACCCCGCAGCCGCATATAACCGAGCCTAAAAGCCGTTTTTTAGGGCTTACGGCATTCATGGCTTCCCTTGTTGTATTTACGGGCTTGAGGATAAATTTTATGCCGAGAAGCATGGTCATAAATACGGAAAAGCTACCCATGGTGCTGTTTGGAACAAGGCTTGCAATATAGCTGCCCACCGCCGTGAACAAAAGAACGCAAAGCATCATGACAATGCCGTTTTTTATATCTATGTTATTGTTCTTTTTGTATGTAACCGCACTTGCCGCACTGGCAAGAACATCGCTTGCCAGGGCAATTCCGACTGCGTCATAGGCGGGCATATCGAGAAAGGTTATAAGCATCGGGCTTATTACGGCGGCGGCACTCATTCCGGCAAAGCCCGTGCCTATTCCCGCACCCGCCCCGGCAATAAGACATACCAAAACAATTTTTATTATATCCTGCATATTTTTCTTCCTTTTCATAAAAAACTGAAAAACATTATAGCCGAATACATGGCGGGATTCTATGTTTTTTTGTAAATAATCTTGACACATATGTTCTTTTGGTGTATTATAAAGTGTACAGAACATCTGTTCCAAATTGTTTTTTTTAGGGAAGGCGGACGCTTTTTTATGGATATGTACGAAAAGCTTTCTATATTGGCAGAAGCGGCAAAATACGACGCATCCTGCTCCTCAAGCGGAAGCGGGCGCAGCGGCGGAAAAGCCGGAATCGGGGCTGCGCTTCCCGAAGGGTGTTGCCACGCCTTTGCCGCAGACGGACGCTGTGTAAGTTTGCTTAAAGTGCTTATGTCGAACATATGTGTTTATGATTGCAAATACTGCGTAAACCGTCGCACAAACGATTTTCCGAGGGCGACCTTTACTCCAAGAGAGGTCGCAGACCTTACCATAGAATTTTATCGCAGAAATTATATTGAGGGGCTTTTTCTTTCAAGTGCGGTAACCGGCTCGCCGGATTGGACGACGGAGAGAATGATAGAGGCTTTGCGGATTTTGCGGGAGGAATACGGCTTTCACGGCTACATCCACGCAAAGGCGATTCCCGGGGCGGACCCGGTTCTTACCTATCGCCTTGGGCTTTTGGCGGACAGAATGAGCGCAAATATCGAGCTGCCCTCGGAACAATCTCTTACAAGCCTTGCGCCGGATAAAACAAAACACAGCGTTCTTGAGCCGATGAAGCTTATCAAAAGCGGAATTGAGGAAAACGGTGAGGATATCGTTAAATATAAGCACGCCCCGCATTTTGTCCCGGCGGGGCAGAGCACCCAAATGATTGTGGGTGCGTCGCCGGAGAGCGACTATCATATTCTTAATCTTACGGAGGGACTGTATAAAAAATACGGGCTTAAAAGGGTGTATTATTCCGCATATATTCCGGTTCAGGAGGATAAGCTGCTTCCGTCGCTTGATACCCGCCCGCCGCTTTTGCGTGAGCACAGGCTCTATCAGGCGGACTGGCTTTTGCGCTTTTACGGATTTGAGGCAAAGGAGATAATTGACCCCGCCCATCCTATGCTTCATCCGGAGGTCGACCCAAAATGCAGCTGGGCAATAAGCCATATGGATATATTCCCGATAGAAGTCAACGAGGCGGATTACGAAATGCTGCTGCGTGTTCCGGGAATAGGCGTTACAGGCGCAAAAAGGATTATCAAAGCACGAAAATATCACAGCCTTGATTTTGATATGCTCAAAAATCTCGGAATCGTGCTCAAGCGGGCAAAATTCTTTATTACCTGCGGGGGAAAGACAATGCAGCGTATTCCCGAAACGCCGGAGGCGATGATTTATTCAATAATTTCCCCGAATATTATGGGCGGCTTTACCGATTACGGCATGGAACAGCTTTCGCTGTTCCAACCCGTGCTCACAAAGGAGGACGCAGTCGAATGTCTGACGGGGGAGTTTTAGTTTTTGCTTATGACGGGAGCTTTGAGGGGCTTATGTCGGCAGTTTTTGACGCTTTTTCCATGAAAACGCTGCCGGACGACATCTTTCCTTTTGATGATATGGAGCCTACGCTGCTCAAAATTCATACGGTGGAAACTAATTTTGAGCACGCAAAACGAGTTGAGCACGCTATTGCAAAAAAGCTTGGCGGCGGTGCTCAAAATCTTGTTAGGCGGGGATTTCTCTTTGAGGGCGGCGGAAAGGAAAACGCAATAATGCGCTATTTATGGAAGGGTTTTAACGAAGGTGCAAACGCCGCAAAAGCCATAGCGGACCCGGCGGTAAACCCGCTTTTCAAAATGGCTGCGGCGGTTTCCAACGAACAGCGGCTTTTGATGGGATTTGTGCGTTTTTCGGAAAACGGCGGCGCGCTTACCGCCGTAATACACCCAAAGCACTTTGTTCTTCCGCTTTTGCGGGGATATTTTTGCGCAAGGCTCTATAACGAAAATTTTATGATATATGACGAAAACCACGGCGCAGCCCTTATTCATTCCGGGCGGAGAACGGCGGTCATCCCGGTGGCGGATTTGGAAATTCCTAAGTGCGAGGAGGATAAATTCTACCGTGACCTTTGGAAGAGCTATTACCGCCATATTGCCATTGCAAGCCGCTATAACCCAAAATGCCGTATGAGCCATATGCCAAAGCGGTTTTGGAGCGATATGCCGGAGGTTATGGAGGAGCTTGAAAGCGGCTTTACGCAAAAGCTTTCCCTCGGTACGGCGGAGGAAATAAAATGCAGCCTTGAAGAAGAAAAAAAGGCAAGAAAAGCCGTTGCGGAAGAGAAAAAGCCTTCGGCGGCAGCTCTTTTGGGAAAAAATCCATAAAAAACAGTGCTTTGCGGCGGCTGCGCAAAGATTTTTTTGAAAGTTTATATTGATTATTATTTTGCATCTGATATAATATATATGTACTGTTGCCGCAGAAAAAATGCGGCGGTATTATATGCGCAGAGAATCAGAGTGGCGTGAGGTGAGCTTTTTTCAAAAAGGAAAGGCTTATTTTATGGCACTCTTTTTTAATGACGAAAGGGGAGTTATTAAAGTTGGTCTATGATGTAGCAATCATCGGCGCAGGCATAATCGGATGCGGAATTGCAAGAGAGCTTTCCCATTTTGATTGCAAAACAGTGCTGATAGACAGAGAAAACGATGTTGCAATGGGTACGACCAGAGCAAACAGCGCAATTATCCATGCGGGCTATGACCCGGAACCCGGCACCCTTATGGCAAAATACAATGTTCCGGGCAACAAAATGGCAGGCGAAATCTGCGAGGAGCTTGATGTTCCTTTCAGACGCTGCGGCTCCTTTGTTCTTGCCTTTGACGAAAACGATATGAAAACCGTTCGTCACCTCTATGAAAACGGAATCGCAAACGGAGTTCCGGATATGAAAATCCTCTCCGGCGACGAGGTTCGTGCAATGGAACCTAATGTTTCCCCGGAATGTGTCGGCGCACTTTTTGCACCGAGCGCAGGCATAGTCAACCCTTGGGAGATGGCTCTTGCAATGGCGGAGCAGGCTGTGGAAAACGGCGTTGACCTCGAGCTTTGCTATGATGTTACCGGAATCTCAAAGAAGGACGGCAACTTTGTTATAAGCGGAAAGGGCAAAGATGATATTGAGGCAAAATTCGTAGTAAACGCCGCCGGCGTTTACAGCGACGATGTTGCTCATATGGTCGGCGACAACAGCTTCTCCATCGATGCTTCCAGAGGTCAGTATTATCTTCTTGATAAATCCCAGGGCGAGCTTTTTGACCATGTAATGTTCCAATGCCCCGGCCCCCTCGGCAAAGGAATACTCGTTGCCCCAACCGTTCACGGAAACCTTATCGTAGGACCGGACGCCAACCCCGGCAGCGGCAAGGAGGATGTTAAGACCGACCGCAAGGGTCTTAACCATGTCGTTGCGGCAAGCAAACGCACAACCGGCGCAATAAACTTCCGGGAGAATATCCGCAACTTTGCCGGACTGAGAAGTCAGCCCAGCACCGGCGATTTTATAGTAGGCTTTTCCGAAGCGGACGACCACTTTATGAATGTTGCGGGAATTAAGTCCCCCGGTCTTTCCGCAGCACCCGCAATCGCCCTCGACGTAGCAAAAATGCTTATTAAAGCGGGCGTTCCGAACCGCATCCGTGCGGATTACAGAAGCCCCCGCAAGCATATAAGATTTAAGGAGCTTTCCGACGAACAGAAAGCCGCAGTTATAAAAACCTGCCCCGCATACGGAAGAGTTATCTGCCGCTGCGAAACCATTACGGAGGGCGAGATTATCGACGCTCTTCACGGAGTTATAGTTCCCCGCACTCTTGACGGAATAAAACGCCGCTGCAATGCAGGCATGGGTCGCTGCCAGGGCGGTTTCTGCGGACCGAAGGTTCTTGAAATAATAGCAAGAGAGCTTAATATGGATCCCGTTGATGTTCTTCTTGACAAAGAGGGCTCCTACATACTTACCGGAAAAACCACGAAAGGAGAGGACCGCTGATATGTATTATGATCTTGTTGTTGTCGGCGGAGGTCCCGCCGGACTTGCCGCTGCGGAAGAAGCAAAGAAAAACGGAGCAGGCTCCGTTCTTATAATCGAGCGTGATAAAGAGCTTGGCGGAATCCTTAACCAGTGCATACATTCCGGATTTGGTCTTCATTTTTTCAAAGAGCAGCTTTCCGGCCCGGAATATGCCCAGCGGTTTATTGACCGTCTTGAAGGAACGGGCATAGAAGTTATGACCGATACCATGGTGCTTGCCATAACCCCTCAAAAAGAGGTTTATGCGATAAACGAAGAAAAAGGCTATATGAAGATAGACGCCGGCGCAATAGTTCTTGCAATGGGCTGCCGGGAAAGAACCCGCGGAGCAATCGCAATTCCCGGCGAGCGGCCCTCCGGCATTTTCACTGCAGGTACGGCGCAGAGATATATAAACATGGAAGGCTATATGGTAGGCAAAAAGGTGCTTATCCTCGGCTCCGGCGACATCGGTCTTATTATGGCTCGCCGTATGACCCTTGAAGGAGCGGAGGTAAAAGCCGTAGTTGAGCTTATGCCTTATTCCAACGGACTAAAGCGCAATATTGCCCAGTGCCTTGACGATTACGGAATCCCGCTTTATCTCAGCCACACCGTAACCGATATAATCGGCGAAAACGGAAGACTTTCCAAGGTTATAGTAAGCAAGGTTAACGGATACGACCCCATCCCCGGAACGGAGATTGAGTTTGATGTAGATACTCTTCTTCTTTCCGTAGGTCTTGTTCCGGAAAACGAGCTTACCAGAAACGCAGGCATTGAAATCGACAAGCGCACCAACGGCGCAATCGTAGACGAAAACAATATGACCTCCGTCGAAGGTATTTTCTCCTGCGGAAATGTTCTTCATGTTCACGACCTTGTTGACTTTGTAACTCATGAATCCGAGCGTGCGGGAAAAGCCGCCGCAGAATATCTTAAAGCAAAGGGCGAAAACAAAGCCGAGGAAGCAGAAAAACCCATTAACCTTATCAACGGCGAGTTTATCGGATATACCGTTCCGCAAAAGGTTACCGTATCCAAGGTCGATAAATTTATCGAGGTGCTCTTCCGTGTTCGTGCGGTGCTCAATAATGTTAATGTTGTTGTAAAAGCCGGCGATACCGTGCTTATGAGCAAAGCGCATGAACAAATGCTTCCCGCAGAGATGGAAAAGCTTATTATTCCGAGAAAAATGCTTGATATGGCAAACGGCAGAGATATTACAGTCGGAATTGAAAAAATCGAAAAGGAGGGCGAATGATAATGCTTAAAACAATAACCTGTATCCGCTGCCCAAAGGGCTGTCTTGTAACCCTCGACACCGATAATCCCGAAGGAACAATAAAAGGCTATGCTTGCCCTAACGGAAGAGAATATGCCATAAACGAGCTTACTCATCCTATGCGCACAATTTCCTCCACCGTTGAGATAAAGGGCGGAATCCACCCGAGAATCCCCGTTAAGACCAACGGCGATATTCCAAAGGAAAAAATCTTTGAGGTTATGGACGAGATAAATAAGATAAGCATCACCTCCCCGGTAAAGTGCGGCGATGTGCTTCTTCATGATGTTCTCGGAACGGGAATTGATATTGTTGCCTGCAGAGACATGTAATATTTACGCATAAAAAAAGAGCTTCGGAAATGTCCGAAGCTCTTTTTTACATATACAGAAAGAAATCAGCCGTTGTTTGCGGAACAGGAGGAGCAAGTCTGCGTTTTTTTGAAACGCACAAGCCCGGTTCTGTCAAGGGCAACCATAACCGCCGGGATAAAAACAAGCTGGAGAATAATTCCCGGAACGGCGGCGGTAAACGCACCGGCAATAAATGCGGCAAATGTAAATCCGCTTCCGGAAAGACCGAGCAGAATACCCTGAGCAATTCCCCATACAAGCCGCCCGGCAATCATTGCGGCTAAAAGCGAACGATAGAGCGCAACTATGCACTGCCATTTTGAACGGTTATAGAGAAAACCGGCAACTGCGCCGTATGCCGCAAGCTCAAAGCACATAGCGACGGCATTGGGGAACATGGGCGGCGCAAAGAAAAGCGCAGAGCGCATTATCGGGAGAATTGCGCCGACGGCAAGACCGTATTGCCAGCCGCAGATAAGCCCGCAAAGAAAAACCGGCAGGTGCATTGGCAAAAGCATTTTGCCTATTTCGGGGATTTGACCGGTAAAAAAGGGCAGAACTATTCCTACAGCGATAAACATTGCGGAAAGAACAAGATTTTTTAATGCGGGGTGCTTCATATTTTCCTCCAAAAAAGTTGTAGTTCAAGCTGTGGCGCACCATGCCTATAAAGAGCAAATCGCACCGGAGATTATAAACGGTACGGAGCGCAAAGCTGCGCAGTATTTGGCGGCGGAAAGGCTTTTATGGTTTTCGCCGAAATACCGGGCACCCCGCCGCCTCATGTGGCGAGGGAATAACTGCGCTTTCGCTTTTAGATTATATTTTATACATTTCACAAGGCTTGTCAACCTAATGTGGACGGGAAAAATGTTTTGTGCTACAATAATATCCGAAGGGCGGCGATGATTTTTGACGGAAATCGAAAAGTATGTAAGAGAGAGGCTTTTTGCCCTGCAGGATTTGGGCTATCGGGATTTTCATGCAAAGCTTGTACCAAACTTGGATAAGGAAAAAATAATCGGCGTTCGGGCTCCGGCACTGAAAAAGTTTGCAAAAGAATTTTCAAAGGACAAAAGGGCAGAGGAATTTATCCGCATTTTGCCGCACGAATATTATGAGGAAAACAATCTTCATGCTGCAATTATCGGGCAGATAAAGGACTTTGACGCTTGCCTTTCTGAAACGGAACGCTTTTTGCCCTATGTGGACAACTGGGCGACCTGCGACTGCTTTTCGCCGAAGGCATTCGCAAAGGAAAAGCAGAGGCTGCTTTCGGAAACGGACCGCTGGCTTGCCTCGGGAAAAACCTATATCGTAAGATTCGGCATAGAAATGCTGATGAACCACTTTCTTGACGAAGATTTTTTGCCGGAATATGCGGAAAAAGTCGCTGCGGTAAAAAGCAGAGAATACTATGTTAACATGATGCAGGCGTGGTACTTTGCAACAGCCCTCGCAAAGCAATACAATGCGGTTTTGCCGTTTATAGAGGGCAGAGCACTCGACCCTTGGGTACATAATAAATCCATACAAAAAGCAACAGAGAGCTATCGCATATCGCCGGAGCAAAAGGAATATCTTAAAACGCTTAAAATAAAATAAACGGAGGAAACGGCATGGAAAGAACAATCAGAGTTACCGGAAAAGGGAGCCTTTCTCTTGCGCCGGATACAATCGAGCTTATAATTCACCTTGAGGGAAAGGACAAAAGCTATGAAAAGGTGACGGAGCTTTCCGCAAAGACCGTGCAGGATCTGCGGAGTACCCTTGAGGAAGCGGGCTTTGACGGAAAAGAGCTTAAAACCGTTTCCTTTAACATCGGGATTGAGTATGAGAGCTATCAGGACGAAAACCGCTGTTTTTCAAGCCGCTTTGCCGGGTACAATTTCAGGCATGAGATGAAGCTTTGCTTTCCGGCAGAGAACAAGCTGCTCGGAAGGGCAATAGGCGCAGTTGCTTCCTGCGGAGCAAACCCGAGGTTTGAGATAAACTATACCGTAAAAGACAGAGAAAACGCAAAAGCCGCCTTGCTTACAAAGGCGGTGGAGGATTCAAAAGCAAAGGCAAAGCTGATTGCAGGTGCCGCCGGGGTAGAGCTTGGCGATATAGCGAGCATTGATTATTCATGGGGAGAAATAGATATAATAAGCCGCCCGGCAAGAATGGAGGGTGTTCCCCTTATGGCAAAAGCCGCAGTTAACATTGACCTTGAACCGGAGGACATAGATATTTCCGATACGGTGACGGTTATCTGGAACATAGCGTAAGACAAAAAAAGCTCCCCGATGGGGAGCTTTTTTACAGCACTTTCTTAAATTTACCTGTGTGGCAGCGATAGCTTTTTAGTCCGGTGCGCTTTATTCCGAGGAGGCTGTCCATTTCATCGGCTGCGTTTTCATATTTTCCGCCGGTATGGTGGACAAGTATGTAGTCCGCCTCGTTTATTTTTCCGGAGGCTTTTTTGCAAAAAGCCCTTACCGGAGCGGAAAGAGAGAACACCCAAATAGGCGAGCATATTGTAACATGGTCATAGGAGGAAAGGTTTGCCGGGATTTCTTCGACCGGCATTGCCCAACGGTGCATACCAAAGCGTCCGCACCACCAAAAACCAAGAGTACCGTCCGTTTTTTCGGTGGACTTTATTTCATAAAGCACTGCGCCGGTTCGGTTTGCTTCCTCAAAAGCTTTTTTGCGAACATAGCCCATTCGGGAAAAATATACCACAAGGCGGCTTTTGTCTTTGCCGATGTTTGGGTAATCCGCCGGGTTTACAAAAAAGCTCTCCTGCTTTTGAAAAATATATGCGGCAAAGCCCGTCGCCGCCTGTGCCAAGCCAAAGAAAAAGAATGAGGTTGACTTAAAATTAAGCGGGAACATATAGAACTGTATGCAAATCCAAAGCATAAGGGTCACGCCGAAGACTCCGCCGAGGACAACGCCCGCCTTTTTTCTTGCAAAAAGCAGCGCAGCGGCTGTAAGGTTGGAAATCCCGTTTACAATAAGAAGTGCCCAGCCGGAAAAGGTAAAATCCCGAAATACGATTTCAGCAAAGGGAAGCTTCTGAAAATAGGGGAGCATGGCGTCCATACCCATAAATTTTCCGCTTGGGTCGATAAGCATACAGGCTGCGCCGAAAACCGCACCAAAGCCGATAAATAAGGTCCAGAAAATAAGTCGTTTTTTCGCACATTCAAAGCGGGAGCGGGCTTTTTTTATTTTAGCCAAAAAATCATCTCCTTAAAAAAACAGTAAAATTATAACACCGAAAAGCAGAGCTGTAAACATACCTGCGGTAGTATTAAAAAATAATTAAATGTTCCAAATGTTCATAAAATCCGCCTTGCTCTTTTTCTTTGCCGGGTGTAAGATTATTATGAGATAATAATGAAAGGCGGCGGAAGCAATGGAGCTTGGTTCACCGATAACCGTGCTCAAGGGCGTTGGCGCAAAGCGTGCCGGGCTTTATAAAAAGCTTGGCATCGAAACCGTCGGCGACCTTCTTGAGCATTACCCGAGGCGGTACCTTGACCTTACCGGATGTATGAGCATTGCCGCCGCAGAAACCGAGCACCCCTGTGCAATAAGGGCGGCGGTTGTTGCAAAAAGCCCGATCAAGCTTGTGCGCAGAGGGCTTACCGTTGCAAAAATCCGTGCAACGGATATGCAGCAGGATTTGCTGATAATATTTTTTAATGCAAAATATACGGTAGATTCCCTTGAAATCGGAAAAGAATATATATTTTACGGCGATTTTTCAAGAAAAATCGGCGGCGGAGAAATGACCTCGCCGGTGGTCCTATCCGGGGAGGAAAGCGGCTTTATTCCGCAATATCCGCTTACGGAGGGGCTTTCATCAAAGGTTATTTCGGCTCAGGTCAAGGAGGCTCTTTCCGCTTGCGAAAACAGCATTTCGGAAACGCTGAGCACCGCCGTGCTCGAAGAATACGCCCTGTGCTCAAAAAAAGAGGCACTGTGCTCAATCCACTTTCCGAAAAGCGGGGAGGCACTCCAAGCGGCAAGAAAACGCCTTGTTTTTGAGGAGCTTTTTGAATTTTCTCTTGCTATGAGCATGACGAAGGGGAAAAACCGCAGCGCAAAGGGAACGCCCTTTGCTGCCGTAAGCACGGAGCCGTTTGAAAAAGCTCTCGGCTTTGAGCTGACCCGTGCTCAAAAAAGAGTTATTGCCGAATGTCAAAAGGATATGAGCACGGATATTCCGATGAACCGTCTTATACAGGGCGATGTGGGAAGCGGAAAAACCGCCGTTGCCGCCGCCTGTATGTATGCTGCGGCAAAAAACGGCTTTCAAAGCGCAATTATGGCACCAACGGAGGTGCTTGCGGCACAGCATGGAGCGACCCTTAAAAGAATGTTGAAGCCTTTTGGAATAAAGGTCGGGCTTTTAACCGGTTCCATGAAGCAATCCGAAAAAAATGCGGTAAAAAAGGCGGTGCAATCGGGAGAAATCGGCGTTCTTGCCGGAACCCACGCTATAATACAGGACGATGTGGAATTTTTTCGCCTTGGACTTATCGTTACGGACGAGCAGCACCGCTTCGGCGTTCGGCAAAGAATGGCTCTCTCCAAAAAAGGCGGAGCACCCCATACAATAGTTATGTCCGCAACGCCTATTCCGAGGACTCTTGCTTTTGTCGTTTATGGCGATATGGATATATCCGTCCTTGATGAAATGCCGAAAAACCGCCTTCCGGTAAAAACCTATCTTGTCGGAACGGAAATGGAGCAGCGGGTTTTTAACTTTGTAAAAAACTTTGCTGCGGAGGGGCTTCAAAGCTATATAGTTTGTCCGCTTGTCGAAAACGAGGAGGACGGGCTTGACCTTTTGGCTGCGACGGATCTTGCAAAGCGGATTGCCGAAAAGGAGCTTTTCGGCTGTAAAGTCGGCGTTCTTCACGGAAGAATGAAGCCGGCGGAGAAAGAACAGGTTATGAGGGATTTTTCCGAGAACCGAATACAGGTGCTTGTTTCAACAACGGTAATTGAGGTTGGAGTTGATGTTCCAAACGCCGTTTGTATGGTTATAGAAAACGCCGAACGCTTTGGATTAAGCCAGCTTCACCAGCTTAGAGGCAGAGTAGGCAGGGGAGATAAACAAAGCTTTTGCATACTTATCGCCGGAAAAGCAAGCCCGGAAACAAAGCAAAGGCTTGAGGTTGTTGCAAAAACCTCGGACGGCTTTAAGGTTGCGGAGGAGGATTTGAAGCTTAGGGGACCGGGCGACTTTTTCGGCTTGCGCCAAAGCGGCGTACCCATGCTCAAGATGGCGGATATGTCCGGGGATATTATTCTTTTGGAACAGGCAAAAGCCGCCGCAGCAAAGCTTCTTGAAAGCGACCCGACCCTTGAAAAGCCGCAAAACCGTGCTCTTTCCGAAAGGCTTGAAAGGCTTTTAAGCGAAGCCGCCCTTTGAAAAACGCCGGTGCTATTGATATATGCGGGCTTTTATTGTATAATTATGTTTTTAGAAAAAAGCAGAAAATGCTGCACCGCTTCAAAGAGTTGCTGCAAAAATACTTTTTGATTTTCGGGAGAAGAAAAATGAAGAAAAACACATCGGATCTTGTAAAAATGGCACTTTTTGTCGCCATAATAATTTTGCTTTCGGTAACGCCGCTGGGATATATCCACCTTGGGGTGATAAACGCCACCACAATACAGCTTCCCGTAATAATCGGCGCAATTATTTTCGGTTGGAAAAAAGGAGCGTTTCTCGGCGGTGTTTTCGGACTTACAAGCATGATAAAGAACACATTTCAGCCAAATGCAACCTCCTTTGTATTTTCGCCCTTTGTGCCGGTTTTTGGGCAGGAGCAGGGAAGCCTTCTTGCAATCATAGAGTGCATTGTTCCGAGGGTAATGATAGGCGTTGTTGCCGGGCTTTTGTTTGCGGCACTTTCAAAAACCAAAATAAGCAAAGCGGTTTCCGCAGGGATATGCGGCTTTTGCGGCGCAATGACGAATACCGTGCTTGTTATGGGGGGAATATATTTCTTTTTCGGAAGAAGCTATTCCGCCGCAAAGGAGCAGGCTTATGAGGCTCTTATCGGCACGGTTATGACAACAATAACCGGAATAGGAATTACGGAGGCGTTGGTTTCCGCAGTTATAAGTGCGGCGGTTTGCGTTCCGCTGATTAAATACTCGGGGAAAAAATCTTAAAAAAAAACGGGAAGGAAGAGCTTTTGCATGGCAAAAAAGGAAGAAAACGAATTTTCTGCGGCAAGAAAAAAACGCCGCTTTAAGATTGCTATGCTCCGCACCAGAAAATTTATCGGAGCGGTGGTTATCTTTGCAATAGTATGCCTTGCGGTATGGCTCTTTATCAAAGAAGATGTCGCCGGTATAATCGGCGACAGGATTGCGGCTTCCTCCGCTTCCGGAGCGTCAATGCCGGTGGAGTTTGCCGGAAGCTCGGTAAAAAGCACTTTTACAATAGGCGACAATGTGGGCGTTCTTACGGACGGAACAGCCGTTGTTTATGCGCAAAACGGAAAAATGCTTCTTTCCTATGCTCATGATATGACCGATCCGGTTGTAAAATCCGCCGGACGCCGCTTTCTGCTCTATGACAGAGGCGGCACAAGGCTTGTTGTCCGTATGCGGGACAAGGTGCTTTTTGAAAAAGAATTTGAATATAAAATAATCAGCGCAAATATATCGGAGGACGGCTGGGTTTCCGTTGTAACCTCCGCCCAGAGATATGCCTCCCAGCTTCATGTATGGGATTCCTCCTATGAGGAGGAAATTTTCACATGGTCCTCCTCCGGGGAATATATTATGTGCAGCGCAGCGGACGGCGGCAGCCGAACCGTCGCTGCGGCGACCCTCTCCGCAAACGCCTCCGGTCAGATGGTGACGACGGTGCATATTTTTACAACGGAGGCGGAAAAGCAGCTTGGCAAAAAAGCTTTTGGCGGCGCAGCGGCGATAAGCCTTGAGTATAATTCCGCAGGAAATCTAAAGCTTATTTGCGACTCCATGGCTGCGGTCATCGACCGCAGCGGAAATGTCATCGGCAGGTTTGATTTTGACAAAAAGCTGATAAGCTGTGTTAATGTTCATAAGGCGGGCGGAATGGCTCTTATTTTTGACAGATATACCGAAGCGAGAACGACGGATATTACCTTTATTGGCGGAAAGGGCGAGGAGGTAAAAACCGTTTCGGTAAGCGGAAAATTCCTTTGCTCCGACGGAAATTCCGCCCATGCCGCAGTTTATTGCGACGGAATTGTAACGGTATTCGATTATTCCGGAAACAGAACGGCGGAGCTTGGCTCCGAGCAGGATGCGCTGCACATTCTTCTTACAAAGGAAAAGGTCTTTGCGGTTACAAGGGACGAAATTTGCGAAATCAAAAAATAGTTTTTTCCCGACCCTTTTTGGAAAGGAGTGATTTACCTTGGAAAATTATATGCCTTTAATATACGACGCAGCCGCCGTTGTAATAATATTGATTTGTATGTCGAGGGGAGCAAAGGACGGCTTTGCAAAAACCTTTGTGCAAACGGCGGGAGCGGTTGTTTCCGTTGCGGCTGCTCTTTACATAAGCAGGATTTGCGCCTCGCTTATCTATACAACGGCTATTCAGCCTGCGCTTTTGACCTCGATTAAAGATTCCGTTGAAAATGCGGTTGATACAGAAAGCGTTATCGAGGGGCTTAAAAATGCCGTTTCCGGAATACCCGCCCTCTCTGCTGTGTTTTTCGACTTCAGCGGAGTTGAACAGACCTTGGACGGCGCAGTCGGACTTAAAAGCTCGGAGATCGCTTCCGTTGTGGAAGCGGGAGTTATTCGCCCGGTTTTGGAACCGCTTTTGCAAACGGCAATATTTATAGCTTCGCTTATAATATTGCTTTTGGTTGTGTCGCTTTTGGCAAAAGGCTCAAAAAGCTTTAACAAGGTGCCGGTAATCGGCGGAATAAACGGCTTTTTGGGTGCGCTTATGGGAATTATCAACGGCGGGGTCGTGCTTTGTGCCGCCGCCGCAATAATCAGCTTTATAATTTCCGCAAAAGGAGAAAATCAATACCTGTCTGCGGATATAATATCAGGGACATATATTTTCAAATGGATATATAATGCCGTTACAAGCGGATTTTAACAGGCGAAAATATTCGATACAAACCCCATTGGAGGATTTTTGATGAACAGTATGCTTTGTTCAAGGTGTAAAAAAAGATTGGCTGTTGTTTTTGTTTCCCGCATGGAGGGAGATAAAACCTATAATGAAGGGCTTTGCCTGCAATGCGCAAAGGAGCTTGGGATAAAGCCCGTTGAGGATTTGATGTCGAAAATGGGCATAACCGGAGACGAGCTGGACGCTCTTAACGAGCAGCTTATGAACCCGGAGGAAGCCGACGACGAAAATTTTGAGATGGGCGGGGCGGCTCCGCTTCCGTTCCTAAACAATCTCTTTGGCGGAGCATCGGCAGCGGAGGGCGAGCCTGCCGCCGGCGGCACCGGACAAAAAACCGAGAAGAAAGATCAAAAAGGAAAAGCCCCGGAGAAAAAATTTCTGAATCTTTATTGCGAGGATTTGACCGCAAAGGCACGCAAGGGCGGCTTTGACCCGATTATCGGGCGGGACAGAGAAATCGACCGGGTTATACAAATTCTTTGCCGCAGAACAAAAAACAATCCCTGCCTTATCGGCGAACCGGGAGTAGGAAAAACCGCCATTGCGGAGGGCATTGCCCAGCGCATTGCCTCCGGCAATGTTTCCGCAAAGCTTGCGGAAAAGGAGCTTTGGCTTCTTGACCTTACCGCTCTTGTTGCCGGAACACAGTTCCGGGGGCAGTTTGAAAGCAGAGTAAAAGGTCTTGTTGACGAAATAAAAAGAGAGGGAAACATAATCCTCTTTATTGACGAGCTGCATAACCTTGTCGGCACGGGAGAAGCGGAGGGCAGCATGAACGCCGCAAATATCTTAAAACCCGCCCTCTCCAGAGGTGAGCTTCAGGTAATAGGAGCAACCACCTTTAACGAATACCGTCAGCATATTGAAAAGGACGCCGCATTGGAACGCCGTTTTCAGCCGGTTACGGTGGAAGAACCCACCATTGCGGACAGCATTGCCATATTAAAGGGCATTGCGCCGAACTATGAAAAATTTCATCATGTAAAAATCGACGACGAGCTTATCGAAAGCTGCGTTCGCCTTTCCGAAAGATATATTACGGATCGTTTTTTGCCCGATAAGGCAATCGACCTTTTGGACGAAGCCTGCTCCTGCGCCGCCCTTGCGGATAAGGAGCTTGAGGAATATGAGATAAGCGGGCAAAAGCTGCGTGCCGTTCAGGAAAAAATAGAAGCTCTTCAGCAGGAAGAAACCGTTGATTATGAGGCACTTGCCACGGCAAAGGCGGAGGCACTCCAGCTTGAGATGCAGCACAACCGCCTTGAGCCTGCGGCTCTTGCGGCGGCGGTGCGCCCGGGCGACCTTGCAAAGGTAATCGAGCTTTGGACCGGTATTCCCGCAAGCAAGGTGGAGGAAAGCGACCTTAGAAAGCTCGGCGAGCTTGAAAATGTTTTGAAGCAGCATGTAATCGGTCAGGACAAAGCCTGCGAGCTTGTTGCCGCCGCAGTTCGCCGCTCCAGAGTTCAGATTTCAGCCCGCCGCCGCCCGGCAAGCTTTATCTTTGTCGGACCGACCGGCGTCGGAAAAACGGAGCTTGTAAAGGTGCTTGCAAACGAGATGTTTCAGGGAACGGACCCGCTTATCCGCCTTGATATGTCCGAATTTATGGAGAAATTTGCCGTTTCAAGGATCGTGGGTTCGCCTCCCGGTTATGTGGGCTATGACGAAGCGGGTCAGCTTACGGAAAAGGTGCGCAGAAAGCCCTATTCCGTAATCCTTTTTGATGAAATTGAAAAGGCGCACCCGGATGTTATGAACATTCTCCTCCAAATTCTTGACGAGGGCAAGATTGCCGATTCCCACGGGAGAGTCGTTTCCTTTGCAAACACGGTTATCGTAATGACCTCCAATGCGGGAAGCGAAAATAAGGAAAAAGCCCTCGGCTTTGGCAAGGACAGCTATACCCTTGAATCCGACAAGGTTTATAAAGCTCTTGCTCAGTTCCTAAGACCGGAATTCCTCGGCAGAGTTGACGAGATCGTTGTGTTCCACGACCTTTCAAAGGCGGATTTTGAAAAAATAGCGGCATTGCGCCTCGGCGAGCTTAAAGGGCCGCTTGCCGAAAAAGGAATTGCTCTTTCTTACGATGGCGCAGCCCTTTGCGCCATTGCGGAGAAATCCTTTGGCAAAAAAGGCGGAGCAAGAGATCTTGTTCGGGTAATCCGCAAGGATGTGGAGGACAAAATCTGCGAGCTTATGGTGGAGAACGCAGAGAAAAAGCTGAGCGGCGTCGCAGTTTCCGCAGAAAACGGCGAGATTACGGTAAAGCCCTCGTTTAGAGCACCGGAGCTTTCCGAAAAGGCGGCTGCGCCGAAGGAAAAATGACAGGAAATATTTTTGACTATATCGCATGGCGGGGAGATCTTTCTTTCCGCCAAAGCCCTTTTAACGATATTGATGGGGTGATACTTGCAAAGTTCTCCTATCTCCCATTTGAAAAGGTTTTGCAAAAGGGCTCGCAAACTCCGGTTTCCATAGCGAAAGCGGCAAAGCTGCTGCTCTCCATGCCGAATGCAAACGAGAGCTTTATGCGCAAGGAGGATGAGCCGCTGCTTTCCGCAATGGCGGAAAGCCCTCGCTTTTGCGACATCGGGATTTTTAACTGCGTCGAGCATTTTGACCCAAAGAGCCAAACACAGTTTTATGCCGTTACTCTGCGCATAAGCGAAAGCGAGATATATGTTGCGTTCCGAGGAACGGACAACACCCTCGTCGGCTGGAAAGAGGACTTTAATATGTGCTTTGTTTGCCCCGTTCCGGCGCAGGAGCTTGCGCTTGAGTATCTTGAAGGCACGGTAAAAAACAGCCTTGGAAGAATTACCATCGGCGGACATTCAAAGGGCGGAAATCTTGCGGTTTATGCGGCGGCTTTTTGCAGCGAGCGTGCGCAAAAGCGTGTGCAGACAGTTTTTAATTTTGACGGTCCCGGATTTGACGAAAAGGTGCTTTCCACCGAGGGATACAAAAACATCTGCGAAAAAATAAAGACCTTTGTTCCTCAATCCTCCGTTGTCGGAATGCTGCTTGGGCACGAGGAAAAGTACACAATAGTTCACAGCAGGCAAAACGGTATCATGCAGCACGACATCTGCTCCTGGGACATAGAACGCAGCAGCTTTTCCTGCCTTGAAACGGTGGACAGCAGCAGCCGGTTTGTTGACTATACCCTTAAAGCGTGGCTTGCTTCAATGGACTATGAGGAAAGAGAAAAATTTGTGGACGGCGTTTACGCCGTTCTTTGCGAAACCCATACGACAACAATAAAACAGATGAACAACAGGCGGCTTTCAAAGTTGAGTACGGTTATACGCTCCACAAAAAATCTTGATGACGATACGAGAGAGGCGGTATTAAGCGCATTTCGGCTTTTGGTAAAAAGCACGAAAACCGGGCTTATAAAAACGCTTCAAAACAAATAAAAAAACAAGCCTTTCCCCAAAAAAGCGGGAAAGGCTTGTTTTTTGCTGTGCGGTTTACTTAAATTTTATTTTTGGATTTTTTGCGGAAAGTTGCGCTTTGCACTGCTCCCAATCTCCCTCGGTAAAGCAGTCGTCATAAAGGCAGATAACGCCGCCGCCACGGACATAAAGGGTATAAACGCCGTTTTTCTGCCGGACACAGGTTATGTTTTCATAGGGGATTTTCATGGCGGAATCATCGGCAAAACCGTCGTCCACAAGGACAAAATCCTCTTCAAAAGAAACGCTACGCTTCCATTCGCCGCCCTCGCTTATCGCAAGAATGCTTTTGTATTGCTGCCTTGCGGTAATTCCGTTTTTCAGGAACGCCATATAAAGGCAGGCGACCGCCGCCATTATATAAAAGACCGAGTACGGCTCGAAAGGGTGGGTGAGCACCATGAGCACGGAGAGCACCGCAAGCGAGCAAAAGGAAATGCAGAGATACAGCCCGCGCCCGTGAAAACCGGATTCCGAAAGCCACCCGGCATACATTTTTGAGGTCACCGTATATTCGTTTTTCATAAATAATCCTCCGAGAAAATTGATTATAAACCTGAAAAATGCTTTTTGAGCACGCATTTTGCGAGAAAAAAGAGCTTTGAGCACAAAAAAGAGCCTTGAGCACGACTGTTATTGCGACTTCAGCACCGTGAGCACGCAAACTTCTCTTGCGCCCGCCGCAAGAAGTGCGGAAACACATTCGCTTGCGGTGCTGCCCGTTGTAAAAATGTCATCGATAAGCAAAATTCGCTTATCGTCTGCTTTTGAAGAGGCGTGAAATGCTCCGATAAGGTTAGTTTTGCGCTTTTCGGCGGAAAGGCGGTGTTGCTTTTCCGTTTTGCGGATTTTAATCAGGCAGCCGCCGCAAAAGCGCAAACTGCGCCGCCGGGCAAAATCCTTTGCAAGAAGCTCCGCCTTTGACTCTATGCTGTTAAAGGCGGGTACGCCGACAACAAAATCAAAGCTTCTCTCGGAAAGGCAGCGGTCAAATGCTTCACAAAGCCAATCGGAAAGAGTGTCCATGCAAATTCCGCCGTTTTCCGAAAATTTGAACCTAAGCATAGCTTCCCTTGCTGCGCCGCAATAGGCATAGGCGGAGTATGCCTCAAACCCGTAGCCAAAGACTCTTTTGGCAGGGACAAGAGTTTTTGCGCAGCCCTCGCAAATGCAAAGTCTGCCGGAGAACGCTCTTTTGCAGCATACGCACCGCCTTGTGAAAAGTGCGGCGGCAGCCCGCCTTGCAAGGTAAAAAATATTTTCCGGCATTTTTTCACCTCCCGAAAGCGGCTTATGCGGAAATTATAGCACATTTTATGCGGCTGCGCCATATTAAAAAATAAATTCAATATATTATTGCCTTAACAGGAGATACAATGCGCAAACAAAAGATGAAAGCGAGGCAAACGAAATGAAAAGAACAGCGGCTTTTGCCGACGGTTCCGAGGGCATAGTGGCAAGTGTTCTGGAATCGGAAGAGCTAAAGTACGGCGACTTTTCAAGCCTTGAAGCTGCATTGAATGTGGCAAAAAACATACCCGACTGTACGGTAAAGCTTCTTAACGATACGGAATTTGACGATGATATTTTGATAGACAGCGGAGAATTTACAATAGACTGGAACGGCTGCACGGTGGGAAGCGCAGATATTTCCTTCGCCGGTACCGCAAAGATAACAATGATGGACAGCAATCGACTCTGTTGAACCGGAAAACGGCGCAAAGGAGAGAATGTATCGGAATATTATGAAGAAGGTGCGGCAGGCTGCTTTGGAAGAAAAGCCCGTCGAACAGAAAAAGGAGACGGCTTTGTTTGTGCGCTATGCGCTGCCGGCTGCCGCCTGCTTATGCCTGCTTGTTATAGGGGTTGCACGCTTTGCTTACGAAAGCACACCGATACAGCCGGGCGAGGAATTTGTTCAGGGCGGCAATCCTTTTGTGGAGGCGGAAAGCGCAGACGCCTTTAAGCTGCTTTCAATTACACCGGATGCTCCGGACGGGGCGCAGGAGGTTTCATATGCGGTTATTGACGGGGAGCTTGCGGAGGTTGGATTTACGCTGGACGGAAAAAGCTACATTGCAAGGGCTTCGGCACGGGAAGGCGATTTTTCCGGGCTTAGCGGAGAGGAAAGCAAAGCCGAAGTTGTGGACGCAAAAACCAACGCCATACTTGTAAGCGTAAGCTTAGACACAAGGGTTTGTCAAAAAATCAGTTGGACAAACGGTAAAATTAACTACTGCCTTTACGGAACGGACGGCGCAGACAGAAACGAGGTCATATCGGCTTATAAAGCTTTGAAAAAATAACTTCAAAAAAATGTCGGAGAAAATTTTGAATTTTCTCCGACATTTTTATTTTCTCAATCGTTATGTGTATGGAAGCAAAAAGACAGCGCAGTGTACGAGCACTGCCGAATACTTTCGTAACAACTTTAGATTTTTCAAAGGAGATTTTATCAATGAAACGAATCATACTGATTTTTATGTCCCGTATAATGATATTCAGCTTTGCGGCTTGCAACAAGGGAGCGGGCGACAAAAAAGCGGAGGACAACAACAGCGGCGATATTTCCGCCGTTCTCGACTACTGCTGCGGCAGAGCGGTGGAAAAATACCGGGGAACGCCGAAAGCGAAAATCGGCTTACTTGTATCCGTAATCGTAAATTTAAGCCTGCTTTGTCTTTTTAAGTACACGGATTTTTTCATCGGCACGGTAAACGGCATTTTAGGATGCAATATTCCTCTTTTGAATTTGCCCTTGCCTATAGGCATTTCATTCTACATTTTCCAAACCATGAGTTACACTATTGATGTTTACCGGGGCGACGCCAAGGTTCAGAAAAATATTATTTCCTTCGGCGCATATGTGCCGCTGTTTCCGCAGCTTATTGCCGGACCGATTGTGCGCTATCAAACAATTGCGGACCGGATAAACGAGCGGACCCATTCCTTTGATAAATTCGGAGAGGGCGTAAAGCGTTTTGTCTGCGGGCTTGGAAAAAAGGTCCTGCTTGCAAATAATATAGGGCTTTTGTGGAGCACTGTTTCTAAAGCGGACGGTATTACCGCAGTTTCCGCATGGATTGGGATTATAGCTTTTGCTTTTCAGATTTATTTTGATTTTTCCGGATATTCGGATATGGCAATCGGTCTTGGAAAAATGTTTGGGTTTGATTTTCTTGAAAATTTCGACTATCCATACTGTTCAAAAAGCGTTACGGAATTTTGGCGGCGTTGGCACATTTCCATGGGAACATGGTTTCGGGATTATGTATATATTCCCCTTGGCGGAAACAGAAAAGGGCTTGCCGTTCAACTCAGAAACATCGCTGTTGTGTGGCTGCTTACCGGGTTTTGGCACGGAGCAAGCTGGAACTATGTGCTGTGGGGAGTATTTTACGGTGCCATTTTGATTTTTGAAAAGTTTTTCCTGCTGAATAAACTGAAAAAAGCCCCTGCGTTTGTCGGGCGTCTTTATACATTGTTTTGCGTTGCGGCCGGGTGGGTGTTGTTTGCTTTTGAAGATTTCGGGGCAGGCTTTGCCTATCTTAAAACAATGTTTGGCGGAGCGGTTTTTTGCAATACGGCGTCGATTTATCGTCTTTTGTCCTATCTGCCGCTGCTTTTGCTTTGTGCGGTTGCCGCAACGCCCGCCGGCGCAAAGCTATATCATAAGCTGGAACAAAAATGCGGAAGCGGGCTGATGACGGCTGCCGATACGGCGGGTATAGTTGCCATGGCGGGGCTTTCCGCCGCCTATCTTATCAGCGGTTCCTATAACCCGTTTTTGTATTTTCGTTTTTAAGGGGGGAATGTCGAAATGCGTAATAAAATCATTACCTCTGTTTTTTGTCTGCTTTTAGCAGTCGGCGTTCTCTCCGAATTTCTTGTGCCGGATAAATATTATTCCGAAAGCGAAAAAAGGATATTGACGCAGAAAAATGCAATTTCCGTTGCCGATTTCCCAAGCGGAAAAATGGGAACGGAAATTGAAAAGTACCTTGCGGATCAGTTTCCGTTGAGGGACGATTGGATTACGGTAAAAACTTTGGCAGAGCGGCTTTGCGGAAAAACCGAAATATCCAATGTCTACTTCGGAAAGGACGGCTATTTATTTGACGCTTTTACCGATTATGACCGGGAGCAGCTTTCGGTAAATATAAAAGCCCTTGCGAAATTGTCGGAATCACTGAAGGCTGCCGGCGTTCCAATGCAGGTTATGCTTGTTCCGACGGCGGCGCAGATTCTTTCGGAAAAGCTGCCCGCATATGCGCCTAATCTTGACCAAAGAGTGTTGCAGGAATATGCAGAGGCGCAGGGACTTGATATTGTAAATGTGTTTGATATTCTTTCGGAGCATAAAGACGAGTACATCTATTACAAAACGGATCACCATTTTACAAGCCTTGGCGCATACTACTGCTATGCCGCATGGATGCAGGCGCAGGGGAAAGCGGCGCAGCCGCTTTCCCCTTGGCAAAGCCAAAAACTGTGCAATGATTTCCGCAGTACGACTTATAAAAAAGCAAATTATCTTTTTGCTCCTTACGATACTATCACCGCTTACTATAAAACGCCGACGCATACCGTAAGCTACAACGGAGGTAATTATGTAGCGGACAGCATATACGAGCAAAAATACCTAAGAGGAAAAGACCGGTATGCCGTCTTTTTGAACTCAAATCAGTCAACTACCGTAGTTTCCGGCAGCGGAGAGGGAAAGCTGCTGATTATCAAGGACTCCTATGCAAATTGCTTTTCTCAGTTTGTAATCGACGATTATGCCGAAACGCATCTTATAGATTTACGCTTTTTCAGAGGCTCCGTTAAGGGTTATATCGAAGAAAACGGGATAACACAGGTGCTTGTTCTATATAATATTCCTAATTTTGCACAGGATACGGCTGTCGCAAAGATGCCGGGCTGAGAAAAAACATATTTATAACCGAAGTTCCGTAAATAAAGCCCTGAGCAGGCTCTGCATCGGAAGCCTGCTCAGGGGCTTTATCTTCGTATAACAAATATGCGGCACAAAAAATTGTTTTGTGCCGACAAAAAATATTGCCGAAAACGAATATCCTTTTGCGGCAATATCCGGCGGTAAGCCCTCCGGTGAAGATATATTAAATGTTGCGGTAGCTTTATAAAAATCGGTTTTGCTCCGTCAATCGCCTAAAAAAAGACCTCAGCCGCTTTGCTGAATACAGTATACCTCTTCCATACAAGCGCAAGGCGGATTTCTAAAGCCGGGTAAAGCGGGCGGAAGCAAAGCCCATGCTCAAGCTGCTTCGGAAGATGGCCGTCCGTAGTAAGGAGATACCCAAGCCCGCTTTGCACAAAGGCAGCAGGGTCGCCGTTTTTACTATATTGTAGGTTGCGGCAATGTGCAAACGCTCCACCTCGGTTTGCGCCCAGTGCGCAATTTCCTGCTGCAGCCCGGTGCGGTGGTGGAGAATAAGCGGAATATCTGAAATATCCGTTTTTTCTATAACCGCTTTTTTTGCAAGAGCGCAGGATTCCGGAAGAAGCAGCCCCCAGCGGGCACTGTATTGCAGAGAATGATATTCGTAGAGCCGTTCGTTGAAATATTCCCGGTTGATTCGACCGGAGATGGTGATAAATCCCTTGGATTTCAGCACCTCATTCAGTTTTTGGACGATTTTGTATGCATAGGATTTGGAAACACCCAATTCCTGTGCCACTTCTTCCACTCTCATAAAGCTTGCATTTTCCATTTCATCACCCCTTTCTGTTTTAGATATAATTTTCTTATTTATTGTCGGATACTTTCTGACCGTTTTCCGATTTGCCCGAGCGGGTACGCCATTACCGTGACGCACGACGGATATATTGTTGTCTGCAAATAACTTAACGCTATTTGCTATAGTCATTATACTAAACGAATTTGCTATTGTCAAGAGGCTTACGGGAAAATATTTAACTTTTTTGCTTTTGCTATCTTGACAAAACTTAAATTCATATGCTATGCTAATTGCACAATACATAAAGGAGTGTTGTGCTATGGCAATCGGTGAGAGAATTCGGTTTTTCCGCAATCTGCGGGGAATGACGCAAAAATACTTGGGGCAGGTGGTCGGTTTCCCGGAAAAGACTGCCGACATCCGTATGGCACAGTATGAATCAGGTTCAAGAACACCAAAAGCAGATTTAACAAATAAACTTGCAGAAGTTTTTGGTATATCTCCACAGGCTCTTTCTGTTCCTGATATTGACAGCTATATAGGGTTAATGCACACGCTGTTTACTCTTGAGGATTTATACGGTTTCCGTATTGATAAACTTGATGACGAGCTTTGCATACGACTTGATAAGGGTATGGGAACAAATTATCTTACTATGTTTGAAATGTTCACTGCTTGGAAAGAACAAGCTGAAAAGCTGAAGAACGGCGAAATATCAAAAGAGGAATATGACCGTTGGCGTTATAACTATCCCGACAGCGTAGCTTTCAATTCTCGTAAGGAGGATAAAAACAAATGAACTTTGGTAAAGTAATCAAATTATTTCTTTTAGACGGAACTCCAAATGGTCGTTGGATATGCGAATTGTCAAATTGGACAGGTATTGCCTATAAAATACCCAGAAATATGATAAAGGAGAGCGAAAACAGAGATGAGCTATCTTCTCCCGGTATATATTTTCTTTTCGGTCGTGATGATGAAAATGACAAACCGCTTGTTTATATAGGAGAAGCAGAAAATATAATTGCGAGATTGAAGCAACACTTGGACAAAAAGGACAATTGGAATGAAGCTATCACTTTTATTAGTAAGGATTCTAACCTCAACAAAGCCCACATAAAATACTTAGAAAACCGATTTTACACCATTGCTAAAATGTGCGGTCGCTATTCTATAGACAACAGCAATATTCCTACTAAATCAACCGTTTCTGAGGCTGAGGTTGCCGAACTTGAGGAATTTATATACAACGCAAAAATACTGGTAAATGCACTTGGTCATAAAACATTTGAAAGTTATTCTGAAAAACAAATAAACGAAAAAGAGAATAATCCGATTTTTTACATTTCTGCAGGTAACGGAAAAGCTTCTATGATTGCAACATCAGACGGATATGTTTTACAAAAGGGATCTTGTATACATATAACATCTGCAGAATCACTTAATAGCGGTATAAAAAAGAAAGTTGAACAAAGCCGAAATGACGGTGAAATCAAAGACAATATTTTACAAGAGGATAAACTTTTTTCAAGTTCTTCATCAGCAGCCGCATTTGCGACTGGATACAGTATCAGCGGTCCTCAACAATGGAAAACAGTTGACGGAACAACACTGAAATCTTACGAAACAAATAAATAAGCATAGAAAAAAGGCATTACCGACTGCAAAAGTCAGCAATGCCTTTTATAGTATTAAAATAATTGTACCTGCAAACCGATAGAACATTTAGAATAAAGTCGTTTTATGGTTTGCTATCATTTTGCTATCAAATCGGAAATTTGAAAGCCTAAAACCCAGTGTTTATGCGGGTTTCCGCCACACTTGGTATTATTCCCACTCGCTCCCTGTAAACCAATCTTAAACACTTTTGTTTATGAGATTTAGCAGAGAGTATCTACACTATTTGTATTATCGGAAAAGCATACGCTATCCGATTTTTTGTTGCCATTTCGTTGCCGATTGGTAGGAAAAATTAGTGACACACTGGGACTCACTTGAAGTTATATAAGCACCCTTATCTTCTCCAAAGTTCCATGCATTAAAATATTGGCTTTTGTCCTCATTATCATTGTTATTTACACCAAGTTGTTCTAACATTTTTCTATACTCTTCAATTTCAAAATCAGATATTGTTTTCATATGCCTAACTCTCCGTTACTTTTGACTGCTAATATATCTATCACCACATTGGTTTTCTATTATTTTTGTAGCATTTGTAGCGTCCAAAGTAATAATAAATGCGTGGTGAACTGATAGGACAGCTTCCTGAAGTTCTTGATTTTCTTCAAGCAAAGACACTTTTAATCCTAAATTCTTACAAAATTCATATGTAAAATGTCTAGAGTGAGATTTGTTGTTAGCATTTAACTTGTTTACTATTTTAGATATTTTTCTTTTTTTATCCGCACCATTTGTTTCGTCTGCAAACATACAATCACCAAGCCACTCCGTAACCAAAACGCTTGATAGTCTAATTGAATCTAGTACAGTGTAAAAAAAGGCGGCTGGATATTTTTTTAACTGCAATTCCCAGTATGTTTTTGAATTTACATTATTATCTAAATCAGCTTTCGCTTCTCGAAATTCATTAATAATGTTATATGCTGGTATACCACCATATTGCGGATCAATAGGGCCTAAGCAAGAATGCTTAGCTAATAAAATTTCATTTGCTGAGCATGCCAACATTGTACCAGCTGACATAGCCATCTGTGGTACGATTACTCTAATATTATTGCTAAATTTGCTATGCAGATATTTTACAATACCCTCCGTCGCTGTCGGATTTCCTCCTGGTGTGTGCAAAATTAAATCCAAGCCCTTAGAGCAATCTAACCCTTTGAGTGCGTTCATAAATCCAGTTATGTCACTATCATTGATATCAATGTTTTGAGTTTTTCCTGGTTTCAGCCAGCCTGAATAGTAGGCAATGGTATTTCTTCCTGTAATGGTTGATAGCTGAGAAATATATTTACTTCTCAAATCATCTACGGTTAATCCTTGAACATCTTCGCCGTTTTCATTTTGATGAGGCTGTAGTTCATTTAATAAATCTCCCCACGACGGCATTGTTAATCTCTCCTTTGATTTTTATTTCTTTGTTATTCTCTGAAACGTTTGAAAAAGATAAAGTACCTTTATTTATCTTCCCAAATTCAATGCTGTCCCTCCAAATTTGAAGTTCAAATTCACGATTCAAGTCACACATATAATACACCTCTATTAAACATAGTGTATTAGTATATGCGCAAATGTGTAATTTATTCATTTTTTCAAATTGTTCGAGTTACTTATTGTATGTAGACTTTTTGTATTCACACATATTATACTACACATTATGGAGGATTGCAAGTATGGATATTGTAAAAGTATTTGGCGATAATTTAAGAAAATATCGCACCGCAATGGGAATATCTCAAGAAGCATTCGCCGATAAATGCGGTATGCATCGTACTTATATTAGTGCTATCGAGTGTTATCGTCGCAGCATTTCGCTTGAAAATATACAGCGTATCGCTGATGCGCTCGGTGTTGAAACATATAAACTATTTATGGAGGATAAATAAAATGCCCAAAAAGAAAACAAAAATTGAGTTGTTTGAAGAATTGGCAGGAATAGATAAAAATGGTTGTAGCAGATGGGTTTCCGTCGATGAGTTTGTAGGAAAATATCAAGGTCTTCAGCTTCTAAACGGTGCCGGATGGTCAAGAGACGATGGAACTTTTGGGAAAAAGTACATTATTGAACGAGATAAATCTATTACGCCTGGAAACAAAACCGATGCTATAAGAACGGTAGGATTTAATAACGGAGATTATTCTCAGCACATTAGAGCTGATATTAAAAGACAAATTCAAAGTCAACGTTGTGTTGTGTTAGGTACATCGAATCCTGAAGTAGACCATAAAAACGGGATGAAAAACGAAGATAGGGTTATGAGAAATGAAAATCAAGAATTATCCGACTTTCAACCATTAAGTAAAGCTGCAAACGATGCGAAACGCCAATTTTGCAAAGAATGTATTCGAACAGGAATAAGATATGATGCCAAAAAGCTCGGATATCCTATGTCTTATTACAAAGGTGGAGCTATGCACAACGGTGAGGAGAATGCTTGTGAAGGTTGTTTTTGGTATGACCCAATAGAATTCAGAAGACATTTGAAGGAGAAATAATATGAATACTCATGTTTTTATTGTAAATGAGCAAACCTTTAAATATCATTTGGAATATATGTTTGCAGGTACTGGTGCAGGAGATAAAAAATCACCTTTTTTATATAATGCTTCAGTTAGTTTTAATGCAAATTCTGAACGAAACTTAGTTGGTATGATAGCAGATATTTCTCGAATACAAATTGGGGATAATATTATTTTTTATTTACAAGCAACAAGTGGAAAACAAGGACAATTCTTTGGAGTATTTACGGCAAAATCAAAAGCATTCTTCGACGAAAATGACTCTGATAATTATTTAAAAGCCGAACTTGGAAAAGGGTTATCATATCGTATACTTATTGAAGCCTCTGATTATGGTGTATACCGAAAAGGAATAACAGAACACGAATACTTAGATTCTTTAGAAAGCAAAAATCATCCATATGAGTTGTGCTGGAGTTTAATATATAGAAAGTTAAAAGGCAATCGTGGATGCACGATGATTACCGATTTTGAATTCAACGATTTATTATCAAAATTAAAAAGTAAAAGCAAGCGACTCTCTTTTACTGATAATTATACGTATGATTTTTCCTTAGGTGAAATCTCTGATAATACAAATATCCGAGTTTACAATGGTAAACAAAATTCACTTTCTATTGAAAATAGATTGCTATACAAAGCAAACAGAAATAATGCTTTTGAAACACATTTACAAGCGTATATTTTACAGAATATACGCTCGATTGGTTTACTTGACTACACCGAAAAAGAATTTTGGATAGGTAATGAAGTTTCTTGCGGAGTTGGCATGCAAAGAATAGATATATTGATAAAGCAAGAAACCAATGATAAAATCTGCTTTAAAGTAGTTGAATTAAAGGACGAACAGCCGACAGCCAATATTGTAGACTATCAGCTTAGCTGGTACACAAAATGGTTATTTGACTATATTATCCCCAATTATAGTGAAAAGACAGTAGAAATAACTCCGTGTATTGTTGCTGCCAAAACAAATAACAAAGGATTGCTAAAACATATCACAGAAAAAGAATTTAGAAGTCCATATTCATATTCATCAGTAAATAGCACTGAATACTATGCTTTTAATATCAGCGAAGATAGAATTGATATTAACAAAATTTTATAATTCAAAAAGGTAAAGTGATGTTTTCTCACTTTACCTTTTTGAATATGAAAATATATTCGTGCTTGAATATGTAGAAATCGCTGGCTAAGGCACGATATCGCCAAATGCCTTGTTTATTTGATTTACCTTTTGTTTCACCAAAGTTTTTAACTAAAATAGCTTTCAAAAGCAAGTCTTTTTCCATCATCAAATTCATGCAGTAGAACCCAAGGGGAATTACCTGACTGTTGGCGTATTTATCGCCAATAACAACTGCACAATATCTATTTTTCTCCAAAACACTTAATGAGTTATCGATTACTTTGCCAAAAGAATCCAAGAACTCATTAATGCTGTCACAATTAGACAAATCATTAGGATTTTCGGAAAACTTCACAATATCCCAATATGGAGGATGCATTATTACAAACTGTACTTTGTTTATGCCCTCTGATAGTAATATCTTATTCATATCACATGTTTGACTATCAGCAACCACAACCTTTGTTCTTGCAACATCATTTTTTTCAGTGTTAATTCTGTCATAAGCTTCTTTTGCAACATCATGTTGAATTTCTATTCCAATTGAATTTCTCCCCATGCGTTGTGCTTCTATTAATGATGTTCCACTTCCCATAAATGGGTCTAAAATCCAATCTCCTTTTTTGGTATATCTAGAAAATAATTGATGTGGAATTTGTGGAACAAAATTTCCATGATAATGTCCACTATGCGCACCGCTATTATCTCTTTTGTCGATTATCCACAAAGAATCCGTTTCGATGTCCGTGTATTCTCTCCATTGAGATAAGTCTAAATCATTATATTTTCCCATTTCATTCCTCTTTTATTAAACAATGCAAATACTCAGTCGTTTCTTTTCCCGAAATATTTCTGTTTTCGTCTTTATCCGCCTTAAATCGCCTATAAGATTGAGTGAAACATCTATATGTTCCGTATCTCGACATTATATTTTTTATTGCATCCACATTCATTAAGCCTTCATTATTATAGCTTAAAAAGATGTATCTAAAATTCGCATTAGCAATCAAATTTTCAAATTCACTTTCCAATGTTCTCTTAGAACAATACTTGCTTTTCTGTCCATTGGGCTCTCTCAAACCGGTTTTGCCTTTCAGCTCAGGATAATCATATCGTGCAATAGTTTCAAGGACGTGATAATTTGAGCAATATTGTCTAGCATTATATGGCGGATCAAGATATAAAACATCCCCGTGAATTCTCGTTATCAGTTTATTAACATCCTCATTATAAGCTTCTCCTTTTGGTCCCTGAATTCTTGGCAGTAACTCTAACTTAAATTGTTTTTGAGCCGATTTTTTTATGTGCTTAAGAAAGGCTCCATATACCGATGCAGTATTTGCGTACTTATCCATCGAATTCACAAGACCTGCCAAAAGCCCAAAATATGTTTCTTCAGATATCAAATTTTGACTAAAAAGTCTTTCGATCTCTATCCTTATAGCATCACATTTTTTACCATTGCTATCTGTAAAATAGTTTCTACCACTACCTGAACCTGCACAATAATTTTCAAATATGAAGCCATCAACATCTTCCAATAAATCCAAACTGCTTATCAATGATTCGTCTATATTTTCTGATCCCTCAATTAAATATTTATTAATTACATAGCTATAGTATTGAATATCATTTGAAATGACCTTACAGCCTTCTTTTCTATAACTCGCTCCTACAACCCCGGTCCCCGCAAACAAATCTGCAAAAATATAATCATCACCTGACTTGTAACCGGTAACAGACGATATCGTTCTATGAATAAAATCAAGAAGTGAATATTTGGACCCTATATAATTCATTGCTTTTCAACCTCGTCAATATGTTCAATAATATCGGAAACATCGCATGAAAAATGAGAGCACAATCTATCTAATATTTCCATTGACACTTTCTCGTTTCTTCCCATTTTATCCATTGTGGATTTTGATATGTTGGTTTCTTCCATCAGTTGTTTTTTGGTCATTTCCTTATCAATTAACAACTTCCATAGTGGCTTATATGTAAAAGACAAATCCATCACTCCTTAATATGTTGTGATTATATCATAAAAGTACTGCAAATGCAATACTTTTATACCTATAACTAAACAAATCGGAAATAGCATCAAAAAAAATACGGCAGGGATTTCGCCCTGCCGATGTTGCGTTTATACCGTGTAAATCAATTCCGCATTTAAAATTTCCATTGCACGATTACGAACATTATTCATCTTTTGCACCCACAACATCATATCGCTTGCTTTGAGTTCCTCGGTTACATCTTCTTTTTCGGCGAGGTCTTTTACCAGCCGGATAAAAAGGTCTTGAGCTTGCTGTTCAATATCTGCAAGATATGAATTGAGCTTACCGCTTGTCAGCAAATTGTAGTAACGCACCTTGTGATTTTGCTTCAAATACCGTTTATGCCTCATTGCCCAAACGCCGATATTCGCTTCCTTTTCTTCTTCCGCCGGTAGTAAATCGGGCAACATATAGTCGCCCACTTGCGTATAAGTACCGCCTTGCTTTTCAAAAATTGTGTTTGCCATTTTGTTTTACCTCCAAAAATTTATTTATCTTGAGCGTGGGTTTTCACGCTTGCGACCTTTGATATTTCTTGCCTGTTCAAGCAACTCGTCAATCTGTTTATGCCCGAAAACTTTACGCAAAAGTTTGTAATCTTTGACCTCTGAACGCAGATTTTCATTTTCGCTTTTCAGCTTACTGTTGATTTTCGATAACATTTCGTTCTCACGATAGAGGTTGCCGTTTGTAATGTTTAACCTGTGGTAGCTGTCCACAGCCTTAAAATATCGTGCAAATAAGGTGCTGATTAGCGACTTAAATCGGGCTACAAGAGGCTCTACAAATTTTGCCTTATAAGTTCTTGCCGACATCATTGCTGGCGGTTCAGTCAGCTGATATTCGGGCTCTTTCATTATACTTTCATCAAGATTTTGCAACGCTCTTTCGCCATTGTCAAAGTTCTCAATGCGGTCAATCATAACACGAAATTCGTCTTGCTTTTCGGCAAGTTTGTTATCCAATACCGTAATTTCTTTTTCTCGTTCTTGCTTTTTGTAATCAAGAACAGACAGATGTTTTTCGTGCGAGCCTTTATGTTCCCATTCAATTCCGTGCCGTTCCATAACGAATGCAAGTGCGGATTTTTCTGCGCTCACCCATTGATTCCACTCGATATCTCCACGAGTTCCGCCTTTGAAACCTTGTGCGGCTAACGCTTGTTTTAGTGATACTCTTGTATCAAGTCCACGCTTACTGCCGGTTGTGAACGGAACAAAATCAATGTGCAAATGGGGCGTTGCCTCGTCCATATGCAGATGAGCCGAGAACACTTTTAGGTTAGGATTTCGCTCTTGAAATCCACGGTAATACTCATCTAAAGCTTGCCGTGCAAGCTGTCCGTTTTCGCTTTCGGCGCTCATATTTTCCTTATCGCCAATCTGCAAAATCAGTTCGTGGAACGGCTTTTCCTGCTTTGAATTTCTAATTTTTTCATAGTAGTTTTCTATTCTGCGGTCGGCTCTTGTCTGCTTTTCGTTGTATCTTTTAAGTGCTTCATCAAACAATTCGTGGTAGATTTTCTTTATCGGCTCGTTGCAGTAATCAATGTTAAGGTGACTACGCTCACCGTCAACATTTTCAGCCTTGAACTTGCGGCTGTTATGATTAACTGAGCCTTTACCTACCATTGCGCTTATCGTTCTTTGCATAAGTTATACCTCCAATCTCATAAACTTGCTCGTCCTCGGTTCTGTTACTCTTGTCAAGAGTAACGCAAAAGCACTTTTGACAGCGGAGCCATCAAAAATGCAACCTGCAAGCAGGTTTTGCGCTCTTCGAAGGGCATGGGCTGTCCTTTGAAAAGGACACCCTGCACCCCGTCTAAACTTTATCCGTGTCGGTCTGCGTCGATAGTGACGGTGATTTTACCACCGCCTAAAACAGCGACACAACCGTCACATATCGTCACGCTGTTCATAAGTCAAACTAACTTTACGCCCATCGTGACAGCGTTTGTTTTGATAACTTATTCCATGCTCGTTAAACAAACGCCCTGCGTTAATATTCAACTTCATAGTCAATGCATTTGCTTTCATATCAACGCCGAGAAATTCAACAAGTTCTGTCGGACTGCCATACCATTTTGGATTTTCATTTGTGATTTTGCCGGCGATATTTTCAAGTAATGGTTCGGGCGGTAACTTCCAAAGTTCCGTTTCGGTTCTCTCAAGTTCCTACACAAGGGCTTCGGGATTACGATTAAGATAAATCTTTTGGTCCGGCTGATCTCTGCCTGAAACTTCAAGCGTTGCCGAATTGCTTGTTCGTTTTTCTTTCCGTAAAATAAAGCCACCGTCGGCGGCGCCAAGCAATCCGTTAGTTCCCGAAATCATATCAAACTTGTCATCGGAGTTTTGCTTACGTGTATGATGAACAAGCAGCAAACATATTCCGTAACTGTCCGAAAACTTTTTAAGCCTTGTGATAATCTCATAATCGTTTGCGTAACTATAATTATCTCCGCCCATTTCACGCACCTTTTGAAGAGTATCTATGATAATCAATTTTGTATCGGGGTGTTCAGTCATAAATCTTGTAAGCTGTTCATCAAGTCCATTTCCAAGTTGACCCGCCGAAACAGAGAAGTACAAATTATCCGCACTTTCTGTTCCGAACATCCTGTACAATCTTTCCTGCAATCTGTGGTAATCATCTTCAAGAGCAAGGTACAATACTGTTCCTTTTTTCACATCAAAATTCCAAAGCGATGTGCCTGTGCTGATGTGATAGGCAAGCTGTGCCATAAGAAAACTTTTGCCGAGTTTTGGTGCTCCTGCAAAGATATATGTTCCGGGATAAAGCAAACTGTCAATCAGCGGCGGTTTGCTTTGATACACCGTGTTATATAACTCACGCATAGAAATCGTTTTCAAATGTGATGGATCGAGCTGTTGCAAAAATTCTTTTTGCATTTCTTCAAGATAATCATCTAAACTCTTGTCATTTTCGTTAAAATCAGTTATACTGTTGTTAGTTTGTTTTAGGATTGACTGCTCCGTATCTGCGCCAACAGATGCAATCGGAGCGGTCTTTTCTTTTTCTGTCATTCTAAAACCTCCTTTAATCCGCCGAGAATATCGGCAATCATTTCGATTAAATCAAGCAATTCGTCATTGACTTCACCGCCGTTTTCAATCCTCTGTAATTCCGTAAGTACATCTGCAAGATTATTACGCAAAGCTTTGTATACTCTCGGATTGCCTTGAACTACAACTTTTTTGTCGGTAAGTCGCCTTGTGATATAGTCCTGTTTTGTTAAACCCGATAACTGAACATAGCGTTCAATCTGCTCCCATTCTTCAGGCGAAACTCTAAACGCTACGTTCTTATTTCTCCAACGGTTGTGTTCATCTTTATTTTTCAGTGACATATTACTTTCTCTCCTTCCATAATTCATCAAGCGTATTTGCCATTTCATTTTGTTTTGACGGATATATATGTGTATATCTGTCGGTAATTTCTACGGTTTCGTGACCGACTCTATCAGCAATAGCGGCGGCTTGATAACCTTGATTTATTAAAAGCGAAACATGCGAATGTCTTAAATCGTGAATACGAATACGCTTTACACCTGCGACTTTTGAGCCTCTGTCCATTTCGTGATGAAGATAGCTTTTTGAAATAGGAAATATCCTGTCGCTGTCATTCGGCGAATAAAACATTTTCAAATATTCTTGCATTTCATCACATAAAAACTGCGGCATTTTTATTGTTCGATTGCTCTTTTCGGTTTTCGGGGTGGTGATAACATCTTCTCCGTGTAATCTTTGATAAGATTTATTGATTGTAAGCATATTGTTCTTGAAATCGAAATCACCTGCGGTTAAAGCAAGCAATTCACCTACACGGATACCTGTCCAATAAAGCATTTGAAACGCATAGTAAGAAAGCGGCTTATCCATCATTTCATCAGAAAATTTACTGTATTCCTCCACAGTCCAGTAATTCATTTCCTTGCGTTCTTCCTTGCCCATATTGCCGACTGTAGATGCCGGATTTAATCTTAAACCATAAATCTTAATTGCGTGATTAAATAAGGAACTTAACTGGTTATGAATAGTCTTTAAATACCCCTGTGAAAGCGGATCTCCGCTTGAATTAGTCATTTTTCTCATCTCATTTTGCCAAGCGATTACATCTTTTGCCGATATATCACACAATCGCTTATGCTCGAAATACGGCAATATTTTAGTTTTAATAATATGCTCTTTGGTAAGCCAAGTGTTTTCCTTTAACTTCGGTCGAACATCTTTTTCGTACAATTCCGTAAAAGTCTTAAATGGCATAGTGACATCGGCTTTCTTTTCTGTCAGAAATGCTCGTTCCCACTCCTGTGCCTCTCGTTTGGTGGCAAAGCCACGCTTTAATTTTTGCTGTCGCAAGCCTTGCCAATCGGTGTAACGGAACTGCACATACCAAGTTCCGTTTTTTTCATTTTTAAATGCTCCCATTTTAATCGCTCCTTTCAGTCGTTTTGGTTGAGTAAAATTTTTCGTGAAAGAATTTACGGTCAATTCTGCCGGGAATTGTAATACACCCGGTTGACTGTAATTCCTTATTTAATTTGCGTATAAGTTTGTAAGCGTAAGAAACGGAAACGCCCATTTCTTCTGCCACATCTTCAACACGCATAAACATTTTATTTGACATTAACATCGTCCTTTCATTTTTATATTTTCATATTTATTTAGTGTCGGAGAACTTTCTGACCGCATTCCGATTTGCCCGAGCGGATACACCATTACCGTGATGTATGACGGTTATTCAATTTTCGCAAACAACTTAACGCTATTTGCTTAATGATTATACTAAACATATTCCGTTATGTCAAGTGGTTTTCACAAAAATATTAAACTTTTTTGTTTTATGTCACTTGACATCGCTTAACTTGTTATGCTATGATATTTAATAGTAAAGTGAGAGGAGCTATAGTATGGCTATCGGCGAAAGAATAAGATTTTTTAGAAATTTAAAAGGTATGACTCAAAAATATCTCGGTATGCAGGTGGGCTTTCCGGAGAAAACCGCAGACATTCGTATGGCACAGTATGAATCAGGGTCAAGAACACCAAAGGCTGATTTAACAAACAATCTTGCAAATGTGTTTGGCGTATCGACAAGTGCTTTAACTGTGCCGGATATTGACAACTACAACGGCTTAATGCACACACTGTTTACTCTTGAAGATTTATACGGTTTCCGTATTGATAAACTTGATGACGAGCTTTGCATACGCCTTGATAAGGGTATGGGAACAAACTATCTTACAATGTTTGATATGTTTTCCGCTTGGCAGGAACAAGCGGAAAAGTTCAAAAACGGAGAAATCACAAAAGAAGAATACGATAACTGGAGATATAACTACCCCGAAAGCGTAGCTTTCAATTCTCGTAAGTAAAACAGGATATAATAGAAAACGCAAAAAAGGCATTACCGACTGCGAAAGTCAGTAATGCCTTTTATAGTATTAAGATAATTGTACCTGCAAACCGATAGAACATTTAGAATAAAGTCGTTTTACAGTTTGCTATCATTTTGCTATCAAATCGAGAATTTAAGAGCCTAAAACCCAGTGTTTATGCGGGCTTACGCTTCTCTTGATATTATTCCCACTCGACGAAGACTAAACAATTTCGCTTATGTATTTTTGTTTTTTGTTTGTCTCACTATTTTGATTTTACGATTTATCTGTATTATCCTGTGCTAAAACGCCCTTGTTATCATTTTGTTATCGAGGTTGATAACAAGAATAATTTCACCGTGGATAATATGGAAACGGTACGCTGATATTATAGCATATATTTATTCTTGTTGCAACAGCATTTTTTAATTTCACGCACAGTTTTCAAAATTTTGTGCGTGAATTTTTATTGCAACAATTCTTTTTTCGTGTTATAATAAATCCAAACACACATATACTCTTTGTGTGCTCGAATTTTATAATGAAAGAAGGTGAATGAGTGGACATCCGAAAGCAAGTAAAAGAGGTTATCATCAATAACGGCGGAATTGCAAAATCTGCTGATTTTGTCGCTGCCGGAATTAGGGCGGCAGATGTTGTAAATCTCTGCAACGCCGGAATACTTTCCCGTGTGCGACACGGTTATTATGAGATTACGGAAAAGAGTGAGGTTTCCGAGGAACAGCTTCTTGCAACCCTCGTTCCGAAAGGAATCGTTTGCGTTGAATCGGCTCTTTTTCATTTCGGCTACAGCGATTTTGCTCCACGCAAGTGGTCGATAGCAGTCCCTCGTTCTATGTCAAGGACAAAACTTAATGTGGATGTTCTCGCTCTGCAACCTTACTATGTGCAAGCAGAACTGTACGATTTGGGTAAAACCATAGGTAATTTTAATGGTGTTGTCCTTCCCGTATATGACCGAGAGCGTACAATTTGCGACTGTTTTAAATACCGTGCAAAACTTGACAATGAGATTTTTAATAAAGCGCTCAATGCTTATGCAAATGATACAGAGAAAAACCTGAGTAACCTTTCTGCATACGCAAAAAAGCTGCGTGTATATAAAAAAGTTACCGAACTGATGGAGGTATTGCTAAATGGCTGATATAGCAGCATCCGTGCTTGCACGACTGAAAAATAAGGCTCAGATAAGTGGCAGAAGCTATCAGCTTTGTCTGCAGCTCTTTTGCCAAGAGGAATTCCTGCGCCGTTTGGAGAAATCCAAATATGCAGAAAACCTTGTGCTGAAAGGCGGCTTGTTTATCTATTCCCTTACCGACTTTGACAGCCGAGTAACGGTTGATGTTGATTTTTTGCTCAGACAAATGCCAAATACGCCTGAGCAGTTAAAAACCGTGTTGGAGGAAATTATTGCTACGCCCACCGGTAATGACTTTATCACTTTTGAGATTAAAGATGTTGCGCCTATTGCCGTTGCGAAAAAATATGCAGGAATCGGTGCATCGGTAGTTGCTCGTATTAAGAACACCAGAACACCGTTCAGTATTGATTTCGGCGTAGGTGATGTCATCGTGCCGAAGCAGGAAAAACGAAAAATTCCGACACAGCTTTCCGACTTTGACGCTCCGACGGTAAATACATACTCCCTTGAAACAACCATTGCCGAGAAAATTGACGCTATTCTCAGCCTTATGGAGTTTTCCAGCAGAATGAAAGATTACTACGATATTTACTATCTTGCCAATAAATTTGATTTTGACGGAACCACACTGACAGAAGCACTTAAAAAGACTTTTGAAAATCGTGGACACGCCTTTACGATAGAACAATTTGAGCAGGTACTAACCTTTGGCAACGATGATGCTATGCAGAAAAAATGGAAAGCCTTCTGCAAGAAGATTGACACCAAAACGGATGATTTCAATGCGGTGCTGAGAACTATAAAAGAGTTTTTGATAGAGCCGTTTATAGCAGCGGTAGAAAATATAGATTTTACTGAAAGCTGGTCTGCTTCCAGCGGAAAGTGGAATTAACATTCAGATTTCAACGAAATTAAAGCAAAGGAAAATACCTTATGAGATATTTGGGAAATAAAGAATCTATACTAACTGAAATCAGCGATTTGCTGCTTTCTAAAGGACTTCTGAAGGAAGGTTATGCCTTTTTTGATGCCTTTTGTGGTTCTGGATCGGTTGCGGATTATTTTAAGTCTTATTATGATATTATAATTAATGATAATCTTACGTGGTCTGTTATATATACAAAAGGTAGACTATGTGCACCAACCTGTACATTTGATACTTTGGGTTTTGACCCTTTTGAGTACTTGAACTCAAGTAAATCAACTGTTCACGGTTTTATTTATAAAAATTATGCTCCGACAGAAACACCACGGATGTATTTTACCCCAGAAAATGCTGCAAGAATTGATTATTTTCGTAAACAAATCGAAGACTGGAAAATTGCTGAAAAGATTACGGAAAACGAGTATTGCTATTTAATGGCTTGCCTTATCGAGTCAGTGTCTGATGTTTCAAATACTGCTGGCGTTTATGGCGCATTTTTAAAAAAATGGGATAATCGATCATTGAAAAGTATTGCGTTTAATAAGGTCGATTTCCAAAACTCTCAATACAACTCAATCACATCTTATAACAGAAAGATTGAAGAAATAATTGAAAATGTCGAATGTGACATTTTATATTTAGATCCGCCATATACCCAAAATCAATATGGAACACAATATCATTTGCTTGAAACTTTGGTTTTGGATGATAATCCGTCTGTAAGTAAAATTACCGGCTCTAGAAGTACCGCCCCTATGCGCTCTGATTGGTCAAAAGAATATAAAGTCAATATTCTATTTGACCGAATTCTCGCTAAAACTAAAGCGAAACACATTATCCTAAGCTATAACGATGATGGGTTTATGTCTCAAGAATATATTGAAGCCGCTATGAAACGATACGGGAAACCAGAAACATATGTATGCAAGAAAATCGCATATAAAAGGTATCAAAATTGGAAATCTCAGAATGAAAACAAGCATTTTGAATACTTGTTTTATGTAGAAAAAAGAAATGCTTCAGAAGTGCAATACGAATGTCCGCTAAATTATATTGGTAGCAAAGCAAAAGTCATTCCCTATATTCTAGAATATCAGCCAAAAAAATATGATGTTTTTATTGATGCTTTTGGCGGTGGGTTTAATGTTGGCATCAACATCAACACTAATCAGATAGTATATAATGATATAAATTACTTGGTTGCGAATTTAATCCGTTCTTTTCGAGAGTATGATACGTATGATTATTTGCTGTATATAAAGAGAGTAATAAAAAAATTTGACCTTGAAAAAGCGAAATCCGAACCATATTTAGCTGCAAGAGAGTACTATAATTCTTTGCCAATAGGCAAGAGAGATCCTAGACTTCTCTTCACGATCATTATGTATGGTTTCCAACAACAAATTCGCTTTAACAACCAACACGATTTTAACAACCCGGTTGGGATGAGGTGGTTCAATGATAAGATTCTGGAGAAAATGATTAGTTTCTCACGAAGGATTAAAGAAGGAAATTATGAGTTTCACAGTGAAGACTATAAAAATCTTTTTGATCAAATACCATCTTCTTCTTTTGTTTATTTTGATCCTCCCTATGAATTGACCACGGGAGCATACAATGACGGAAAACGAGGATTCAAAGGATGGAATAAAGAATTAGAATTAGAGTTATTTTCTTTTGCAGACCAACTAACTCAAAAAGGAATCCCCTTTATGCTTTCTTATGTAGTCGAACATAAAGGGCAAACAAACCACGCTCTTATAGACTGGGTTAATACAAATAAGTACCATATTATTCAACTGGGAGATATCATTGGCATTTCCGGCAGCAGACGAAAGGAGGTCCTGATTGTTAATTATGAGGTACAGGAATAAACCACACTTTGTAATAAAAAAGAATCTTCAAAAATCAAAGAATACTGGGGTGTATTTTAGCGATGTCGTCACTCCAGAGATCCTTAAGGATGTTTGTGGGCTAATTACAGGACAAACAGATTTCACATATCAATATGTTGACAATGATTATCACGACACCTTCTTAGAAACATCCTATAACAAGGGACGTATGGCTATAATGCAATACAAAGATGTCGTTAGTTATATCAGTTTTTCGGAGCAAGAAATAAACGGACGCAACTCCAGCGTTCAAAGCGTTCCAACCGCTTTCAATATGTATTATAATAATCCATATCCTAAAAAGGATTTGTATTATTACTTTTTGAATGTTGAAGGCAATGCGGAAACCGAGTATCAGATACTGATTTATCGGTTAATGAATACAATCGGTTTTCAGTTTTTGAACGCAAGCTCTGAACTTCTCCGTAGAATCAATGCATTTAGTTCTGTAGAAGACATTATATTCAATAGAAGAATAAACGCTGGTAGAAACCGTAGCAATAATTCTACTTTTATCACAAAAGGTGATTCTGGAGAAATCGAGATTTACGGAAAGACTTATGGTGCCAATAAATATGAAACAAGTTTGATGTGCTATGCGCTTGCTCAACTGTGGCAGCCCGGTCAAATTATCAAGCTATTTGAAGTCCTCGAAGGTGATTTGAAAGAGTTGCCTGCCTCAAGCCTTAATGTTATCAATCAAATGGGGGTTATAGATGTAATTCCGACTGATATGACACTTGAGAAGATGATTTATGACAAAGAAAACAGCTTGCGCTCTCCTCGCTATGTACTCAATCTATTCAACAAGCTTGGAAATAAGCATTGTGCTCTCTGTAACTGTGAAATTCCAGAACTGATACAAGGCGCGCATATTTGGCCAGTATCCGCAATAAAAAAAGCTCCTGCTCTTTCCTTGGATCAGCGACTGGAATATGCCTTAGATGGAGAAAATGGTATATGGTTATGCGAAAACCATCACAAAATGTTTGATGAGGGAATGATTTCTTTTGATTGTAACGGACACTTGTTACTGCGAAACGGATTGGAGCATCGCCATTTGAAATTCATCGATGAAATCACAAAATATGATGTCCTTCCCGGCGAATTCTTGACAGATAAATTCTTGTGGTATCTTAGCCAACGTATGGCTGTATGAGCAACCATCAAAGATGGTTTCCTAATGATATGAGGTGTAAGTATGCAGAACAAAAATATTGATCAACATTTTGCCGGAACATTTAATATTGATGGAGAAGAGATAGCAGGGGAGTTAATCTACAATAAAGAGAAAGGCGTTACTATGCTCAATCTTATAAAACAATTAACTGATGTTCCAATTGGTAGGAACTACCCTAATTTAGATGTAATCACGGGTGTTCTCAATTCTGGAACAACTGTTACGCTTTTTCACAATCGTTGTATCAAAAACCATACGCAAGGATTTCAGACACAGCAACTTATTTTTGTTGCTGATTATTCAATATGGTCAAAAAGAGATGCAACAAATGCTAAGTACAATAAATTAGAGTGTGTATTAGAAAATGCTTTGGACTGGAGCGGATTGTCTGCCGTAGACACGAGTGATCTTTCAGTAGTCAAATTCAAAGGCAATGAGAATAAAAATAAATATCATTGGTTTGGAGCTAAAATCACCTTTTCCACTTCGTTAAAATGCGAATTATTCGATCTTCCGCATAAAGAGGAATCAACAGTTGTTGAACGTTTGATTGTTAGTATTGAAGCAGATGAAAAGCAGGATACATCGTATTTCACCGCAATACGCAACAAAGTAATATCTTTGATTTCATTCGCAATAAAAGATAATGTGAACGTAGACGAACAGTATTTGTATGACTATGATGATAGCTATCGAATCGGTGAGCATACTGAATATTACAAGCACTATTTGTATACATCAGAGCATCGCCTTTCCATTCATAACAATAGTCGTTGGGAATATAATTTCACACTTGCTCAATTATTACCAGAGAAAGATATAAAAAAAGAATTAACTTTGTTAGAACCCATCTTCAATCTATATTTGTCTCTATTCAAGTATACTGATATGCCTCCTGAAATGGTTTTTCTGAATGTTGTTCAGGCATTGGAAACATTTCACGCAAGATTCTTTTATGATGATAGTAAGGATAAATATGTTGCGTCCGTAATTGATCGTTTTGGAAGTAGGCAAAACTATTCTGATATAGAAAAATTATTATTGTGCGATACACAAAAGGATGAAAACTGTAAATATATTATCTTGGTTTCAAGGCTGAATGATCTTCTCATTGGAAAATATGATGGACTGTTCTCTGAATACTATGCAGTTGATTCTGGATTTGCTCAGACTGTTGCAGATACAAGACATTATTATACTCACTACGGTAAATCCAAAGAGAAAAAAGCATTGAAAGGCGACAAACTTATTGATGCAATAGGCATTTTGGCTTTATTACTTGAATATAACGTTTGCTTGCAATTAGGAATTGATAATCAAGCGAAAGTGAGAGAACGTCTTAGCAGCATTGCTTCGTGGAAAAAGTTTCATAGTTGTTATCAAAAAGAAAGTAAACAGACAATATAAATTATGTAAGATCAAAAAATTAGCGGCAGGGATTGCTCCCTGCCGTTGTTGTGTTTATACCTTGTAAATTATATCCGCATTTACAATTTCTGTTGCTCTATTACGAATATTATTCATCATCCGCACCCAGAGCATCATATCGGTTGCTTTGAGTTCTTCGGTTATATTTTCCTTTTCGGCTAAGTCTTTTACCAGCCGGAGAAAAAGTTGTTGCGCCTGCTGTTCAATATCTACAAGATATGAATTGAACTTACCGCTTGTCAGCAGGTTGGTATAAAACGCCTTTCTGTGCTGCTTGATATACCGTAAGTGTCGCTGTCCCCATACGCCGATTGGCTGTTGTTCTTCAGCGGGTAATGCAAGGTCGGGCAGATAATAATCTCCCTGCAAGGTGTAGCCGATACCCGTTCTTTCGTCTGTGAAATGCTGTTTCATAATGATTTCCTACCTTTCAATATTATTATTCTTTGAGCGTTTCCCACGCTCTTGGGTGTGTGTTTTTGGTGCAGAAATCGACTCATATTCAATGCTCTTTTCCTGCTTTTTGAAGCGCTTGAGGATACCGTCGATAAATTCTTTAACGGCTTTTGGCGCCGCTTTTAACGCTTCAAGATACGGTTTACATTTTTCTGTCAGTTCCGTCAGCGCTTGCCGCAACTGTGATACTTCCGATTGGAGCGACCATATCCGGCTGGATAACTGTCGGTTTTCATCACGCAACTTTCGTACATCGAACTCCGCAGCATAGCTTCTTTTTGCCAAAGTAGTCAGTTTTTTATAATCTTTTGCCGATACTGTAAACTTGCCTGTTATAGATTTTTTACCTGAATCGTCAATCTCTGCGAAGGTCATAAACGCATTATGATTATCCTCATAACGCACCTGCTCGTTGGCAATTCTCTCGGAAAGTTCTGTCAATCGTTTTTGGTCTTGCTTAATCTTATATTCAAGCGATGTCAAATTTTCGGCGGTACTGCCACGCTCCCCACGAACAAAACCCGCATAGCCTGCACCCTGCATATGCTCAAAAAACTTATCCTGCAGCACACTGTAAGAAGCGTGATAAATTTGTTTACCCTTGCTGTTGAGGATAGGGTTTCCGTTTTCGTCGACCGCTTTTTCAGAACGCCATTTCTTTGAGTGGCTGACTTGATGAATGACCTCTTTTACCTTTCCAACCAGCTCAGGATCTTTACAGCGTTTCGTCCAGCGTACCTCTTTGTCCACCACCGGCAGCGCCATAATATGCAGATGATAGTGGTAAATCGGTCTGCCGTATTTCTCGGTCATAGCAACATTCAATTCATCTGCGTGCATCACTGCAGAGATTATATTGTCCTTGCCGTATATTTTTTCGGCAAAGTGGAACGCTTCATTATAGAATCGGCAAGCATATTCATAGCCGCCGTTTTGCTCAAAATAATCAGTGTTTACATCCATAATCATTTCGTCAAAGACGGTGGCATCGGGTTTTAATCCTTTCAGCGAGACCGCCCCTGCGGCGATCAACTCGTTAAGATATTCATTATAGGTCAGCTTGCCGCAACCCTTAAAATTGATGTTCATCGGAGTGCGGGATAGGTCAACATTCATATTTTCATAGCTTTCGTTTTTGCGTTCAATGTGTCGCTCAAATTTACCGACCGTCGCTCTTGTACGGGTTTCGACACGGGCAACACAAAAGTTTTCTTTCGCCATCCATTCTCACTTCCTTTCTGTAGGCGAATTTTCGGGAGCCGCTGTTAAACAACTTTTTCAAAGTGTGTAACCCACTATGACACTTTCAGCACTTCGGCTGTAAAGATGTCGTGGGCTCTCCGAGGGGTACAAGTCGCCAGTGGCGACCTCTGCCGACATCAGTCGGCAGAAGTACCGACCAAACCGGCAGACGAGACGGAGCGGCTTTTTGAAAGACCACCTGCACCCAGCCAATAGTTGATATAATTCGATGGGTATACCCATTCCGTTTTTCAAAGCCATTGAAATTGCCGGAGTTTTCGGTTATAATATTTACAGTACATTTTTGAGAAGGCTGTTCCTTATCTGCGCCAACAGATATTTTCGGAGCAGTCTTTTCTGTTTTATAAGCCATTCTTTCGCTCCTTCATTCCATATAGTGTGATGTTAATTTGGTCAATGCGGTCGAGTAAATCATCGTGAACGGCGGCACCTGCTTCGATACGTTTTAGTTCATCGAGGACGGCGGCAAGCTCGTTGCGGAGTGCCTTATAGACTCTCGGATTGCCAACAACCGTAATTTGCTGTTGCAGAGCACGGGCGCAAAGATAATCCTGCTTTGTAAGTCCCGATAATCTAACATTGCTATCCAAAATATCAACCTCCTGCGGCGACATACGAAAAGCAATTGTTTTGCTTCTCCAACGGTTGTGACGGTCAAGATTTTTAGCGGACATTTTCAATATCCATCCTTTCATATTCAAGTTTTTTTGCCATTTCCGTCTGCTTTGACGGGAATAGGTGTGCGTAGCGGTAAGTGATCTCAATGCTTTCGTGACCTACTCGGTCAGCGATTGCAACCGCAGAAAATCCCATATCAATGAGCAGGGAGATATGGCTGTGTCGCAAGTCGTGAATGCGAATACGCTTTACCCCGGCGGCTCTTGAGCCACGATCCATTTCTCGGTGCAGATAGTTCTTTGAAATCGGGAAGATACGGTCTTTCTTTTTGTATCCGTAAAGCATACCGATATAATCCTGCATTTCTTCGCAGAGGAACTGTGGCATTTTAATGGTGCGGTTGCTTTTCTTTGTTTTCGGTGTGGTAATAATATCCTCACCGTGTAAACGCTGATAAGACTTGCTGATTGTAACCGTACCTTTTTCAAAGTCAAAGTCACCCGCAGTCAGAGCGAGTAATTCGCCCTCACGGATACCGCACCAATACAGCATTTCAAATGCGTAATAGGATACGGGCTTGTCCATCATTTCATCTGCAAACTTCTTGTACTCTTCTTTCGTCCAAAACTTCATTTCCTTGCGTTCCTCTGTACCCATATTTCCGGCTTTTGCGGCGGGGTTGGAACGAAGGTCATAATGTCTTACAGCGTGGTTAAAAATGGCGCTGAGCTGATTGTGGACGGTTTTGAGATAGGTTTGTGAATACGGTTTCTTCTTTTCATCACGAAAAGCAAGCAGTTCGTTTTGCCAAGCGATTACATCTTTTGTGGTAATCTCGTTGACATTTTTCTTTTCAAAATAGGGTAAAATCTTAGTTTCAATGATATGCTTTTTTGTAAGCCAAGTGTTTTCCTTTAAGCGAGGTTTCATATCCTTGATATAAAGCTCCACAAAAGCGGCGAAGTTCATATCCATATCAGCAGCACTCTGCTGTTGGAATACTCGTTCCCACTCCTGCGCTTCACGTTTGGTTTCAAAGCCACGCTTGCATTTTTGTTTGCGTTCGCCTTTCCAATCCAAGTATCGGGTAAGCACATACCAAGTGCCGTTATCTTCATTCTTATAAACAGGCATTCTTATTCTCCTTTCCGGCTTCGTACAGCCTTTCGTTAAAGTATCCTCGATTGATTCTTCCTGAGATGGTTATAAAACCTTTGCGCTTTAATTCCTCATTCAGTTCCCGTATTACCTTGTAGGCATAAGATGTTGAAACGTCGAGAATTTCAGCGACTTCTTCTACTCGCAAAAACTGTTGTCCCATAGTTTTTTCTCCTTTCTAAATTAGTTTGTTGGTGTGTCGTTCTTCCCAAGTGCCGTTCCTGCCCCTGTTTTGTCAGCGGCGTTGTTTTGCTCGCTCAGTCGCCCCTCGGAGGTCTTGGCAAAATCATATCCCACTTGGACGGTCATTCAGTTGTTTTGAAAATTTCCCTATATAACGTCATAATTCGGGAAATTTATGCATAGTTGCAAGGAAAATTCTCTATACTAAGCGGGTTTGCTTAGTGGTATTATCATTATACTAAGCATATTTGCTTTTGTCAAGTGGTTTGCAAGAAAAATACTAAACTTTTTTGTTTTGATTCCTCTTGACAGCACTAAGCATTTATGCTATACTGTGTACGAACACTTGAAAAGAGGTGCTTTTATGGCTATTAGCGAAAGAATTCACTTTTTCCGCAATCTACGTGGAATGACACAGAAATATCTCGGTTTACAGCTCGGTTTTCCCGATAAATCTGCTGATGTTCGTATGGCACAGTACGAAACCGGCTCCCGCACTCCAAAGGCGGATATTACCGCAGCGTTGGCACAGGTTTTGGATGTTGCACCCGAAGCATTGAACGTGCCCGATATTGACAGTTACATAGGTTTGGCTCACACCTTCTTTGCACTTGAAGATATTTACGGCATTACCGTCAGTGAAGCCGATGGAGAACTCTGCCTTAAAGTTAATGCTGATAAAGGCAAGGATGCCGCAGAAATTATCCGTATGCTTGCCGCTTGGAATGAGCAGAAAGCCAAACTCGATGCAGGTGAGATTGATAAAGATACCTACGACCAATGGCGTTACCACTATCCTAAGTTCGACACGACGGGCGGTTGGGTAAAGGTTCCTTCGGGGGAACTGAACGATGTAATGTTAGACACCTTCAAAGATCGCCTGAAACCCGACTAAGAAAAAAACGACAAAAAGCCCTTAACTGCGGTAATCCACAGTTAAGGGCTTTTAATCGTCTAATACAGATTTAATTGTTGACAACAACCACTTGGTAATTATTCTGATAACCTACAAGCCACTTGGGGTATAGAATAATGGTCGCTCTAAGGATTGTTATCAAATCGTTATCAAAAGGGGTGGGCGAAGTCCGAAAAACCTTGATATTACTGGGTTTTTAGGCTTTCGGGGATTATTCCCACTCAATCGTTGCCGGGGGCTTGCCGGTGATGTCGTAGACAACACGGTTGACGCCTTTTACTTCGTTGGTAATGCGGCGGGAGGCTTCGGCAAGAACCTCGTGAGGAACGGGAGCATACTCGGCGGTCATAAAGTCGGAGGTGACAACTGCGCGAAGCGCAATCGTATAATCATAGGTGCGGAAGTCGCCCATAACGCCTACGGAACGCATATCCGTAAGAACGGCAAAGTACTGGTCGGCGGGAACATGGTTTGCTTCAAGCTCTTCACGCCAAATGGCGTCCGCCTCACGAAGAAGGTCAAGCTTATCTTTTGTGATTGCACCAATGCAGCGAACAGCCAAACCGGGACCGGGGAAAGGTTGACGGTTAGTTATATACGAGGGCAAGCCGAGCTTTGCGCCAAGGGTGCGAACCTCGTCCTTAAAAAGACTGCGCAGTGGCTCTACAAGCCCGACAAAGCGCATATCCTTTGGAAGACCGCCGACATTGTGGTGGCTCTTAATTGTGGCGGAGCCTTTTGTGCCGGATTCAACAACATCGGGGTATATGGTGCCCTGAGCAAGAAACTTTGCGTCGCCGAATTTTGCGGATTCCTCGTCGAAAATGTCAACAAAGAATTTTCCGATTATCTTGCGCTTTTTCTCCGGCTCGGTTACGCCGTCAAGAGCGGCAAGAAAACGGCTTTCTGCGTTAACACGCACAAAGGTAAGGTCACGGCTTCCGAAAGCCGCCTCGACTTCGTCGCCCTCGTTTTTGCGCATAAAACCGGTATCGACAAAAATGCAGACAGCCTGTCCGGGAATTGCCTTTGCGAGGAGGGCTGCGCAAACGGCGGAGTCAACTCCGCCGGAAAGACCGAGAATAACACGCTCGGAGCCGACCTGTTCACGGATTGCAGCAACCTGTTTTTCAATAAAGTCGTCCATATTATAATCGCCTGCGGCGTGGCAGTAGTTATAAACAAAGTTGCGGAGCATTGCTTTGCCGTTTTCGGTTGCGTTCACCTCCGGGTGGAACTGGGTAGCCACAAAGCCCCGCTTTTCGTCAACAATGGCGGCAAAGGGGCAGTCCTCGGAAGAAGCCGCAAGGGAAAAACCCTCCGGCATTGCGGTAATGCGGTCGGTGTGGCTCATCAGGACAAGCTGCTGTTCGCAAAGCCCCTCGAAAAACTTAAAAGAGGGGTCAACCTTAACCTTGGTCCTGCCGTATTCGCTTGTTGAGCACGCTTCGACATTTCCGCCGAGGGTATAGGTCATAAGCTGAGCACCATAGCAAATTCCGAGCACGGGAATTCCGAGATTAAAAATCTCCGGGTCGCAGCGCAGAGTTTCGTCCTCATAAACGCTGTTTGGACCGCCGGTAAGAATAATGCCGATTGGGGCGATTTTTTTGATTTCTTCGATGGAAATATCGCAGGGCTTTATTTCGGAATAAACCCCAAGCTCACGCACACGGCGGGCGATAAGTTCCCGGTACTGTCCGCCGAAATCAAGAATAATTATGGTTTCGTTTTTCATTTCTTCCTCCGCTGCGTTAAAAACGCAATATTATTACAGAATAATTATAGCTTTCAACATTGCGGCTGTCAAGCGGGGATTCAATAAGCATACTGAATTGCGAACGCTTTGTAAACGCTGCGGAAAAGGGTGTTGAATTTTGTGGCTTTTGCGTCCATGAACGAAAAGATTTTTTAGCTTATAATTCGGTAAAAACTATTGCTTTCGGCACTGTGCACAAAAGTATAACAAAAATTTGGTTACTATGCAAATTGTAAATTGAATGGTAAAACTTTATAATAAATACAAAAGTACAAATTATATAAAACCGATATGTGTTATAGTGTTAAAGTAAAGAAGAACATTGAAAAACAGACATATTGCTTTTTAAGATAAGCACAGTATAAGAATCAACAGTGACCGAAAGCGAGAGGGCGATTTTATGGGCTGATTGATATTGAATATGAACAAGAATAAATTAATGCATAAGGGGGATTTAAGCATGAAAAAAATACTTTCAGCGGTTTTTAGTGTAACCATAATAGTCGCAATGGCGGTTTCTGCGATGGCAGCTGTTATTGAAGTTCCGGACGATTATGGTATGGAATACTCCACGCCGGAATTCCCTTTTACTTTTATTCAGGCACATACAAATGAGAGCCGAATGGATTCTGTAATGAGATTTGGAATCGTAGAATACGGATATGTTAATTCTACATCCAATGTCGATGTTTATTCTTCCGTAGATAAAACAAACAAGATTGGGTTTGTTGGCTATAGAGAACGGGTATATGTTCTTTACTATAGCGGAGATCATACAATGTACTACATTGAATTTATGAATGTAAACACACGCGACAGAGGATTTGTTGATGTGAGCAAAATAACGATACCGACATCGTGGGAACGCCCGATAACAACCGGAAGTATTTCACAAGACTTTATGGAAAACAATCATGCCGGAATTGATGTTGCAGCTCCCGCCGGTACCGATGTTTATGCAGTAAAAAATGTTCAACATGAAAGCAGAGTTTTAACGGGCATTGTGAATGGAAACAGAAAACTTGTAAATTACGGAAACCATATAGTATGTACAATTTCTGATAACACGGTTATATATGGGCATCTTTCTTCGTTTGCCAATGGCGAGGCAAGTACTTTGGATTCATACAGATGCAGGTTTACAGGTTCTAAGACATTAGAGCCAAAAGCTACATGGACACCGGATGCGGGAGATGCGATTGGAGGAGTAGGCAATACAGGATGGTCAACGGGAAATCATCTGCATTTTGAAGTTTACAAGACATCAAGCACCGGAACAAAGGTAGATCCGTTTCGTTTTGTGGTGTTCCCCGATATAGGTTATTGAGGGGTGGCTTTAAGTGGAAAAAATAATTAAAGGGATTCTCTTGTCCGTATTTGTTATTGTTATGCTTTGTTCCTGTACCCAAAACAGTTCGGAATCAAGCCGGGCGGAATCGGAAGCCGGCTCCGGTAAGGAAGAAAGCAGCCAATCGGAAGAAGTAAAAATAACACATGCGCCGGAAGAGTTCGGATATGAGCTTTATGATGCGCCGAAAGCGGATTTTTCAGCCTCTGACATTGACAAAATAAGCATATCCTTTTCGGCAAATTATATCCTTACAAAAAGCGGGGATATTTATGTGTGGGGGCTTAATGACGGAGGTGCGCTTGGTATCGGTGCGACGGAAAATGCCATGCTTTTGGCACCTGCAAAGGTTGAGATAGGAGAACCCGTGAAAAAAATTTCCGTAAGCAAAAACGGAAATTCGGTCGCAGCATTGGGAGAAAGCAGCGCATTGTATGTATGGGGTTGGAACACTCTGGCGCAGTTTCCCGGGATAAGCGACATTTTTATTTATGCACCGGAAAAGATTGATTTTGATAAGGAGATAAAAGAAATTTCCGTTTCCCAAACCAATTTGATTATATATACCGCCGATGAGGAAATATATATAACAAATTTCGGCGATTGCGATTTTGGCGAGGCTCTTGGAGCGAATGCCGGGAAGGACGGCGTTGAAAATAAAAGCGAGTTTTGTTATGCCGGAAAGCTGAAGGATGTTTCAAAAATCGACAGTGCTTATAATCATTGCGTTTTTCTTACCGAGGGCAAAGAGGTATATACTCTCGGGCGAATATCGGAAAAAAGCGCATTTTCATATTCTGCGACGCCGGAAAAAATTGATTTGCCGGAAAATGCCGCCGATGCGGGAGCAATGGAGGAAGGAACGGTAATTCTTTCGGAGAACGGAACGCTTTATTATATCGGGTATGACAAAAGCGGGATTCAGGACGAGCGGACAGATATAACCGATGAAAATTATTATGATACCGAATTTAACATTTTGGAAAAGCCGGCTCCGATAAACAAGGTTAAAAATAAGGTAAAGGCGTTTTCGCTTTCCGCAGCTTCAATAATCATCAAAGATGAAAATGATAAGTTTTATACATGGGGCTATAATATAGGTTGTGTGGATGCGGATACGGATGATAATACGGTATTTATACCTACGGAGCTTGCGCTGCCGAAGAACACGGTAAGTATGTATATCGGCGAGTTTTCCGGCATAGCCGAAACGGAGGACGAAAAGGTGTATGCATGGGGAAGCGGATTTTATTGCGTTTATATGGGGGACACTTATGTACAAAGCCATATTCCGAGAGAGCTGATATTCAAAAAATAACCGTGCAAAAAAATATCCTGCCGGGGAGGGCAGGATATTTTTTCTTTCTGAAAAAAGAACAGAAAGGAGAAGGAAAATATGAAAATGAAGTGTAACTGTATAATACCCGAAAATTATGAAGACGGCGTGGGAAAATTCTAAACAATTTGTAAATTTGCCCGTGATTTTAACCGGGCGTAATAATAAAAAGTCGGATACGGCGTATGTTTTTCAAAAAAGCGGCTTTTTTGCGGAACAAGCAGACACGCTTGCCTCAAAAAAATCCAAAGGCGCAAAATATCCCCCCGCACAGGGCGGGGGGATACGGTCGGTTTTTTTATATTCTCTTTTCAAGCCAATTTAGAATATACCTGTAAATCTCGGCGTTTTCTCTTTCGTTGAGGATTTCGTGGCGCAAGCCGGGATAGAGCTTTAATGTAAGGTCGGCAACGCCCGCTTTTTTGAAGGTATTATATGCGGCGGTTGCACCCTTTTCTCCGCCAACGGGGTCGTCTGCGCCGGAGATGAACAAAACCGGCTTTGAGGTATCCATTTTGTCCACATTTTTCTGTGCGCCGACAAAGCGGATTCCGCCGAGCATTTCATAGAAAAGCCCTACGGTGGCGTCCTCGCCGCAGAGGGGGTCCGCAATATAGCGGTCTACATTTTCCGGGTTTGCGGAAAGCCAGTCAAAGTCGGTGCGCTTTGGTTCAAATGACTTGTTGTAGCTTCCGAAAGCAAGGTTGTTTACGGTTTTGCTTGTTGCGCCAAAGCCCTTGCGGCTGCCGATTATTTTTGCAACAAGCCTTCCGCTTCCGGTAAGGAGGGGGCTTTGCTGACCGGTTCCCATAATCACTGCGCCGTCAACCTCGCCGGGATAGCGGATAAGGTAGGTGCGGGTGATAAAGGAACCCATGCTGTGTCCCATAATAAAGTACGGTACGCCGGGAAATTTTTCGCCTCCGATTTTTCGGAGCATTGCAACATCGTCCACAACATGGAGCCAACCGTCATGCTCGCCGAAATATATTCTCGGCGAGCCTTCTGCCACGGATTTTCCGTGACCGAGATGGTCGCCGGCTATTACGGCAAAGCCGTGTTCCGTCAAAAACTCCGCAAAGGGAGCGTAGCGTCCCGCATATTCGGAAACGCCGTGGGAAATCTGTAAAACCGCCTTTATTTCGCCTTCGGGAAGCCACTCCTCTGCGTGTATTCGGGTTTTTTCGTCGCTTGACGGAAAGAAAAATTCGCTGTGCTTTGTCACCGGACATTTCTCCTTTTCTTTATTCTAAAAAAATCGGCTTGCAAACACCGTTTTATACTGGTATACTTTTCTGTAAGAAGAGTATACCACATTTTTTTAATAAAAGACAGGGGGAACGCAGTTTTGAACAAATTTGTACTTGCGCTTGACCAAGGAACAACAAGCTCCAGGGCGATAGTATTTAACAGGGCGGGAGAAATCGTTTCCGTCGGGCAGTACCCTTATGAACAGATATATCCCCAGCCGGGCTGGGTTGAGCACGACCCGGAGGCAATCTGGGAAACGGAGCGCATGGCTGCGGCAAAGGCAATTTCTCTTGCGGGCGTTCCTATTGCGGCGGTCGGCATAACAAACCAAAGGGAAACCACGATAGTTTGGGAAAAATCCACGGGAAAGCCTATTTACAACGCCATTGTTTGGCAATGCCGCAGAACGGCTGAAATCTGTGATTCCATAGCAAGCGAGGAAACCTGTGAGAAAATAACGGAAAAGACCGGACTTAAACTTGACGCATATTTTTCCGGTACAAAGATAAAGTGGATTTTGGACAATGTTCCCGGAGCAAGAGAGCGGGCGGAGCACGGTGAGCTTCTTTTCGGAACCGTTGAAACATGGCTTATCTGGAAGCTTACAAAGGGTGCGGTCCATGTTACGGATTACTCAAATGCCTGCCGGACCATGCTCTTTAATATCCACACGATGGATTGGGACGAAGAGCTTTGCGCTCTTCTCGGTATTCCCATGTGTATGCTGCCCGCTCCGGTGGAAAATTCCGCACTCTACGGATATGTTGCCGATGGAATAGAGGGCTTGGAAAGCCTTGCGGGAACGCCGATATGCGGCTCCGCCGGCGACCAGCAAGCCGCCCTTTTCGGTCAGGGCTGCTTTAACCCCGGCGACGCAAAGAATACATACGGAACCGGCTGCTTTACTCTTATGAATGTGGGCGGCTTTCCGGCACGCTCCTCCTCCGGGCTTGTTACAACGGTGGCATGGAGCATCGGCGGAAAAACCACCTATGCCCTTGAGGGAAGCGTTTTTAACGGCGGAAGCACTATTCAGTGGTTGCGGGACGGTCTTGGAATAATCTCCTCCGCCCCGGAGGTAAACCCACTTGCGGAATCCGTTCCGGACAGCGGCGGGGTTGTGCTTGTTCCGGCATTCACCGGGCTTGGCGCACCCCATTGGGATATGTACGCAAGGGGAACGATACTCGGCATAACAAGAGGCACTACAAGGGCGCATATTGCAAGAGCAGCCCTTGAGGGAATCGCATTCCAAGTTACGGATATGATGAGGGCAATGCGTAAGGACGCAGGCTGCGATATTTCCGTTCTCCATGTGGACGGCGGTGCTTCCGTAAGCGACATTATGATGCAGATTCAGTCCGACCTTTTGCGTATTCCGGTGGAGCGGCCGCAGGTTGTGGAAACTACCGCTTTTGGCGCGGCGGCTCTTGCCGGACTTTATGCCGGAGTGTGGAAGGATTTCTCCGAAATAGCCGCCGCAAGAAAGAGCGAGCGGGTTTTCACCCCCATTCGCCCGGAGGAGGAGTGCGAGGCAGAGTACGAACGCTGGCTCAAAGCCGTTGAAAGAGCGAAGGATTGGGCAGAAAAATAAAAAACGAGCACGGCGTGCTCACAAAGCAAAGAGAAAATCCCCCTCGTGCTCATTTGAGCACGAAGGGGATTTTATGTTGCGGGGATTTGAGCACCGTGCGCCGGAGAGGCTTATTTATCTCCGCCTTTGCCTTTATTTTTGAGGTAAAAAGCAAGGACGGCTCCTGCGGCGGTAATAACTATGCCGATAATTATCATTGCCGTAGCCATGATGCTTACCGGGTTGTTTGTCGCAAAGCTATTAAGGTCGGCAGAGCCGCCGCCGAATCCGGAAAAATCGCCGTAATAACCCATTCCGCCAAAGCTGCCGAAGCTTTTGAACATACTGCTTACCGTAATTTTTGCGATTATACCGATAATTGCAATGCCTAAGCCGCCGAGGGCTATATAAACTCCGGCAAGCCAACCGTAGCGGCGAACAAGATTGCCGATCGTGCCGGGCAGGGAACTTGCCCAATTTTCTGCGGATGGGGAGGAGGGCTTTTGCGGGTCGGCTTGCCCGGCGGAAAAGCTTTCCGGCGGGTCTTCTTCGGAAATAAGCCAATCCGCCGTTACGCCGAAGGTCTTTGCCAAAAGGGCGAGCTTTGAAAGCTCCGGCGTTGCTTCGCCGGTTTCCCATTTGCTTATGGCTTGGCGGGAAACACCAATTTTTTCTGCAAGAGCCTCCTGCGAAAGTCCGCAGCGTTTTCTGCAATACAAAATTTTTTCGGAAATGGTCATATTGTCTTTCCTCCGTTTGTTTTGTTGCCTAAATTATGCCGTATTTTTACGGGCAAAGCCACAAGCTTTGGCTTGAACTTTCGCAACCTATGGTTGCGAAAGGCTTTTTTATCGGGAGCATTGTGGGGGCAAAACGAAAAAGGACAACCAAAAACGCTTCTGCGCAGTATGCGGGAACTTTATGGGCTGCGCCCGACCGCCGCTATTCACCTGCGGCTTTTGCCGCAATCGCATAATTAAATATAGTCCGAAACATAGGGGATGCTGTGGAAGAGAATGTCATCGAGGGTTTCCGCCGCCTTGCGGGTGCAGGTGATCCTGTCCATCTCGTAAAGCTTTTCGGCTGTTTTATAGCCCAAAAGCATGGTGGTAAGAGTGCCGATGCTCATTTTCATGGTAAAATCGGGCTGGTCGTTTGTCATTTCGCATTTTCCGCCGGCAAAGCGCACGGTAAAGCGTCCTTTGTTCCAAGAAAGAAGCTCGTCGTCAATGTCAAAACGGAAAACGGCTGGTGCTTCGTTCGGCTCGCAGCTGTATTGGTTAAAGAAAAGCGGAATATCAACAATTCTGCCCATGGCGTAGGGGCGTATGGTTTCCTTTATATCGCTGTCGTCAAGCTCAAAAGCTATCGGCTCGCTGTAATAGTTATTGCCCTTTACCTCGTCTATCATGGAATCATGAGCGTAGATATATTCCCAAAGACCAAGCTGTGCTTCGCGGTTAAGAAAAATCATTTCCTTTATGTGCATAACATCGGAGTTTATAAGATAGACCATATAGCCGGAGGGTACGCCCTTTGCGGAATAATAGATGGCGACATTCGTGTCGTCCTCGTCCCAACGCCAATATTCTTCCCAGGCAAGGTTGTTGCGGAAAAGGCAGCCGTGGGTTCGCTTTGCAAATTTTGTATGCAGCTCATGGAACTGCTTATCGTCCCAATCAACCCTGCGGACATAGCCCGGCTCCTTAATTTTGCGGGGGATCTGGGTATCCTTTACCACATAGGTCATTTTGTTGGAGATTATTTCCCAGCCGAGTTTTCGATAGAGGGGAATGGAATAGGGATAGAGCAGGGCAAAGGGACGCTTTGCCTCCCGCATACGAGTAAGGCTTTGTATCATAAGGCGCTTCATAATTCCACGCCCGGTATATTCGGGATAGGTGCATACGCTTGTTACAAAGCCGACGGCATATTTTGCGCCGTAGATGTTCATATCAAGAGGATATGCGGCAAACTGCGCCACAAGGTCATTGCCGGAAAAGCAGCCGAGAACATCGGCTCTTTCGATTACGGGGAATTTTGACTGTTTTATTTCATCATCTTTCCATCCGGTTTCGGAAAGCTCCTGCTCCGTTACCTGAAAGGAATAGCGCAAAAGGGCATTGTACTGTTCCACATCGGAGGTGACAAGGGGGCGAATTACAAGATTATCGTCTTTTTCGGTCATTTTTACCTCTTCTTTTTTTGAATATTTTTTTGCCGGAGCGGGAAACCGCCCCGGCATATTTTTTGCTTATTATACGCTGAAAAGCAGGTCACGGTAGGTGGGAAAGGGCCAGTATTCGGCGGCGACGGTATCCTCAAGGCGGTCGGCAACGGTACGGAGCGCACTCATGGAGGAATGGAGCCTGTAGCAAACAAACCTTGCCTTTGGAAGAAGCTCCTCAATGCCCTCCGCCTCGTTCCGCAGGGACTGCATTTCCTCTGTGCGGAGAGAAAGCTCTCGACAAAGGGAATCTATCTTTTTGACAAGCTCAAGCTCGGCGCAGCCCTCGACGGAAAGACTGAGAGATTTTTTTGCTGCGGCGGTTTCCGCAAGGGAACGCTCGTATGCAATACAGGCGGGAAGAATGTCCTTCTTTGCCATATCAAGCATTGTGGAGGCTTCTATCATAATGACCTTGTTGTAGTTATCAATAAGAATATCCTGGCGGGAGCGAATCTCGCTTTCGGTAAAAATTTTGTGCCGGCGGAAAAGCTCGATGTTTTTTTCGTCGGAGAAATGGGGAAGAGCGTCCACGGCGGTTGAAAGGTCAAGCAGACCACGGCGTTTTGCTTCCTCGACCCATTCCTTTGTATAATTGTTGCCGTTAAAGATTATGCGGCGGTGACGGCGGACGGTTTCCGCAAGAAGAGCGTCAAGCTCCTTATCAAAATTCTCCGCTTTTTCAAGCCTGTCGGCAAACTCCATAAGAGAATCCGCCACCATGGTATTGAGCATAATGTTGGGTCCGGCGATAGAAAGGCTGGAGCCGGGCATACGGAACTCAAACTTGTTGCCGGTAAAAGCAAAGGGGGAGGTACGGTTGCGGTCGGTTTTATCTTTCCAAAATTCCGGAAGGGCGGAAACGCCCATATCCATTCGGCTTCCGTCATTATGGGCTGCGCCGTGCCCCTCGGCTATGGAATCGAGGATTGCGGTTATGTCGTCCCCAAGAAAAATGGAGATGATTGCGGGCGGAGCCTCCTCGCCGCCGAGGCGGCGGTCGTTTCCTGCGGTGGAAACGGAGATGCGGAGAAGATCCTGGTGCTCGTCAACCGCCTTTATTACGGCACACATAAAGAGCAGGAAAGGCTTGTTGTTTTCCGGCTCTCTTCCCGGTTTAAGCAGATTTTTGCCGGTATCTGTGGAAAGAGCCCAGTTGTTGTGCTTTCCGCTTCCGTTAACTCCACGGAAAGGCTTTTCGTGAAGAAGGCAGGCAAGCCCGTGGCGTTCCGCCACCTTCTTCATAATCTCCATAGTAAGCTGGTTGTGGTCGGTTGCAAGGTTTACATTGCTGTATCCCGGAGCAAGCTCGTGCTGACCGGGGGCAACCTCGTTATGCTTTGTTTTTGCATAGACGCCGAGCTTCCAAAGCTCGGTATCAAGGTCGTGCATAAATTCGGAAACACGGGGGCGGAGAGCACCGAAATAGTGATCCTCCATTTCCTGACCCTTAGGCGGCTTTGAGCCGAAAAGGGTGCGCCCGGTTATTACAAGGTCCTCCCGCTTTTCAAACTGGGCACGGTCGATAAGAAAATATTCCTGCTCTGCGCCGGCGGTTACAAAAACACGCTTTGTTTCCGTATCCCCAAAAAGGCGCAGGATACGCAGGGATTGCTTGCAGACTGCTTCGGTAGAGCGCATAAGCGGGGTTTTTTTATCGAGGACCTCGCCGCCGTAGGAGCAGAAAACCGTGGGAATACAGAGAGAGCCGTCTTTTACAAAGGCGTATGAGGTTGGGTCCCATGCGGTATAGCCCCTTGCCTCAAAGGTGGCGCGAAGCCCGCCGGAGGGAAAGCTGGAAGCGTCCGGTTCGCCCTTAATAAGCTTTTTGCCGGAAAACTCCATAACAATTCCGCCGTCCTTGGTCGGGGTAATAAAGCTGTCGTGCTTTTCGGCGGTTATGCCGGTCATGGGCTGGAACCAATGAGTATAGTGGGTTGCGCCTTTTTCGATTGCCCATTCCTTCATTGCCTCCGCAACGGCGTCGGCAACATCCTTTTCCATTTCGCCTCCGTTTTCGATAATGTCGATAAGGCGGTCGTAAATTTCGGAAGAGAGGCGCTGTCGCATGACCTCCCTGTTAAAAACCATGCTGCCGAAGATTTTCGGAATGTCTGTCATACAATAACACCTCTTTCTTAAAATAAAATATATTTTATAGTAGCACCGGCGGCAGGCTCTGTCAAGAAACGAAATGAATTTTTATGTAAAAAAGCGGCAAAGAGGCGGAATGGCTGCAAAACGGCAAAAAAATCGCAGGAAAAGCGGCAAAAAAACAAAAACCCGCTTCCCCCAAAAAAGGGAGAGCGGGTTTTTGTTTAATCAACGGATTCATAAAGCTTTTTTACATCGGAGCGGTTTTTCCATACGGTCATCAGACAGAAAATAAGGACGGAAAATGCGCAGAAGGAGAGGCAGACTCTGTAATCAAGAATTTCTCCGAGAGCACCGACCGCAAGACCGAGTATTGCGGAGGAGAGAAAATACAGCATACTCTCAAAAGCATTTAGCCTGCTGCGAAGACTCTCCGGAATATATGACTGAACCGCCGCCTGACGCATGGTTGCACTGTTTATACCGAGAAAACCGCATATGCCCCGGTTTATCAGCATAAGCGGATACGGAAGCCATAAAAGGCAGGCGTCCATGCTCTCATATACCATATACACAAAAAACGCAAAGGAAAAGCGACGTTTTTTCGGTATGCGAACCTTATAGCAAAATACTCCGCCGATGCTGCGCCCGATAAATTCCGCAGTTGAGAAAAAGGAGTACATTGCGGCGGTAAAGCCCGCCGCCGTGCGGAAAAACGCAATAAGCAAGGGCGAATAGCCGGACGCCGTTCCGTTTGTGACCGCCATATATGCGTAAATTGAGCGAAGACCTTTTTCGTTTTTCAAATACTCCGCTGCCTCACGGATATCGGAGCACCATGTTTTAAGAGAATAGCCGCCGCCATCAAGCCGGCTTGATTCTTCAACGGAGATAAACGATTCGGTTATTGCGGCGGCAAAAGAAAGCCCACCCTGAATAATGAGTATCCGACCGACTCCGATGGTATCAAGCAGCACAGCCGCCACAGGGGTCATAAGCACACGAACAACGGGATATAACATTCCAGAAACAGCATAGCCTTTTTCCTCGGCACCCTTTGCAAGAAGCTTTGGGTAGATGCTGTTATACGCAAGCTCGTCAAAAGCGGATACGCTTGAAAGCAGCACGGAAAAGCCGAGATAACCTATATACGAAAAGCTGAAATTAAGAAGATAGATTCCGGCAAGCACATAGAGAACACTGTTCAGAAAATCTCCTCCTACCAAAAACGGCTTTCTCGGAAGGCGATCCATTATCGGGGCGGCAAAAAGCGGGATTACAAATGCCGGAATTACGGCAACGGCAACGGTCAATGCGGCGGAAAGAGTGCTTTGCGTTTCATCAAAGACAAGGAACGAAAGGGCAAAGCTTCCGGCAATCCCGCCTGCGGCACCGAGCACCGTGGCGGTTATAAGCAGAGTGAAATTTTTATTCCAAAGACGGGGTTTCATAAAAAAGCCTCCTTTCCTCAAATCCCGATATAATTATAGCACGGAATTAAGCGAAAGAAAATACGGCTGTTTTGGGAAAATTAAGTCCAAATCAGCCGCATAAGCAGGTCTTAAATATGATATTCGGGAAAATCACGCAAAAGTTCAAACGCTTGTTTATACTGCCTTGCGGAGGTATACCATTCCAACACCCATGGCAGGTGGAAAACCGCATATCCCACCGGCAGGCTTTTACGGCAGGAGTCGAATACGGAAAAAAGCAGGGAGCGGTATATTCCGCTTTGCAGGTAGCTGCGGTTAAGAATACGAAAGCGGACAAGGCGAAGCATATTCTCCGCAATGTGCGCATCCCCGATAAATTCAGGCGGGTCAAGCCCCCTTGCACGGCGCAGGGCGGCAAGGGCTTCCTCCTTAAGCCCGAGCTTTTCGCAGCAGATTGCAAGCTTGTGGAGGTCCATAAGCCTCGGATTTTCCAAAGCGGAAAAATAGGCGTAGGCTTCTTTGTAATTCCCCGCCTCAATTTGGGTGGAGGCTATGTTATAGTCTATATCTCTGAGAGAATTTTCTTCGCCAAGGGTCGCCGCAAGGCGTTTTGCCACAGTGTAATGCCGCAGCATTGCGGGGATATTTCCGGAGTTGCTGCAGCAGTTGCCGAGAATGGTTCGGCTTCTGAGCATAATGCCGGCACGCCCCTCCGCCGCCGCAAGGTCATATGCCTTTTGCAGCAGTTCGGTCGCCTTCAGTGCTTCGCCGCCGGCATAGGCATTTTCGCCGCAGAGGCAGAAAGTATATGCACATGGAAAAAGCCTTGCGGCTTCGTCGTATTTTTTAAGCAGAATATGCTGAAGGGCAAGCTGCTCGGCATTCATATACGGTTCGAACACAGGCAAAAGCGGCTTTCCCTCGCCGGTTTTGTTTACAAGCTCATAAAGCAGCATAAAATCAAGGGCAAAGGCACAGTGCAGCAGCCTTTCTCTGTCATTCACGGCGGCGGAAAGCAGCTTTTCGGCAGAGGCAAAGTCAAGGGAGAAAACCGCCTCCAGGCAGCTGTCCCGAAGCTTTTCCGCAAAGGCGGAAAAGTCCTTTTCCAAAACGGCGGTAAAGCCCAGCCGTGCAAAAAGTGCTCCGGCGATTTCCTCGGAAGGCTCCGCCTTGCCCTGTTCGATTTTAGAGAGATAGGGAACGGAGCAAATGCCCTTACAAAGCCCCTCTTGGCTCCAATTTTTTTCAAGGCGGGCATTTCTGATTAAAAGTCCGCAGCAATTCAAAAGCTCACCTCCGCCGGCGGGATTTTTTCCGCCGAAATCTCGTATGCGGCGGTTTTTTGTTATCGGTCAAATTATACTTATAGTTTAAGCTCCATGTTTACGCTTTGCTCCGTCATACCGAGGGATTTATAAAAGGCGACGGCGGTGGTATTAAAGCACCAGACTTTAAGCTCAAGGGAGGTTGCGCCCGCCGCTATGGAGCGGGATTTTGCCTCGGCAAAAAGCTTTTTTCCTATGCCCCGTCCCCGAAGCTCTTCGGAAACAAAAATATCCTCGATAAATGCGGCACGGAAGCTTTGAAGAACGGGATTTTTTGCGTCCTTAAGAATGGCAAAGCAAAATGCTTTTGCCGTGCCGCCCTCATCATAAACAAGAGAAATTCGATTTTCGGCGGAAAGAATTTCGTCAAAATCTTCTTTTGAGAAAAAATCTCCCGGGCGGTAAATATCCGGGCGGGCTGCGGCGTGCATGGCATGGAGCTGCGCCATAAGAGATTTTATTGCGGCAAAATCGCCGTCTTTAAGTTCACGAATCATAAAAAAGCCTCACTTGTACATACTTGGATAGGCAACTTCAAGCTTATCTCCGCCGGAATAATCATCGTATGCGGTGGTCATCATATCCTTTACTATGGAAAAGGAACGCAGGCTGCAAATCCCGACGGCGTCCAAATCTGCGAGATACACACGGTCGTTTTTTACGGCGGCTTTTTTGCGGTAAAGGTCGCTGCCCTCAAGGTCCTTAAGCCGAACCCTTCCGCTTACAAAAATTATATCCGGCTTTAGGTCGGAAAAGGCGTCGAGGGGATATTCAAAGCCCGTTGCGTCACCCGCCGCATTGACAAAACAGCGGGAAAGCAGCTCGCCGCAAAGGCTGTCGCCGGTTATCATAATGTTATCCATGCCACGGATAAATGCGGCGGAGGCTTTTTCGCCGGAATAGGAAACCTCGGCAAGGGCGGAGTTATATTTTTCCGCATACGCTTCGCCGAAGGCGGGACCCTCCTCCGCACCGAGGAAGAAGAGCGCAAGCTCCTTATACAGCTCGCAAAGCCCATCGAAGGACTGCGGTGCTTCAAAATACAGCACGGTTATGTTCATTTGCTGGAGCTTTATAAGCGAGGCTTCGTCATACTTGGTATTTGTAAGAATATATTGCGGCTCGGCGGCTTTTATTTCATCAAAATCCGGAAGGGCGGCGGAGCCGATATTCGGCAAAGCGGCGGCTTTTTCGGAAAAGGCGCAGAATTCGCCAACGGCGCAGAGATTATCAAAAAGCCCCATATCATATATGTATTCCGCAAGGGCGGGAGAAACTGCGGCAACACGCTCCGGTTTTGAATTTATCTCCGTTCCCGCAACGGAAACAGGCCAGCCGGTATCTATCTCCACAGGCTCCGGAACGGAGCTTTCCTCCGAGGAGGAGCTTTTTCCGTTTTGCCTGTTGAGGTGGTTTTCATAAAGCTTATCAAAAAATTCGCAGCCGCAAAGCCCGAAAACAAGCCCGGCGCAAAGCAAAAAGCAGAATATCTTTTTTTTCAAGGCGTTTTCCTCCGAAAAAAATTACTTTATGCACTAATATTATAATAATTCGCAGGCAATGTCAAAGATAAATTGCCGATATAATACGCCGGGGAACAATAATTCATTGATTTGTAACGAATTTCGTTGTAAAATAGGATAGAATAGCATAAAGATAAAAAGGGAGGAAGCGCAAAAAAATGTTTCCCATAAGTATGATTACAGGCGAACCGCTTTGGAATTCTCTTCCGGCGGCGAAAATTATAAATTATCCCCTTGAAAAAGCGGACTATAAGCCCTATGCCCAGGCGAGGCTTTGTATATCAAACGACTTTTTGCATATACAGATGCTTGCCTTTGAGGCGGAGCCGGAGGAAAAAAGCATTGTTGGCGCAGCCCTTGCTTTTTATCCGGAGGAGGACGGCGCAAAGCGTTATTTTTGGTTTTCCACAAACAGAAGCGGCGCACTTGTATGCAAGTTTATTGACGAGGAAAACGGCACGGAACAGGATATTTCAAAGAATGTAGCCGTGCGCATATATTCCGGCGAGGACGAACAGGGCGTTTATTGGTGCAGCTGTTTTTCCATGCCGCTTGAAACGGCGGAAAAGTTTTTCGGAGCGCATTACCTTGCTCCGGGGCATAAGATGATGGGCAATTTCTTTAAGCTTTGCGACGGAGAAAGACCCCACTTCGGAAGCTTTTATCCCACGGACTTTACCGCCGTAAACCCTCTTGGAAGCCGCTTTTTCGGCGGGCTTGAGCTTGCGGAATATTAAAAGGAGGGAAAAAATTGCCCAGATTTTTTGTGGAATCCCTTGCCGGCGACCCGATTGTTATAGAGGGCGGCGACGCAAGACACATTGCTCTTTCTCTTAGGATGAAGCAGGGAGAGGAGCTTATACTTTGCGACGGAAAGGGAACGGAGGCGGTTTGCGCCGTTGCTTCTCTTTGCCCGGAAAGCGTTGTTCTTGATGTTAAAGAACGCAGAGCCTCCGAAACCGAGCCGAAAACGAGGGTTACGCTTTATCAGGCGTTGCCGAAAGCGGATAAAATGGAATACATAGTGCAAAAAGCCGTGGAGCTTGGCGTTTACAGAATCGTGCCTGTGCTTACATCCCGGTGTATTTCCCGCCCGGACGAAAAAACGGCGGCAAAAAAGCGGGAGCGGCTTTGTAAAATTGCGGCGGAGGCGGCAAAACAAAGCGGCAGAGGAATCATTCCGGAGGTGGGCGGCGTGCTCACCTTCAAAAATGCCGTTAAGGAAATGAGCACCGCAGGCTTGCCTATATTCTTTTTTGAGCACGCAAGCCTTCCCTTGCGCAAATACATGGAGAAATATACCGGCGGAGATATTGCGGTAATGGTGGGAGCAGAGGGCGGATTTTCCGATGAGGAAGCCGCTTTTGCCGAGGAAAACGGGCTTTTGTCCGCCTCTCTCGGTCCAAGGATCTTGCGGTGCGAAACTGCGCCCGTCGCCGCCCTTGCGGCGATTATGTATGCCGCCGGAGAAATGGAGATTTTATGACAAGGATTAAATTTGCCGCCCTGTTTTTGGCGGCGGCTTTTGTATTTTGCCTTGGCGGATGCTCAAAAGCGGAGCCGGGCGGAAACAGCCTTCCCGATGAGCACGATATAGTGCTTACGCCGAATTACAACGAGGGCGAAAGCGAATACGAATACCCGGAAAGCGGCAAAAGCTCCTCCGCAGAGGAAAGCGGAGAACAAAGCGGTGCTCAAAGCAGTGCTCAAAGCGAAAGCGGAGCTTTCTCTTCAGGACACCCTGAAGAGAAAGAAAATGAGGGCTATGACGAGCTTATACTTGTAAATCCGACCCACTATATTCCCGATGATTACACTGTAAATCTTGTTACGGTTCAGGGAAAATACAAGCTTGACGAAAAAGCGGCGGAGCACGCAATTGACCTTTTAGCGGCGGCAAAGGAAGCAGGCTATAATATGCAGCTTTGTTCCGCATACCGCACGGTTGAAAAATCCGCAGAGCTTTATCAGCGTCAGATAAACAAATTTTTGAATTTGGGATACAGCCAAAAGGACGCAGAAACGGAAGCCGCAAAATGGGTTGCGCCGCCCGGAACAAGCGAGCACCATACAGGGCTTTCCATGGATCTTGTTTCATCGGACTACTGGGGATATTATTCCGACCTTGAACACGATTACGACAAGTTTGATTCCTTTGCATGGATGTATGAGCACTGCGCCGAATACGGCTTTATTCTGCGCTATCCAGAGGATAAGCAGGATATAACCGGAATTACCTACGAGCCGTGGCACTACCGCTATGTCGGCGTTGACGCAGCAAAATATATTATGGAAAACGGTCTTTGCCTTGAGGAATACCTTGAGGAAATCGGAAGATAAAACATAAAAAAGCCCCGTGCTCAAAACGAGCACGGGGCTTTTTGCTGTACTGAAAGAGCAGTAGAATCAGTCGCAAAGCTTTTGCGACATCATAATGCCCTCCTCGTAAACATTGTCCTCGGTAAAGCCTACGCTGCGATAGAGCTTTTGCGCCGGAATATTAAAACGGTTTACACCTATCGTAAGGCGTTTTGCGCCCTGCGCTTTTAGGTAATCCACCGCAAAGCGCAGCATTACCTTTCCAAAGCCCCGGTGCTGATAACGCTTATCAATAAGAACGATGCTTATTTCGTAGCAATCCTTCTTTTTATCCACATAAAGGTCGAGCAAGCCGACGGCTCTTCCGGATTCCTCCTCCACAAAAAGCTTGTGGTGCGGATATGCGGCGGCGTAGCAGATCGTGGTTTTTGCGTCGTCAACAAAGTTAAGCTGCTCCTTCGTCACCGTAAGATCCATTGCGCCCATGCAGTTGTGCTTGTTGTAAGGAACCATTTTTGTGTTTTTCGGGAATGTAAATTCTTCTGCAAGAATACGGCGCAGATCCTTGCGGAAAAAGAGAAAATTTCCGCCCTCGCCGATTATGTATTTGCCCTCCTCGGCGGCAAGAACTGCGGCAAGAACCCCCGTTCCCTGGTCGCAATAAAGCACGCCGGAGCCGTCCGTTCCGTAAAAATCAAAGCAGGCATAGATAAATCCGTCGCTTTTTTCAAAGCACCAGCGCTCGTTTACCCGGTGAAAATCGGTTGCTGCGGCAAAGCTTTTTTCGGAGAGGACTTTTCCGCCGAAAAGCCCGCAAAGCAGCTTTTCCGTATCCTCAAGGTCGGTTGTAAAAATATACGGGTTATCCTGCTCCGGCAGGAAGGAAAGCGGCTTTTCGTTGCGGAAAAGCAAAGTGTATTCGATGTTTTCGCCGCCGGGGCGGGTGTTTTTCATGCCAAGGGGGCGGAAGATGTTTTCCTCCGCAAAAGCCCAAAGGCTTTTTCCGGCGGCTTTTTCGCAAACCGTGCGCAAAAAGGGAATATGCGCAACGCCCCATTGTTCCTCCGTACCGGGCTTTGATTCAAGGTCAAGCTCGCCGATTAGGGAGAGAACCTCCTCAAGAGAATAAAATTTTGCGGAGGCGGCTGCGTCGCGAATACGGCGTTCCTCGTCGAGGATCCCGTTATCGGTTTCGTTCATGCGGCGCATAATCTCGCCGTAGAAAAAATCCCTTATGCCGGTTTTTCTGTCAAGAAGATTGCGCACCGTAATTTCGTCCCCATGCTTATATTCCGGAACAAAGCGGGAAAGCTTATCGTTAAGGCGAAGCTTTTTTTGCTCCGAAAGCAAAAGAATTATCAGCGTTAGGAAAAAATGGTTTTCAAGAGTCATAACAAAGCGGTCGGTATCCCTTGCCGTTCCGAAGGAACGACGCAAAATATTTTTGCCGTCCTTAAAAATCGAAACAACGGTATTCGGATTAAATTTTTCCGCAGAGGAGCCGAGAGCGGAGGCTGTTTTGTCCTTTGCCGTTTGTATATCAAGGTTCATAAAAAAACTCCTTTCTTTTTTTGGAAAGGTAACGGCTTTCCTGTATAAAAAAATTATTCTTCGTCAAGCTTTTTAAGCACGGCAAAAAGCTCTTCGGAGTTGTTTGCGGTAAAGTCCGGCAAAAACCGGGGGTCGTCCTCGGAATAAAGCCCGGGGTGGTGGATTGCGACGCAGATAACCTCCGCATTCGGAAAATCCTTTTTGAGCACCGATTCGGCGTTTTTGCCGAAGGCGACATCAACGCTGTGGTCGCCGATATACACAAAGCGGCGGTTCCTTTCGGAAATTCCAAGGCGGTCAAGGCAGGCAAAAAATGCGTCCGGGGCGGGCTTTTGCCCATCGAAGGGAACATCGTCATAGCCGATTATGCTGCCGAAATATTTTTCTATTCCGTGGCTGTGCAGGGAGCGGAGAATAATTTCCGCACCGTTTTGGGAGCATATGCCCATGGGAATATGGGAGAACGCCGCAAGAATTTCCGCTATTCCCGGAAAAATATCGGAGCAGCGGGTGTTTTTCAGCTGGGCTTCGCCCCACATTGCGCCCGCCCGCCGTATTTGTTCTTCGTCAAGCCCATAGCAGGTGCGGTAAAGCTCCTTCCAGTCGGAAATTCTTCCGTAAGCGTCATGGTACGAGGTGCGGGAGGCAAGTATCTCCGGAACATTTTCGTCAACATCGGGGATAAAATGCCGGAGAATATCAAGGGTGACCTCGATGTTCTTTTTTGAGCTGTCGGCAAGGGTCCCGTCATAATCCCACAGAATTGAGGAAACAGGCATTTGAGCTACACTCCTTTCCGTGTGTTTCATTCTCCAGAATAGATTTTATCAAAAAACTGCACCTTTTGCAACAGAAAAAGCGCAGAAAAGGCGCAAAGCTTGACAAGCCGTGTCAAAAGTGCTACTATACTTCCCTATAAAGGGAGTAGTTGGCGCAGTCTTTTTCGGCTGCGTTACATTGTTCGTCATCACGCCTAAAGGCCGGGCAATGTAATAAGCGACAAGACTTTTTATTACGGCTTTTTGTAATAGAGGTCTTGTATTTTTTTGCGCAGAATGCAAAATAACGGAGGTAAAAATCATATGATGTATGTTCTTTTGATCCTTGGCTTTGTCCTTTTGGTCAAGGGTGCGGATTTTTTTGTGGACGGTGCTTCTTCCGTCGCAAAGCTGCTTAAAATCCCCTCGGTAATAATCGGTCTTACCGTTGCGGCGATGGGAACAAGCGCACCGGAGGCGGCGGTAAGCATTTCCGCCGGTCTTGCCGGAAACAGCGACATTGCGTTAAGCAATGTTGTCGGCTCAAATATGTTCAATCTGCTTGTTGTGGTTGGCGTTTCCGCAGTTATCTGCCCTATGGTTACGGAGGACTCCATTCTTAAAAGGGATATTTGGTGGAGCCTTGGCGCAACGGCTGCGCTTTTTGTTGCAATGCTGGATATGAAGATTACGAGAACGGAGGGTATCCTTCTTCTCTGCGGAATTATAACATACATCGTAATTCTTGTTCGCTCCGCATTAAAAAACCGCACCCAGGGGGAGGAAGTTAAGACAATGTCCCCGGTAAAGAGCGTGCTTTGCATAATCGGAGGGCTTGCGGCGGTTGTGATCGGCGGCGACCTTGTTGTGGATAACGCCGTGCTTATAGCAAAGGCAATCGGCATGAGCGAAACCTTTATCGGGCTTACCATAGTTGCTATGGGAACCTCCCTGCCGGAGCTTGTTACCTCCATTGTTGCGGCAAAAAAAGGCGACAGCGGTCTTGCGCTCGGAAATGTTGTAGGCTCGAACATCTTTAACTTTATGTTCATCGTCGGCGCAGCCTCCGCAATAACCCCGATCAATGCGTCGGGCATCTTGCTTATAGATGTTGCTATTATTGCCGCTTCCACCATGGTTGTGTATGTGTTTTGCAGAACCGGAAAAAAGACCACAAGACTTGAGGGGCTTGCCTGTCTTGCGATTTATGCGGCATACGCCGTTTATATCACCGTAAGATAAAACATAGGTACAAAACGAAAAAATCAACGCTGCGGAAGATAAAAGCCGCAGCGTTTTTTTGCATTAAATTAAAAGTTACATTACTATACTTGAAAATATATAAGATATTGTGTATAATTGCTTTTAATAATGGAGAAATATGCGCAAAGAAGGCGGAATTGTTCTTTGAAAGAAATATATCTTGATAACAGCGCAACAACAAGGACGCTTAAAGAAGCGGCGGAGGCGGCTTTTTTCGTGATGACGGAAAATTACGGAAACCCCTCCTCGCTGCACAAAAAAGGAATAGAGGCGGAAAAAACGATGACCGCCGCCCGCAATTCAATAGCGGCGGCGATGGGCGCAGACCCCGCCGGGCTGTATTTTACCTCCGGCGGAACGGAGGCAAACAACCTTGCGGTAATAGGCGGTGCGGCGGCAAAAAAACGCCGGGGAAACAAGGTTGTTGTTTCCGCATACGAGCACGATTCGATAATGAAATCCGCAAAATATCTTGAGGAAAACGGCTTTTGCGTAGAATATGTATATCCTAACGGCGAAGGAATAATTACGCCGGAGGCGGTTTTTGCCGCCGTTGACGAAAAAACCGTGCTTGTTTCCGTAATGCTTGTAAATAACGAAATCGGCGCAATAAATCCGATAGCAAAAATCTGTTCGGCGGCAAAACGCAAAAACCCCGAGGTCGTTTTTCATACGGACGCCGTTCAGGCGTTTTGTAAAATGCCATTTCGTGCGGATAAGCTCGGCGTTGATATGATGACCGTTACCGCCCACAAAATCGGCGGGCCGAAGGGCGTCGGCGCACTTTGGATAAAAAAGGGCGCAAGGGTCGTTCCGAGGAGCCTTGGCGGCGAGCAGGAAAAGCAGATACGCCCGGGAACGGAAGCAATGCCGCTTATCGCCGCATTTGGAAAAGCGGCGGAAATTTCCTTTGCCGCAATGCCGGAGTTTGAACACCGCATGGAGGAGCTTGAGCACCGCCTTTTTGCGGGAATAGAAAATGAGCATGGAATCGTGCTCAACTCAAAGCCCAACGCTTTGCCTGCCATTGCAAACATCTCCGTGCCGGGAATAAGAAGCGAGATTATGCTCCACTATCTTGAGGAGAGGGGCATTTTTGTTTCAAGCGGCTCCGCCTGTGCAAAGGGAGAAAAGAGCCATGTGCTCCGGGCAATGGGCTACCCGCCGGAGAGAGTTGACAGCGCATTGCGCATAAGCTTTGGGCGGGAAAATACGCCGGAGGATGTTGACGAGCTGATTTTGGCAATAAAAAGCGCAATGAACGAGCTTTGCAGATAATTGCAGGCAATTTTTACCGAAAAGGACTGCCGTTTTGAAAACGGCTTTTGCGGCTGTTTGCTGAAATCCGCTCTGCGGATAAAAAAATTTCCACGCAACAAAAAAGTCGAAAGAACGACACTTATATAAAAGAGAGGCAGATATGAAAGAGATAATTCTTGTAAAATGCGGCGAAATCGCATTAAAAGGGCTTAACCGCTCCGGCTTTGAGGACAGGCTGGTTAAAAACTGCAAGCGGCGGCTTGAAAACCTTGGGGAATTCAAATTCCGCAAGGCGCAATCCACCGTGTATATTGAGCCGCAAAGCGAGGACATTGACCTTGACGAGGCGGTATGCCGTCTTCAAAAGGTCTTTGGCATTGTTGCGCTTACAAGAGCCTGCGTTGCCGAAAAGGACTGGAATGACATAACCGAAAAAGCAAAGGAATATCTTGCGGATGTTCTGCCTTTTGTAAAGACCTTTAAGGTGGAGGCAAAGCGCAGCGATAAAAGCTTTCCCATGAAATCGCCGGAGATAAGCCGGGAGATGGGAGCGGTGCTCCTCTCCAAATTCCATCATCTTAAAGTAAAGGTGGACAACCCCGACATCATCGTAATGGTGGAGATTCGTGAAAAATACGCCTATATCCACGGACAGCAGCTTCCCGGTGCCGGGGGTATGCCCGTCGGCAGCAGCGGAAGAGCATTGCTTCTTATTTCCGGAGGAATAGACAGCCCGGTTGCCGGATACATGATGGCAAAGCGGGGACTTGAGATTTGCGCACTTCATTTTCAGTCGCCGCCATATACCGGCGAAAGGGCTTGGCTTAAGGTCCAGACTCTTACGCAGGAGCTTTGCGAATATTGCGGGGTGATCGACCTTTTCTCCGCCGCTTTTACGGAAATCCAGGTGGAGATAAAAAACAAATGCCCGGAGGAGCTTTTCACCGTAATTATGCGCCGCTTTATGATGCGGGTCGCCTTGCGCCTTGCGGAAAAAGAGGAATGCGGCGCAATCATAACCGGAGAAAGCCTTGCTCAGGTTGCAAGCCAGACCATGCCGGCAATCGCCTGTACGGACGCCGTTGCGACCGTTCCGGTTTTCCGCCCGCTTATCGGTATGGATAAACAGGAGATCATCGAAATTTCCAACAAAATCGGCACCTTTGAAACATCTATTCTGCCTTATGAGGACTGCTGTACGGTATTTACGCCGAAACACCCGAAAACCCGCCCCACCTTGCAGATGATAGAGGACGCCGAAAAGGCACTTGACATAGACGCTCTTGTAGAAAGATGCGCCCTTGAGCACAAACGCTTTAAGCTTTATCAGAACTGAAAAAACGCCGTTTTTCGGCAAAAATTCTGTGGAAAGGAGTGATTCCCCATACAGGCGGAGGTATTTCTTTTAGGCAATATAAAACAGGAAAATCTGGGCGAGCTTATACAAAGGGAGCTTGGAGTATTCGGAGTCACAAATGTAAGAGGAAAACGCATTGACCCGAGCAGGGAAGCCGTCCATAGGGCGGTTGCACAGGCTATTGCGGATTACAATATAATAATCGTAATAGGCGGAATGGGCGAAAAGCACGGCAATCTTACCGCCGCAGCCGTTTCCGCCGCAATAGGCTTTGATACGGCGGAAAAGGACGGCGAGCTTTTTCCGGCGGGCGCAGAGATTTTCAGAAACAAGGAGGGCTTTGCCTCCGGCTGCGCAATAGCTCAGGGAAACCAGTGCATAATTATGCTTCCGGAGGACAGCGCAGCTTTTGAATTTATGCTGTGCTATCGGCTTTCGCCCTATCTTGCGAATTTTGTTGGTGCGCCGTGTTCGCTTAAAACCCTGCGTGCCTGCGGAGTTACAAAAAAAGAGGCGGAGGAAGCCGCAGACTCCGTAAAAACCTACGGCGCAAGGGTACAGGCTTTTGAGGACGGCGGTGAAACCGCAATCCAAATATATTCCCGGGGCGTTGATAAAAGAGAAGCGGCGGAAAAAACAAACGCCGCCGCAAAAAATATAATAGAAGCCCTCGGCGACGCAGTTTATGCGGTGGACGCCGAAAACATAGGGCAGGCTCTTGGGCAGGAGCTTAGAAAAAAGAACCTTAAAATCGCATTTGCCGCAGAGGGCGCACAGCGTGTTGAAATTATGCGCAGCGCATATGTAAGCGAATATTCCGAAAACTGCCTTGGAATTTTGCAGGGCGTTGAACGCTGGCAAATTCCCGAAAAGCTGCTTTCACGCCACGGAAAGAACAGCGAATGGACGGCGGCGGTGCTTGCGGGCGAGGTTTGTAAAAAGGACGGAGTAAAAATCGGCGCAGCGATAACTGCGGATTTTGACCGCCCCAAGGACGGCGCATATGTAGCCGTATGTATGGGGGAAAATCTTTGGACGGAGAGGGTCTTCGTTTCCGAAGACGACCGGGAGGAGCTTATCTCCGCTGCAGGAAAGCGTGCCGCCGCCCTTTCAAGAGCGGTTGCCGCAGCGTATCCGAATGTTTATGACGGGGCTGTTTCGCTTATCGGGGCGGTTTCCGGAAAAAGCAAATTTAATACCGCAGGCTCCGGGAAAAAGAAAAGCTCCCGCTTTTTCCCATCAAAAGGCGATACAAAGGGTGAACGCATAAGAAAAACGGTTTTCCTTTTCTGCATGGCGGTTTTTGTTTGCTGTATCGGCTATCTTGGAACAAAGCTTTATGACGCAGTCGGTCACAGAAGCCTTGCGGCTTCGCTCCATGCACTTATCGACCCCTCTGCCGCACCGGCGGATTGGGAATACCTGCCCGAATATTATAATCTCTATCAAGAAAACAACGATTTTATCGGATATATAAAAATCGACGGAACAAATGTTGAATTCCCGGTTGTGCAGACCGAAAAGGAAAACGGAAAAGGCTATATCGGTCAGTATTATCTGCGAAAGGACTATTACGGCGAATATTCCATGTACGGAACGCCCTTTGCGGATTACCGGTGCGACCTAACCCCGGAGGGGCAGAGCAAAAACATAATAATCTACGGTCACAATATCTATGACGACGGTCAGATGTTTTCCGACCTTATAAAATACCGCAAGCTCTCTTTTTATAAAGAGCACCCGGTAATCCGCTTTGACACCCTTTATGAAAGAAAAGAATGGCTTGTTGTGGGAGCGATCGTAACAAACGCCTATGAAAAGGACGGCGAGGTTTGGGAATACCACAACTTTATCGACGGAAGCACCGCCGAGGCAGAGGAATTTGTTGAAGAGGTGAAAAAGCGCACTCTTATAGTAACCGGGGTTGATTTTGACGAGGAGGACAGCTATCTTACTCTTTCCACCTGCTGCTACGATTTTACCGACGCAAGAATGGTAATTGTCGCACGCCAGCTTAGAGAGGGCGAAAGCTCCGATATTGATACCTCGAACGCTTATTACAGCACGGATCCCCTTATGCCGGAAAAATGGTATAAGGCAATTTCCAAAACGCAAAATTCCGAAAGCGACGCCGCCTACGGCTCGCCGGAGAGCAGCTCCGCTTCGAGCAGCGAAAGCAGTTCCGACCAAAGCAGCGAAAGCAGCTCAGCCTCGAGCAGCGAGAGCAGTTCCGCTCCGAGCAGCGAGAGCAGTTCCGCTCTGAGCAGCGAAAGCAGTTCCGCTCCGAGCAGCGAAAGCAGCTCCGCTTCGAGCAGCGAAAGCAGCTCCGCTCCGAGCAGCGAGAGCAGCTCCGCTCCGAGCAGCGAAAGCAGCTCCGCTCCGAGCAGCGAAAGCAGTTCCGCTTCGAGCAGCGAAAGCAGCTCCGCTCCGAGCAGCGAAAGCAGCTCCGTTCAAAACGGCGGGTTCTTCAATATTCCGAAAAAGAACTCAAGCTCCTCTTCTTCATCAAACGGCTCATCATCGTCATCATCATCGTCTTCGCCTTCGTCTTCTTCGTCCTCCTCCGGGAGCGACGGAAGTATAAGCGGTGCTTCGGGCTATTATGACCGGTCACTTATCGACACAGTTACCATAAACGGCGAGAGAATGAGCGTTTTTGACGCCGTTTGCCAAATAGTCGCATACGAGGCGGGCTACGGTCAGCCGGACGAGCATGTTAAGGCGCAGGCTGTTGCCACCTATACCTATATCCGCTATAACGGCGGAAGCCTTTCCGCCGGGGTAAAAACAAAGGTTACCGACCAGATAAGACGCTGCGTTGCGGAGGTTATCGGCTACGCCGTCCTCGACGACAGAAGCGACCGCTGTATTCTTGCAACATATTTTTCCGAAAGCTGCGGCGAAACCGCTGCGGCGGAATGGGTTTGGGGTTATTATAACCGCAACCTGCTTTCCGTTTCCTCCCCGGTTGACGGAAGCAGCGGCGTTACATATACGATTTCCTCAAGCGACTTTGCAAGCAAAATTTACAGCAAGGCGGGAATATCCCTTTCCGGCGACCCCTCCGACTGGATAAGCATAGAAAGCTATTGGGAGGGCACCGGATATGTAAATAAGGTAAACCTCGGAGGAACCTCTTACAGCGCAAGAAAGCTTCGGGAGAATGTTCTCGGAAATTCAAAGCTCCGTTCAACCGCATTTACCGTAAGCTATAATGCCGCAAGCGACAGCTTTGTTTTTACCGCCTACGGCTACGGTCACGGCGTGGGAATGAGCGCAAAAGGCTCCATAGCTTATGCAAAGCAGGGCTACGGTTGGGAGGATATTTTGCTTAAATATTACTCCAACTGCTACATAGGAACAAAATATTGAGATAAACAAGTAAAAAATCCCGCTTTTCACTGAGCGGGATTTTTTTTATGCGGCGTTGTTCACCTTGCACAAAAGAGCGGGCGGCGTTTTTTGCATTTTGACGGGGCAGGACAGCAGCGGAAGCGGAGCAAAGCGGATTTTTTTAGCAAAACGACGGAGTTTTTATTTTTTCTTGAAAAGCTGCGGCTTTTGTAATATATTTAATTATGGAAAATATTTTTTATATATAGAAAGGAAGGCTCTTATGAACACTGCAAACAAAATGTCCGTAAGGGATATTGATGTAAAAGGAAAAAGGGTGCTTGTGCGCTGCGATTTTAATGTTCCGCTTAAAGACGGAACAATCACAAACGACAAACGAATCGTCGCCGCACTTCCCACAATAAAATATCTTTCCGATAACGGCGCAAGGGTCATACTTTGCTCCCACCTTGGAAGACCGAAGGGCGAATGGCTTCCGGAATTCAGCCTTGCTCCCGTTGCCGTTCGGCTTTCCGAGCTTCTCGGAAAGCCCGTCCGCATGAGCCGGGATGTAATCGGCGAGGACGCAAAAAATATTTCCGAAACGCTTAAAGACGGCGAGATTGCCCTTCTTGAAAATGTACGCTATTACAAGGAAGAAACGAAAAACGACCCCGCTTTTGCAAAGGAGCTTGCTTCTCTTGCGGATATTTTTGTAAACGACGCTTTTGGCACGGCGCACCGTGCCCACGCCTCCACGGCGGGCGTTGCGGATTACCTTCCCGCAGTTTGCGGCTTCCTTATCGAAAAGGAAATCTCCGTTATGGGCAAGGCTCTTGAAAATCCCGCACGCCCCTTCGCTGCAATTCTTGGCGGAGCAAAGGTTTCCGACAAAATCGGCGTTATTACAAACCTTATGGAAAAAGCCGATGTTATTATGATAGGCGGCGCAATGGCATACACCTTCCTCAAGGCGCAGGGTCATGCGGTCGGAACCTCCCTTTGCGAGGACGACAAGCTTGAGCTTGCCGCAGAGATACTTGAAAAAGCCGAGGAAAAGGGCGTTAAATTCCTGCTTCCGATCGACCATATCGCCGCAGAAAAATTTGACGAAAATGCCGAGGCAGTAAAGGTGGATTCCGTTGATATTCCCGCCGGGCTTATGGGCATGGATATAGGCGAAAAGACCGCCGAGGCATATTCCGAGGCTATCGCAAACGCCGGAACCGTTATTTGGAACGGACCTATGGGCGTTTTTGAGTTTCCGCAGTTTGCAAAGGGGACCTTTGCCGTTGCAGAGGCTGTTGCAAAATCCGGCGCAGTTTCCATAGTTGGCGGAGGAGATTCCGTTTCCGCTGTTACAAAGCTTGGCTTTGCGGACAAGATGACCCATATTTCAACCGGCGGCGGAGCCTCGCTTGAATTCCTCGAGGGCAAGGAGCTTCCCGGAATTGCGGCACTTAATGAGAAAAAATAACACCATCGAAAGGCGGATATGATATGAACAAAGCAAAAAGAAACGCAGTTATCGCCGGCAACTGGAAGATGAATAAATCCAGAGCCGAGGCAAAGGCTCTTGTTGAGGAGCTTCGCCCCCTTGTTGCAGAAGCCGGCTGTAAGGTCGTTGTATGCACGCCCTATCTTGACCTTGAAACCGCAGTTAATGCGGCGGCGGGCTCCAACATAGGCGTTGGCGCACAAAACTGCCATTGGGCGGACCACGGCGCATTTACCGGAGAAATCCCTGCGGCAATGCTTGCGGAGGTTGGCACAGAGTATGTTATAATAGGACACAGCGAACGCCGCCAGTATTTCGGCGAAACGGACGAAACCGTAAACAAGCGCACCCGTGCCGCTCTTGACGCCGGGCTTAAAGTAATCCTTTGCTGCGGCGAGCTTCTCGGCGAGCGTCAGCAGGGCATTATGGAAGAAATCGTCGGAAAGCAGATCAAGATTGCGCTGCTTGGCGTTTCCGAAGAGGAGCTTAAAAATATAATCATCGCCTACGAGCCTGTTTGGGCAATCGGAACCGGCGTTACCGCCACCGCCGACCAGGCGGAGGAAGCCTGCAAATTTATTCGGGAGCTTATTGCAAAGCTTTACGGAGAAAATGCCGCAGAGAGCATTACCATTCAGTACGGCGGCAGCATGAATGCAAAAAATGCAGAGGAGCTGCTTTCCAAGGAGGATGTTGACGGCGGTCTTATCGGCGGTGCTTCTCTAAAGGCACCCGATTTTGCGGCAATAGTCGCAGCGGCGGGGAAGTAAATTTTTTTGGAATACTCTGCGGCGGAGGACGGAGAAAATTATTTTATTTTTCAAAAAAATAAAATTTTTTTGAAAGCAGCCCGCCGATTTTGCGGCAATAGTCGCAGCGGCGGGGAAATAAGTACAAAAATTTTGCGGACGGCGGCAATTTGCCGCCGTCCCCTCTTCTATAAGGAGATTTTTTATGAAACCTCTTGTTTTGATGATTCTTGACGGCTTCGGCTATAACAAAAGCGACTACGGTAACGCCATCCGTGCCGCAAAAATGCCGAGCCTTGACAAAATAAAGGCGGAAAGCCCGATGACAATAATCGGTGCTTCCGGAATGGATGTGGGTCTTCCCGACGGGCAGATGGGAAATTCCGAGGTTGGGCACACCAACATCGGGGCGGGCAGAATTGTTTATCAGCCCCTTACACGCATTACAAAAGCCGTTAGGGATGGGGATTTTTTTAAGAACCCCGCCCTTTGCTCCGCAATGGAAAGCTGCAAAAATACCGGCGGTGCGCTGCACCTGCTTGGGCTTCTTTCCGACGGCGGAGTACACAGCCATATAGACCACCTTTTTGCTCTTATTGATATGGCGAAGAGTTATGGACTTGAAAAAGTGTTTGTTCATTGCTTTATGGACGGGCGGGATGTTCCCCCGGCAAGCGGAAAGGGCTATATAGAGGCTCTTCAAAGGAAGCTTTTTGAGGTGGGAACGGGTAAAATCGCAACCGTTGGCGGACGGTATTACGGAATGGACAGGGACAAACGCTGGGATAGGGTAAAGCTTCATTACGACGCTATAGTCCGGGGCGAAGCACCCTTTGAGCACGACCCGGCAGAGGGCGTTGAGCGCAGCTATGCCGAGGGAGTTACAGATGAGTTTATTGTTCCGTTCTGCTGCGAGCACGATGCTCAAATAAAAGACGGCGATTCCGTGATTTTCTTCAACTTCCGCCCGGATAGGGCAAGGGAGATGACAAGGGCGATTATCGACCCGGCTTTTGACGGCTTTGAATGCGAAGCTCTTGATGTAAACTATGTCTGCATGGCGCAGTACGATGCGGAAATAAAGAATGTTTCCGTGGCTTTTCCGCCGCAGAGCCTTGAGGATACCTTCGGCGAATATATTTCCAAAAAAGGACTTACCCAGCTCCGCATTGCGGAAACGGAAAAATATGCCCATGTTACCTTCTTCTTTAACGGAGGGGTGGAGGCACCATATCCCGGCGAGGACAGTGATTTGATTCCTTCGCCGAAGGTTGCGACCTATGACCTTCAGCCGGAGATGAGCGCATACCTTGTTACGGAAAAGCTCCTTGAGGAGCTGGAAAGCGGAAAGCACGATGTGATAATCCTAAACTATGCCAACACGGATATGGTGGGGCACACCGGCGTTTTTTCTGCGGCTGTTGCCGCCTGCGAGGCGGTGGACGAGTGCCTCGGAAAAATCACCGCAAAAGTAAAGGAGCTTGGCGGTGCGGTTATCATTACCGCCGACCACGGCAACGCCGATGTTATGCTTGCGGCGGACGGAACGCCCTTTACCGCCCACAGCACAAACCCGGTGCCGTTTATCGTGTTCAACTACCCCTGCAAGCTACGGGAGGGCGGCGTTTTGGCGGACATTGCGCCGACCATGCTCAAAATGCTCGGGCTTGAAAAGCCGGAAGCAATGACCGGAGAAAGCCTGATAATGTAAAGGAAAAGGAGTAAATCCCCCTGCGGGGGATTTACTCCTTTTAGTACGGGCACTAAAACTGCAATCTGCGGGAGGGCGGCGTTTTGGCGGACATTGCGCCGACTATGCTCAAGATGCTCGGGCTTGAAAAGCCGGAGGTAAAAAGCACCGCCGAACAATAAAAGCCCGTGCTCAAACAGGTGCAAAAACCGCTTTGCGTTTTTCGGCAAAGAGGACCTGCGCTGCGGCTTTTGTGGGTTTGAGCACGGGCTTTTTTCGTAAAAAGATCATAAGCACGGGAATAAGGTTACAGCTCAATACGGTTTGGCGCATCCGATTTGTTGTTAAAGAAAGAAACAATGGCTGCGGCGTTTTTAATATCCTCTATTTGGAAGGATATATATGCCGGTTCGCCCTGCTTTGTATAGGCAACGATAAGATAATGCGTTTCTATCGCCGTTTGCCTCTCTCTTGGCTGCCCGCCGATAATTGCGCCCGCAGTGCCGAAAAAATGCGCACCCAAAATTGCGCCGCTTACGCTGCTTACATAAGAGGAACGGATTTCCGTATCCGTCTTAATCGAAATATCGGTTATTTTTTCCGCAGCCAAAGAAATCTCCTGAGAATTATGGATAAACAAGAGCCGCTCTTTGTTTGCGGTAATTTTTACGGGAACCCCCTCGGCAATCGGAAGACCGGAAATATGCTTTGCATATAATGCGGCGAATATTGCGGATTCGGATTTTGTCGTTACGCCCATTTCCCGTTCTATGGGGTTTTTATAAAAAGCGGTTTTTTCGCCGATGAACTCATCTATCGAAAAATTCATAGGCGCAGCAAGGATCAGGTTGCATCTTCCGCCGTCTTTTGTTTTGATTTGATAGCGAAAATCATAACGGGTGCGAAGAGTGCAGGTAAAATTCGCAATTTCGGAATAATACAGAATATCCTTTGCGTCCTCCGCCGAAAAACGGCTTTGCTCCGTTTCCTTTTTTGTTGTTATAATCATTGCGTTTTGAGTAAAGAGTACGGTTCCCTTATGGGTTATTCCGAAAATTCCGTGCAAACGGACAAACGAGCCCTTTGCGCTGTTTATTATGTCTTCCATGCTTTTCACCCCTGTATTTCCGCAACATATTTTGCGATTTTCATAGTGGCGGGGCCCGTTAGGCTGTAACATGAGGCGGAGGAAAAATATTTTACATTACAGTTTTTCGGAAAAGCCTTTTGAACCGTAGGACGGTAGCCGAAAGGCTCCAAAACAGCCTTAATCATACGCCCGATCACGGTGCGGGTAAATCCGTCGGTTAAATCAAAAGAGGATTGCGGAAGATTATCCGCAAATGCTTCAAGCTCCGAAACGCAGGCGGAAAGTGCGGTTTTTCCCATTTCGCAATAATCAATCATCTTTATGATATTATCGTCGCAGTTAAGAAAATCAAAAATTGCCATGGCGTCTTTGTTAGAGGCAAATTTTGAGCAGTTTTGGTTTGCGGCAAGAAAATCGTTATAAGTGGCTTTCATACAAATACTCCTTTTGTGTATTTTTAAGCTTCTGGTTTCACACATGTGATATAGTATATGTGAAAATGAATGTGTTGTCAATAGTTTTAAGAAAATTTTGCGAAAAAATTTTTTGCGGTGCTCTTTTCATTAAAAAAGCGGCGGACAAATGGTCCGCCGCAGGGGAGCATATGTTTTTTCGGTGCGCCGGTTTTCCGCAGCTTGCAGTCTGCATATCGGCTGCTCGGATATGCTTGCGGGCGAATGCAAAGGCAGCCCGGCGGCGAGCCGAAAAAGGCAAAAGCAGATTTCGACTTAGCGGGAAAGCACTTTACGCAAGGAAAAAGGCGGGCGCAGGCAAAGCCGCCCGCAGCCGGATTTTTTTGTTTTGCGCAAACAAAAAGCGGCGGACAAAAGGTCCGCCGCAGGGGGCTTGTGATTATTCGCCCGTCCAATACTGCACCACCTGATAGGAGGAGGGCAGGGTAACAAGGGTTGAATCAAGGTATTTGTTGAATGAAATTATGTTGGAAAGGGTATGGGCTTCGCCCTGCTCGACGGTCATGGCGAAAAGCACGGCGTTTTCGTAATAAAAGGTGATGCTTCCGCTTTCGGTGGTGTATTTTTCAAAGCGGCAATTTTTCCCCTCAAATTCCGTATCGCCCGCATTGTCGAAGGCAATGCCCTCTACTGAAATAAGGAAAGGAACAGCCTTGTAATTTGCGGGGTTGACCGTAAAGAGCTTTTTTTGCGCATCGTCAACATAGTAATAGGTCCCGTCGGAGAGAACGATGTGTTCGCAGGGGATTTCCGGCTCAATTTCGTTGCCCTCGTCGTCATACTGCGGCTCGGTGTTTTTAAGCTCATCCGGTTCCGGATAAGAGGAGCCGCTGCGGACTCCGTTGTATCCGAGCTGGACCTCGGTTCCGTCGGAAAGGGTGTAAACTATATGGTAGCTGTCGCTTTTAAGCATATTGACATAGCCTTGGGAAAAGATTATGTCGTGCTCCTCCTGGGGAGCTTCTTTTCCGGCAAGCTGCCCGAGGATAAGCTCAACATCGTTTGGGATAATGTCCTTTGCGCCCTCGGTTATTTTATCAAGCCACGAACCGACGCTTTCTGCGCCGGAGCAGCCGGAAAGCCCAAGCAGCAGCCCAACACACAGAAGAACGGCAAGCAGTTTTTTTTGCATCTTTATTCCTCCCGAAAATTAGGATTTTCGTGTTCGGAAATAATTATACCCCTTTTTCGCCGTTTTGTCACCATTTTTATTATAAAGTTAATAACTTATTAAAGAACCGTCCTTTGGCTTTTTTACAGCGAGGGGGTTCGGCGCAGCCGAACCCTGTGTTTGCGGTGCGGCGGAAAAAAACCGCAGCCGCTTATTGCACCTTTTCCGCCGGGGAAAGCTCCGTTCCGGGGTAGTAATGTGCAAGAATCTCCTCGGCGGAAAAGCCCTCCTTTGCCATTGCGTTTGCGCCGATTTGGGACATTCCGACGCCGTGACCGTAGCCGTGGACGGTAAAGACAAATTCACCGTTTTCATACTTTACGGTAAAGGCGGAGGAGCGCAGCCCAAAAAGCGCACGCAGCTTTGTTCCGGAAAAGGTTGCCGCACCGATTTCTATGCGCTTTAAGTATCCGCCGGCGGTGTATTCGCCGCCCTCGAACCATTGCTCCGGAGCACCGCCGGAAAGCTTTGCTCCAAAGGAATTCAGGCTTTCCATAACCTCGTCCTTCGGGCGGGCGGCGGTTGAGGAAAAGCCGTCGTATTCCGTATCCCAATGGCTGTCCACCTCCGTAAGATAGGGGACCTCGCCGCCCCAAAGGTCGGCTGCGCTTTGGGTTGTGCCCGCACTGGCGGCGTGATAGACCGTCATCGCCGGCTCGCCGTTATATGTAATGACAAGCTCCGCCGCTTCCTCTGCGGCAAGGGTAATCTTTTCCCATTTTTCATCAAAGGAATCGCCGTAAATCTCCCTTGCCTGTTCCTCCCAAAGGAACATATAGCGGTTTTCCGGGTCTGCGGAAAAGTCGTAGTCGGCGGCGGAATGGGCGTTTTTTTGGTACAGGGCGCAGGAAAAAGCAGCCCGCCCTTGGGCAACAAGTGCCTCGTATTCAAAATCCGCACCCATTTCCGCAGCTATTGCGCCGCGGACAAAATCGGCGGCGGAAACGGTATATATCTCTTTTTTTGAAAGGTCGTATATGCGAAAGCTCTGTTCCGCAAAGGTATCTTCGCTTGCGGAGGGGTTTTGGTTTTCCTCGGAGCTTTGCACGCTGTGCTCTAAGGAGCTTTCGCTTTGGGAAAAGCGTTTTTTTTCTTCGGCTTTTCCGGGCAAAGCCCCCTCCGGAAGCGCAGTCATCGGAATAAAAAACATTGCGGTAAGGGTTACGGCAAAAATAAGTGCTCTTGTTTTCATAAAAAATCCGTCCTTTTTGTTTTCCTTTGTACAGGCTATGCGGCGGCGGAGAAAAAAATTCCTAAGCGGGAACAGAACCTAAAGAAAACTATAACCCTGTGTATGATTTTATCGAATTTATACGATACGCAAAGAAAAAGCGCAAAAAAGGAACGGCGGACGGTTTTCTGCATAAGCAAAAGCCGTCCGCCGCCCTTTTGGGGAAAGGAAAGATGTGTGTCGTATTCTAAAACAATTTGTAAAATCCTGCGTTATTTATACACTTTGGAAAGAGCTTTTTTGAACGCAGGCGCAAGCAAAACGGAAACCGCCACGGCAAAAGCCGCATTTATCCCGGAGGTGAGCAGCTTTGTTCCGCAGGCGGCTGCGGCTGCTGCGGCGTCGCTTCCGCCAAGGATAAGAACGATAAACGATTTTCCTATGGAAAGGACTATATAGGACGCCGCACCGCAAACGGCGCCGAGGAGGTTTTGCTTTGTGTCAAGACCGTTTTTTCCGCCCGCATACGAGATTGCGCCGCAGACAAACGCCATAACAAAGAAAAACGCAAAGGTAAAAGGCGCACTTGCGGTAAAAGCCGGGTCGGTAAGGTCATAGAGCATGGAGCCTATTCCTGCGGCAAGACCGCCCTTTGTTTTTCCGAAAAGCATTGCGCCGAGAAGACAGACGGCGTTGCCGGTTTTAAGCATGGTGGGGCCGGCGGGGGTTGCAATCGGTCCTATTTTAAGAAAATATGTCGCAACAAAAACAAGGGCGGCAAGAACGCCGATTTCCGCAAGGTCACTGACGGAAAATTTTTTCATAAGGCTTTGGCTCCTTTTTTGAATTACAGGTACATTATAGACGGCGAAGCAAAGCTTCGCAAATTTTTGCGGCAGGAAGAAAAAATTTTGTGTTTTGGTAAAACTGCCGCAAAATCAGGGGCAGCAAAAGCCGCTTTTTTTCGCTTTTGACGCAGATTTTTTTGAAGAAAAAGCGTAAAAAAGCGGCAATCGGCTTTTTTGCATAAAAACAAACACAATTTTGCGGTTTTTATTTGTGAGAATTGCAGAATTTGCGGTATGCTTTATTTTTTTATGCCGCTGTGGTAAAATCAAAAGAGAAATATTTTTTTCGGAGGATTTTTTATGACTCGGGAAACCATTGATAAGGTGCTTAAATTCCGTGACGACCGCAACTGGCGGCAGTTCCATAATCCAAAGGACCTTGCAATCTCAATAAGCCTTGAGGCGGCGGAGCTGCTTGAGGTTTTTCAGTGGAGCGGGGCGGATACGGAATGCAGGGAGAAAACCGACAAGATAAAAGAGGAGCTTGCGGATGTGGTGAATTACTGCATACTTATGGCGGACGCCTGCGGGCTTGACCTTGACGAAATTGTGCTTGCAAAGATAAAGCGCAATGAGGAAAAATACCCGGTGGAAAAGGCATATAACAACAAGGCAAAATATACGGAGCTTTGATAAAGCAAAAGATACCGGCTTTTCCCCTCGGCGGTGAAAAACGGGGGGCTTTGCCGCCGCTCTGCGGCTGCGGCGGTCTTCACGGAGGCTGTGCTTTTTTCGGCAAAGTTTGATATATTGCGCAAAACAGCTTGATTTAGGGTTTGGAAATAAGCTATAATAAAAAATAGTTTTTTTAATAATTTCGGTTAGCGGGGCAGGGAAATAATATGCGGAAAACAGGCTTTGACAGCGCAAAATACTTTAAGATGCAGTCCGAAAAAATCGAGGAGCGCATAAGCCACTTCGGCGGAAAGCTCTATCTTGAATTCGGCGGAAAGCTTTTTGACGACTTTCATGCCTCAAGGGTACTTCCGGGCTTTGCGCCGGACGCAAAGGTCCGCCTTCTTGAAAAAATGAAGGACAGCGCAGAAATAGTTATTGCGATAAATGCGGGCGACATTGAGAAAAACAAAGTTCGGGGCGATCTCGGAATAACCTACGATCTTGAGGTAATGCGCCTTGTTGACGCATTTACCGCAATGGGGCTTTATGTGGGAAGCGTTGTAATCACCCAATATTCGGGACAGAGGGCGGCGGACGCCTTTAGGACCCGCCTTTATGGGCTTGGGGTAAAAACCTACCTCCATTATCCGATTGCGGGATACCCGGTTGATGTAAACCATATAGTAAGCGACGAGGGCTTTGGCAGAAACGAATATATCGAAACGACCCGCCCGCTTGTTGTGGTAACCGCTCCCGGTCCGGGAAGCGGAAAAATGGCAACCTGCCTTTCCCAGCTTTTTCATGAGAACAAGCGGGGAGTAAAGGCGGGCTATGCAAAGTTTGAAACCTTCCCGATTTGGAACCTTCCGCTTACCCACCCGGTAAACCTTGCTTACGAGGCGGCTACCGCCGACCTTGACGATGTTAATATGATAGACCACTATCACCTTGCGGCATACGGAGAAACCACGGTGAACTATAACCGTGATATAGAGGTTTTTCCCGTGCTCAACAGGATTTTTGAAACCATTCTCGGCGAAAGCCCATATAAATCCCCAACGGATATGGGCGTTAATATGGCGGGCTTTTGCATAAGCGACGACGAAGCGGTAAGAGAAGCCGCAAAGGCGGAGATCATCCGCCGGTATTTTGAATCCGCCTGCGACTACCGCCAAGGAAAATGCGCCGAAAGCACAATGCTTAAATGCGAGCTGCTTATGGAGCGTGCCGAGGTCGGAACGGACGACAGAAGAGTTGTTGCTCCGGCAAAGGAAAAGGCGGCGGAAACCGGAATGCCCGCAACGGCGATCGAGCTTCCCGACGGAAGAATTATTACGGGAAAAACAAGCTCTCTTCTCGGCTCCTCCTCCGCTGCTCTGCTTGATTCGCTTAAAGCGATCGCCGGAATAGACGACGGAATAAAGCTTATAAACCCGGTTGTAATCGTGCCGGTGGAGGAGCTTAAAAAAAACCATCTTGGGCATAATAACGCAAGGCTCCACCTTGACGAAACGCTGCTTGCCCTTGCGGTAAGCGCACCGAACAATGAAAATGCGGCAAGGGCACTCTCGTGCCTTGCGCAGCTTCGTGGGTGCGAAGCACACTCTACCGTAATACTTTCTCAGGGCGATGTGCAGACCTTCAAAAAGCTTGGGATAAACCTTACCTGCGAACCGCAGTACCGCACAAAAAAACTGTACCACAGCAACTGAACGGAGGATGGAAGATGAAATTTGTTTCCTGGAATGTAAACGGGCTTCGTGCCTGTATGGGCAAGGGGTTTATGGATTGCTTTAACGAGCTTGACGCAGATTTTTTCTGCCTTCAGGAAACAAAGCTTCAGCCCCACCAGATAGAACTTGACCTTCCCGGCTATTTTCAGTATTGGAACAGTGCGGAGAAAAAAGGATATTCCGGAACGGCGATTTTTGCAAAGAGGGAGCCGCTTTCCGTTTTCTACGGAATCGACATCGAACGCCACGACCATGAGGGCAGGGTCATCACCCTTGAATACCCGGATTTTTACCTTGTTGATGTTTATACGCCAAACGCCCGACGGGAGCTTGAACGCCTTGACTACCGTATGGATTGGGAGGACAGCTTTCGGGAATATCTTTGTTCCCTTGATAAAGCAAAGCCGGTTATCGTTTGCGGCGATATGAATGTTGCTCATGAGGAGATCGACCTGAAGAACTACAAAACAAACCGGGGTAACGCCGGCTTTACCGATGAGGAGCGGGAAAAGATGACGGAGCTGCTTTCCGCCGGATTTTGCGACAGCTTTCGTGCTCTTTATCCGGACAAGGAGGGCGCATACAGCTGGTGGAGCTATATGTTCCATGCAAGAGAGAAAAATGCGGGTTGGCGCATAGATTATTTTCTTTGCTCCGACCGTCTGCGTGACAAAATAGAAGACAGCCTTATTTATCCCCGGTATATGGGCAGCGACCATTGTCCGGTCGGGCTTATTTTGAAATAATATTATTCGAGAGCGGTTGCTTTGCACCCGCTTTTTTTGCTTTTGCGGTGACTGCATCGGAAATCGGTGCGTTCTCGGCTCCCCTGTGCGGGGTTCGCACCGAGGGTTTGCGGAGCGTTTTTCGGCTCCCCCGCAGCCGGAGCGGTGTGACTTTCTCCCCTTTAGGGGAGGTGCCGCCGCAGCGGCGGAGGGGGTTGTGATATACCGCTTACCTTACAGAGCGGCTTTGCTCCGTGCGGAAAAGCTTGCGAGCCGTCAGGATAGCCGAGCGAAACAGGTATATTGAAAATACGCCGTTAGGGTCCCCGTCGGGGACGGCGTTGAGATTAGAAAGCACCCTGTATCCGGTGGAGAGTTTATTCCCCCTTTCCAAGGGGGAGTCTCACGCGGGAGCGTGAGGGTGGGGGTTGTAAAACTTTTCTTTTACCGCTTTACGACTTTTCTTTTGGTTACAAAAGAAAAGGGGTAAACTGCGAAAAGTGCAAACGCTATCCCCGGTCGGGGGATACAACCCCTCAGTCTTTTCGGCTTGTAAACAAGCCGAAAATCCAGCTCCCCTTGCACAGGGGAGCCGAGGCTCGCCCTCCGTCGGAGCGGTGCGAACCCCGCACGAGAGAGCCGAGATTCGCCCGCAGTCGGCGGGGTGCGGGTCTTACACAGGGAAACCGAGAAGCGCAGCGCACGCCCTCGCCGAACAATCGGATAATTTTTTGCAAAAGGCTCTTGTTAAATTTGCAATTTGCTATATAATTAGTATGTATTACTTTGCGCAGGGCGCAATGCGCCCCGCCCTCATCAAAACAAAAAAGGACGGCGACTTTTTTATGAAGCTTGGTATGATCGGACTTCCCAATGTGGGAAAATCAACGCTTTTTAACGCAATAACAAACGCAGGCGCACAGGCTGCAAACTATCCCTTCTGCACAATAGAGCCGAATGTCGGCGTTGTGGCTGTTCCCGACCACCGCCTTGACGAGCTTGCAAAAATATACGACCCGGAAAAATACACCCCCGCAACGGTTGAATTTGTGGATATTGCCGGACTTGTTAAGGGCGCAGCAAAGGGCGAGGGTCTTGGCAACAAGTTCCTTGCAAATATCCGGGAAGTGGACGCTCTTATTCATGTTGTCCGCTGCTTTGAGGACGAAAATGTAATCCATGTTGACGGAAGCGTAAATTCCGCAAGGGATATTGAGGTAATAAACCTTGAGCTTATTTTCTCCGATATAGAGGTGCTTGATCGCCGCATTGCAAAAACCGAAAAGGATTATAAGGGAGGAAACCGCTCTCTCGGCGAGGAGCTTGAGCTTTTGAACCGCCTTAAAGCCCACCTTGAGGAGGGAAAATCCGCCCGTGCATTCCAATGCGCAGACGACGCCGAAAGAGAGATAATCGCCTCCGTTCCGCTTCTTTCCGGAAAGCCGGTAATCTATGCCGCAAATATGTCCGAGGACGATTTTCTTAACGGAATAGAAAACAACCCGAACCTAAAAGCCGTTGAGGAGATCGCTGCGCAGGAGCATTCCGCAGTAATGCCCGTTTGCGCAAAATTTGAGGAGGATATTTCCGATATGGACCTTGAGGAAAAGAAAGAATTCCTTGAGGAAATCGGGCTTGAGGAATCCGGGCTTGACCGTATGATAAAGGCAAGCTATGACCTGCTTGGGCTTATGAGCTTCCTAACCGCAGGCAAAAAAGAGGTTAGGGCATGGACCATACGCAAGGGAACAAAGGCTCCCCAGGCAGCCGGAGTTATCCATTCCGACTTTGAAAAAGGCTTTATCCGTGCGGAAATCGTAAAATACGACGACCTTATTGCCCTCGGCTCTTGGAACGCCGCAAAGGAAAAGGGTCTTATGCACAGCGAGGGCAAGGACTATGTTATGCAGGACGGCGATGTAGTCGTATTCCTCTTTAATGTTTGATTTTTTACTAACTCACGAAAGGCGGAATCCCCTTTGAGCACGAAACGAATGGTTACGGACGCAATACTTATCGCAATGTACGCCGTGATGAGCACCTTTCTTACAATAAACCTTGGGGGAATGAACATTTCCGTGGGCGCACTTCCTATAATAGTCGGAGCTGCGCTTTTCGGTCCGACGGACGGAATGATAATCGGTCTTTGCGGAAGCTTTTTGAACCAGCTTTATGCCTATGGGCTTACGCCCACAACGGTTTTGTGGATAATTCCGGCGGGGGCAAGAGGTCTTATTATCGGCGCATATGCAAAGCACTGTAAATTTGATATGACAGTACGGAAAACCGTGCTCATAACAATAATAAGCTCTCTTACCGTAACTGCGCTTAATACCGCCGCAATGTATCTGGACAGTAAAATCTGGGGATATTACAGCTATGCCTATGTCTTCGGAAAAATCATTCCGAGGATAATCTCCGGAATAATAATTGCGGTGATTTTCGGCTTTGTTGTACCAAAGCTTTTGCCGCCCCTTAAAAAGACCCTTTACGGCGAAAAATAATTTTGAGCACGGCTTGAGCACGGTGCATTTTTCCGGTGCTTTGGCTTTTGCTTTCGTATGAAAAAAAGTCCGGCTTTTGCCGGGCTTTTTTTCGGCTTTAGAGGCAAGAAAAGCAAGGGGAAAAAGCCTGCTTCTTCTTGCCGTGCTCATGCCGCTTGGTATTTTAACGGAACGGGCACGGAAAAAACACGCTTTTTCGGCTTGAGCACGGGGAAAAAGAGCATTTTATTAACAAAATTTATGCGTTCGTTCAAATTTGTTAAAGAAGAGTTCACTTTTACGGTAAAAAATGTAGTATAATATATAATAAATTAGGAATACCCCATTATTTTATATTTTAATCCAAATCCCTTTTTTGAGGAGGTCGTATAAATGGCAACGGCAAAAATACTTATTGCGGACGATGACAAAAATATCTGCGAGCTTTTAAGAATGTATCTGGAAAAAGAGGATTATTCCGTAGCTATCGCAGGCGACGGCGAAGAGGCTCTTAAAAAATTCGACGAGGAAACTCCCGACCTTATCCTCCTCGATGTTATGATGCCGAAGCTGGATGGTTGGCAGGTTTGCAGGGAGCTTAGAAAAAAATCCGAATGTCCGATAATTATGATAACCGCAAAGGGCGAAACCTTTGATAAGGTCCTCGGCTTGGAGCTTGGCGCAGACGACTATGTTGTAAAGCCTTTTGAACCTAAGGAGATAGTCGCAAGAATAAAGGCTGTTCTCCGCCGCACGGGAAAAGCCTCCGCAGAGGCGGATAAAAAAGAGGTAAGCTACGATAAGCTTACCGTAAATATGACAAAATACGAGCTTAAGGTTGACGGCAAGGTAGTTGATACGCCGCCAAAGGAGCTTGAGCTTCTCTTCCACCTTGCCTCCAACCCAAACAGGGTCTATACAAGGGACCAGCTTCTTGACGAGGTGTGGGGTTTTGAGTATTACGGCGACAGCCGCACCGTTGATGTTCACATAAAACGCCTCAGAGAAAAGCTTGAGGGTGTTTCCGACAAATGGTCGCTTAAAACCGTTTGGGGCGTTGGGTATAAATTCGAGGTGAAAGACGACTGACCGCTATGTCAAAGCTGCGTTCCTCATTCAAAAAATCGCTGTTTAACAGATATTTTGCGATCTGCTCCGCAATAATCCTTGCGACGATAGCCCTTATGGGCGGGCTTATAATCGGTTTTTCCGCCTCGTATTTCAGAAATACGAACCAAGCCTCCCTTAAAAAATCCGCAGAGCAGGCTGTGCAGGTCACCTTGAGCAGCATGGAAAAATACGATTATAAGATGATTCCCTCAGGAACGCTCCGTTTCGGCTACGGAATCATCTCAAACGCAAGCGACGCCGTTGTTTTTCTTACGGATACCGAGGGAAAGACCCTTGTTTGCACCGAGGCGGGAATATGCAACCATAAAATGTATTCCGTTCCGGAAAGCATAATGCAATCCGCCCTTGAGGGTGAATATACCGAAACGGGAAACCTCGGCGGAGTTTACGAGAGCAATTTTTATACAGTCGGCGTGCCGGTTGTTCATAACAACAATGTTCTTGCGGTGCTTTTTGTTTCCGCCCAGGCAAACGATGTATGGTACTACATCATGGACCTTATGGATATAATCTTCTTCTGTGCGCTTATAGCGACGGTTCTTTCCTCCGTGGCGATATATTTTGCCACAAATAAGCTTACAAGCCCGCTGCGGACTATGGCTGCAGCAACAAAAAGCTTTTCTTCCGGAGATTTTTCCGTTCGTGTTCCGGTAGAGGGAGAGGACGAAATAGCCCAGCTTGCAATGGCGTTTAACCATATGGCGGATTCTCTTGCGGATTTGGAATCCGTAAGGCGAAGCTTTATTGCAAATGTTTCGCATGAGCTTAAAACCCCGATGATGACCATAGGCGGCTTTATCGACGGAATTTTGGACGGAACGGTTCCGGAAGAAAAACGCCGCCAGTATCTTGAAACCGTTTCCGATGAGGTAAAACGCCTTTCGAGAATGGTGCGCTCCATGCTTAGCGTTGCGAGGATCGAAGCCGGGGATATGAAAATTTCTCCGACAAATTTTGATATAAACGACCTTGTTTGCAGAACGGTTTTTGCCTTTGAACAAAAAATAGAGGCAAAAAACCTTGAAATAACGGGGCTTGAATCCGATGAAATATATGTGTATGCCGATAACGACCTTATCCATCAGGTTGTATACAATCTTATCGACAATGCCGTTAAATTCGTTAACGAGGGCGGCTGCATATCCTTCTCCTTTACCAAAAAGGACGGAAAGGTGTTTGTTTCAATAAAGAACACCGGCGCAGGAATTGCCCAGCACGAGCTGCCGAGGCTTTTCGACAGATTCTATAAAACGGATAAATCAAGGAGCCTTGACAAAACCGGCGTCGGGCTTGGGCTGTATATAGTCCAAACCATTGTGAACCAGCACAAGGGCGACCTTATTGTGCAAAGCGTTGAGGGAGAATATACCGAGTTTACCTTCTCCGTTCCCGCAAGCGACCAAAAAGCCGTTAAAGAGATGACAAAGCGCAGGGAACGCCCGGAAAATTCATCCGAGGAATAAAAAATATTTAATCCGTGTTTATTTTTATTTAATAATTTGCGGATAAAATAATAAGCGCAGTAAAAAAGTTTCGGCGGAAAAACCGCCTTTCAGTAAAAGAGGTTATTATATATGGACGAGAAAAACGAAGTAAACGGCACTGCCCAAAACGAGGAAGCCGCAGGAGCGGGCAAAAGAAATACAAACGCCCCCTCCGGTTGGAGCTATTCCGAAAATACGAATAAATACGAAACCGAACAGGGCGCACAGTTTAATACCCCGTACGGCGGCGGATACAATGCCCGGTACGGCGGAACGCAGTACAACCAGTACGGCGGAAGGGCAACCGGCTATTACAGCAACAACGGTGCAAACCCCTATGGCAACAGCAACGGCTATCAATGGGATTTTAACCGCTATGAGAGTGCCGAAACAAAGCCGCAAAAGAAAAAATCCGGCTCCGGAAAAGGCTTTAAGGTATTTCTCGGAATTATTGCGGGAGTTCTCGGCTGCTGCGTTATCGCCCTTGCGGCATTCGGAATAATAAGCCTTGCAGGAATGAGTTTTGATAAGGTGAGCAACAAAAACAATTCCCAAAGCGGAATTTCCCTTCCGGAGAATCCTCCTCAGCAAAACGCCAACACCCCGCCCCTTATCCTTGAGGGCAAGCCCGACGACGGCGAAAGCGTTGTTTCCGCAGACGGAAAGCTTTCCGCAACAGAGGTATACAAGGCGGTAAGCCCCTCGGTAGTAGGCGTTGTTCAGTACCAGTATTCCCAATCCTTTGAACCGGTCGGCGAAGGCTCCGGCATTATAATCAGCTCCGACGGATATATCCTTACAAACGCCCATGTTGTAAAGGGTGCGGAGGCACTTAAGGTCGTTTTGTATAACGAGGAGGAATACGAAGCAAGGCTTATCGGCTCCGATGAGCAGACGGATATTGCGGTGCTGAAAATCGACGAGGAAAACCTCAATGCGGCGGATCTCGGAGATTCCGAGCAGATAGAGGTTGGCGAAACGGTATACGCCATAGGAAATCCCGGCGGGCTTGCACTTCAATCCAGCTTTACCGACGGTATTGTAAGCGGTCTTAACCGTGTTATCACTACCCAGGACAGCAGCTACGCCATGACGGTTATCCAAACAAGCGCAGCGATAAACCCCGGCAATTCCGGCGGCGCACTTGTTAACGAATACGGTCAGGTCATCGGAATAACAAGCTCAAAGCTTGTTTCCACCGATTACGAGGGCATAGGCTTTGCTATTCCGACCGCCACCGCCGTTCCGATTGTTCAGGAAATAATCGAGCACGGCTATGTTTCCGGAAGAGCGATGCTTGGAATTACCGGAAAGAGCATTGATTCCGTTGAGGCAAGGTACTACAATGTTCCCCTCGGAGTTCAGATAGTTACCATAAACCCGGAGGGCGCATTCGGCGGAACAAAGGCAGCCGTTGGCGACATTATAACCCGCTTTGGCAACACGGATATAACCTCTATGGAGGATTTGCAGGCTTGCCTTGCGGAAAGCGACCCCGGCGACGAGGTTGAGGTTACCCTCTATCGTTATTCCGCCACAAAGAATAACGACAGAACCTTTACCGTTACCGTAAAGCTTATCGAAAATAGAGGCTGATAAATATTTTGAGAATAAAACACGCCCTGTGCAAAAAGCGCAGGGCGTGTTTTTGTGTCCGCAGCAAAAGCGGGGAGGCTGTATCGGAAAGCAGGGTGCGCCTCTCGGCTCCCCTTGCGCAGGGGAGCCGAGAAACGCACCGAAAGCCATCGGTGTAAACGCTTTCGCTGGTCGGGGATACAACCCCTCAGTCACGGCGTTTTTATTCTTAATCGCCGTGCCGGCTCCCCTTACACAGGGGAGCCGAGAAACGCTCCGAAAGCCATCGGTGTAAACGCTTTCGCTGGTCGGGGATACAACCCCTCAGTCACGGCGTTTTTATTCTTAATCGCCGTGCCAGCTCCCCTTACACAGGGGAGCCGAGAACGCACCGAAAGCCATCGGTGTAAACGCTTTCGCTGGTCGCCGATACAACCCCTCAGTCAAAACCTGCGGTTTTGCCAGCTCCCCTTACACAGGGGAGCCGAGAAACGCTCCGAAAGCCATCGCCGGGAACCTTGCACAGGGGGGCCGAGAAACGCACCGAAAGCCATCGGTGTAAACGCTTTTCCCGGTCGGGGATACAACCCCTCAGTCAAAACCTGCGGTTTTGCCAGCTCCCCTTACACAGGGGAGCCGAGAAGCTTGCGCAAACGCTGTCGCCGGTTGCGGGTACGGCAGACTTTTTGCCGTAAAGGGAAAAAAGCCACAGCATAACACCTGGCAAAAACGGCTTTAGTATGCGAAAAAGCGGTGCCTTTGCGGCACCGCTTTTGTCGAATTATATAATGCGGATTATGATATTTGAAAATATAAATTGTCGATTTTAGCTTATTTCAGGTTCTTTTTGAGGGTTTCAAGCTCTGCGGAAAGCTCCTTCGGCAGCTTATCGCCGAACTTTTTATAAAACTCCTCAATACCCGCCGCTTCCTGCAACCAAAGCTCCTTGTCAATGGAAAGCAGATCGGCGATCGTTTCCTCGGTTATGCCGGAAAGCCCCTCAAGCTCGATGTCGCAGGGGCGGGGCTCATATCCTATGGCGGTTTCCTGCGCTTCGGCTGTGCCGTCGCAGCGACCCAAAATCCACATAAGCACCCGCATATTGTCGCCATAGCCCGGCCAGATAAATTTGCCCTCGTCGTCGGTGCGGAACCAGTTTACATTAAAAATCTTTGGGGCTTTATCGCCAAGCTTTTCGCCCATTTCAAGCCAATGGGCAAAGTAATCGCCCATATGATAGCCGCAGAAAGGGAGCATAGCCATGGGATCCCGGCGAACAACGCCGACTGCGCCGGCTGCCGCCGCAGTTGTTTCTGAAGCCATGGTGGAGCCGACGAAAACGCCGTGCTTCCAATCACGGGACTGATAAACAAGCGGAGCGGTTTTTGCACGGCGTCCTCCGAAAATCATTGCGGAAATCGGAACGCCCTCCGGGTCGTCAAATTTTGGGCTTACGCAGGGGCAGTTTTTTGCCGGGGCAGTAAAGCGGCTGTTCGGGTGGGCTGCCTTTTCCGTGGCGGTGGAGGCGTGCCAGGGGTTGCCTTTCCAGTCGATTGCGTTTTCCGGCGGGTTTTTGTCAAGACCCTCCCACCAAACGGTGTTGTCATCAAGATTATGCGCAACATTTGTAAAAATCGTGTTTTTTCTTGTTGCGGCAAGGGCGTTTGGGTTCGATTTTTCGTTTGTGCCGGGCGCAACGCCGAAAAAGCCGTTTTCCGGGTTTACCGCCCAAAGCCTTCCGTCCTTACCTATGCGCAGCCAGGCGATGTCGTCGCCGACGCACCAGACCTTATAGCCCTGTTTGCGGTAAAATTCCGGCGGAATAAGCATTGCAAGGTTTGTTTTTCCGCAAGCGGAGGGAAACGCCGCAGTTATGTACTTAATCTCGCCCTTTGGATTTTCGATTCCGAGGATAAGCATATGCTCCGCCATCCAGCCCTCGTGCATACCCTGCCAGGAGGCGATACGCAGCGCAAAGCATTTTTTGCCCTGAAGAACATTTCCGCCGTAATTGGAATTAAGCGACCAAATCGTGTTGTCCTCCGGGAACTGGACGATATAGCGGTTTTCCTCATCAACATCAAGGGAGCAATGAAGCCCTTTTACGAAGTCCTCGGAATTTCCGAGCTGGTCGAGGGCAACCTGACCCATGCGGGTCATAATATCCATATTGAGCACAACATAAATACTGTCGGTAAGCTCCACGCCGACCTTTGCGAAGGGCGAGCCGACCTGACCCATGATATACGGCACAACATACATGGTGCGCCCCTTCATACCGCCTTTTGCAAGGGGGCGGAGGCGGGCGTACATTTCGTCCTTTTCGACCCAGTTATTTGTGGGGCCTGCCATCTCTTTTTTTGTGGTGCAGATAAAGGTGCGGTTTTCAACCCTTGCGACATCGTTAGGTTTTGTGCGGTGGAGAAGGCACCCGGGAAGCTTTTCTTCATTAAGTCGTTCCATAAGCCCGGTTGCGACGGCTTCCTCTTTAAGGGCTTCTATCTGCTTTTCGCCCTCCGTTACCCAAACGATTTTATCCGGCGTTGTAAGCTCCGCCATTTCGTTTATCCATGAAAGCAAGGCTTTGTTTTCTGTCATATGTATCTCCTTTCAAACATATAAAGGGTGCGCTTTTCGGCGGCTTTCGGCACGGCGCACCCCGAGTTTTGCATTTTTTGAGCACGGCTTGGAAGGTTTTGAGCACGGCGTGCTCAAAACTCCTCGTCGATTGGCATCGTAGGCATTGCGTTAAGGGAAAGATCCGCAAAATGACCCGCCATTGCCTCATAATATGCCTGGGAGCCTATCATTGCTCCGTTATCGCCGCAAAGCTCCAGCGGAGGAACAAAAAGCCGCAGGCGGCGGCGTTTGCACTCCCGCTCAAGCAGCGCACGCAGCCCGGAATTTGCCGAAACACCCCCGGCGGCGGCTATTGTCTTATAGCCGCCCTCTTCTGCCGCAAGCATAAGCCTGTCAACAAGGGCATGGCAGATAACATTCTGATAGGAGGCGCAGAGGTCGGGAATATTTATCTCCTCGCCCCGCTGCTTTGCATTATGAAGAATGTTTACAACGGCGGTTTTAAGCCCGGAAAAGCTCATATCAAGGGGCGAGCCCTCCACCCTCGGCTTTGGAAGAGCAAAAGCCTTTGGGTTTCCGCTTTGAGCCATTTTATCAAGAGAAACTCCGCCGGGATAGGGCAGCCCCATGGCTCTTGCAGCTTTGTCGAAGGCTTCGCCGGCGGCGTCGTCCCTTGTTTTGCCGAGGATTTTGAATTTTGTATAGTCGGAAACCTCAACAATGTGGCTGTGCCCGCCGGAAACAACAAGGCAGAGGAACGGCGGCTCCAGCTCCGGATGGGCAAGATAGTTCGCCGCAATGTGCCCTCTTAGGTGATGAACGGGGATAAGCGGTTTTCCCGTTGCAAGGGAAAGCCCCTTTGCAAAATTTACGCCCACAAGCAGCGCACCGATAAGCCCCGGCGCAGCGGTTACGGCGATTGCGTCAACGCCGTCGAGGGTCATTCCGGCGTCGGAGAGAGTTTGCTCCACAACGCCGACTATATTTTCCGTATGGCGGCGGGAGGCGATCTCCGGCACAACTCCGCCGTAAAGCCCATGCTCCGCCACTTGGGTGTTGATTACAGATGAGATGATTTTTCTTCCGTCCTCGATTACCGCAGAGGCGGTTTCGTCGCAGGAGGATTCGATGGAAAGTATCTTCAAAAAAATTCCCCGCCCTTACATAACGCAAAATTAAATGCATTTATATTATAGCGCAGCGGAGAGCTTTCTGCAACAGTATTTTCAAAGATTTTTGCAATTTTATTTTTCGTTTCTTGCAGAAATTGCTTCTGCGGATATTTCCCCCGCAAGGCGGAAAAGCGCGGAAGCCATTATCTTTTCCGCCGGCATATGCGCTCTTTTTCCGACTTGCTCATAAAAAGAGCCTACGGCGTCCTCTACCTCAATATAATATTCTTTCATTTTATTTGTTTTTCCTTTCTTATTTGTTTGCTTTTATTTATTTGCAGCAGGGCTTTTTTATATTCTCGGCAAAATATTCTTTATTTGCGGGAGATAAAAATGCAATATTTTTGTTTTCAATATGCAAAACGAAAATCGGGAATTATTTTCACAGAAAATTTTCTTAAAATATAAAAATAAATCAGAAATTCATCGGCAAATATGCTACGCTTTTTTCAAACGGAAATATCCGATTTTTTTATGCGAAAGGAGCAATTTTGATGTTACAGGAAGCCAAACAAAACGAAAGCCCGGAAAAAATCGAGCGCAAGGGAGTTTTTCTTTTTTTCTCCACCGTAAGGTGCTTTGAGCATTTTGACAACGAAAAATACGCCTCTATCATAAGGGCAATAGTGGATTACGCCCAATACGGAAAGGAGCCGGAATTTGACGACCCGGCAATGGTTGGTATGTTCAATTTTATAAAGCGTGAGGACGACCACGATGACGAGCATTACAGAAAAATCGTTGCGCAAAGGCGTGCGGCGGGAAAAAAGGGCGCAGAAACAAGGTGGCACAAAGAAGACGCATAACAAAGCGAAAAAATAGCAAAAACATAGCAAAAAATGCCGCCGATACCTAAATATAATTATAGAAAAAGAAAAAGAATTAAAAAAAGAAATAAATATAGGAAGAAAAGAATAATTAAGAAAAGCTGCGGAAGCATTTTTTGCCACTTTTCCACCGATTTTTTCAACTTTTCAACAAACTTTCCACAAAGTTTTCAACAAGAACCGAGTTTTCCACCAAAACCGGCTGATTTCTGATACAATACGCCCTATTGGAAAAAATATGGAAAATGTTGAAAACTTGAGTTTTCCACAATTTTCTGATGCAGAGAGGGCTTTTTGCAGGATTATCCCTGTGTAAGCTTTACAGCGAGGGCTTTTGGAGCGTTTCTCGGCTCCCCTGTGTAAGCCCCGCACCGCTCTGGCGGAGGACGGCTCTCGGCTCCTCTTACACAGGGGAGCCGAGAAATGCACCACAAAGCCTCGGTGCGAACCCCGCACAGGGGAAGCAAGAAATGCAGTGTAAACGCTATAACTGGTCGCCGATACAACCCCTCAGTCACGGCGTTTTTATCCTTAACCGCCGTGCCAGCTCCCCTTACACAGGGGAGCCAAGAACGCACCACAAACCCTCGGTGCGAGCCTTGCACGAGGAAGAGGTTGTATACACCGATAAGGCTTTGCGGCTTTGCCGCCCTCGGCAAAGCAAGAGCCAAAAAATTCACACTTTTTTATTGAAATGAGCAAAAAGCGGCGGTATAATAAAATTGTAAAATTGCCGCATTATGCGGCGCAGGGAGGAAGCTTATGCCGTCTGAAAACAAAAACGGACTTTTCGGAAAGGATTTTCTGAAAACATGGTACCTTGCCGACGAGGAGGTAAAAGCCGTTGCAAAAACCGCCGGATATATAAAAAAGCTTTGGGAAAGCGGAGCTTCTCCAAGGTTTTTTAACGGCGGAAACGCTCTTTTAATAACAAACAGCGGAAGAGAGCCGGGTATGGAGCTTGCGGCGGAATTCGGCTGCGGAATTGCCGGGCTTGCCCTTAGCAAAAAAAGCGGAAGCGATTTTTCAAATTCCGCAACGCTTACGACCCTGCTTGCGGCGGGCTGCGCCGATGTGATCGCCCTGCGGGACTGCGAATATACGGGAAAAAGCTCCGGCTATATGCGCCGCCTTGCCGCCTGTGTAAAAGAAAGCTGCGCCGGCGGGCGAAAACCCTGCGTTATAAATCTCGGAAGCGACGAGGACAGCCCAGTGCAGACCGTTTCCGACCTTGCGTATCTCGGCGAACGCTTTGGCGGGCTTGAAAAGCTTGCCGGGCGGAAAATTGCGGTAACATGGGCGTATTCTCCGAGCTGTACGACCCCGGCAGCCGTTCCCGGCGGGATAATATCCCTGTTCACCCGCTTTGGCGCAGATGTGGTTGTTGCAAACCCGGAGGGCTTTGACCTTTCGCCGGAGGCATACGAAAGAGCGCAGGAGAATGCAAAGGCTTCCGGAGGAAGCTTTGCCCGCATGAGCACCATGGCGGAGGCTTTTGAGCACGCCGACGCCGTTTATCCGATAAATTGGGCACCATATGCGTTTCTTGAAAAGCGCACGGAGCTTTGCGAAGCGCACAGAGCCGCCTCGATAGAGCTTTTGGAAAGCGATTTGAGGGAGCAGAGCGAGGAATATAAGGATTGGGAATGTACGGAGGAAATGCTTGAGCACGCAAACGAGGGCGCAGTGCTCATGCACAGCCTGCCCGCACAGGTCACCGATGTTTCCTGCGTTCGTGGCGAGATGACGGCGCAGGTTTATAACGCAAACCTAAGCACGCTTTCCGCCCAAGCGGCAAACAGAGCCTTTGTATTTGCGGCGATGGCACTGCTCTCGTGCTCAAAAGAGCCGGAAGCTGTGCTCAAAGCCCTTGAGGAAGCAAAAACCGCCCGCATTTGAGCATTGAGGGCAAAAATATACAAAAGAAAGAGGATATGACCTATGGACGCAACACTTGTAATTCTTGCGGCGGGAATCGGCAACAGATACGGCGGCGCAAAGCAGATAACCCCGGTTGGTCCCTGCGGAGAAAAAATCATTGATTTTTCCATGTACGATGCATACAAAGCCGGCTTCAAAAAAGTTGTTTTTATTATTCGCAAAAGCCTTGAAAAAGACTTTAGGGAGGAAATCGGCGACCCGGTTTCAAGGTTTATGGAAACGGATTATGTTTTTCAGGAGATTGCGCCGGAATATGAGGCGCAGGGAAGAACAAAGCCCCTCGGAACGGCGGAAGCAATCGCCCTTTGCCGGGGACATGTTGACGGACCCTTTGCCGTAATCAACGCCGACGATTATTACGGAAGCCACGCCTTTGCCCTCATCAAAAAATGCCTTGATGAGATGACAGGAAAAAACGAATACGCCATGATGGGCTATCGCATAGAGAACACCGTTACCGATAAGGGCAGCGTTGCAAGGGGCGTTTGCCGCACGGAAAGCGGAATGCTCCTTGAGATAAACGAGCGCACCAGAGTTGAAAAACGGGGCGATTGCGCCGCCTTTACCGAGGACGACGGAAAAACCTGGACGGAGCTTCCCGCAGGAACGCCGGTTTCGATGAATTTTTGGGGCTTTACTCCGGATATTTTCGATTATCTTGACGAGGCAATGGCGGATTTTGTTAAAAACGAGCTTCCCGCCAATGTTAAAAAGGCGGAGTGCTATCTTCCTAATGTCGTCGGTTCGCTTTTGCGGGAAGGAAAGGTCACCGTAAAGGTTGAGGAATGTCCGGATAAATGGTACGGCATGACCTATAAAGAGGATACCCCGGAGCTTTCCGCAGCATTAAGCCGCCTTACGGACGAGGGAGTATATCCCCACGGGCTTTGGAAATAAAAAAATCAGCCGAGGAAAAATTTTTCGAAAAAAATCTATTGCAATCCGCTTCGGTTTGTGATATGATAGCACTACTGATGTAAAAAAGGACTTGTTATACAAAGCTCTAAAGAAAGAGGTGACATAGATGAAAGAAGGAATTCACCCTAATTACAAACCCGCAACCATTACTTGCGCTTGCGGTGCTGTGTGGGAAACCGGTTCCACCAAGCAGGATATCCATGTAGAGGTTTGCTCCAAATGCCATCCTTTCTACACCGGTCGTCAGAAGCTTGTCGATACCGGCGGTCGTGTTGACAGATTCAAAAAGCGTTTCGGTATGGACTGATTCCGCAAACGGAAAAAAGACAAAAGCCCGGCTTTTTTTTGCCGGGCTTTTTTTCTTTTCCGTTTAATATTTCACGGGTTAATTTGTGTTTTTGGGTTGACACAAAACTTTTATATATGTTAAAATATGAAGCAGATTATTCATTTAGGCAAAAAACGGACATTTGCCCGCTTTTGTCTAATGCATTTTTCCGCAGCGGCGGATATAATATGAATAAAGAGGTATTTTTCTATCGCATAACTTCAAAAACATAACTTTTTATGTAATAAACCCAATCGAAAGGGGACTCCCGCTTTGAAACGAGAGATCGCAGAAAAATTAAAAGAAACATCATCAGCCGTACTTCCCGTAGCGGGCGTTATTTTGCTGCTGCATTTTACGATTGCGCCTATGCCCGGAGGAGTATTGGCACTTTTTTTATCCAGCACCGTGTTTCTTATAATAGGAATGGCGATTTTTACTCTCGGCGCAGATATAGGCATGACCCCGATGGGAAACCAGATAGGCAACAAGCTTGTTGAGAGAAAAAGCCTTGTTCTTTTCATACTTACATCACTTATACTCGGTATACTCATCACGATAGCGGAACCGGATCTGCAGGTTCTCGGAAAGCAGATGCCCGCAATAACAATGTTCACCCTTTTCGGAACGGATATTTCCGTGGGAACCGCCCTTATCTATGCCGTTGCGATCGGCGTCGGGCTTTTTCTCATGTTCTCCGTGCTGAGGATCATGCTTGAGCTTGATCTATCAAAGGTGTTTTTTGTTCTCTATATCGTGGTTTTTACTGCGGCGTTTTTTGCAAACCCGGAATATTTGGCAATCGGCTTTGATTCCGGCGGCGTTACAACGGGACCGATAACCGTTCCGTTTATTCTTGCTCTCGGCGTCGGTATCGCCTCCGTAAGAGGCGGCGAATCCTCCCAGGACGACAGCTTCGGCTTGGTCGGGCTTTGCTCCGTGGGTCCTATTTTGACGGTTCTGCTTATGTCCCTCTTTATAAAAGAGGAGGCGGTATATGAGATCTCCGCAATTCCGGAGGCGGCAACCTTTGCCGCAATCGCCGGGATATATCTTGAGGCGTTCCCGATATATGCAAAGGAGGTTGCGCTTGCGCTTTCTCCGATTTTGGGGATTTATCTCTTCTTCCAGGTCTTTTTCTTAAAACTTCCGAAAAAAACTCTTGCAAAGACGCTTATAGGTGTGGTATATACATATATTGGTTTGGTGATATTCCTAACCGCCGTCAATGTCGGCTTTTTGCCGACGGGAACATTTATGGGCGGTGCGCTTGCCGCTCTTGAATACAACTGGATACTTATTCCCGTAGGTATGCTTGTAGGCTTCTTTATTGTTGCGGCGGAGCCTGCCGTTCATGTTCTTACCGCCCAGGTTGAGGATGTTACCGGCGGCGCAATCTCCAGAAAAGCCATTATGGCTGCCCTTATGATAGGAATGTGCGTTTCCGTCGGGCTTGCCATGATAAGGGTTTTAACCGGGCTTTCGATTTGGTTTTTGCTTATCCCCGGTTATGCAATAGCCCTTGGGCTTATGTTCTTTACTCCAAAGATTTTTACCGCAATAGCCTTCGATTCCGGCGGCGTTGCCTCCGGTCCCATGACGGCTACCTTCCTTTTGCCCTTTGCAACCGGTGCCTGCGCAGCCATCGGCGGAAATGTGCTTATGGACGGCTTTGGCGTTGTTGCAATGGTCGCAATGACCCCCCTTGTTACAATACAGATACTCGGCGCAGTCTATGCGGTAAAGGAAAAACGCATGGCGAAAAAAGAAACGGAAACCATTACGGATATTTCCGGAGAGGTTACCGAATTTGTACAGGACGATGACCTTGTCATCGATTTTGAATAAAACAGAAGCCCCCCTTTATCTTTCAAAAGGAGAAATGAAATGAGCACCCTGACTAATTCCCCTGCACAGGACCTTGCGGCGACCAACCATTATGATAAGATGGATATCATCTTTACCGTGGTGCAGCGCGGCCTTGGCGAGGAGGTTATTGAAGTAACCAAAAGCCGCGGCGTTTATGTAAGCCTTATCTGTCCCGGCCGAGGAACCGCAACATCAAGTATTCTTGAAATGTTCGGGCTTGGCGCAACGGAAAAAGATGTTGTTTTGTGCTTTTCAAAAACGGACGAAACACACGATGTTATAACCGCAATTTCGGAAAAAATGGAATTTGCAAAGCCCGGCGGCGGAATTGCCTTTGCGGTTCCGATCCAAAGCGTAGCCGGAGTAAAAGTTCTGCAATATCTTACCAACGCTTCTGCGGAGGAGGGTTAAAACCATGGATGAGAGAAAGAGCGTATATACGCTGATTATAACAATAGTAAACCGCGGATATTCCGATGATGTTATGGATGCCGCAAGAAACGCCGGCGCAAGGGGCGGCACGGTTATGTACGCCCACGGAGCGGGTCTTAACGAAACGGAAAGCTTTTTCGGAATTTCGATTCACCCGGAAAAGGAGCTTATCCTTATAGTGACCGATAACGAAGCCCGCACCGGCATAATGCAGGCTATCGCCCGCAAGGTCGGGCTTAACAGCGAAGGCTCGGGCATAACCTTCTCCCTTCCGGTAACGGATATTGCGGGAATTGCCCACTTTAATAAGCCCTTTGACAGCGAGGACTGATTACCGCAAAGCTATGTGCGCCGTTTTTTCGGCGCACATTTTTGTTTTGTAAGAAGACGCAAAAAGAGTTGCGCCGCCGCCCCGTAAGGGTTATAATCATAGTGAGGTTTTTTGCGCCTGCGCCGCTTTTGCGCCTGCGCCCTTTGGAAACCGTGCTATATACAAAAATTTTGCTGCGGGAGGATTTTTTTATGTCCGAAACGGAAAAATATATCGAATGGAAAAATTTTGTGCGGGACGAGGAGCTTTCCGCCGACCTTGCCGGAATAGAAGGCAACGGGGAGGAAATATACGACCGCTTTTTTAAGAGCCTCGATTTCGGAACGGCGGGCTTGAGGGGAGTTCTCGGCGCAGGAACAAACCGAATGAACATCTATACCGTGCGCCAGGCAACTCAGGGGCTTGCAAACTATCTTTTGAAAAAAGGCGGCGAGCCAAGCGTAGCCATCGCCTATGATACAAGAAAAAATTCCGAACGCTTTGCAAGGGACGCCGCCTGCGTTCTTGCGGAAAGCGGAATAAAGGTTTGGCTCTACGGTGCGCCCGCCCCCACCCCCATGCTTTCCTATGCGGTGCGGGAACGCTTTTGCGACGCCGGAATAGTTGTAACCGCAAGCCATAACCCCGCAAAATATAACGGGTATAAGGTTTACGGAAGCGACGGCTGCCAGATTTCCCCGGAGGTTGCGGCAGAGATAACCAACGAGATAGAAAAGGTCGATGTTCTGCGTGGGGCAAGGCTGCGGGATTTTGAACAGGCAGCCGCAGAAAAGAAAATTATCATAATTCCGGAAAGCTTTTGGCGCAGATATTACGCAAGAGTAATCAAGGAGGGCGTTGACCGTGCCCACCATTGCGGTAACGACCTCTCCGTAGTGTATACCCCCCTTAACGGAACGGGTGCGATTCCGGTAATAAACGCCCTTTCCCTTGCGGGCTTCGGCAACATTTCTATGGTGCGGGAGCAGGAACGCCCGGACAGCAGCTTTACCACCTGCCCGTTCCCGAACCCGGAGCTTAAAGAGGCACTTGCCCTTGCGCTTGCTCAGGGCGAGAGGGAAAACGCCGACATTGTTTTTGCAACGGACCCGGACGCCGACAGAGTAGGCGTTGCAAGCCGGGAGGCGGAGGGCTTCCGCCTCTTCAGCGGAAACGAAATCGGCGTTTTGCTGCTCGATTTTATCTGCCGTGCAAGGACGGAAAACGGCGATATGCCGGAAAAACCCGTTGCGGTGCGCTCGATTGTATCAACCCGCCTTGCGGACGAGGTTGCGGCGCATTACGGCGTGGAAATGCGCAAGGTATTCACCGGCTTCCGCTTTATCGGAAGGGTGATCTCGGAGCTTGAGGCGGAGGAGCACCCGGAACGCTTTATTTTCGGCTTTGAGGAAAGCTGCGGCTATCTTTCCGGCACCTATGTGCGGGATAAGGACGGAATCGACGCAGCCCTGCTTATCTGCGAGATGGCAAGCTATTGGAAGATGAGAGGAACGACCCTTGGCAAAGCACTTGAAAAAATCCAAAGCGAGCTTGGGGTCTGTTACGATTTTCAGGATAATTTTTATTGCGAAGGAGCCGAGGGCGCAAAGCGCATAGCCGGGATTATGAAAAATCTTCGGGAACAGCCGCCGAAGGCAGTCTGCGGAAAAGCCGTTTTGGAGGCAAAGGACTTTGCTCCGGAGGCAAATATGACAGAATATACTCTCGAGGGCGGCTGCGGCTTTATCGTCCGCCCCTCCGGCACGGAACCGAAGATAAAAATATACTATTCCGTAAAGGCGGAAAGCGAAACCGCCGCAAAGGAGCAGGGGGCGGCTCTGCGCACGGAGGTTACGGGGCTGCTTGGTCTTTAAGGAGCAAAAATGGCAGAATACAAAACGGTAAAAGCCTTTGCCGAGGACGAATTTACGGAGAAGAAATCCCGCTTTATCGGGCATATCGCTCCGGTTTCCTCGGAGGAGGAGGCAATAGCCTTTATAAACGAAATGCGCACCAAGTATCGGGACGCAACCCATAATGTCTATGCCTATTCCCTGCGGGAGGGGCAGATAAAGCGTGCAAGCGACGACGGCGAGCCCCAGGGCACGGGCGGCGTGCCCGTGCTCAATGTGATAAACGGGGCGGGGCTTGTTGATGTGTGCGTGGTCGTGACCCGCTATTTCGGCGGAACGCTTCTCGGCGTGGGCGGGCTTGTTCGGGCATATACCGAGGGGGCAAAAATCGCCCTTGCCGCCGCAGAGATAAAAACAATGGCGCAAAGTGCGGATATTCGCCTTTGCTGCGGATATGATTTTTTCGGAAAACTGGAATATTACCTAAACGAGCACGGTATCCTTGTTTTGAGCACCGAGTTCGGCGAGGGCGTGAGCACCGTTTTGCGCCTTCGGGAGGAAGCCGTGCTCAAATTTGAGCGGGATATAACGGAGCTTTCCGCAGGAAAGCTCCTGCCGGAGGTAATTTCCGAGGGTTGGAGCGAGATGTAAACATACTTGCGGCGGGAACAGGTATTGTTCCCGCTTTTTTGCGGGCAAAATCCGCAAGCCCATTTGCTTTTTGTTCTCCGCCGCAAAGCGTGGGTTTTCCGCCTCCCTGCGGCGGGGGGCACAGATGATGTCTGTCGTATCGGTGCTGTCAAAAGCTTACCGCCTCCCTGCGGTGGGGGCGCAGGAAAAGCCCCGCAGCGGGCTTTTTGCAGAATTGGAGCGAGATGTAAACATACTTGCGGCGGGAACAGGTATTGTTCCCGCTTTTTTGCGGGCAAAGTCCGCAAAGTGCCTTTTGCTCCCCGCCGCAAAGCGTGGGTTTTCCGCCTCCCTGCGGCGGGGGGCACAGATGATGCCTGTCGTATCGGTGCTGTCAAAA